>SFIY01000007.1 GCA_004555205.1 Clostridiales bacterium
ATGACCACTTCGATACGTCTCCGTATTTATCTCAACATCAGCACCTCAGAAAACGGGGAGAACTGATGGGGAGAACAAAGAAAAATATTCAGTTAAAGATACCCGAAAAACCCCGTAAAATCAAGGGTTTTCGCTTAGGAGGCTACCCGATAGCGACCACGATTTCGAGTCAGCCCCGTTATGACCACTTCGATAACTCTCCCAATTTCTTATGCCCACCTATCATACCACATCTCGCCGCCTCACGCAACCACTTATTTTTCTCCCACAGCAGAATACGAATCGTAATCGCGGCGGAATACTTTCAAAAATAGGATCATTTTGTCGGTGGATCAGCTCGCAGCAAAATTCCATTCGTCAATTTGACTATTTGCCCAAAAGTCAATAACCTTCGCTATTTTCTTGTGTTCTCTGCCGTTTCTCCAAATCTTTCGCACAGTCTTTTTTATTTTACATAATTTTTATTTTGATAATGCTTTACAAATAGTTATCCACATTTTCCACATACTTTTCCACACTTGTATTTCTCTTTATTTTCAACATATTCACCATTTTTTACTGCTTTTTTACAATTGCCGAAAACACCGTTTTTCACGAGTGAAAGTCGCCGTTTTTTATTGACATAATTTCTTATTTGCTGTCATATTTTCTTTTGTCGTTTTTTTACTTTCCATAATATCGGCATTATGACCGCATGGCTGCAAAAAATACGCGGCTGCATGACGCAGCCGCGTATTTTTTTGCCTATATCATATCCTCCAAACTGTCGCTCAGCTCCATAGTGGCATAGGCGTTCAAGTCCAGCAGCGCCGTGTGGCCCGCCATATACTCATAATAGCCCTGCGCACCGATCATGGCACCGTTGTCGCCGCACAGCTTCAGCGGCGGCAGATACAGCTTCACGCCCTCTTCGGCGCAGGCGCGCTCCAAATCGGCACGAATGACGGAGTTGGCTGCCACGCCGCCGGCCGCTGCCAGCTTCCTGCGGCCTGTCATGCGCAGTGCCTCCACCGTGCGGGGCACCAGTTCATCGCTGACCGCCCGGGCGAAATCGCGTGCCAGTGCCGCTGCGTCAAGGGCCTCACCCTTCTGCTGCGCATTGTGTGCCAGATTCACCACTGCTGTCTTCAGGCCGGAAAAGCTCATGTCAAGGGGTGCGTCCTCCACATGGGCACGGGGCAGCACATACTTGCCGCCTTTCGACCGCTGCGCCAACTGATCCATGGGCTTGCCGCCGGGGTAGGGCAGCCCTAACACACGGGCCGCCTTGTCAAAGCACTCCCCTGCCGCATCGTCACGGGTGGCGCCTAAGATCGCCATATCCGTATAATCGCGCACATCCACGATCAGCGTATTGCCGCCGGAGATCGCCAGCGCCAGAAACGGCGGCTCCAACTCCGGAAATGCCAGATAGTTGGCCGCAATATGTCCGCGTATATGATGTACGGGGATCAGCGGCACACCCAGGGCGTAGGCCACGGACTTGGCAAAGCTGACCCCCACCAGTACCGCCCCGATCAAGCCCGGGGCATAGGTAACCGCCACCGCGTCAATGTCCTTTTTCGTCACACCGGCCTCGCGCAAGGCCTGATCGGTCAAACCGGTAATGGCCTCCACATGCTTACGGGACGCGATCTCCGGCACCACGCCGCCGTAGAGCGCGTGCATATCCGCCTGGGAAAGGATGGCGTCGCTGAGCACCGTGCGTCCGTCACGGACGACAGCTACCGCGGTTTCATCGCAAGAGGATTCAAAAGCCAAGATATTCACTGCGCATCCTCCTCATCGCCGAATACACGCGTCAGGATCAGCGCATCCTCTTTCGGCAGGTCATAGTAGTTCTTCCTCCGGCCCGCTTCCTTAAAGCCAAAGCCTTGATACAGGGCGATAGCCGCGGCATTGCCGGGCCGCACCTCCAGCGTCAAAAATGCCAGACGGTTGCCCTTGGCGAAGTTAATAAACACCTGAATGAGCTGCGTCGCAATGCCCCGGCGGCGATAGGCCGGGAACACCGCCACATTGGTGATGTAGCCCTCATCGGCCACCACCAACAATCCGGCATAGCCGACCACCTGGCCTGTTGCGGCATCCTCTGCCACCAGAAAGGCGGCACACTCGTTTTCCAGTTCCTCCGCCAGCATTTTCCGCGACCACGGGCGGGAAAAGCAGATACGCTCCAGCTTTTCCAGTTCCTCCAGATGGTCTGCCGTCATGGGAACGACTTTTATCTCCATAGCCTTATTTCCTTTCTCTATCTGAAAGCCTCACAGCATTTCCCGTCCGCGTAACGCGAAATAAGGGAACGCATTTTCTGAGGATTCATCCCTTCGCGCTGAGCCAATCCGACCCGCTGTGCGCCTCTGCCAACAGGGGCACAGACAGCTGCATCACCTGCTCCATCTCCTCCCGCAGCAGCACTTCCACCTGCTCACGCTCACCGATCGGGCACTCCACAATCAGTTCGTCGTGCACCTGCATGATGAGCTTGGCGCGCAAATTTTCCCTTTTCAGCCGCTCATACACGCGCACCATCGCCAGCTTCATCACATCGGCGGCCGTGCCCTGAATGGGCATATTCAGCGCCACGCGCTCACCGAAAGCGCGCAGGTTGAACTTGGAGCTGCTCAGCTCCGGCAGATCCCGGCGGCGGTGCAGCAGCGTTTCCACATAGCCCTGCTCTCTGGCCTTTTCCACCACATCGCTCATATACTGCTTCACGCCGCGGTAGGTGTTAAAGTAGCGCTCCATATAGTCCTTGGCCTCCGCCACGGACACACCGATGTCCTGGCTGAGGGAAAAAGCGGAAATGCCATAGACGATGCCGAAATTCACCGCCTTGGCGCGGGAACGCATCTGCTGGGTCACTTCCTCGGTGGGCAGATGAAACACTCTGGCCGCCGTGGCGGTGTGGAAATCCGCGCCGGAGAGGAACTGCTGCCGCATGACTTCATCACCGGCCATGTGGGCAAGCAGCCGCAGCTCGATCTGGGAATAGTCGGCATCCACCAGCACATTCCCCTCATCTGCCACAAACATACGTCGCATTTGACTGCCCAGTTCCGTGCGGGTGGGAATATTCTGCAGATTCGGCTCGGTGGAGCTCAGCCGCCCCGTAGCGGTGACGGTCATTTGGAAATTGGTGTGAATGCGGCCGTCCGGTCCAATGACCTTCAAAAGCCCGTCGGCGTAGGTGCTTTTCAGCTTGGTGTACTGACGGTAGGTCAATATATCGTCCACAATGGGGTGGGCAAAGCGCAGCTTGTCCAGCACATCGGCATTGGTGGACCAGCCGGTCTTTGTTTTCTTTCCATGGGGCAGCTGCAGCGTTTCAAACAGCACCGTGCCCAGCTGCTTGGGTGAATTGATGTTGAACGGCGCACCGGCTGCCTCATAAATGCGGCCCTCCAGCTTCGCAATGCTGGAGGAAAGCATCTGACCGAATTCCGCCAGTGCCTTGCCGTCTACCTTAAAGCCGGCGATCTCCATCTCCGCCAATACGCGGCACAGGGGCAATTCCGCCCTGGTATAAAGCTCCCACATCTCCCGCTCTTGCAAAAGGGGCCGCAGCGTGCCGTAGAGCGCATCCACGGCGGCGGTGTAGCTGTCCAGCGCCGCTTCGGCCGCTGCCGTGTCACCCAGCAGCGAGAATGCGTCGTCCTCCAAATGTACCGGCTTGGGCAGCTCCTCGTGATAATAGGATACAAACAGACGCTGCAGATCGTACTGCGCGGCGGTAGCATCCAGCAGATAGGCGGCCAGCGCCGTATCGAACACAAACCCGTCCGCACGCAAGCCGTTTTCCAGCAGGGTGCGTATCAAATCCTTTACATGGTGGGACACCTTTTTGATGTCCTCAGCAAACAGCGCATTGAGCAGTGCGTTCCAGTCACCGTCATAGCGGTCGAAGAACAGCTCCGCCATGACGGCGTTTTCCTCGTCTGTCCGGCAAAGCACGCCGATCGCGCGCAGATCCGGCAGGGCATACACCGCCACATGGTCTGCGCCGCGCCAGCACGCCAGCCATTTCTGCGCCGTTTCCCCCTCCGTCACCTGCTCCACGGTCACGGCAAAATCCGCCTGCTTTTCAGCCGCTTCCGTAGCCGGCTGCAGGCCGTATTTGTCGATGAGCTTGGTAAATTCCAAACGCAGAAACAGCTCGTACAAGTCGGGTGAAAACGGCTTGCGCAGATTCTCCTGCGGGTCGAACGCCAGCGGCGCATCGGTAACAATGGCGGCAAGATAATAAGAGTGGCGGGCGCTTTCCTCACCCTCGGTCAGCTTGCGGATCACGGCAGGCTTGGCGTGGATGTCAGGCAGCTTCTCATAAATGGCGTCGATGCTTTGGTATTCCTGAATCAGCGCCATGGCGGTTTTCTCCCCCACGCCCGGCACGCCGGTGATATTGTCGGAGGGATCGCCCATCAGGGCCTTGAGATCGATCATGTGAACAGGGTCGAAGCCGTACTGCTCGCGGAACGAAGCGGGCGTCATGTCCTTGGTGGTGGTCTGTCCCATGCGGGTGGATACCAATTTGACCTTGGTATGGTCGGTAATGAGCTGCAGGCTGTCCTTATCGCCGGTCACAACCACACACTCCCAACCCTGCGCCTCGCACTTGCGGGAGATGGTACCGATCAGGTCGTCCGCCTCATAACCTGCCATCTCATAGCGGGGAATGTTCATGGCGTCCAGCACCTCTTTCAGCACCGGCATCTGCATCGCCAGCTCTTCCGGCATCCCCTTGCGCTGAGCCTTGTAGTGCTCGTCTGCCTGATGGCGGAAGGTGGGCTCGCGCCGGTCAAAGGTGACGCACAGCGCCTCCGGCTGCTCCTCCTCCGTCAGGCGCTGCAGGGTGGTCAAAAAGCCGAAAACGGCATGGGTATATAAACCGTCCCGCGTGGTCAGCGGGCGGATCCCGTAATAGGAGCGGTTGACGATGCTATTGCCGTCGAGAACCATCAGTTTCATGGAGTTGTTCCTCCTCATCTTTGCATCTCAAATGTATATTATAGACTATTTTCTCCATGAAAACAACCTTCAACTCTTGACACGGGGCGGTTTTGTGATAGACTCTTTACGATTAGTTTTTTATCTTCTGATAAGGAGTATTCCCCTATGATCGCTTCGTTTTTGATGGTAGGCAAACAGGTGTTGATCCTGTTTATCGTAGTCGGCGCAGGCTTTGTGCTGGGCAAGTCGAAGCTGCTGGGCGAAAAAGCCTCGGTGGGCATGACCAATCTGGTCATATATGTGGTATCCCCGTGCATGATGGTCGTGGCATTCCAGCGGCCCTTTGACAGCGAAAATTTCCACAATTTCTGCACGGCGCTTGTCTTCGCCGTTGCGATCCACCTTCTCAATATTGCCGCTGTCACGCTTTTCCTGCGAGATAGCGATCTCAAGCGGCAGCAGGCCCTGCGCTTCGGCACGGTGCTCTCCAACTGCGGCTTTATGGCCTACCCCCTGCAAACGGCACTTCTGGGCACCATCGGCGTGTTCTACGGCTCGGCCTATGTGCTGGTCTTCACCGTTACGGCCTGGACATACGGGCTGTATCTGATGTCCGGCGGCAAGGGCAAGGTCTCCGTAAAGCCGCTGCTGCTCAATCCCGGCGTCATCAGCGTGGCGGTGGCCTCTTTGCTCTATGTGCTGCGCATCTCCCTGCCTGACATTCTCTATACGCCGGTGGAATATCTCTCCCACCTGAATACGCCGCTGCCCATGATTATTTTGGGCTACCAGCTCTCTCAGGCGAACTTCAAGATAGTGCTGCGCTGCCGTACCATGTGGGTGTCCGCCGCCATGCGTCTGCTGCTCCTGCCTGCCGCTGCGCTGGGTCTGTGCCTGCTTTTCAGGCCCGCTCACGATGTGGCAATTGCCACCGTGGCGGCAGCCAGCACGCCTCCCGCCGCACTGCTGAGTATGTTTGCCGCCAAATTCGGCCAGGATACGGCGCTGTCCTCCGGCGTGGTATCGCTGCAAACCCTGTTCTCTGTGCTCACCATCCCCGTTATCGTGGGTTTTGCCATGACGCTGTTCTGACGGCACAGGCGCCTGTACCATACGCATTGTTTCCGTTACATAGAAAACACTCCTGATTGACCGGTTTTCGGCAAATCAGGAGTGTTCATTTTTTTTGCGCAAAAGAATTGGTTGATTTTTGCAATCCGTTGGCGCACAACGGTTTTGGTTATGCCCGTTTCTGCTTCATCTGCAGCTGCAGGCGATCTGCGATCATGGCGATGAACTCGCTGTTCGTCGGCTTGCCCTTAGTGGAATTGACCGTGTAGCCGAAGTACTTTTGCAGCGTTTCCAGGTCACCCCGGTCCCATGCCACTTCGATTGCGTGGCGGATCGCCCTCTCCACACGGGAGGGTGTGGTGCCGAAATGCTTGGCAACTTCCGGATACAGCACCTTCGTCACGGCATTGATGACATCCATGTCATGTACCGCAATCATAATGGCCTCGCGCAGATACTGGTATCCTTTTATGTGCGCAGGAACGCCGATTTCGTGAATCACGGCGGTCACGCGGCTCTCCAGCAGCGGCGTTGCAGGCGATTTGCTGCCTTCGCCGCAGGCATGGCGCATATGCTCCAGCAGAGATTCCGCGCTGCAGGGCTTGGGCAGGAAATAACTCACGCCCAGCTCCAACGCCTCTGCAATCGTCCGCTCGCCGCAAAAAGCGGACACCACGATGACCCGCGGCATGTGGGCTTTCCGGTTTTGCATCTGGCGCAGTAAACCGAAACCGTCCAGACCCGGCAGCATAATGTCCATTACCAGCAGATCCGGTTGTGTTTTTTCGATCTGAAGTGCTGCTTCCCGTCCGTCACCGACTGATCCGACCACCGCAAATTCCCCCGTGTTTTCTATGCTCTGTTTCAGCAAAAGCCGCATTTCCTCGCTTGCGTCGGCGAGAAGTACCTTCGTCTCATTCTTCATAACATTCCATTCCTTTTCCAACCAAAATAATCACAGCGCTGTCAGCTATGTGCGGCAAATCAACATGAATCGCTTGCCTCGGTTATAAATTAGCAGAATCAGACATCCTATTCAAGGATATATTGTCGAATTTATCCAATAATCGTTCAACCTTTTCCGACAAGTATTGTGCATCTTGTCACATCTTGTAGTGATGCGTCGATAGACGTCCTATATCCTGTGTCAGCGCACCAGGCCGCGTCGATATTCCTCATTGATCTGCCGCAGCTCCTTCTCGCCGTCAATATACGGCTGATAGATCGCCTCTACCCGGCCGCCGCCCACATTGTCGCAGCCGTTGCAGTTTTCGCAGGCACCGCCGCAGGCCGATAAGCCGCGCCGGACGATCTCCATGCGCTCCTCCCGGGTGGTATCCTTTATCAATACGGATTTCATTCCTCTCGCCTCCTTTCTGTATAGAGAGAAAACCGGGGAAAATCCCCGGTTTTCTCATTTTTTTATCCCGCCGCATGGAGCATATTTTCCATCAATATGCCATAGCCCTGCTGGGGATCATTTACCAGAACATGGGTCACTGCTCCCACAAATTTACCGTTCTGGAGGATCGGGCTGCCGCTCATTCCCTGCACGATACCGCCGGTAGTGTTCAGCAATCGCTGATCCGTTACCCGCAGCAGCAGATTACGCGTTGGCTGGCTGCCGTCATACAGTTTGACGATTTCCACCGCATACTCCTGCGTTTCACTGCCGCTGACCGTAGCAAGGATGGTCGCCTTGCCGATGGTCACTTCCTGAACGCTTGCCACGGGAATGGCCTTGGCTTTACTGAGGAAGTTCTGATCGTCTACCGTACCGAAGATACCGCCCTCGGTATTGGCTGACACAGTGCCTACATCGCGCTGCACGGAAAAGTCGCCTTTCAGCTCACCCGGATCGCCGCGAGTGCCCTTCTTAACCGCCTTCACCGTGGTCTCCATGATGGAGCCGGAGGAAAGCGGCATCAATTGGTGCGTGTCCACATCCGTAATTCCGTGGCCGAGCGCGCCGTATTCGCCGCTTGTGGGATCATAATAGGTCAGGGTGCCGATGCCTGCCATGCTGTCGCGGATCCATGCGCCCAGGCGGCAAACGCCATCACCACAGACTACCGGCTTGGCAGAAACATCCATCGTTTTGCTGCCGCGCTTGACCGATAAAGTCACCGCGTCAGCACCGTTCTCCTGCAAGAGGGACTGCAGATGCTCCGTTGACTCGATTTTTTGCTCATTCATCCGGAGAAGCAGGTCTCCTTCCTTTAAGCCGCAATCCCTAGCAGGAGATACCGTTTTTCCCTGCACTTCCACTTCCGAGGTAGCCACGATCAATACGCCGTCGGCAAAAAGTTTGATGCCCACCGCCTTACCCAATGGGATCAAGCAGCGTTCACCGGGTGTTGCCCATGCCCACTGGCAGCACGAGAACAGTGATAAAACGGCTGCCAGCACAAATGCAGCGAAACGCTGCACGGTTCGCTTTGTTTGCGCTTCATGCATTGGATCACCCCTTATTAAATTGTTGTCGCCGACGACAACATTACTTTGTGCAAATCACATGGTTTCATGTCAAGTAAAAAAAGGTGATGTTGGGCTGGAATTTTTTAGCAAAAAAAAGGCGCCGCGGACATATCCGGACGGACCCTCTACACACTTTCCCTGTATTCACATATGATTTGCCTATTCATCCGGTATGCACGCAGAATGTCCCCCTCTGCAGCTCCCGCGTATTTATTCATTTATGCCCGTATATTATGCATATTCTCCCATTTTATTGTAATATTTATGCATAAAATACTTTAACGGAGGAACACATTATGAATAAAAATGAGATTAAGAAAATCGTGCTGGCCTACTCCGGCGGTTTGGATACATCCATCATTATCCCCTGGCTGAAGGAGAACTACAACAATCCCGAGATCATTGCCGTGGCCGGCAATGTGGGGCAGGCCGATGAGCTGGACGGTCTGGAGGAAAAGGCCCTCAAGACCGGCGCAAGCAAGCTGATTGTGGCCGACCTGACCGACGAGATGGTGAACGATATTATCATCCCTTGCCTGAAGATGGACGCCAAGTATGAGAAGTATCTGCTGGGCACCGCTTTTGCCCGTCCCGTGATCGGCAAGAAGCTGGCCGAGATCGCCGTTGCCGAAGGTGCCGACGCCATCGCCCACGGCTGCACCGGCAAGGGCAACGATCAGGTCCGTTTCGAGCTGGCCATCAAGCACTTTGCTCCCGACATGAAGGTCATTGCTCCCTGGCGTGAGTGGGATATCAAATCCCGTGACGAGGAGATCGACTACGCCGAGGCCCACAATGTACCTCTGAAAATCTCCCGCGAGACCAACTACTCCAAGGACAAGAACCTGTGGCATCTGAGTCACGAGGGGCCGGATCTGGAAGATCCCGCCAACGAGCCGGATCTGGACAAGGAAGGTTTCCTGGAGATGAGCGTATCTCCCTATCAGGCGCCCGATGTACCCACGCTGGTGTCCATTGACTTTGAAGCCGGCGTACCCGTCGCCGTCAACGGCGAGAAGATGAAGCCCTCTGCCGTCATTGCCAAGCTCAACGAGTTGGGCGGCGCCAACGGCATCGGTATTCTGGATATTGTGGAGAACCGTCTGATCGGCATGAAGGACCACGGCATCTACGAGACGCCGGGCGGCACCATTCTGTACCACGCACACGAGCAGTTGGAAATGATTACGGTTGATAAGGAGACCATGCATCTGAAGCAGAAGCTGGCAGTTGACTATGCCGATCTGCTGTATAACGGCAAATGGTATACGCCCCTGCAGGAGGCCCTGACTGCCTTTGCAAACGAGAGCAACAAGAATGTTACCGGCACTGTGAAGCTGAAGCTCTACAAGGGCAACATGATCAACGCCGGTCTGACCTCTCCCTGCTCCCTGTACTCGGAAAATCTGGTTACCTTCGGTGAAAGCGATTACGACCAGGCGCAGGCCGCCGGCTTCATCAACTGCTGGGGACTTCCCACCAAGGTGGAGGCTTACCGCAAGCTGGGCAAGCTGTAAGCGTGTCGTAAACAAACACGGTTAAAAAAGCGGCAAGGCCGCAGCCTTCGGCAGAAGCATACGGCGGCGCTGCCGGGCAACTACTTAGCAAAGGACTGAACAATCATGGCTAAAATGTGGGCCGGTCGGACTGCCGGCCATGTGGATCAAGGGGCAGACGACTTTAACTCCTCCATTCGGTTTGACTGGCGTCTGTATCAACAGGATATTACCGGCAGTATGGCGCACGCCGCCATGCTGGGTGCCCGGCATATCATCACCCCCGCCGAGGCCGACACGCTGATCGCCGGTTTGGAGTCGATTCTGCACGATCTGGAATCCGGCGCGCTGGCCGTTGATTTCTCCTGCGAGGACATTCATATGTTTGTGGAGCAGGAGCTGACCTCCCGACTGGGTGATGTGGGCAAAAAACTGCACACGGCACGCAGCCGCAACGATCAGGTGGCGCTGGATATGCGTCTTTACCTGCGCGACGAAGTGAGCGAGATCATGGCGCTGACCGAATCCGTCATTGCCGCCATTGTCGGGCAGGCAGAGGCAAATCAGGATGTCATCATGCCCGGCTACACCCATCTGCAGCGGGCACAGCCCATCCTGTTTGCCCATCATCTGCTGGCCTATGCCATGATGCTGCTGCGCGATGTGGATCGCCTGAAAGATTGCCGCAAGCGCATGAATGTATCCCCCATCGGCTGCTGTGCCCTGGCCGGCACCACCTATAACACCGACCGTTACATGGAAAGCAAGACGCTTGGCTTTGACGGAATAGCCCTGAACAGCATTGACGGGGTATCCGACCGTGACTTCTGCGTGGAGACCATGAGCGCCATCGCCATGCTGATGATGCACCTGTCCCGTTTTTCCGAGGAGCTCATCCTGTGGAGCAGTTGGGAATTTCAGTTTATTGAGCTGAGCGATGCCTACACTACCGGCTCGTCCATCATGCCCCAGAAAAAGAACCCCGACATGGCAGAGCTGGTGCGCGGCAAGACCGGCCGCGTTTACGGCGATTTGATGGCGCTTTTGACCAGCCTGAAGGGGCTGCCGCTGGCCTATAACAAGGATATGCAGGAGGACAAGGAGTGCACCTTCGACGCTGTAGACACCGTGAAGATGTGCCTGCAGGTCTTTGCTCCCATGATCGCCACCATGAAACCCTTGCCCGACAACATGAAAAAAGCGGCACAAACCGGCTTCATCAACGCCACCGATCTGGCCGACTATCTGGTGCGCAAGGGCCTGCCCTTCCGCAGCGCATACAAAATTTCCGGCGAGATTGTGGCCAAATGCATTGCTGACGGCTGCGTGCTGGAAACCCTGCCTCTGGCAGACTACCGATCCTTCATTCCTCTGTTTGACGAGGGCCTCTACGAAGCGATTGATCTGAATACCTGCGTGCAAAAGCGTATTTCCGTGGGCGGTACTTCCCCGGAATCCGTCAAGGCGCAGCTAAAGTATGTAAAAAATGTTTGTAAAGGAGAATAAAAACGATGAAAAAGATTTTTGCTTTGGTATTAGCGGCCATGATGCTGGCCCTGAGCCTGACCGGCTGCGGCAGCAGCGGCACCTCCCTCAGCGATGTGCAGAAGGCCGGCAAGCTGGTCATCGCCACCAGCCCCGACTTCCCTCCCTTTGAAGCCCTGGACAATAACGAAGTCGTCGGTATTGAGATCGACCTTCTGAACCTGATCTGCGCGGATCTGGGCGTAACGCTGGACATCCAGCAGATGGACTTTGACTCTGTTTTGCCCGGCGTACAGACCGGCAAGTACGATGTGGGCGTGTCCGGCATCTCCGTGACCCCGGAGCGGGAAAAGAATGTGCTGTTCACCAATCCCTACTGTCTGGCAGCACAGGCCATCGTTGTCCCTGAGGGCAGCGCTATCACCAGCAAGGCCGACCTCGACGGCAAAACCGTGGCCGTTCAGACCGGCACCACCGCAGAAAGCTACTGTATGAGCAGCGGCTATACCGTAAATTCCTATGCTGCCAACAGTGATGCGCAGCTGGCACTGACCACCGGCAAGGTGGACGCATGGGTCATCGACGACCTGACCGCCGCCGACATGGTGAAGGTCTATAACGCCGAGCACGACGATCAACTGGTCATTCTCTCCGATGCCATGACCACCGAGCCCTACGCCTTTGCATTGGCCAAGGGCAGCGAGGATCTGGTGGACGCCATAAACGCCTCTTTGGACAAGCTGATTGCCGATGGCACGGTGGCTTCCCTGTTTGAGAAGTACGCTGCTCCCTACACGGCGCCCGAGGCCAAATAACGCTCCGGTGCGAAAGGAGCATTCCTATGCAGGCATGGCTTGACAAGTTAAACGAAACATTTATCGCCACCAACGGTTACCAGCAATTGCTGGAGGGTCTGAAGAATACGTTCATCATCACTCTTGGCGCCCTGTGCATCGGCGTGGTCATCGGCACGGTGATCGCCGTCATCAAATATTTCAGCGACGATGTAAAGGCGCTGCGTCCTCTGGCATGGGTCTGCGATCTGTATATCACCGTGATCCGCGGTGTTCCCGTGGTCGTGCTGCTGATGATCTTCTACTACATCATTCTGGTCTCCGCCAACGGTGTGGCCGTCGCCATCATGACCTTCGGCATCAACTCCGGCGCCTACATGGCGGAGCTGATCCGCAGCGGCATCAACGCTGTGGATTCCGGTCAGATGGAAGCCGGCCGGAGCTTGGGTATGTCGAAGCTGCAGGCCATGAAAGTGGTGGTCTTTCCCCAGGCGATACGCTACATTCTGCCGGCCATCGGCAACGAGCTGATCGCTCTTTTTAAGGAGACTGCCGTTGCCGGCTATGTGGCCGTGGTCGATCTGACCCGGGCCGGCAACCTGATCCGCAATAACACGTATGATGCTTTCAATCCCCTGATGGTCGTGGCACTGACCTACCTCATCATCGTGGTAATTCTGACCCGAGGACTGTGGTGCGTGGAAAAGAGGTTGAGTAAGAGTGATAAGCGTTGAACATCTGACAAAGAATTTTGAAGGTCTGGAGGTGCTCAAGGACATCTCCGTACAGATTCACAAGGGCGATGTCATGTGCATTATCGGCCCTTCCGGCTCCGGCAAATCCACCTTTCTGCGCTGTCTGAACCTGCTGGAAAAGCCCAGCAGCGGCAGGATCGTTTTTGCAGGGGGATGATCTGACGGACAAGCGCGTGGATCTGAACCTGCACCGCCAGAAGATGGGCATGGTATTCCAGCAGTTCAATCTGTTCCCCCACATGAGCGTTCTGCGCAACCTGACCTGTGCGCCGATGATGCTGAGAAATGTGCCCGAAGCGCAGGCGAAAGCCAAGGCCATGGAGCTTTTGGAGCGTGTCGGCTTGGCCGACCGCGCCGATGCCTATCCCCGTCAGCTCTCCGGCGGTCAGAAGCAGCGTGTGGCAATCGTGCGCGCTTTGTGCATGGAGCCGGATGTCATGCTCTTTGATGAGCCTACCAGCGCCCTTGACCCGGAAATGGTGGGCGAAGTATTGGATGTGATGAAGGAACTGGCCAAGGCGAGCATGACCATGGTGGTGGTCACTCACGAAATGGGCTTTGCCCGTGAAGTTTCCAATCGCGTACTGTTTTTGGACGAGGGACGCATCGTCGAGCAGGGTACGCCTCAGGAAATCTTTGATCATCCGCAAAGCGAGCGTCTGCAATCGTTTTTAAAGAAAGTTTTGTGAAAGGAAACGAATTATGACAAAGCACGCGCATTTCTTGAAGCTGTTGGACTTCACCCCTGCTGAGATTCAGGAATTTATCGATACCGCCGCCGATTTGAAGGCGAAGAAAAAAGCCCGCATCCCCCACGACACCCTCAAAGGCAAGAATGTGGCTCTGATCTTTGAGAAGACCTCTACCCGTACCCGCTGTGCTTTTGAAGTCGCCGCCCATGATCTGGGCATGGGCGTAACCTATCTGGACCCCACCGGCTCCCAGATCGGTAAGAAGGAATCCATTGCCGACACCGCCCGTGTGCTGGGCCGCATGTATGACGGCATTGAGTACCGCGGCTTCGGTCAGGAGATCGTGGAGGAGCTGGCCAAGTATGCCGGTGTCCCCGTATTCAACGGTCTGACCAACGAATTTCATCCCACCCAGATTCTCGCCGACTTTTTGACCGTGCAGGAGCACTTCGGCCACCTCAAGGGCATCAAGCTGGTATATATGGGTGATGCCCGTTACAACATGGGCAACTCTCTGATGGTCGGCTGCGCCAAGATGGGCATGCACTTTGTGGCCTGTGCGCCCGAAAAGTACTTCCCTGACGCCGCGCTGATCGCCGCCTGTCAGGCCATTGCCTCCGAGACCGGCGCCATACTGGAGTTCATCGAGGACCCCGCGCAGGCCGTTAAGGATGCTGATGTCATCTACACCGATGTATGGGTCTCCATGGGCGAGCCGGACGAGGTGTGGGCTGAGCGGCTGCACGATCTGCTGCCCTATCAGGTCAACGATGCGCTGATGGCCAAGGCCAAGAAGGAGACCGTGTTCATGCACTGTCTGCCCGCTTTCCACGATTTGGGAACCGGCATCGGACGCCAGATCAGCGAAAAATACGGCCTGAACGAGCTGGAGGTCACCAACAGCGTGTTTGAAAGTCCCCGGTCCATCGTCTTTGACGAGGCCGAAAACCGTATGCACACCATCAAGGCGGTGATGGCCCTGCTGATGCAGGACTGATTCGCTGCGTGATTCTTCCCTCTTATTTGAAGCAAACAGGCTGTTCTCTTTTCCGAGAACAGCCTGTTTGCCTGTTTTTTATGATGCCTTATACGGCCGCCGTCTTTTCTCTGCGGCGCAAAATGCGGCCTGCGGGATTGACTTTTTGCACCACGGCATAGCAGATCAGCGAGATACCCAATCCGCCGATAATATCAATGAAATAATGCTGTTTTGTCAGCACTGTGGACAAACAGATCAAAAGCGCCATCACCAACGAATATATGCGGATCCCCTTGGACACCTCTGTCCGCTGCCGAATGCCCAAATAGCAGTAAATGCTGATAAGGCAATGATAGGACGGAAACAGGTTGAAGGCCAATGCGCTGCCGTCACTGCTGTAAACCGTGCCTAACAGGCGGTTGCACAGGCCCGGCTGCGAAGCGATCTGCAGCAGGCCCTCCGCCGCCCGGTCCATATAAGTCGGTGCAAAAATAAAGATTAGAAATCCAATGATGTACGCGGCCGATAAGCCAATGATATAGTTGATAAAGTTCTCCTTTTCTGTCAGGGAGGCGATGATTGGGCCGAAAATCCAAAACACATAGGAGAACAAGTAAATCACCACGAAAATACTGACCACGGGAATACGGTCGTCTATGAAGGGCAGCTTGGGTACAAAGGCCCACGATACCGTTCCCGTCATATTGCTGATCCAATTAGCCAGGCGGTACATGCTGTACTGCAGGACAAAGTACACAATGCCGAGAATCCAGCCATACCGCGGTATGGCCTTGATGCGATTTTTCAAATACTGCAAATTCTCTCATCCCTTTCCGATATTTTCTTATGTGTATGATACAGAAACCGCGGGAAAATACAATTCCTTCGGCTTTTAAGTCCGGATACCGCCGGTTGCGGAAAAATCCTCCGGCTCGGCCGGAGGATTTTGATATGTCAGCAATCAGAACTTGTTCTTATTGAAGATCTCCAGGATCGCATCAAAGGAGCGGTCCACTTCCGCCTCAGCGTTTTTCTCCTCCTCGGTCTGATCCAGAGGCATGGGTGCCGTGGGCGCAGTACCGTCCGCCTGTGCAGCCGGCTTCTCATCTTCCGCCGCCATATTGCCCTCGTCAAAACCGGTGGCGATCACGGTGACACGGATCTCATCGTCCAGCGTCTCATCGAAAGTGGCGCCGAAGATGGTCAGCGCGTCGGGATGCACGGCCTCCTGCACCAGCGTGGCAGCCTGCTCCACCTCTTCCAGGCCGATGTCAACAGAACCGGTCACATTAATCAGCACGCCCTTGGCGCCGTTAATAGAGGTCTCCAGCAGGGGGCTGGAAATCGCCATGCGGGCGGCTTCCTCCGCCTTGCTCTTGCCGGCGGCCCGGCCCACGCCCATATGGGCAAGACCGGCGTCCTTCATCACCGCGGTCACATCGGCGAAGTCCAGATTGATAAAGCCGGTATCACGAATCAGATCGGAAATCGACTGCACCGCCTGGCGCAGCACGTCATCGGCGATCTCAAAAGCATTGGCAAAGGTGATCTTCTGATCGGTAGCGTACTTCAAACGCTCGTTGGGAATGATGACAAGGGAGTCCACCTTGCCGCGCAGCTCTTCGATACCCTGCTCGGCAGCGGTCATACGGCGGCGTCCCTCAAAACCGAAAGGCTTGGTGACAACACCCACGGTCAGTACGCCCAGTTCACGGGCAATTTCTGCCACAATGGGCGCCGCGCCGGTACCCGTACCGCCGCCCATACCGGCCGTGATAAAGACCATGTCCGTCTCTTCCAGCGCCTTGGAGATCTGGTTGCGGCTTTCCTCGGCAGCCTTGCGGCCCACTTCGGGATTGGAGCCTGCACCCTTACCGCCGGTCAGCTTTTCGCCGATCTGGATTTTATAGTTTGCACTGGATGCGTTCAGTGCCTGCTTATCTGTGTTGATCGCAATAAAGTCAACGCCCTTTGCGCCGGAGCGCACCATGCGGTTGACAACATTATTGCCGCCGCCGCCAACACCCACTACTTTGATGCTGACTACACTTTCCGGGCCAGTTTCCAATCCAAAAGCCATGATGGTTCCTCCTGCCATAATTTGTATCACGACGACAGATTATCTGTTCGTAAACACCATATAGAGTATATATTATATTGTATTACGGAATGGTTCCGCGGTCAAGGGCTCTGCCGCGATTTTACCGCATTTCTTCCGCATTTTTATTTGGGAATAAAGCTCGCCTTACCCTCCTGGGTCAAGTCAATGATTCCCTTTTCGTTATCCTCCAAGCGTTCCACAACCGCTTTGAGATATTCCAGCTTATAATCAAAATCCGCCGACCGGAGCAACTGTACGTCAAAGCGGTTCAGATAGCGCAGGGTGATATAAGCACTCTCCTCCAGGTGGATCTCCTGCAGATCCTGCAGCATGCTCTTTTGATGCAGCTGCTGCAGCAATGGCAGTAATGCTTCCAACTGATTCTCTTGTCCGGCGTCCGTGGTCACCATTTGCCCTATGGTCGGCTCCTGCAGCGTCAGTCCCGTCAGCACCGTGTAATTTTCCCTGTCCTCCACCGGCGCCGTGTCGGCAATTTTGCCGTTATAGCACATCAGCCACAGCTCTCCCTTATGCTCTACTGCCAAAGCGCGTTCACATTCCTCGACCTGAATGTAAAGCGTATTGGGCAGGCGGCGTCCGATTTTTACCGATTCCACATAGGGCAGCTCCTGTGTAATGCGTGCCGCCGCTTCGTACTTATTCAGGAAAAAGAGGTTTTCACCGACCGTTACGCCGCTGGCCTCTACGATCTCCTCCGTACTGTAGCGGTCATTGCCGCTCACCTCTACTTGATCGACCTTGAAAAACAGGGCCAATGCCGCTGCAATGGCGCCGCAAATGACCACAAAGATCATCAGACGGTAAATAAAGGCAAAGCTGCCGCGCGTATTTCTGCGCCGATATCTGCGTCGTCCGGCCATAAGTTTCTCCTCTCTGATGCGCTACTCGTATCGTATATTGGCGCCCAACTGCGCCAGATTTTCCACCAGTCGGGTATACCCCCGATGGATATGATAAATGTCGCCAATCCGCGTTATGCCGTCAGCCTGCAGTCCGGCAATCACCAGCGCGGCGCCGCCGCGCAAATCCGTGGCACGCACACCGGTACCGCACAGCTTTTCCACGCCGCACAATACCGCCACACGGCCCTCCAGACGCACATCTGCGCCCATACGCAGAAATTCCGGCACATGGCGATAGCGGTTTTCGAATATATTCTCCACAAAAACCGTGGTGCCGTGGCTGCGCAGCAGCGCTGCCATTAGTATGGCCTGTGCATCGGTGGGAAATCCGGGATAAGGCGAAGTTCGCACCGGACTGATTCCCCGCAATGCACCGCTGCTGCTCAGGCATATCATCCGCTCTTCGCTGCGAAGCCGGCAGCCCGCCTGCGCCAGCGCCGTCGTCACCGTGGACACATGCCGGTAATTCACCTCCCGCAGGCAGATCTCGCCGCCTGTGGCCGCAGCCGCCGCCAAATATGTAGAGGCCGCAATGCGATCGGCAATACATCGGTGCTCGCAACCGTGCATCCGTGCGCCGCCCTCTACGGTAACCGTAGAGCTTCCCGCGCCGTTGACGCGCGCGCCCATCTTACGCAGAAAATCCTGCAGGTCGCAGATTTCCGGTTCCCGCGCGGCATTGGTAATCGTTGTAGTCCCTTCGGCACCGCAGGCCGCTAAAATGGCATTTTCCGTGGCGCCCACGCTGGGGATCGACAGTACGATCTCCCGTCCGCGCAAATGTGTCCCCTGACAGTACAGACACCCGCCGCATTCCTCGATTTCCGCTCCCAGAGTGCGCAGCGCCGCCAAATGCAGGTCGATGGGCCGCGGCCCTAATTCGCACCCGCCGGGATAGGACATATCCGCCCGTCCGCAGCGGGCCAGTATGGCCCCCAGGAAGATCACCGATGAGCGCATCTGACGCATTAAGTTTTCCGGAATATCGCATCGGTCGACCGTTGCGGTATCCACCACCAAGTCGTCTGCCTCCCAGTGAACATCACAGCCGAGATAGTGCAGGATCTCCGTGGCCGTCTCCACATCCCGCAGGCGGGGACAGGCGCGAATGACGCAAACATCTCCGCTCAGAATGGTTGCTGCAAGAATCGGCAGGACGCTGTTTTTGGCGCTTTGCACCGCTATTTCGCCGCAAAGCCTGCGTCCGCCTTCCACCGTGATCAAACTCATTTGACCTCCGCCTTTCATCGCGTTTACGCCATACTATGCGAAGGACAAATTGCAGGGTTACTTGCAAATACTCATGACCGTGTCATAAATGCGCTCCGTGGCATCGAGAATACCCAGCTCCGCCATACCGCGGCTCATGGATGATTGTCGGGCAGGGTCGAGCAGGATGGCCTTTGCCGTTTCGTAGAGCGCATGACCATCCGCCTCTTTCTCCGGCAGCAGTACCGCGCCGCCGTGTTTTTCCAGAATACGGGCATTCTTCTCCTGATGATTGTTGGTCACATACGGCGAGGGCACGATCACCGTCGGCACAGCCAGCGCCGTAATCTCGCTGACCGTGGAGGCACCGGCACGGCAAATGACCAGATCCGCCGCGCGCATAACCACCGCCATATCGTAAATATACTCGCGAACATCCAAAGACGGGCAATCGCTCAAACCGCTTTCGCGCAATTCGGAGGCCATCCATTCCCAGCTGGCAGAGCCCACCGCATGAATGTGATGGAACGGCAGTCCCTCCGCCTTTTCGTGCCGGAAAAAGTCCAGCATCTGCCGGTTCATATTGCTGGCGCCCAAACTGCCCCAGAAGGACACGATCAGCGGCCGGTCATCCCCCAACGCCATTTTCTCACGCGCCTGCGCCTTTGTCAAATCGAAGAAATCGCCGCGCACCGGCGTGCCGGTCACAATGATCTTTTCCGGATGACGGTAGTGCTGACGGCACTCCTCAAAGCCGACCATAATGCGGTCAGCGTAGTTTTCCAGCATTTTTGTGGTCAGCCCCGGCACCATATTGGACTCATGCACCGCCGTAGGGATACCGGCGCAGGCCGCCTGGCGCACCACGGGATAACTGGCGTAACCGCCTGTACCCACCACCAGATCGGGCTGAAATTCCTTCAATATGGCGTTGGCCTGACGGCGGCTGGTCACCATTTTCACCAGCGCATCCAGGTTGTGCCACAGCTCCCGCGGCGCCAATGAACGGTGGAAATTGGAAATCACCACCGAGCGGAACGCATAGCCCGCGTTTTTGACAAGCGCCCCCTCCATGCCGTCCGGTGTGCCCACAAACAGGACCTGTATGCCGGGGTGTTTTTTCTGCATATAGCCTGCTAGCGCCAGCGCGGGATTCACATGACCCGCCGTACCGCCGCAGGTAAAAATCACTTTCATTTTGTGCGATCCTCCTATCCGTTTCTCGGTGCCGGAATTTGTCGCGATATACTAAGCACAATGCCCATTTCCGCCAATTGCAGCGCCAGCGCCGTGCCGCCGTAAGAGAAGAACGGCAGCGAGATGCCGGTGGCGGGGATCAAGCCGGTCACCACCGCGATATTCAGGAATGTCTGCAGCGCCACCTGTGTGGTGATACCCACCGCCAGCAGGGCGCCGAAACGGTCCCGGGCATGGAGCGCAATCCAGAACCCGCGAATAATCAGCAGCGCGAAGATCAGCATGATTACGCACGCGCCGATCAGACCCAGCTCTTCGCAAACAATGGCGAAGATGCAGTCGTTATGGCGCTCCGGCAGATATAGGAACTTCTGTCGGCTTTTGCCAAGGCCCACGCCCAGCAAGCCGCCCGAGCCGATGGCGATCAGGCTCTGGCAGATCTGATAACCGGCGTCACTGGCATCCGACCAGGGATCGTGCCACAGCAGGATACGGTCAGCGTTATATTTGATCACCCCGGCATCCACCAGCTTGATAAACAGCACGGCTGCCGCGCCCACGCCACAGATACCGGCGCCGACAAGCCAGCCTTGAATACCGCCTACCGCCATCATCACAGCACCGGTACCCACGATCAAAATGGCGCCTGACAGATGCGGCTCAAGCAGCATTAAAATCCCCATAATGCCCAGTATCGCCACATAAGGGAGCACGCCATAACGCCATGTCAGCATTTTTTCGCGCTTTTTGGAAATACTGTCGGCGAAAAAGACGATGACGCCCAATTTGGCAATTTCGGAAGGCTGGAAAGTCAGTTCACCAAAGCCGAGCCATCGTGTCGCGCCGTTGACGGTCACACCGACACCGGGAATCAGCACCATAATCAGCAGCGCAATGGACAGATACATTAAAATTCTCGCCATACCGCGCCAGCGCTGATAATTCATACGGGAAATCACGAACATGGCCGCAAGACCCATGGCGGCGAAAATCACCTGACGCTTGAAATAATACGCCGCATCGCCTGTGGTATAATAGGCTGCCGGAAAGCTGGCAGAGAACAGCATGACAAGGCCGATGCCCGTAAGCAGCAGCGTCAGAAGCAAAAACGGCATATCCACGGTACCGCGTGCCGCCTCACGGTCTTTGCCCACCGGTTCCTTCGCACGATGATGCTGTGCCAGCGGGATCACCTTTGCTTTTCCCGTCATACAGTTCCCCCTCCTTTCCTTTTCAGCCTTTTTACTTAAATTATTTAAATGCCAAAGCGGTTATATACGCCCAAATACGCCAGCACGCAGAAAATTAAGCTGACCGTGGTGAACACCGCCACCACTTTCCTCTCGTTCCAGCCGCACATCTCAAAATGATGGTGCAGCGGCGCCATTTTAAACACGCGCTTACCGTGTGTCAGCTTGAAGTAGGCCACCTGAATGATGTCGGACATGGTTTCGCAGATATACACGATACCCACCAGCAGCAGGATCAGCGGCATATCGTAGGCAAACGCCAATGCCGCCACAGCGCCGCCCAAAAACAGCGAGCCGGTATCGCCCATGAACACCTTGGCCGGATAACGGTTGTAAAGCAGGAAGCCAAACAGTCCGCCCACCATCGCACCGCCAAACACACCCAACTGCGTATAGCCCGACCAGACATAGCCCAGGATGGCAAAGAAAGCCGCCACAGGCACCGTCACGCTGGAGCTGAGTCCGTCCACACCGTCGGTAATATTCACCGCATTCACCGTGCCGACGATCACAAAGGCGGCAAAGATCAGGTACACCACCCAGTTCATCACGATATGGGTATGGAAAAACGGGATATACAGGTTGGGGCTGAGCATACCTTCATAGCGCATCAGGCACAGAAAGACGATTGCCGCGGCAAGCTGCAGCAGGAACTTCTGTATAGAAGTCAGGCCCGTGTTCTGATGATGCTTTACTTTCTCGTAGTCGTCAATATAACCGATCACGCCGAAGACAAGGGCAAAGAGATAGACATAGAGATGGGTAAAATCACCCTCCAGCATGCCGCTCCAGCCGAAGATCAGGATTGCTACGCCGATACCGATAATGAACATCAAGCCGCCCATGGTCGGCGTGCCCTGCTTGCTCATGTGCCAGGTAGGGCCGATCTCCTTAATACTCTGTCCGGCCTTCAAGCGCACCAGCGCAGGAATCAGCAGCTTGCCGACGACGGCTGTAACAACAAAGCTGACGATCAGTGCCAATAGAATCTTCATAGGTAATACTCTCCCTCTTGCCCCTGCAAGGGGCATTCTTCATTTGTTATTTTTTAAATAGTCTGCCACGATTTCGCGCTCATCCAAATGGTGTTTTTCGTGGCCGATCTCCTGATAGGTTTCATGTCCTTTGCCGCACAGTACGATCACATCGCCCACTTCGGCCCGGTCCAGCGCAAAACGAATGGCCTCCGCGCGTCCCGGTACTTCCCGCCAGTGAGCCGTATCCGGTATACCGGCGATAATGTCGGCGCGAATCGCCCGCGGCTCTTCCGTGCGGGGATTGTCGTCCGTAACGATGATGACATCCGCTTTTTCTGCGGCGATCGCCCCCATTTGCGCCCGTTTGGTGCGGTCACGGTCACCGCCGCAGCCGAAAACCGCCACCGTGCGGCCCCGGGCAAAGCCGTTGACCGCCGTCAGCACATTTTCAAGGGCATCCGGTGTATGGGCATAGTCAATGAGCACCGTATAGTCTTTGCCGGGCGCAGGCACCACTTCCATCCGCCCCTTCACACCACGGCAGTCCCGCAGCGCCGGTGCGCTCTCCTGCAGGGAGATACCCAGCGCCATGCAGGCGCCTAACGCACCCAATGTATTATACACCGTAAACGCGCCGGGAATCGGCACTTCCACCGCAGCTTTTTCCGTTTCCGTCACGGCAGTATACACCGTGCCTGCAGCGGTGACGGTCACATGCTGCGCCTGCAGCGACGCCTTTTCCGTCACGCCGTAAGAGAAGTGTCTCCCCTGCGCCGACGCCAGTATGCGCCTGTGCCACGGATCATCTTCATTATAGACCGCCGCATCGCATTGCGCAAACAGCCGCGCCTTTGCCGCGCAGTATGCCTCCATGGAATCGTGGTAATCCAGATGATCCTGCGTCAGATTGGTAAACACGCCCACCGCAAAGTGCAGGCCGTACACCCGCTCCAGTGTCAGCGCATGAGAGGAAACCTCCATCACCACATGGGTGCAGCCCTCGTCTGCCATCGTGCGCAGCAGCCGCTGCATTTGCCAGGCGTCCGGCGTGGTACGGGCCGCTTCCTCTGTGCGCTGCCCCACCATGTTTTGTATGGTGCCCATCAGGCCCACCTTCGTATGCAGCACCGTTTCAAGGATCTGCTTGATCAGATAAGTAGTGGTGGTTTTTCCGTTTGTGCCGGTAACGCCCACAAGCGTCATGCCCGATGCCGGATCGCCGAAGTAGTTTTTCGCCATTTGTGCCAGCGTCCGGCGCACGGAGCGGACAAGCACATAGGGCACATCCTCCTGCGGCACTTCCCGGCAAACCACGCAGCAGGCGCCGCGGGCCATCGCCCGGGAAATATACCGCCTTCCGTCTGCCTGCGTACCGGGAACGGCAACAAACACATTTCCCGGCTGTATCTTTTGTGAGTCGCAGCTGACGCCGGTAATCTCCCGTGTCAGCTCTGCCGTGCAGGATAAGGGCCTCACGCCCTCCAGCAGGTCTTTCAGCCTCACAAAAAGCTCCTCTCTGTTTTCTTTTAATCCTTTACGCTCGTATCGCTGAGCTGAACGGTGATGACCGTTCCCGCCTCCACCTTGCTGCCGGTCTTTTCCGACTGGGAAATCACGCGAATACTGCCGGAATTGCTGTCCGTCGTGCCGGAGAAGCGCAGCAGCAGACCGGCATTGGCTATGGCGGTATTGGCCTCAGAGGGCGTTTTGCCTATCAAATCGGGCACCGTGCACTTCGTATCCGGCTTCTTCTCACCGGCATAGAGCACCACGGTGGACTTACCGGGAATGATCGCGCCGCCAAGCGGCGTCTGATCGGTGATCTTGTCGCTGTCACCGACAACACGGCAATCCAGACCTCGGTCTTTCATCTTCTGCCGTGCTTCGTCTACCGTCAGGCCCACCACATTGGGCACGCCGGTATCAGCGCCCAGTAGCTCCTCCGCGGTGTAGGTAGGCTCAATGCCCAGATAGGGCAAAATTTCAGACATAACCTTACCGGCATAGGGCGCCACCATGCCGCCGCCGGAGGCGGCAGCAACGGTCTCATCCGGCGTATCCATGGTAATGAGCATGATGATCTCCGGGTCATCCGCCGGTGCAAAGCACATGAACGATACGACCACCTTGCCGGTTTTTCCCTTATCCGCCGTACCGGTCTTACCGCCGAGCCGGTAACCTGTCACCTGACCGTTTTTACCGGTACCGTTGGACACCACATACTCCAGACATTCGCGCACCTTAGCGGAGGTTTCCTCGCTGACGACCTGACGAACAGGGGTATTGTCATGCTGATAGACCACATTGCCGTCATCATCCGTGATTTTCTCCACCAAATACGGCTCATGCAGGTAGCCGCCGTTGATACAGGCGGCCTGCGCCGACACCAGTGCAATCGGCGTTATGTTGAAGTTCTGACCGAAGGCATAGCAGGCCAGATCCAACTGCGAGAACTTATCGGCGTCCATAAAAATACCGGTTGCCTCGCCGTCCAAGTCCACGCCGGAGCCGTCCATCAGTCCGAACGCCTTCATGTATTCATAGAACTTCTCATTCCCCAGCCGCAGGCCGTAGGTAATGAAGGCAGGGTTGCAGGAATTGGCCGCCGTTTCCTTCAGGGTTTCGTGTCCGTGGGTTGAGGTGCAGCGGATCCTTGCATCCGACACCTTGATAGAGCCCTGACAGTCGAAGGTGGTGTTCATATCGATTACGCCTTCCTCCAGCGCCGCAGACAGCGTCAGGACTTTGAAGGTCGAGCCCGGCTCATAGGTGTCATTGATGGCCTTGTTGCGCCACTGGCGAAGCTGCATATCGCCCAGTGACACTTTTTTCTCTTCGATGGCCTCCTTCAGTTTGTCGTTTTGCACCGTCGCATAGTCGTTCAGGTCATAGGTCGGATAGGACGCCATTGCCAGCACGGCGCCGGTCTTCGCATTGAGCACCACGCCTGTTGCTCCCTCGGAGGCGTTGTATTTTTGTACCATCTCCGCCATATTCTTTTCCAAATAGTATTGCACGGTGGTATCCAGTGTCAGCACCAGATCGTTGCCGTTTTGCTCGGCAAAATACTGCTCATATTCCGAGAGCATATCCCGCTCATTGGCGGCTTTGGCCGTGACCACCAGGCCGGTCTGGCCCTCCAGCTCGTCTTCATAGCGTGCTTCCAGACCGTACAGGCCGGTATTTTCGCTGCCCACGAAGCCGATCACATGGGCCGCCAGCGAGCTGTAAGGATAGTAGCGCTTGGTGTCCGTCACCATGTATACGCCGCGAATGTCGTATTCATTGATCAGTTCGCGTACCTGGTCAGCCAGCTCTTCCTCCGCCCGCAGCTTGATGACCTCGTACTGAGAGTCGGTGTAGTCCATCCGCTTCAGGATACTCTCCTCGTTTACATCCAGAATCCGCGCCAGCTCTCCGGCCAAAAATTCCTTTGTCCACTTGGGAGGATTTTCCTTGTCGTTTTGCGCTTCCTTGATCTCCATCGGAGAGAGGAACACCGTTTCCGCCGTGGCGGAGATGGCCATGACATTGCCGTTGCGGTCGTAGATCGTCCCGCGGCTTGCCGTCACCACCGTACTGCGCATCTGCTGGTTGGTGGCCTTGGCCTGCAGCGACTCATGCTGCACGATCTGCAGATTGTACAGCTTGAAAAACAGTATCACGAACAGCAGCACGCCCATGACCAGCATCAGCACAAAGGTGCGGCTTTGGATCACGCGGTTTGCGCGCCGGACTTTTTCAGATTTACGCATGGGATTTTGCGACACGCTTTCCGCCTCCCCGTCAGTCTAATGCCAAGCAAGGAGCAAGAAGTCACCCTTCTTACTCCTTGCGTGTTTTCACTATATGGCGCCGCTCATTTGAAATATTCCACCGCAGCGCCGATTCCCTCTTTCACGGTGGTAAAAATCCGGGCCAACAGGCCGTCTGCTCCGCTTTGATAGATGACCACTGCATCAGAACCGGAAATATCGATATACTCGATCTGTCCGCTGCTGGGCTTTCTCATCCCCGCCGCCTCGGCGCGCTCCTTTACCGTCGTCATATCGAAAGTCTGCTCATATTTTGTCACGAGGGCCACATGGGCATCCTGCGCTTCGCTCAGATCGTTTCTGATCGTCGTAACAGCATCGGAGGCCTCCGTCAACTGCACATAGCCGATCATCAATCCGATCACCATGGCCGCCAGCAGCACCACGGAGCCGATCAGCAGCGGCGATGCCTTTGCCTTAGGCCGGGGAACGCTTCTTGTACGCGGCTGCCGACGCACCTGCACATACTGCTGTTCCTCGTCCATCCTGCCGGCATGCTCCAGATTATGCTCTCTGACAAGGGCATCCAAATCATAGGCCAGGTTGCCGTACACAGGCGTATTCGGTTGTCTCTTGCGCATATCCGCCATGGCCGGTCGTTCCTTTCTTACAATTTTTCCGCCACACGCAGCTTTGCACTGCGGGCACGGGGATTATAGGCCAGCTCCGCTTCACCCGACACAATGGGCTTGCGGGAGATCAGTTTCATTTTCGGCTTCTTGCCGCACACACAGACCGGGAAATTCGGCGGGCAGGTGCAGCCTGTTGCCAAGGCCTGCATGGTTTGCTTAATCACACGGTCCTCCAGCGAATGGAAGGAAATCACCGCCAGGCGTCCGCCTGTATGCAGCTTGTCCGCTGCCGCCTCCAGCATGGGAGGCAGTGCATCCAGTTCGCCGTTGACAGCAATGCGGATGGCTTGAAAGCTGCGCTTGGCAGGGTGCTGTTTTTCCCGCAGCGCTGATGGCGGCATGGCGGCTTTGATGATCTCCGCAAGCTGCAGCGTCGTTTCGATCGGCGCCTCCTCGCGCTTTTGCACGATATGCTTGGCGATCAACGGCGCATAGCGCTCCTCGCCGTATGCAAACAGGATACGCCGCAGCTCCTCATAGGGCCACTCGTTCACCACCTCACGGGCGTCCAATGCCGCCGTGCGGTCCATGCGCATATCCAAGGGCGCATCGTGCCTATAGGAAAAGCCGCGCCCGGCGTCATCCAACTGGGGAGAGGACACTCCCAGATCAAACAGCATACCGTCTGCGCCATCGATACCCAGCTCATCGAGGATCTCTCCGACGCGGTCGAAATTGCTGTGTACCAGCGTTACCCGGTCGGCGTAGTCCGCCAACCGCTCCTGTGCCGCCGCAATGGCCGTTTCGTCACGGTCTATGCCGATCAGCCTCCCGGTAGTCAGGCGCTTCACGATCTCCAGTGAGTGACCGGCCCTGCCCAGCGTGCCGTCCAGATAGATACCGTCCGGCTTGATAGCCAGCGCTTCCAGACATTCGTCCAGCAAAACAGGCTTATGTCCGTATGCCTGATCCGCCTCCGCATTACGATCGAACGACACGGCTTACAACCCCATTTCTTCCATGGCCTGCTCCAGCGCGCCGGAGGAGAACGCTTCGCTCTCCAGCTTGGCCCAGCGTTCGGCATTCCAGATCTCCACACGGTCAAAGCTGCCGATGACCACGACTTCTTTCTTTAAGTCCGCATAGCTGCGCAGCGCAGCAGGGATCAGAATACGGCCCTGTGCGTCCGGTTCACACTCGGCAGCGTTGGCGAATACGATGCGCAGCGCTTTGATCTGGCTGTAGGACATGGTCTTCAGGCGCTCTTCAAAAGCCGCCCAGCTCTCCTCCGAATAGACCGACAGGCAGTGATCCTGTCCGATGGCCACATGGAATGTGGTGCCCAATTCCTCACGCAGCTTGGCAGGAATGAACAGACGGCCCTTGGCGTCGATATTATGCGCGTATTGACCCGTCATGCTGCCACCTCCTTGCTGCTTCGGATATAAAACGCATTGTGCGGTTTTATGGGATTGTCCCCCACAAATAGGGGCACTTCCCCCACAATTCACCACTCGTATGCTTAGTATACATAATTTGTTTTTCAATTGCAAGAAGTTTTTTTCGGGCAAAACGGCCATTTTCCCGGCTTTTCCCGGGAATTTTTTCTCTTTTTTTCCACATTTTTCAAGATGCTTTTCTGTTTGCGGTTGCAAAGAAAGAAACGAGCACCATATATGGTGCTCGTTTCTGATATCCAATACAATATACAGGCGTTCAAATGCCGCGCTTTTTTATTCTTCTGTTTTTGTGCATTTTAACGAAATTACTTAATAATTTTCTCTGTTTTATTCAGCAGAATTTTCGTCCGCCTTATCATTCACATCACCGCGCAGTTTTTCACGGCCGGCCTGCATTTTTTCGGCAGAAGCGGCGCGGAAACGCACGCGGGATTCCTTGACCTCGTCCAAAGCGGCCTGAATGGCCTCTTCCGTGCGGCGCAGGGCGTCCTCGGTGTAGGTGTTGGCCACCTGGTACAGTTCCTTGGCGCGGTCCTCGGCGCGGCGGATGATCTCCGCGCTCTTCTGGCGTGCCATCTGCAGGGTCTCGCTCTCGGAAACGATGACCTTGGCATCCAGCTCCGCCTGGCGCAGCATCTTTTCCACTTCCTTCTTGGCCGCGGACACATACTCGTCACGGGCACGCACCAGTTCCTGCGCCTTCTTCAGCTCCAAAGGCAGTTTGGCGCGGATCTCGTCCAGCAGGTCCAGCGCCTCATCACGGCTGATGACACACTTGTCGGAACTGAAAGCGGCGCTTTTCGCCTCATCGATCAAACCATAGAGCATATCCAGTAAACGCTGTACATCTTTCTCTTCCATCAGATTTACTTCCTTTCTTTCAATTCCTCCGCCACCGGTGCGGGTACGTATTGTTCCAAAGGTTGGCCGTATCGGATCATCTCGCGCACCATGGTGCTGCTGAAATGCTGGTAGGGCGCACTGGCAGGCAGCAGCACGGTTTCCAGCTCCCGGCAGATCCCCTTGTTGATCAGCGCCTGTTGATATTCCAGGTCAAAATCCGTGCCGTTGCGGACGCCTTTGACCAAAATCGTTGCCCCCTTGGCCCGGGCGTAGGAAGCCAGCAGACCGCTGTGGGCTTCCACTTCCACATTTTTAAGCTCCCGCACCGAGGCGCGTACCAGCTCCATGCGCTTTTCCGCATCAAACATCGGGTTTTTGGCACAGTTCGCCATCACGCATACATACACCTTGTCAAAGCAGGCGGCGGCGCGCTGAATAATATCCAAATGTCCCAGCGTAATCGGGTCAAAGCTGCCGGGATAAACTGCAATTTTCATAGAGTCAGTCCTCGTTTCCGCTGCGATGGTAGACTGTCAGCTTGATCTTCCCGTACCTGTATTCGCGATACAGCCTGTACGGCGGCGCCAAAGGCGGCAATTCCTTGTCCGCAGCGCTCTCCGCCACAATTATACCATGCTCGCGGCAAATGTCAAACACGGCAATTTGCTCCAGCGCCCGGTCAAGCAGGTCTGAGGCGTACGGCGGGTCCAAAAAGATCAGATCGAACTTCTCGCCTGACTTTAGGTAGGCCATGGCATCGCCGCTTTTCACATACGCCCGGTCGCTCAGACCGCAAACCGCCAGATTCTCACGAATCAGCTTCACCGCGTCGGCACGACGGTCCACAAACACAGCCTCCCGGGCGCCGCGGCTGAGTGCCTCGATCCCCAGTTGGCCTGTACCGGCAAACAGGTCCAATACGCGCCGTCCTTCAATGTCAAACTGGATGATGGAAAACAGGCTCTCCTTCACCTTACCGGTGGTAGGCCGGGTTTCCAATCCCTCCAGCTCTTTCAGCCGTCTGCCCCTGGCAGTTCCCGTAATCACACGCATCGTTTCCATCCTCTCATTCCCCACGCGGGTCAAACTTTTCAAAAATCACCAGACAGTTGTCCCTTTCCAGCGCCGTCATCTTCTGCTTAGAGCGCACTGTCCAGCTAACTTCCTGCACTTTGTAGAATTTCCTGCACCACCGCAGGGATATATTGTCCCGATCCAGGTGATTATACGCAATAAAATCCGGCTTCCCCAGGAAATTCATCAGCAGCCGGCTCAGCAAAAACAGCGTCAGCTTACTCTGACCGCTTCCCTGTCCGTCCCGCAGCAGGTTCCCCGAAAGCTGTCCGCGCACGATCTCAGGCCGATGCTTTTTCAGCCACCGCAAGCACCGTGGGTCGAAAGACTCCACGCAGTAGGCGACGCGGTATCGGTCCAGCACGGCGCAGGCCGCCTCTGCCAGCTCGTTGTAGTTGCCGCGCTCGGATTTCAGCTCCACAATCAGTGGCGTCTTGCCCTCAAACAGGGGTAAGACCTCCTCCAGCAGGGGGATCCGTTCCTCCGTCCCCTCCAGGCGGTACTGCTTCAGCTCCTCCGCTGTCAGATCCTCCACCAGCACCTCCGCACCGGCCGTACGTTTGAGACTGGCGTCATGGATCACTGCCAGATGCCCGTCGCGCATCAAGTGCACATCCAGCTCCGCACCGTAATGATACGCAACGGCACGGCGAAAGGCCGCCATGGAGTTCTCGGGGATCTGCGGCTGATCGTGATAGCCCCGGTGGGCATAGCGCCACAGGCGCAGGAATTTCCACCGGGGATGTCCCTTCCGGCACTGCAGCAAAAGCGTATACAGTTCAAAAAGAATCAATATAATGAGTATTATAAGCAATATATACATCTTTTTATGAATCCAACTCCTCCAACGCATCCAGTCCCTGTTTGGCGGCAGGCTTGCCGTCACCGTGATGCACCTGCAGCATGGTCACGAATGCCAGCGCCACAAAGACGGCCGCATAGGGGAACAGCACGCGCATACCCAGCTTGTCCATCAGCAGGCCCGACAGCATGGGTGTTGTCACCTGTGCCGCCATGGAGGCGGTGTAGTAAAAGCCGGTATACTTACCCACATTGCCGCCGGAGCACATCTCCACCACCATGGGGAAGGAATTGACATTGATGGTGGCCCAGGCAATACCTGCCAGAGCAAACATCACATTCATCAGCATGGTCGGGCTGTCGGCATCCATGAACGACGCCGTGCCGAAGGCCACGGTCAGCATGACAACGCCTGCCAGAATCGTTTTCCTGCGTCCCACCTTGGAGGCGATAAAGCCCACCGGCAGATAGGCGATGATCGCGGCGGCCTGGGCGATAATCAGCGTCAGGTTATAGTCCTTATGTAAAATATTGCTGGCATAGACGGAGTATTTGGAGGTCACGGCATTATAGCCGAAGAACCACAGCACGATGGACAGCAGCAGGAAGATCAGCGACTTCACCTCGTCCGCCGTCAGCTTGCGCTCTTCGCCGCTGACCGTTTCTTCCTCCTCGATGCCGTAGCTCACGCTGTCGCGCTGCATCTCCTCGGCCCATTCCACCTCGCGGACGGTCAGCATAAAAATCACCAGTGCCGCCAGCATAATGGCGGCAATCACGCCGAAGTAGCCGGTATAGCTCATCAGGGAGTTGCGCACGGCACTGGTGGCAAACACCATACCCAGCGCCAGCACTAGGATACCGCCGGCGCTGCCCATCAGGTTGATCACGGCGTTTGCCTTTGAGCGCAGCGGCTTCATGGTCACATCAGGCATCAGCGCCACCGCCGGCGAGCGGAAGATCGCCATGGCGATCAGAATCACCAGCAGCAGGGCAATAAAGAAAACCAGTGTAGCGGGGCTCTCCGCCGTGATCTGCCATGCGTAGGCCTGGCGGGCCGGCACCACATAGTTGGTGTAATCGGGGTTGGTGACGGTCTTTTCCCCGTTGACGGTCTGGCTTCTGATCGCCGTAAACTCCTCCTGCGTGAACTTCTCACCTAGGACGAATTTCTCACCGCCGGGCGTCAGCAGGGTCTCCTTCGCTTCCTTTTCGTAGATGACGCTCAGCGCAGCGGGGTCATCGATAGCGGACACATCGCGGATATGCCGGAGCTGTGCGTTATCCACGAAGGACAGCGCAATCAGCATGACCGCCGCGATCAGCGTGCCGATGACGATAAACGGCGTGCGGCGGCCGTGCTTGCTCCGGTGCTTGTCGGAAATCGCGCCGAACAGCGGCAGCATAAACAGCGCCAGCACATTATCCAGCGCCATAATCACGCCTGACCAGGTCTGGGACATACCGAACTTGTTGGTCAAAATCAGGGGGATCGTGTTGTCGTAGGCCTGCCAGAAAGCGCAGATGAGAAAGAACGCAAAGCCCACAAAAATCGTGCGTTTATAATTCAGCTTCATATCTTGTCCTCCAGTTGGCGGTACATGGTACCGATATTGGGAAACACCCATGTAGGGTGAATATGATAGGTTTCGATGTCGGCCTCCGTCCCCTCGCCGGAAAGCACGAACACGCTGTCGATTCCGGCATTGACGCCGCAGGCAATGTCCGTATACAGCCGGTCACCGACGATCACCGTTTCCTCTTTCCTGCAGCCGGTGCGCTCCAGGGCAAGCTCCACCATGGCGCTTTGGGGCTTGCCGATCACCACCGGACGGCGCTTGGTGGCGCGGTAGAGCATCTCGCATACGCTGCCGCAATCGGGCACACTGCCGTACCATGTAGGGCAGACCCAATCGGGATTGGTGGCCACAAAATCCACGCCGCGGCCAAGCAAAATGCACGCATCCTCCAGCTTTTGGAAGGTAAGCTCCCTGTCAAAGCCGCACAGCAGCACATCAATGTCCTCCTCCAGACGGTCGGTAACGGGAATCCCCGCCGCGGATAGCTGCGCTTGGAACGAGCGCGTACCGAACACATAGCATTTCCTGCCCGGCAGCTTTTCCTGCAGATAGCGGATGGTGGCGTCCACCGAGGTCACAAAGTCGTCCTTTTCCGCCGCGATGCCCATGCGCCGCAGCTTTTCGATGTAACCCTCCACGCCTCTGGAGGAATTGTTGGTCAAAAAGAGACAGCGGCCGCCGCTTTCCCTGACATAGCGCAGAAAATCCGTCACGCCGTCAAATAACTGCTCGTCCAGATAGATCGTGCCGTCCATATCCAGCAAAAACAGCCGCTTTAAGCGCAAATCGCGCACCGTACCACTTCCCTCATGCCAATAATTATACATGGTAAGCATAACACAAAGCCGTTTCACTGGCAAGTAAAACGGCTTTGTATCGCGTAATTTTTATGTGTTTTTTCGGCTGATCGGACGGCGGTGCAGCAGCGCTTTCAAGTCCTTGCCGTTGAACGGGATCAGCGGATATAAATAGCCATGCCCTGCCAGCGGTTTCGCCGTGGCGATCAACAGCACGATACCCACCACGCCGATGGCAAATCCGATCCAGTCTGCCACAAAAATCAAAATCAGCAGCGACATACGGCTGAGCTTGCTGGCATAGCTCAGCTCAAAGCTGTGCTGGGCATAGTCCGCCACCGCCACAAAGGCCATATACACCAGCACCTCCGGCACCAGCCAGCGGGCCTGCACGGCAAAATCGCCCAGAATCAGCGCACCGAGCATACTGAAGGCATTACTCAGCGCATTGGGCGTATTCAGCGAGGCGAGCTTCAGTATATCCACAATAAACTCTACCAGCAAAAGCTGTACGATCAGGGGCACGAAGTATTCTTCGTTGATGCGCAGAAATTGCAGGTGCTCATTTAAGCGGTCCGGTGATTTCATCAGCAAATACCACAGCGGCGTAATGAAAATGGTCAGAAAATTGACCACCAGCCGCACGATCTGCAAATACGAGCCGATCAGCGGCGGGAAGTAGTAATCGTTGATCTCCTCGGCAAAGCGGAAGATGGTGACCGGCAGCAGCATGGCGGCAGGAGAGTTGTCGATCATCACCAGTATATCCCCCTCCATGATACTGGCCGTGGCCACATCGGGCCGCTCGGTATAGCGCACCTTAGGAAACGGGTTGTACCACTGTTTGGGTGCGATGGCCTCGGCAATACTCTCCTGGCTCATGGCGATGGAGTGCACGTCGATGGATGCCAGCTTGGTGCGAAGCTCCTGCAAAAGCAGGCGGTCTACTTTGTTCTCCAGATAGCACAGGGCAATGTCTGTCTTGGACTCCTCACTGATCTGCAGGCGTTCCAGTGTCAGCTCCGTGTCGCGGATACGGCGGCGCAGCAGCGCGGCATTTTCCATGATGTTCTCCACAAAGCCGTCGTGACTGCCGCGCAGCACCTTGCTGCTGTCCGGCTCCTCCACACTGCGCACGGGAAAATGCTTGGCGTCCATGACAATACCGCCGTCAATGCCGTCGATGATCAGCAGCGTCTTGCCGGAAAACACTGCCGTTACAGCTTTCATCCGTTCCGTCTCTGTGGACGCATCGCAGGCACTGACATAGCCGTCTACGAAGTCCTGCGCCGTTTTTACCTCTTTCAGATCCTTGATCTTCAGCCATACGGCGATCATGCGCTCGAGCATTTGGTCCTCGGCATAACCGTTGACCACCCACAGCTTTGCCTGTTTGCCGCCAATGCGCAGCGACCTGCCTACCATGTCAAAGCTGCGCCCTACGCCCAGTAATTCATCCAGCGCTGCGGTGCGCGCAGCGAAATCCTGCCCCTTCATTGCCTGCCTCCTGCCTGTTTTTTGTTAGTATGGCAGGCTCTTGCCGTCATTATGCAAAGCAGAGCGGGCCACCGGCCCGCTCTGCTTGTTTTTACTTGATGTTTCCGGTCAACGAGTTGACATAATGCTGCATCTCCGCCTTGGAGCGAATCTGATGCGTACCCTCCACGAATTGACGCTGCTCATCGGCAGACATCCCCATGAAGTAATTCATTGCCACCGGGTTGTTGGCCAGCGCCATCCCCAAACCCATGGGCAGCTCTTCCAAGAAACGATCCATTGTCTATCACCTCTCGGTCATAGGTTGTGTCGCACCTCGGGGATTATACCTGTTTTTCAAAATAATAGAAGGTATCATCCTCACCGCTGCGGCGCATACAAGAGGAAAGCATCCGGTAGGACGCCTTATTTTCCTTATAGCATTTTGCCTTCACGCAGGTCAGTCCCAAGCGGTACAGCGCCCATTCCGCCACGGCGGCAAAGGCCTCTGTGCCGTAGCCGTTTCCGGCCCACTGCGGCGCAATGCGGCAGCCCAATTCCGCGCCGCCGCGCCAATCCGGCGCATAGAGCACCGCTTCACCGATACATTTTCCCTGCAAACGCACCGCAAAATTCACCGCGCGGCGCGCCGCAAAGTCCTCACGCACCACCTGCAAAAAATAGTCCTCCGTCAGCTCGCCCTGCAGGTCCTTTCGATAATCGTAGCCCCACCAGCGGTTTCGTTCATCGTCCAGGCACAAGGCGTTATACGCCGACCTGTCTCCCTCCCGCAGGCCATCCAGAGTCAGGCGCTCTGTCCGGAGCTTCGGCTGGCGCTGCAGGCGGTCCAGCTCGCTCTCCACCACGAAGCACAGCTTGCTGCCGAGCTGTGTCGGCAGATACTGCAATTTGGAGGTTCGCAGGCCCTTATCTCCGGCGTCATCCTCGCGGTTGACCCACCGCAGCTCCGGGCAGTGCTCCATCATCTCCGTTACAAACGACTGCACCATGGCCGGATACACACCGGCATAGGAGTACAGTGCCTTTTCCACATGGACGATCAGGGTTTCACCGCAGATTTCGCCAAGGCTCAGTGCCGCCAACCGTCCCTCCACCAGCAAGCCGCCGGCGCAGAAGCAGCCGGTATCCAGCAGCGTAACCAGCTCCTTGGCAAGGGACAGCTCACGCCGCGCACCGGCGCTGTCCTTTTGAAACTCCGCCTCATAGTCTGCCCAAAATTGCTCGATCAGCGGCTTGTCCTCTGCCTGCAGCGGTATATACCGGGCGGTGGGATATTCCCTGCGGAATTTGTTGATATGGTTGCGCTGTCCGCTGTAATGGCGGCCGGCAAAGTGCTTCAGGTCCTCGGCACGGTAGAGATAGTCCTTCCATGTGCGTTCATTGACAAAATGAAAGCGCGGATACCGCTGCAGCAGCACGCCGGCCTTCTCCTCCGGCACCACTGACAACACCGGGCGGCTGCCTGTTGCGGTGCACCAGTTTTCAATGGCTGTCAGCGCCGCCTCCACATCGCCGTCTGCACCGGCCACGGGATAGTCAAACTGATAGCGGCCGTTGATGTTGTTGCGCACGATCAGACAGCCTGCCGCCTCCGCAAAGGCCGGATGGAGCTGATCGCGCCACATCACCTTGATACCGGCACTGTATTCGCACAGGCGGTAGGTGCCGTTTTTGTAATATTCACGCAATTTTGCCGCATGGAGCGGCATTACAGGTTCAAAGGTCAACATTGTCTCTTTTTCACATCTTTTCTATCATGTCCCGGGCTGCGGCAATAAATTTACGGGCCAGAGGACGCAATTCTTTTCTCGGTCTTGCCGCAATGCCCAATTCGCGCACGGCAGGCGGGTCCATCGGCACGGCCTGCACATTGTCCTTACGGCCCTTCATCACCAGCTCGGACAAAATACTCACGCCCAAGCCGTGCTCCACCATGGAGATAATCACGCTGTCACTGACCTGCGTGGTACGCACCAGCGGCATCACGCCGTGTCGGTTGAGCACACGCATGATGTCCAGATCAAACCCCATGGACGGCATCAAAAACTCCTGCCCGTCAAAACCGTACACAGGAAAGGTTTCCCGCCCCTGCATATCATAATCCGGCGGCAAAATCGCCACAAGCCGATCGTTGCGCAGATAGGTCCACTCCAGCGTCTGTCCCTCCTGCCGGCTGGCAAAGCACATATCCGCCTTGTCCTCCCGCACCCAGCGATAGACCTCCTCCACGCTGCCCATCTGAATATCCACATTGACGCCCGGATGGTCATGGCGAAATTGCTGGATCACCTCCGGCAGCCAGTGTACGGCAACGCTGGCATAGGCCGCCACGCGAATGGTTTCCTCTTTATCGGCGTTAATCATGCGGATCTCCCGCTCCAGCAGCTCACCGGCGGCAAGACAATCACGCACCAGCGGAAAAATCCGCTCACCGGCCGCCGTCAAACGCACACCGGCCCGGCCGCGCACCAGCACGGGAAAACCAAAATCCTTTTCCAGACTGTTCATCATATGGGTCAGCCCCGACTGGGTATAGCCCAGCACCTCTGAGGCTCGCGTAAAGCTGCCCATCTCCACCGCCGTTGCCAGCGCCTCCAGCTTTTTTGTATCCATGAGATTTTCTCCATTATGAGATTATTTCATGTTTTTATTATACCAGTTTTGTCAACAAATAGCAAGTTCCATGTTTTCCGTCATTTTTTATGACATTAAATCAAATATTTATCTATGACATTTTCTAATATATCCATGAAATTCTGTCGCTTTACAAAAAGATGCGCATATTGTACTGTATGTATAGTAAATCCTACGACATGAATTGCTTTTCCTTTCTATCCTCAAATCGGTTTACGGCTGCACAGTTACCTGTGCAGCCGTAAGCGTTACAGAAAAGGCTCCCTCCTCAAATTGTGCCTCTTGTTCATCAGTAGGATAAATTGCCGACCTATGTCGGCAATTTTTTTGCCCCTTTGCGCATAGATTGTCAGCAGAAAAGGAGGATGCGCCATGTCTGCTGTTGTTTTTCTCTGGGGTAACGAGAGTCTGTACGAAAATTACCGCGCCGCACTGCACAGTGTCGGCTGTGAGGTCTGTCAATCCCACGACCCGGCAGAAAGCCGCCGCTGCACCGGATTGCTGCTGCCCGGCGGCGGTGATATTTTTGCTCAGCTTGACGGGGAGGAGCATTTGCTGATACAATCCTTTGTAGACACGGGACGTCCCATCTTCGCCATCTGCCGCGGCATGCAGGCGGTGAATGTATGGTTCGGCGGCACACTGCACAATTTTATCCCCGGCCACCAATTGCCGCAAGGTGACATGATCCATTCTACACGCGCCGCTGATTTGATGGAAAGGCTGCTGGGCAGCGCACCTGCCGTCACCAGCAATCATCACCAGGCCATTGCCGAACTCGGCCATGACCTTACGGCGATACAGTGGGCCCATGACGGTACCGTCGAAGCGGTACGCCACAATTTCCTGCCCATTTGGGGCGTACAATGGCATCCGGAACGGCAGAGCTATGCCATGCGGCGCGGCGACGCGGCAGATGCCGCACCGCTGTTCGACTATTTCCGATCGCAAATGAGGTGAGTGTATGAAGCACATCCGTGAAATCAACCTGGAATTAGGCCGTCCCACGGCGGACGAGGCATTGCGCCGGCTGAAGGGCGAGCTGTGGGCCGCCAAAACCATGCGCGCGCCTGTATTGAAAATCATCCACGGCTACGGTTCCTCCGGTAAAGGCGGACGGATCCGCACCGCCTGCCGGTCATATCTGCGTCAGGCCCGGGCGTCCGGTCAGGTGCGCGATGTGATTTGCGGTGAGGACTTCTCCCTTTTCAGCGAAGCCACACGTCAGGCTTTTTGCGTATGCGATGCGCTGCGCCGGGACCGCGATCTGGATAATGACAATAACGGCGTCACTTTTGTCATTTTGTGAATAGAAAAGATTTTACTTTTTTGATATTTTTCCTTGACATATGACACACGCGTATGTTAATATATCAAAGCTGACGATTTACCGCGGAGGGCAAATGCGGGTGTAGCACAATGGCCAGGGCACCAGCCTTCCAAGCTGGGGATGCGGGTTCGATTCCCGTCACCCGCTCCAACTGTCATTATGCGCCAGTAGCTCAGTTGGATAGAGCAACTGCCTTCTAAGCAGTAGGCCAGGGGTTCGAGTCCCTTCTGGCGTGCCACTTTTTAAAGGAGCGTAGATCAGCGTTTTCCCTTGCGGCTGTATATGTGGTGGGTATAGCTCAGTTGGTTAGAGCACCGGATTGTGGTTCCGGGTGTCGAGGGTTCGAGTCCCTTTACCCACCCCACACTAAATCAGGGATTGGGAGCGATCCCAATCCCTGATAATCTTTCCACACAGGGGTGTAGCCAAGTGGTAAGGCAAGGGACTTTGACTCCCTCATCCGCTGGTTCGAGTCCAGCCATCCCTGCCAAGTCAATTCGGATGGCCCCATCCTTTGTATATAACCCGCTCCGTTAGCTCAGTAGGTAGAGCACCTGCCTTTTAAGCAGGGTGTCCGGGGTTCGAATCCCCGACGGGGCACCAAAAAAGAAAACCTTGTAATCTCAACGGTTACAGGGTTTTCTTTTGTTTTCAGCAGTTTAGAGATTTTGCACATTGCAAAATAGGATGGATTTACGATGCTTTTTTTCGCCGTACTGCGCATTTTGCAATGAAACCGGGAATAAAACGCATGCAATCAAAAGACGGTGCCCGAATTGGGCACCGTCTTTTGATTGCTTACTTCCCTGCCACCACAAAGCCGTTAAAACCGGCTTTCTTCAGCTTATCCAGCATAGCATTCGCATTTGCCTTGACGCTGTAGGCGCCTACCTGCACACGGTAGATGGTGTTGGCGGTAGGTGCAGGAGTGGCGACAGCCTTAGCCGCTGCAGGCGCCTTGTAGGACACGCCAAAGTAATCGCAGATGCCCTTGCAGATCGCCTCTGCAATATCCTCCACATGCTCGATAATCCACTTGGCAACGATGGCCACATCATGGAACTCACTCTCGATGTACACACAGGGCGCGGCGGTGTACTTCACTTCATACAGCTCGGCGTCGACGCTGATGTTCTCGCTTGCGCCGGGCGTGACGGGCGCCAGAAAACGGAACACCTTTTTGGCGCACTTGTAGCCCTTGCCGCTGTTGTCGTAGGTAAAGATCCGCGTGCCGCTCACCTTTTTGTTGTAGGCGTTGGTGTGCAGCGGCACATGGAGGTCAGCGCCCCAATCGTTGGACTCTCTTACACGCGCCTGCATGGAGTCGGTCTTGTTGTTCTTCACCGCAAAGCCGCAGCGCTTGAGCGCCTTCTCCAGCGCGTCGGCAATGCGTCGGCACTGGACCGCCTCGTTGGTGCTGCCGTAGGCATACTTATTGGCGGTCTGATCGGACGGGGACAGATAAATCTTATACGCCATCTCACTCATCCTTTCTGTTAATCAGATTCTTGAACAATTCGTACAAACCGGTAGATGCCAAGCCGCTGAACAGACCGCCCAGCAGCACCTCAGGGGTAAAGGCAAATGCGTTGACCCACACATTCAGCGCAATGCCGAGCAGACCCATCACCAGGGGAATGAAGCGGTTCACCTTCTCGGTTGTGACTACATTTTTCAGGATGTAGCCGATGCACAGGCAGATGCCGACTACGATCAGCACGATGTAGTCCTGCAAAAATTCGATGTTCATAAGTACCTCACTTTCTCCAACTGTCACCCGTTGGCGGCTGTTTTTACACAGTATTTTTTATGGCAGCCTTATATGTGCTGCCGTCGCTGCCGTCGCTGTCCGCCGCCGTATTTTGCCGTTTACCGGGCGGCTGCGGCGCTTTGGAGCTGCGCATTTCGCTCACGCGCCGCATATCATTCGGACCGTCGCTCCTCCTTTCACCTCTGCCCCGCCCGTCCGGGTTTGTTGACTTCATCAGGTCAACACCGCCTATGTTTGACCCTCTTCGGAAATTTTGTTGATGAACAAATTCCCTTCCAGGGCTTTGTATGCCTTGTACTCATAAATAAAGTCCTCAAGCTCGTATTGTCGGATCGTTTTTCCTCGCGGTGGCGATAGTAGGTATGCAGCATGTTGTGCCGCAATAGGCGTTTTCGACCGTCATGGTGATGCTCTTCTCTCCGGATTTCATCACACCGCATGTCCCCATAGCGCCGCTGCCGGTTTCCGCTCCGCCGCTACTGGCATAGCTTTTCGCTGAGCTGCCTGTGCCGGGCATTGCGGAAGACTCCGCCTTCACCTTACTGTCATCCGCTACATAAATGCCCTTACCGGCAAGACAGCAAAAAATTATGGCTCTCGGCAAAATTCACAGCAGGAGAGCGGCAGCGATTTACATCGCTGCCGCTCTCCTGCTGTATGATATGAGGTACACCTGTTTATAGCTCACTCTGCAAAGAATTGTTTTACATCGCCATACACCAATTGGCCGGTATTAGGCAGCAGCAGATCCGCTTCGTGCAAGGAAGCGCCGATACCGACAGCCCTCATGCCGGCGGCATGTATGGCCTTGATACCCGCCGAGGCATCCTCTATGCCGATGCAGTTCTCGGGCTGTAGTCCCAAACCCTCTGCCGCCAGCAGGAAGATATCCGGTGCCGGCTTGGAGCGTGCCGCGGCAGCATCAGCAATAAAGTCCATGCTTTGCGTCAGATTCAGCGCGTCCATGATCGCTCTGGCGTTTTTGGACGCCGAAGCAAGCCCCAGCTTCATGCCGTCCGCTCTGGCTTCTTGCAGGAAGTTGCGAATACCCGGCAACACATTGTCGGGTGTCAGGTTTTTCAGCAGTTCCACATACCGGCGGTTTTTCCGCTCGGCCAGCGCCGTTTTCTCCTCCGCAGAATACTGATCTGCCACTCCCCCGTGACGCAAGATCAGTTCCAGTGAATCCATGCGGCTGACGCCTTTCAGACACTCGTTGAACTGTCTGTCAATGGTGATGCCGATCTCACTTGCCAGCTCTTTCCACGCCTGATAGTGATACTCGGCGGTTTCCGTGATGACACCGTCAAGGTCAAGCAGGATACCTTTGACGGGCGCTTTCTTTTTCAGCGGAACGCAGAGCATTTCACCTCTCACCGTATACATCTGTCCGCACACTTCCAGCGCCAGTGCCTCGCCGGAGAGCAGCACAATACACACCTGCTTCGGCTCCACCTCCACCTGTAATCTGCGGCCGCGATAGAGGATGGTGAAGGAGTACCCCTCCCAATTCTCAGGGCAGAACGGGGCAAAGGACAGCTTTCCGCCTGCGCTGCGCATACCGGCAAAGCCCTGCACAATGGCCAGCCAGCTTCCGCTCATGGAGGTAATGTGCAAGCCGTCCTCGGTGTCGTTGTTGTAGTTGTCCAAGTCCAGTCGTGCCGTGCGCAGATAAAGCGCCATAGCTTTATCCTGTCTGCCGATTTCAGCGGCTATGATGGCATGGATACTGGCAGACAGGGACGATTCATGCACCGTCATGGGTTCATAGAAATCAAAGTTGCGCACCTTTTGTTCTTTGGTGAAGTGATCGCCAAAGAAGTACATGCCCTGCAGCACATCCGCCTGCTTGATATAGCACGAGCGCAGAATCTTATCCCAGCTCCAATGCTGGTTGATGGGACGCTCTCCTGCCGGAATGGCGTCCACCGTTTGCAGATCCTTGTCCAGAAACGTATCGTGCTGCACGAAAATGCCTCGCTCCTTGTCCTCCGGCAGATACATCTTGTGGCGGATCTCCTGCCACTTCTCCGTTTCATCCGCAGTCACGTCAAGTTTTGCGATCTTGTCAGCAGAAACCTTTTTGAGGCTCTCCAGCGTGTAGCCCAATGTCCATTGGCACAGATAGTTGGTATACCAGTTGTTGTTGACATTGTTCTCGTACTCGTTGGGGCCTGTAACGCCGTGCAGCATATAGAGTCCCTTACTCTTGGCATAGTGCACTCTCCCTGCCCAGAAGCGGGAGAGCTCCACCAGCACATCGATACCGTACTCACGCAGATAACGCTCATCGCCGGTATAGTTGGTGTAGTTGTAGATGGCGTAGGCCATGGCGCCGTTGCGGTGGATTTCCTCAAAGGTGATCTCCCACTCGTTGTGACACTCCACGCCGGTGAAGGTGACCATGGGATAGAGCGCACCGGGCAGGCCCTGCTGCCGTGCGTTATGCTTCGCACCATCTAACTGATTGTGGCGATACTTCAGCAGCTTTTCATTCACCGCAGGGTCGGCCACCGACAGATACATGGGCAGGATATACGCCTCCGTGTCCCAATAGGTGGCGCCGCCGTATTTCTCGCCGGTAAAACCCTTGGGACCGATATTAAGCCGTTCATCCTCGCCGTAGTAGGTAGCAAAAAGCTGGAACATATTAAAGCGAATACCCTGCTGCGCCTCGTCGTCGCCGCAGATGGTCACATCTGCCTTACTCCAGCGTTCCCGCCATGCCAACCTCTGCGCCGCCAAGTGCTCGTCAAAGGATTTTTTCTTAGCCGTCTGCAGCAATGTGAGCGCCACGCGCTCATGCTCATCTGGTGCGGTATCGCGGTCGGTGATGACCGCCACAGTCTTTTCCACTGTCGCCGTTTCGTTCTCCCCCAAACGGAACGACAACTGCTCCCATGCGGATTGATCCATCTCTCCCGACTTGCTGTCCGCAGGGACAGAAACGCGGTTTTGCATGGCGGCGCTGACGGTAAAACGCGGTGTTCCAAAGGGGTTGTCCTTTGTCCGCATCTGCAAAAAGCCGGCATCGGCATTACGGCTCGTCACATCCCAGAAGGTTTCCTCGTAGTTGCTGTCTTTGTTGCAGACATCTCCGTCCAAAGCAGAAGATATCTCCACCTCAGCTACGCCTGACAGCACCTTGACCTGCACCTGAAAATGTGCCAAGCGGCGCTCCACGATGCTGAAAAAGCGGCGGAAGGTTAATTGGACGCAGCCTCCCGGCACATGGGTGGTATAGCGGCGTGTCAAAAGGCCGTTTCGCATATCCAGCTCTACCGAAAAATCCTCCGGTTCGATGTTGCCAAGGTCGATTTGTTCGCCGTTCACCGTCACGCCGATGGCGGCGAAATTCACCGCATTGATGACCTTGCCGAAATACGGGGGATAGCCGTTCTTCCACCAGCCCACGCGGGTCTTATCCGGAAACCACACACCTGCAATGTAGGTGCCTTGATGATGCTGGCCAGTATAACCCTCCTCAAAATTACCGCGCATGCCCATGTAGCCGTTGCCGATGGAGGTAAGGCTCTCCATTAAGAGCATATTCTTTCGATCCAACGTATCCGTTTTCAGCGTCCAGGGATCAATGGCAAATATTCTGTTGTACATTCTTCGTTACGCTCCTTATGCATAGCGTTGGTCTGTAAGAAGAAATCTATCTACCCACCATGGCGATGAATAGATAGATTTATCTCCGGCTTTACAACTGTTTATCCCTTGATACCACCCGATTGCAGGCCGGACACAAAGTATCTCTGGAAGCAGATGAACACAATGATGACCGGCATCAGGCTGGCTACCGACATGGCAAATACATATCCCCACTGAGTAAACTGATGCTGCCCGAAAAAGCCGGAAATCGCAATAGGCAGTGTGCGCTTGAGGTTGTCGTTAATCACTGTCAGCGCCCAGGGAAATTCCTCCCATGCGGTGAGGAAGTTAAAGATACTGACCGAGGCAATGGCCGGGCTTGACAGCGGGATAATAATTTTGAAAAACACCGTAAATACGTTGCCGCCGTCAGCATAGACTGCCTCGTCATAATCTCTTGGAATACCTTCTATGTAGCCCTTGATCATGAAGGTGGAAAACGGGATCACCCAGGCCACATAAAACGGAATCAGACCCCATAGCTTGTTTGTCACATTCAAAAAGTCGGCCAACTGATACTGTGTAATAATCAGCGTTGTGCCGGGAATAATCATCGTGCCGATGACCAGGCCAAACAGCAGCTTTCTGCCGGGGAAACGGAATCGTGCCAGGCAGAAAGCCAGCGCGGTAGCGATAAAGGCTGCAATGAGAACAGTGGTCAAAGCCACAAAGGCACTGTTCAGAAAGTTGCGGTAGAATTTTTCCTGCCCAAAGATGTATGCATAGTTTTCAACGGTGATGTTCTCTGCCGTGGGCAGGAAATGGGGCGGAAATTCATACAATGCGCCGTTGGGCTTGAGGGATGTACTGATCATGTAAATCATGGGCATGACGGACACGGCACCGCCCAACAGCAGGAAGATGTATAAAAGCGCGTTCTTGGCTGATTTTTTCGTTACTATTCTTTTCATAGCATCACCTCAGTTCGCCTCGTTGTTCTTCATGACCTTAAACTGCAGCACCGCAAGGAAAATCAGCGTGACCGCCACAACGAAAGACAATGCTGCGGCATAGCCAAATTCACCGGTGTTGAATGCCTTGTAGTACATCCAGGTAAGCACGGTTTCGGTCTGATGCATCGGCTTGCCGCCGGTGATCATCTTGATGGATGTAAACACGTTGAAGCCGCCAATGGTCAGCATGACAAGTGCAAAAAGGATGGTCGGTCTGATACTGGGAAGGGTGATCTTAAAGAATTTTTGAATGCTGCCGCAGCCGTCAATGGAAGCGGATTCATAGAGTTCCTGGGGCACACTCTGCAATGCCGCAAGGAAAACCACCATGTTCCATCCTACACCTTTCCATATGCCCAGCATCATTGCCACGCTCAGACCGCCCCAACGGGTATCCAGCCAGGCGATATAGCTGTCCGTCAAGTGCAGCACATTGGTCAGCACATAGTTGAGCATACCCTCGGTGTTGAACACATAGCGGAACACCAACGACACGATAACCCATGAGGTAATCACCGGGATATAGTAGATGACGCGGAAGGACACGCGAAAACGCGGAATGGCGTTGATAAACACAGCGGCCATCAAGCCCAGAATCATCTGTCCCGGCACGGTAACAAGGGTATAAATAATCGTATTTGCGAAAGCGATGCGGAATGTCTCATCACCTAAGACAGCTTTGTAGTTTTCTAATCCGGCAAAGCTTTGGCTGAGCATAGACCCAAAATCCCACTGCAGAAAGCTCATGAAAAAGAGCTTGATAATGGGATAAATCGTGAAAATGGCAAACATGGCCACACCCGGCAGCAACAGCAGAGCGACCTGTCTTTTGTTTCGTCCGGTTCTCAACTCCATAATCGTCTCCTCGCTTGGTAAGGAATATGCGCCGCCGTTGGCGGCGCATATTCAAAAACTCTTGCGTAATAACGCGTTGTCTGATATAATTTTTTAATCGGCAAGCAGCGTGTCGACCTGAGCTGCCAGAGAGTCCAGCGTAGTCTGTGCGTCAGCGCCGTTAACAATAATGTCAGTCACGGCAACGGACAGCAGATTGTCGATCTCGGACCAGGAAGCCACGGGAGGACGGGCCACTGCGGTGGTAATAGCCTCCAGGAACGGGGCAAATGCAGCGTTCTTGACGGTATCGCTCTCCAGCGCAGTCTTGTTTACGGGGATCTGGCCGCACTTAGCCATCTCTTCCTGAGCGAACTCGCTGGTCATAAACTTCATGAACAGCCATGCGCCTTCGTTGTCGCCGCCCTTGAACATAGCGATGTCTTCACCGCCCAGGACGGAGTGGGAGCCGCCGGAGCCGGCAGGCATGTTGCCGGTGCCGTACTTGAAGTCAGGATAAGCGCCGTTCATCTCGGCGGTCTTCCAGGGGCCTTCCAGCAGCATCATGTAACGACCGGTACCGAAACCGTCGGTCATGGGAATGTCACCGCTGTTAAAGCCGGTGAACTGACCCTCCTTGTACATATCGGCAAACTTCTTCACGGTGTCCACAGTAGCGGCGCTGTTGAGGTAGCCGGTAGCCTTGGTATAGTCCTCATTGGTGATAGCTCCGCCATTGCTCCAGATGTAGGGCAGGATATTCCAGCCGGACAGAGCGGGCTCATTCAGTCCCCACACCTGCTGACCGGCTGCGTTGGTGCCGGAGAGTTTAGCGGCGGCGGCATACAGTTCATCCATCGTCTGGGGAACGGCAATGCCTGCATCAGCCAAAGCCTGCTCGTTGTAGAACAGAATCTTGGTGTTGGTGTTCAGAGCCATTGCGTAGTAGTTGCCCTTGACGAAGCCGGTGCTCATTGCGCTGTCGAGCAGGTTGCCGGAAACTTCGGAGAAATCGCTCATTTCCTTATCCAGAGGAACGAGGATATCCATCTTCTGGAATTCGGGAACCCAGGCGATGTCCAGGCGAGCCACATCGGGCAGGCTGTCGGAGCCGGCATTGACAATGATCTTGTCGTGAAGCTCTGCCCACTCGTGGGACACGGCATTGACTTTGTAACCGGGGTTTTCTTCCTCAAACTTAGGAATGAGGACATTCATAAGCGTTTCATTCTCAGCGGACTGAGCACTGTAATGATGCCAGAAATCAATGACTACAGGATCAGAGCTCTGAGGTGAACCGGCTGGCGTTTTGCCGCAAGCAGTGAGTACTCCCAATACCATCACTGCTGCAAGTGCGAACGCCAGCACTTTTTTCATGGTCTGCTTTTTCATGGTTATCTTCCTTTCTGATTTTTATATATGTTAACGGAATATGCAGGCAGCTTTGCGCAGAGCATTTCTGCATCTTTCGTTACATATGTCTGACTGAGCATTTCCGTCCACGCGCCACCTTCCACAGCCAGTCGGGGGAAATAGTCCGCCTCACCCGCGTTGACAAGAACGATGCAGCTCTCATCGTCTGTCTGCCGTCTGAATCCGTAGACCATATGCTCATCATCACATAGCACCGTCGCATAATCGCCCTCATACAGTGAGGGTGATTTTTTTCGCAATGCGATCAGCTTTTGATACCATTCAAACAGTTCTCTGTTCTGTTTTTCGCCATCCCACTCCATGCACACACGGCATAAGGGATCATTGTCGCCTGTCAGGCCCACCTCGTCGCCGTAGAACACGGCAGGACAGCCGGGCAGTGTCATCTGCAGGGCAACCGCCAGTTTGAAACGCCGCAGGTCGTTTTGACATTCAAACATAAATCGCGCTGTGTCATGGCTGTCCAGCGGGTTATACAGTCGCAGCGCCACTTCCTCAGGGTAGAGCGACAACATCCGATTGATCTGATCGTCGAAGCGGGAAACCGACAGATTCCGCTTGCCCAGCCAGCCGACCATTGCCTCCCGGAACAGATAATTCATCGCCGTGTCAAGGCGGTTGGCTGTCACCAGCTTTTGTGCGTCACCCCATGTTTCACCCAGGAGCAGGGCATCGGGCTTGAGCTGCTTGATGCGCGATGAAAATTTCTGCCAGAAGGAGGCCGGCACCTCATCCGCCACATCCAATCGCCAGCCGTCAATACCGAATTCCCGTATCCAGTACTCCCCCACGCGGATAAAGTATTCCGCGGCATCCGGGCAATTCAGATTGATCTTCGGCATCCACTTGTAATGTCCCACACAGTCGTAGTTGCACGGATCAAGTGTGACAGGATAACCTTGCGGGAAAAACCAGTCCCGATATTTTGAGTTTTCCCCATTCCGCACCAGATCCCGGAACGGCGGCCAATAGTAGCCGCAGTGGTTAAATACACCGTCAAGAATCAGCCGCAGCCCTCTTTTGTGCGCCTCACTGACCAGCTTTCGCAGGTCCTCCTTCGTTCCGAACGCCGGATCGATTTCGTAATAATCCACCGTATCGTACTTGTGATTGGACGGTGCGCTGAAGATCGGTGTCAGGTAGAGGCAGGTGGCGCCCAGATCGCATATGTGATCCAAGCCCCGAATAATCCCTTGGATGTCACCGCCCATGAAGTTTTCTCTGGTGGGCGGACTGCCCCAGGGATCGGCATTGGAGGGCGTCAGCCGCTCGTCACCGCTGCGATAGCGCTCGGGGAAGATCTGGTAGTACACTTGCTGTTTGTACCAATCCGGTGCACAATACCCATCCCCTTCATTGGGCCAGAGAAACTCGAAGAAATTTTCGTTGATGGCAGGTTCCTTGTCGGAAAATCCCTTTGCCCCGAGCCAAACGGTTTCTTCATCACTCTCCAGCACGAAGTAATACCGCACATACGCCGCCACATCATCTGTCTGTATTGTCATGCGGTAGCAGTCATGATACGCATCACGAAGGCTTCGCTTCATTGGAATGTGTATCTGCCTGTCGGCAGATGTTTCATAGCGTGGCCAGAACACAAGCGTTACTTGTTTGACATCTTCTCTCGCCGTAGTGATCTGAATGGTCAGTTGATCCCGCGCCCGCGGATATATGTACTCCGGCGTCGGGCGATGGACAACGGCAGGCAGGTTCATGCGCCGCCTCCTTTCCGTTTCTTTGCCGTGGATTCGCGTTCAATGATTCGCGTGGACAGCAGTATCTGTCGGATACTGGCCGCTGCGTTCTCAATACGGTTGATTAGGATTTCTGCTACCTGAAGGCCCAGCTCGAAGGTATCCACATCAATGCTGGTAATGTCGGGCCGGGCAAGCTCTGTAACAACGGTGTTATCGCAGCACACAATACCCAGTTCCTGCGGCACGCAGATGCCCATAGCCCTGGCAGTTCTCAGCACACCCAGTGCCATTCTGTCATTGCTGCAAATAATAGCGTCAGGTCTGTTTTCAGCTTCCAGCAGCTTCTTTGCGCAGACGCAGCCGCTTTCGTGATCGGCCTCTCCGTGCATGACCAGCGATTCATCCGGTGCGATGCCTTCTGCCGTCAATTCGCGGCGGTAGCCCTCAATTCTGTCCTGATTGAACACCTTGTCATCTCCGTCAGACACAAACGCAATGCGGCGGTAGCCGTTGTTGATCAGATGTCTGACGGCAATCGCACCGGCCTGCGTGTTGTTGATGTCCACCCAATCGGACTCCAAGCCCACATCCTCCGGCCGGCCCAAAATCACGCTGGGGAACTGCAGTTCCTCCAGTTTCTGCAAGAATCCCGGATTGACAATGGACTGAGGAAATACAATGCCGTCGATTCTCTTTCCGGCGACAAGGCGGGCGATACCGTCTGCGCTGCGATGCGCCGCCGTCTCAATACCGAACACGGTGTTGTTAAAAAAATTGTTGGCATAGTCAGAGGCATTATCGACATCGATAACCAGAGCAATCGTGTGAGGACTGCCGCTGGCAAAGCTCCGCGCAAAGTCGTTGGGCACATATTTCAGCTCTTCCATCGCCGCATAAATGCGCTGCTTCGTTTCCTCGGAAATCACGCCTTTGTCATTGAGCACTCTTGATACAGTGGAATGTGATACGCCCGCCAAACGGGCAACATCTCTTATTGTAGCTCCCATATTTCCTCCATGCACACGGTTTACTAACCGTCTAAAATAATTGACAAAAATATCCGTTATAATTTGTGTATTTTGCTATAAAAAGTCGTTTTCTTCAAATAATTGCGTCATTTTTTCTTATGCAACCGTGTGCATAAATCTAAAATAGCACATTTATGCCGTAAAGTCAATAATGATCCTTTCCGCCAACCGAAAAATCGTGGTGCGTTTCATTGTCTCTACAGGCGAGAGCCCCACGCCGTTTGACGGGGCCAACGGCGGCGGCTTGTGCTTCCCTGCCGTCAAGTCCATGGATTTCATCACCGCACAGGCGTTGGGCGGCACATAGCTGCCCCATGCAGAGGGTGGCGTCCCCAATTTCCGGCAGGATCAGGGCGCTGAATCTTATTGCCGCAGCGGCCAATTCCTCATTCCTGCTTTTGGCATTACTACAGCCCGAAAACCCCGTGTTTACGGGGTTTTCGGGCTATGTTTATATGTGCACCGTGTCATACCTTCGACTTGCGCAAATGAATCAGCAGTAAATTTTGTGCGACAAATTCCGTAAAATGTCTTGCGTTTTTTCTTTATGTAGCATATAATACATACATTCCATACATTTGATTCGTATGATACCAGCACTTTTGAAATAAGGAATACAAACCCATTTCATACAAAGACGATAACAAGGAGGCAGAATCATGAACCAATTACGCGGTGCTTGCATTATCGGCCAGTCCGGCGGCCCTACTTCCGTCATCAATGCCAGTGCGCTGGGCGTGATCGAAACGGCGCTTAAATCGGATGCGATTACGCAGGTACTCGGTGCGGAACACGGCATTAAAGGCGTGCTGAACGACCGTCTGTTCGACATGGGATTGGAGGACCCTCAAGAGTTGGCGCTGCTGAAGTACACGCCCTCCTCTGCCCTGGGGTCCTGCCGTTATAAAATGGCCGGCCCCGAAGTGGACGACACCGATTACAAGCGTATTCTGGAGGTATTTAAAAAGCACGATGTCCGTTACTTTTTCTACAACGGCGGCAACGATTCCATGGACACCTGCAACAAGATCAGCAAATATATGCAGTCTGTCGGTTATGAGTGTCGGGTGATGGGTGTGCCCAAGGCCATAGACAACGACCTGTGGGGAACGGATCACTGCCCCGGATTCGCTTCGGCTGCCAAGTATATCGCCACATCCATGATGGAGATCTATCATGACGTACATGTCTATGACACCGGCATGATTGCCGTCGTGGAGATTATGGGGCGCCATGCCGGTTGGCTGGCCGGTGCGTCCGCTCTGGCTTCTGCCTACGGCGCAGGCCCTGATTTGATCTACCTGCCCGAGGTCGACTTCGATATGGAGCAGTTTATCGACGATGTGAAACGCGTTTATGAGCAGACCGGTAACTGCATCGTAGCGGTTTCCGAGGGCATCCACTACAAGGACGGACGCTTTGTATCCGAGGCAAAGGTCGCAGCCAATGACGGATTCGGACACGCGCAGTTGGGTGGTCTGGCCGCCCTTCTGGCAGAGATTCTGAAAAGAGAGACCGGCGCAAAGGTACGCGGTATTGAGCTGAACCTGCTGCAGCGGTGCGGCGCACATCTGGCGTCCAAGACCGATATGGAGGAATCCTATTTGGCCGGCCGCGTGGCGGTGGAGAGTGCTGTCCACGGCATCAGTGATAAAATGATCGGCTTTGTTCGAGAAGTGGTGGGCGGACAATATTGCTGTCAAACCAAGCTTATCTCCCTAGCCGATGTGGCCAACACAGAGAAAAAGGTGCCCCGCAAGTGGATCAATGCCGCCGGGAACGGTGTCGAGCGTCCCTTTATAAACTATGTGCTGCCGCTGATTCAGGGCGAGCCGGATTTACCCAGGCAGGATTCTCTGCCCCGTTTCTGTCATTTGAAAAAAATCCTGGCAAAATAAGGTGAAAATTATTTAATCATAAAAGGAGATGTCATTATGCCTCTGGTTACTTCTAAGGAAATGTTTGAAAAAGCCTATCACGGCGGTTATGCCATCGGCGCATTCAATGTCAACAACATGGAAATCATTCAGGGCATTACCGAAGCCGCCGCGGACCTGAAAGCGCCCCTGATTTTGCAGGTATCCAAGGGCGCACGCGCTTATGCCAACCGCACCTACCTAAAGAAGCTGGTGGAAGCTGCTGTCATCGAAACCGGTCTGCCCATCGTGCTGCATCTGGATCACGGCGACAGCTTTGAGACCTGCCGCTCCTGTATAGAAGACGGCTTTACCTCCGTTATGATCGACGCTTCCTCCAAGCCTTTTGCCGAGAACATTGCCATTACCCGCCAGGTGGTGGAATATGCCCACGACCACGGTGTTGTGGTGGAAGCGGAGCTGGGCACCCTGGCCGGCATTGAGGATGAAGTTATGGTTTCTGCCGAGGCTTCCTCCTATACCCGTCCCGAGGAAGTGGAGGAGTTCGTCGCCAAGACCGGCTGTGATTCTCTGGCCATTGCTATCGGCACCAGTCACGGCGCCTACAAGTTCAAGCCCGGCACCAAGCCTCAGCTTCGCTTCGATGTGCTGGAGGAGGTTTCCCGCCGTCTGCCCGGTTTTCCCATTGTGCTGCACGGTTCCTCCAGCGTACCTCAGGAGTTCGTGGAGAAGATCAATCGATACGGCGGCAGTATGCCCGGCGCCATCGGTGTGCCCGAGGATCAGCTGCGCCGCGCAGCCGCGCTTTCCGTTTGCAAGATCAACATTGACTCCGATTTGCGCCTGGCCATGACGGCCACCATTCGTCAGTACTTCGCCGAGCACCCTGCAGACTTCGATCCCCGTCAGTACCTGAAGCCTGCCCGCGCCGCCATCAAGGAGATGGTCGCCCACAAAATTGTGGATGTATTGGGCTGTGACGGCAAAGCCTTCTAACTGATACACAGCATAAAAGAAACCGCAGATTTCTGTAACATGGGAAACAGAAATCTGCGGTTTTCTGATAGAAAATAAACAGGGAGCTGTCGTTGGCCATGGGCCGCCGCGTCAACCCTTGGCAAACATAGCCGCACCGATCATGCCGGCGGTGTTGCCCAGCGTGCAGCAGGCAATGCGCGGATGTTTGGCCGTATAGGCGGCGCCGTATTCCTGCTGTGACACTTCCCTGCGCAGCGGCGCAAGCAGGTTTTCACCCTGATTGGCTACGCCGCCGGACAGCGCCACCACCTCCGGGAAAAAGATGTTGACGATGTTGGCAATGCCGATGGAGAGATAGCGGATATACTGCCTGACCACTGCATCACCCACCGGATCGCCGGCTTGCTGCGCGGCAAAAGCCGTGCGGCCGTCCACACCGCCAAGCTCTGCGGCGATTTGGTGCATGGCGCTTTCGGGATGTGCCGACATGGCCTCGTCGGTCATACGAATGAGCGCCGTGGCCGAGGCGTAAGCTTCAAAGCAGCCTTTACGTCCACAGGCGCAAGGCACACCGTCAGCTACGATTACCATGTGGCCCAGCTCGCTTGCCGCGCCGGTATAGCCGGTCAGCAGCTTGCCGCCGATGACCACGCCGCCGCCCACACCGGTACCAAGCGGGACCACCACGGCGCTCTCCGCGCCCTTGGCAGCACCCGCCACTACCTCCGCCAAAGCGGCGGCGTTGGCGTCGTTGACCAGGCGCACGGAGAAACCGGTCAATTTCTTCAAAGCACTGCGCACATCGTAATTGATCCAGCCCAGATTACAGGCATAGACCACCGTGCCGCATTTGTCATCCACCGTACCGGGGCAGCCTAAGCCGACGCCGGCAATATCTTCCCCTTTTGCCAGGTCACGGATCATGTCGGCAATCGTCGCTGTCACCGTCTCTACGCCTTGCTCTGCGTGAGTGGGCCAGGCACTCTGTCGGATGATTTCGCCCTGTTCATTGACTACAGCACCCTTGATGTTGGTGCCGCCCAGATCAATGCCGATATAGGTTTTCATTGTTACCATTCCAGATTCTTTTCCGTTTCCCTGCTAAACACATGGGCCACATTGCCGCCAAAGGTCAGGTTGACCTCACTGCCCATGGGGAAGTGTGCCGCGTCACCGTTGGTGGGGACGATCACGATCACATCCTTGCCCTCTGCACTTACATGCAGGTGGACGCTGGAACCCATCAGCTCGCTGACGTCGACCTTCCCCTTAATGCCGTCAGCACACAGCATCAGGTGATCGGGGCGAACGCCCAAGGTAACATCCTGCGGCTCTACCTGATTGGTGTTCAGGCGAGCCTGCTTGTCCTCGCTCAGCTCCACGCTGATGCCGCCCACTTCCACGGCGTACTTATCGCCGTTCTTTACGAGCTTGGCATCAAACAGATTCATCTGCGGCGTGCCGATAAAGCCGGCCACAAACAGATTGGCAGGATGATCGAACACCTCCTGGGGCGTGCCGATCTGCTGGATAAAGCCGTCACGCATAATGACGATGCGGTCGCCCAGCGTCATAGCCTCGGTCTGATCGTGGGTCACATAGACGAAAGTGGTATCAATGCGCTGGCGCAGCTTGATGATCTCGGCGCGCATCTGGTTACGCAGCTTGGCGTCCAGATTAGACAGGGGTTCGTCCATCAAAAACACGGCAGGGTCACGGACGATAGCGCGTCCGATAGCCACACGCTGGCGCTGACCGCCGGACAGTGCCTTGGGCTTGCGGTCAAGATATTCGGTAATGTCCAGGATCTCAGCCGCCTCGCGCACCTTCCGGTCGATGACATCCTTCGGTGTTTTCTTCAGCTTCAGGGAGAAAGCCATGTTTTCATACACCGTCATGTGGGGATAGAGCGCGTAGTTCTGGAAGACCATGGCGATGTCGCGATCCTTCGGCTCCACATCGTTCATCAGCTTATCACCAATCCACAGCTCGCCGCCGGAGATTTCCTCCAAACCTGCAATCATACGCAGGGTGGTAGATTTGCCGCAGCCGGAGGGGCCGACCAGGACAACAAATTCCTTGTCCGCGATCTCCAGATTGAACTCCTGTACGGCCACGACGCCTTCGTCCGTGATCTGCAGGTTGGTCTTCTTGACCTCTTCGCCCTTCTTGGGTTTCTTTTTCTTCTCGGTGTTAGGGTAGACTTTCTTCAGGTTCTTCAGCAATACTTTTGCCATTGTTTCTTGACTGTAACTGCTCTGCCTCCGCAAGGAGCAGCCTCACGACCACCACGTTGGGTGCATCGCCTTACGACAGGTCTCCACACTGCCGCACCGCCAGTCACAGCGGGTGTTATTCCTCCTTTTTTTGACCGTTAGCTGCCAATAAGTGGAGTGGCAGCTACCGGCGGGAATAGGTGGCTTTTTATCGCCATATGAACTTCTGTGATAAATCGCCTCCTTACTTGCCATTTTACCTCATATCATAGGGAATGGCAAGTAAAAGTTTGGAACATTCGGTATGTAACGGTAAATTTTATCCCTTACGCCGCAAAGACCCGTTTCACATCGCTATACGCTCATTAAACGGCAAAATAACGGGTATGCGCATATTAAGCATTGGCTCTGATGGGTGCGGCTGTTTTTATGAAACCGGCCAAAATACACAGCTTTGCTTCTTTATGGGAAATGCGGTATAAAAAAGATGGAAGTGTTGCTTTTTGTTTTTCCGGCGCAGAAGGAGAAGCGGAGCGCCCAAAGGGCAAATGCTCATACCGTCCGCCAGATCAGACGGTTATCCTCAAACGCACACGCCAAGCGACCCGTGTCCTTCAGCCAGGCGGTGTAGGAACGCACGGTGCTGCCGATAAGCACATATTGCTCGTGGTTCATCGTCAGATCGTAGTCGATGAACAGTTGACGCAGCAGCTCCTCCGGTGTTTTCCCCTCGCGGCAGATGTGGCAGATGCGGTCGGCCACAGCCCACACCTTGTCACGGTTGCGCTGCGCCAGAGGGGCAATATTCGCCACGGCATCGGCGTGGGACGGCACAAACATCTTGGCCTCCATGCCTGCCACCTGCTCCAGCGTTGCCAGATAGCCTGCCACATCATAGAGGAAGGAAATCTGGTATTTTGCCAGCGCCGCGTCGCTTGACAGGCAGTCGGCAATAAAGGCCGTGCCGTCGGGCAGACGGAAGCCCACCATGTCAAAAAAATGGCCGGGCAGGGGCAGAATCTCCACCTCCTCGGGGAAATCCCCGTCGGTAAAGGGCGTCACCTCACAGGGCTGCGCCATGAGAAATTTATGACGCAGCTCCTTGAACGGATAGCCGCCGTATAAAAAAGAGGGCTCCAGCACCGGATGGGCGGTAATCGCCCCCTCAATGCCGCCGGAAAACACTTTGCAGCCATACTGCTTTTGCAGATACGCGCAGCCGCCCACATGGTCGGCGTTGGAATGGGTCACCAGAATGCCGCGGCAAGTCCAGCCCTGCTCCTCCAACACCTTGCGGCAGCGGCGGCCGGCATCCTTATCGCTGCCGCTGTCGATGAGATAGACCTCGGTATCGCTTGGGCGGTAAATGCCGATTTTGGCGGGACTTTGGATGTAATAGCTCTTCTCCCCCACCTGTACCAGTTCATACATAGGACCACACCTGCTTTCTTTCGATTTTCTTTAATGTAGCATACGGCGCCGGCATCGTCAACGAAAAACAGCAAAAGCACCGCCAAGGCGGTGCTTTTGTCATTTTATTCCAGTGCGTCGTGACTGTCAAACAGATCCGAAATGCTGCCGCTGCGGTCAAAGGCCGCCTCCGGTGCGGCATTGGCCATTTGCAGCTCCTGCCATTTGGCCCGGTCGATCAGCACCTGGCGCGGTTTTGAGCCTTCAAACGGGCCCACAATGCCCCGTTCTTCCATCTGGTCCACCAAACGCGCCGCGCGGGAGTAGCCCAGCTTCAAACGGCGCTGCAGCATGGACACGGAAGCCTGTCCCGTTTCCAAAATGACCTCCACCGCGGCAGGCAGCAGCTCGTCGCCGTCATCCTTGGCCTCGCCGGAGGCGGCCTGCTTGCTGCTTCCCTTATCGTCCTTTCGCATCACTTCTTCAATCTTCTGCATCACATCGTCGGAGTAATCCGCCTCGCCGGTCTCCTTGACGAACTTCACCACGCGCTCGATCTCCTCGGGTGTAATGAAGCAGCCCTGTACGCGGGTGGGCTTGCCGCTGCCCAGGGGGAAGTAGAGCATATCGCCCTTACCCACCAGCTTTTCAGCGCCCGGCGTGTCCAGAATGATGCGCGATTCCAAGGAGGAAGCCACCGCAAAGGCAATACGGCTGGGGATATTGGCTTTCATCAGGCCCGTAATCACATCGGCGGAGGGCCGCTGCGTGGCGATGACAAGATGCATACCGGCGGCGCGGCCCATCTGCGCCACGCGGCAGATGGAGTCCTCCACCTCTTTGGCCGCTACCAGCATCAGGTCTGCCAGCTCATCGATGACCACCACCACGGTGGGCAGCTTCTTCACTTCTTCATCGGTTTCGCTCAAAGCATTGTAGCCCGCCAGATCCTTTACGCCCTTTTCGGAAAACGCCTTATAGCGCTTCATCATCTCAAATACGGCCCACTGCAGCGCACCGGCCGCCTTCTTCGGGTCGGTGACCACAGGGATCAGCAGATGCGGAATGCCGTTATAGGGCGCCAATTCCACCATCTTGGGGTCCACCATAATAAAGCGCACCTCATCGGGGGTGGACTTATAGAGCATACTGACGATCAGCGAGTTGGTGCACACCGACTTACCGCTGCCGGTCGTACCGGCAATCAGCACATGGGGCAGCTTGGCAATATCGCCCACAATGCAGCTTCCGCCAATGTCCTTACCCACGGCAAACGCCACATGGGAGCGATGCTCGGCGAAAGTGCGTGACTCAACCACATCACGGATACGCACGGTCGTTACCGCCCGGTTGGGCACCTCGATTCCCACCACGGCGATCTTGTCGGGAACAGGCGCAATACGCACGCCGCTGGCGCCCAGCGCCAGGGCAATATCATCTGCCAGATTGGTGACCTTGCTCAGCTTCACACCCTGGTCCAGCGTGAACTCATAGCGGGTCACACTGGGGCCGTGTACCACCTCACCGGCCCTGGCGTCCACGCCAAAGGAGTGCAGTGTCTCTGCCAGACGGCGGGAATTGTTGCGCAGCTCGGCGCCCACCTCCGTGTAGTTGTTGGTCCTGTTCTCGTCCAACAGCGTAATGGGCGGATAGTGATAGATTTCCTCCGGCTCGTTAAGCTCCTCCTCGATCTCACGGCTGACTTCCTCGGCAGCGGATTGTACCTCCTCCTGCGTCAGCTCCATGCTCTTGCTGCGCGGCGGCGCGGCGTCTTCGGCAGCGGACGACGCCACCACTTCCGCAGGGGTTTTGATATCGGCACTCCTGCGGGCGAAAAAGCCTTTCCTTTCCGGCTGTAAGGCCCCCGCCTCTTCCGAAGGCGTTTCCTCTTTGGCATCCATCGGCGCTGCGGCGGACTCCGCGTCCAGCGGAATATCAATGGCATTGCGGCGGCGTTTAGGCTCCACCTGAATGGTCAGCGGTTTATCGGGCGGCGGCAGTTCCTCCTCTTCCTCTGCGTAGGGATCGTAGGCTCTGCTCTCCCGCACCTTTTCCACCACCCGCTGCGGCGTGGTTCGGGCCATGACAAAAATGCCCGCCAACAGTAAAATGAGCAGCAAGATGGCAGTAACCACACCGCTCAGTGCCACGGTGCCCAGTTCGGCCAAGCCGCCGGAGAGCACACCGCCGCAGGCCAGGAGCTTACCGTCCGTCCACAGTGCCGACACCATGGCCGTTCCCACTTCGTATTCGCGTCCGCAAAGCAGCAGATGCAGCAAACTGCCCACCAGCACCGGCAGGAGCAGCGTACAGACGGTGCGCCATATCACAGGGCGGTCTTTGTGGCCGATCAGGTTCACACCTGCAATAATCAGGAGCAGGCCTGTGACCCAATAGCCGTAGCCCACAAGGCCCTTGACAAGCTGTGCCAAAAGTGTGAGGAGCGTGGCCTCCACGCCGAAATATGTAACCACCACACACAGTGCCAGGAAAAGGCATACCAAACCACCCACTACCCGTGCCACCGGATGGTGGGGCTTGGGTGCAGGCTGTTTGCTGCGGGAGGCAGCTTGCTTCGGTTTTGTATTTTTCTTTCGTGCAGCGGACATAGAAAATCCTCTCTTTTACTTCATGATAATATTGAGTACCAGCGTCAGCAGACCGACTGCCCAGCAATAGTAGGCAAACGCGCCGAATCTGCCCTTATCGGCGATCATCCTCAGCAGGCGGATGCACAGATAGCCCACCACGGCGGCGGTCACTACGCCCACCAGATACACCGGCACCTCGCTCCATACAATACCTGCCTCAGCGGCGTCCTTCAGGCTCAGAATATTGGCGCCCAGCACCGCAGGAATGGACAGCAGGAAGGAAAAGCGGACAGCGAACCTGCGCTCAAAGCCGGTGAAACAGCCGGCAGAGATGGTCATGCCGGAGCGGGAAATGCCGGGCATGGTGGCAATCGCCTGTCCGGCGCCTACAATCAGCACATCCAGCCAGGTGGCATTGCGCTCGGTCTTGCGGCCCTTGCGCATCATATCACTGGCAAACAGCAAAAAGCCCGTCACGATCAGCGCTGCGCCGATAAATATCATGTTGTCGCTCAGACCCTGCACCTTATCCTTGATCGGCAGCACCGCAAACAGCGGCAGCGTACCCAGAATAATCAGCAGGATCAGGCGGCGGGCCGGCGGAACAGGCGTAGGCGTGGAATGATGCACCAGATCACCGATGCCGCAGAAAAATTCCACCACCATGTCCTTAATATCCTGCCAGTAGGCCACGAATACCGCCAGCAGCGTGCCCAAGTGCAGCAGCACGTCAAAAAACGCCGGAATCTCTGCCTGCAGGTTCAGCAGGTTCTGCGCAATGGCCAGATGGCCGGAGCTGGAAATGGGCAAAAACTCTGCCACACCTTGAATCAGTCCCAAAAGGAACGATGTAAAAACCGTCATATTACGGAATCTCCTCTCTATTTATATTACATTTTGTAGAATTTCGTCAAAAAATTGCGAATCGTATTCTTATTCTCGTTCCGTTAATAATGTATTATATCATAACTTTGCAAGAATTACCACCCTTAACCGCCAATGATTTTCCGAAACGGCAAAACGGCAGGTCGAGCCTGCCGTTTTGCTGTGTCAACCGTTTATTTGTTCCAATGCCGTTTTGGCCGCGGCCTGTTCCGCTTCCTTTTTACTGTGTCCTGTGCCCAGCCCGATCACTTCGCCGTTCAGCGTGACGCAGAAGGTGAACTCCTTGGCGTGGTCGGGGCCGGTCGCACTGACCATCTCGTAGTGCAGGGCCTGCTTGGGCTTGCGCTGCACCAGCTCCTGCAGCTCGGTCTTGAAATCGCGGCGGCGTTCCTCTACGGTCTCCGGGCGCTCCTTGTCCAGCAGTACCCGGTGGATCAGGCTGCGGGCCGCCTCCATGCCGCCGTCAAGATAGACCGCCGCAAAGACGGATTCCATGGCGTCTGCCAAAATAGACGGACGCCGGCGGCCGCCGCCGGCCTCTTCGCCCTTGCCAAGCTGCAAATAATCGCCCAGATGCAGGCTTTGGGCCACCTCGTGCAGGCTCTCCTCGCACACCAGCGCTGCTCTGATGCGGGTCAGATCGCCCTCCGGCAGGTTGGGATACTTGGCAAACAGATCGTCCGCCGTCACCAAACCCAGCACGGCGTCGCCCAAAAACTCCAGCCGTTCATTGCTGCTGATACCGCAGAGGCGATGCTCGTTGGCATAGGAGCTGTGATACAGCGCGGCGCGCAGCAGCTCCCTGTTATGAAATGTATAGCCTAATGATGCTTCCAGTGTATGCATGGTGTTCTTCCTTTCAAAAAACCGACCCCGCATTTTGCGGGGTCGCCTTTTTTCAGTCATTGGTTTTATTATACAGATAACGCACGCAATCGCCAACGGTCTTCAGACCGGCCAGATCATCCTCGTCAATCTCGCCGATGTCGAATTCCTCCTCCATGGCCATTACCAATTCCACCAGATCCACAGAATCAGCGCCCAGATCATCCATAAAGGAACTCTCCATGCTGATCTCATCAGTGTCAATGGCAAACTGCTCCGCGATCAGATCTTGCATCGTTTTGAAGATGTTCTCCATCGTCATGAAGTATACTCCTCCTTTCGGTCTTCTTTGTCTTGGAAAATAATACGGCAATTGACTGGCCCTGTCAATACCTTTTTATTCTTTTTCCACCTTCATCAAGTCGATATTTTTCTCAATATCATCAATGATCCCGCTGAGGGCAAATTGCTTCGCCTGCAAAACGGCATTTTCGATTGCCTCCGCATTGGAGGAGCCGTGGGCTTTAATGACCGGCTTGGAGATGCCGATAAAGGCCGTGCCGCCCACCTTATTGGGATCAAGCTCCGCCTTAAACGCTTTCAGGCCGGGCATCACAAGGCCCGCCGCCAGCTTTGTCAGCAGATTTTTCCCGAACATCGCCTTCAGCGCGCTGCCGGCATAGGAGCCGGTGCCTTCCATGCTCTTGAGCATCACATTGCCGGTAAAACCGTCCGTTACGATCACATCGCAGCCGCCTTTAATGGCTTCCTTGGCCTCGATATTGCCGATGAAATGCAGATGACCCTCCGCACCGGCCTTTTGCAGCCACCCCAGCGTTTCCTTTTGCAGCGCTGTGCCCTTGCTGTCCTCGGCGCCGATATTCAAAAGACCCACACGGGGCTTTTCAATCCCTAAGGTGCGCTTGGCATAGAAGCTGCCCAAGTACGCGAACTGCACCAGATATTCCGGCGTACACTCGGCGTTGGCGCCGCAGTCGATCAGCACCGCCTTGCCGGTCGTGGTGGGGATCACAGGCGCCATGGCCGCACGGCGGATACCGCGCACGCGCTTGACAAGCAGGGTAGCACCGGTCAACAGCGCGCCGGTGGAACCGGCAGAGATAAAGGCATCGCCCTTTCCGTCGCGCAGCATGGTCAACCCCACGCCCATGGAGGTGTCCTTCTTGCGGCGGAACACCGTACTGGGATCGTCGCACATCTCCACCGTTTCAGAGGTGCCGACGATCTCCACACCCCGGGGCAGGGTCTCGACGCCGCAGGACTTCACCGCCTCCCAAACGGCCTTTTTATCGCCGGTCAGCACAATCTCCACGTCCCAGCGCTTTTGGCCTGCCAAGGCGCCCTTTACGATTTCCAGCGGCGCATGGTCGCCGCCCATTGCGTCAATGATAATTTTCATCGAGCCATAACCTCCTCACGCAGCGTTTCGATCACCGCCAGCGAGCGCCGGGACAGCTCCGCATTTTTATTGCGCTTGCCCTTGACCCGGTGGTCAAGCGGTGGAATGATACCGAAATTGATATTCATGGGTTGGAAGTCACCCACAGTGGGGTTGCTGACATACAGGCCCAACGCGCCGATGGCCGTCTCCTGCGGGAAGTCGATGGGCGCTCTGCCCTGCAGGCGGCGCGCCAGTTCCACACCGACCAGAAAGCCGGAGGCGCAGGATTCCACATAGCCCTCCACGCCGGTCATCTGTCCGGCAAAGGCAATACGCGGCCGGGAGCGCAAACGGTAGTAGCGGTCCAGCAGGCGGGGAGAATCCAAATAGGTGTTGCGGTGCATCACACCGTAGCGCAGGAACCGGGCATCGTGCAGCGCGGGGATCATGGTAAACACGCGCTTCTGCTCGGGCCACTTCAAATGGGTCTGGAAGCCCACCAGATTGTAAATGGAGCCGTCGGCATTGTCCTTGCGAAGCTGCACCACCGCATAGGGATCGCGGCCGGTCTTAGGATCGGGCAGGCCCTTGGGCTTCAGCGGGCCGAACCGCAGGGTGTCTTCACCGCGGCGCGCCATGACCTCCACAGGCATGCAGCCCTCGAAAACCTGCTTGTCCTCAAAGCCGTGTACCTCCGCCTCCTGTGCCGTAATCAGCTCCTGCCAAAAGGCCCTGTACTCCGCCTCGTTCATGGGGCAGTTGATATAGTCGGGCGTCCCCTTGTCGTAGCGGGAGGCAAAATAGGCGCAGTCCATATCGATGCTCTCAAAGCTGACAAGAGGTGCTGCAGCATCGAAAAAGTTCAGCGTGCTGCCCTCGCCGAAGAGCGCAATGAGCTTCTCCGCCAGCGCATCGGAGGTCAAGGGGCCGGAGGCAATGACTACCTCGCCCTCGGGAATCTCCGTTACCTCGCCCTCCGCCACGGTAATGTTCGGGTGCTGGCGGATCTCCTCGGTGACCATACGGGCAAAGCCGTGGCGGTCCACCGCCAATGCGCCGCCTGCCGGAACGCGTGTGGCGTCGGCGCAGCGCATGATCAGGCTGTCCAGTCGGCGCAGCTCCTCCTTCAAAAGTCCCACCGCGTTCTCCAGTTGATCGGAGCGCAGGGAGTTGGAGCAGCATAGCTCGGCAAAGTATTCGGTTGTGTGGGCGGGCGTCTTTTTCACCGGCTTCATCTCGCAAAGCGTCACTTGTATGCCCCGCTGCGCCAGTTGCCAGGCACATTCACTGCCTGCCAGGCCCGCACCGATCACCGTTACATGATTCATTCTTTTTCCGCCTTTTCGGTCGTCTTTTTCGTGGTCGTCTTTTTCGTGGTTGTTTTCTTCGCCGGTGTTTTCTTCGCGGCGGTTTTTTTGGCGGTCTTTTTAGCGTCCTTTTCCCCGTCTTTTTTCGCATCCGCCGCTTTTTTTACATAACCGCGCTTCTCCTCCGGCAGGAAGTTGGGGCACGCTTCGTTGATGCAATAGGGGCGCTTATAGCCCTTGCCGGACTTTTTGAACATGGTATGGCCGCACTGGGGACAGTCCTCCTTCACCGGCACATCCCAGGTGCGGAACTCGCAGGTAGCCGGCTGCGCCTTGGTGGCGGTGTTGTGCTCGCAGCAATAGTAGGTATACTGCTTGCCGCTGTCCTTACCCACACCGGTGCGCTTCATCAGCCGTCCGCCGCACACAGGGCAGCGGCCGGGCATCTGCACCACCAAAGGCATGGTGAAGCTGCAATCGGGATAACCGGGGCAAGCCAGGAACTGACCGAATCTGCCGTCACGCTCCACCAGATTCTTGCCGCATACCGGACAGATCTCCTCGCTGACGGTAGGCGGAACATTCACATACTCGCTGTTGCCGGCGTCGCCCAGGCGGCTCTCGAAATCGCCGTAGAAATCACGGATTACATTTTTCCAGGGCACATTGCCTTCTTCCACGCTGTCAAGCTCATCCTCCATATGCGCGGTAAACTTCAAATCGGCGATGTCGTCAAAATACTGCTTCATCCAACCGGTTACCGCGTGACCCAGCGGGGTGATCAGCAGGGCCTTACCTTCTTTTTTCACATAGCGGCGATCCAGAATGGTGGACACGGTCGGTGCATAGGTGGAGGGGCGGCCGATGCCCTGTTCTTCCATGGCGCGGATCAGGGAGGCATCGGTATAATGCGCCGGCGGCTGGGTGAAGTGCTGGCTCGGCTCCAAGCTCTGCAGCGTCACATTCTCCCCTTGGCGCAGCGGCGGCAGCGGAGATTCTTTCTCCTCCTTCTCCTCATCGCGGCTCTCCTCATATACGGCAGTGTAGCCGGCGAATTTCAGCTTGCTGGCGCTGGCGCGGAAGCTGTGTATCCCTGCGCTGATCTCTGTGCTGACGCTGTCATAGACGGCGTTTTCCATCTGGCTGGCCAAAAAACGGCTCCAGATCAAGCGGTACAGCCGATACTGCTCCGGCGTCAGATCGCCGCGAATGTCCTCCGGCGTCAGATTGACATTACTGGGACGGATAGCCTCGTGGGCATCCTGCGCGCCGGCCTTGGTCTTATATTGGCGCACCTTGGCAGGATAGTAGTCATCGCCGTAGCGCTGACAGATAAACCGACGGGCGTCGCTCTGGGCCTCATCGGAGATACGCAGGGAATCCGTACGCATATAGGTGATCAGACCCACCGTACCCTCGCCGGTAATGTCCACGCCCTCATAGAGCTGCTGGGCAATGGCCATGGTACGGCGCGGCGTCATATTCAGCTTGCGGGAAGCCTCCTGCTGCATGGTGGAGGTGGTGAAGGGCGCTGAGGGAGAGCGCTGCTTATCCGTGCGCTTCACGCTCTTTACCGCAAAGGGCAGCGTCTGCAGCTCAGCCATGATCGCCTGTACTTCCTTTTCGGTGTATTTCTTCTTGGGTTGACCGCAATAATCTGCCTTGAACGGCACGCCTCCCGCGTTTTTCAGCAGGGCCTCCAGCGTCCAGTATTCCTCGGGCACGAAGGCCTCGATCTCGGCGTCCCGATCGTCCACCATGCGCGTGGCAACGCTCTGCACACGGCCGGCGCTCAGGCCCTTGCGGATCTTTCGCCACATAATAGGCGAAATCTGATAGCCCACAATGCGGTCGAGAATACGGCGTGCCTGCTGGGCGTCCACCAGATTCTGGTCGATCTCACGGGGCTTTTCAATGCTCTCCGTGACCACTTTTTTGGTGATCTCGTTGAATGTCACGCGCTTGGCCTTGTTATCGTCCAAACCCAGCAAATGCTTCAAATGCCAGGAAATGGCCTCACCCTCGCGGTCCGGGTCGGTGGCAAGGTACACAGCCTCGCATCTGTCTGCCGACCGCTTCAGGTCTTTAATGATCTCCTCTTTGCCGCGAATGGGCCGATAGTCCGGTTCAAAATCATTTTCCACATCCACGCCGATCTTGCTCTTGGGCAGGTCGCGCAGATGGCCCATGCAGGCCTTGACCTCATAGTTTGGCCCCAGATACTTGCCGATGGTCTTCGCCTTGGCCGGGGACTCCACAATCACGAGGTTTTTGTCTGCTTTTTTTGCCATAGTTCTTTACTCCTTCTTGATTTCCACTGTGCGCACGAAGCAGCGCGCTCCCTGCTCGCAGGCAAATCCGTCTATTTCCAACACCGTCAGTGCCGACAGCACACGGCGCACCGGCAGGCCGGTCATCTCCGCCACATCGTCTGTCAGCAGCGGTTTATCCGTGGTCAACACCTGTATGATGCGGAGCTGATCGTCGGTCAGCCCCTCTTCATTCCTTGCGATATCCAGTACCGGCAATGTCGGCGTCTTCGCCGTTTCCTCTGCGGCTGCGGCAGGTTTCATCTTTTTTTCACTGCCCTCCGGCATCGGCGGCAGCTCTTCGCCGCTTTTCTTCAGGCGATGGGGGAAGCGGTTTTTGTATTCGCTCAGCACATCCCAGCCGCAGCCGGCCAAGCCTGCCCCTTCGCGGATCAGTTGATGGCAGCCCACACTGTTGGGTGCGTTGATGGGGCCAGGTACGGCGAACACCTCACGCCCCTGCTCCAGGGCCGTATTGGCGGTAATCAGCGCGCCGCTCTTTTCCGGCGCTTCCACCACCACGGCGGCAAGGCTCAAGCCGCTGATGATGCGGTTTCTCACCGGGAAATGCCACGCCTCCGGCTCTGCTGCCGGCGGGTACTCCGACAAAAGCACGCCTGTGGCAGCGATGTCCTCATACAACCGGCGATTCTCCGCCGGGTACACCACATCCACACCGCCGCCCAGTACGGCTGCGGTAAAGCCGCCGGCACGCAGCGCTCCGCGATGTGCCGCCGCGTCAATGCCTTTGGCAAGGCCGGATACCACCACCGCGCCGGATTTTGCCATCTCGTAGCCTAACTGCTCCGCCGCATTTATGCCATAAGGCGTGCATTTTCTCGTACCTACCACGGCGATGGCCGCCTCATCATCGAACAAGGGCATGGAGCCCTTGCCGTAGAGCAGGACCGGCGGATCGTAGATGTTGCGCAGCCGCGCAGGATAGGTGGCGTCGTCCATGGTCAGCACAAACAGTTCTTTCCGTGCGCAATCATTCAGTATGCGTCCGGCGCGCTCCAACGATTTGTCCGTCAGCAGCGCCGCCTGCGTTTTATGCAGGCCCTCCACCTGCCAATAGGCCTCCTCGTCAGCGTAGAATATGCTCTCCGGCGAGGTAAAATGCTCCAAAAGCAGCAGTTTGCTGCGATTGGTCAGTGCCGGCATAGATGCCAGCCAAACCCAGTATTTCAACGCCGCCACACTTATCTCTCCTTATCGGTAGACTTCCCACAGCAGTACCGTCGCCGCGATCGCCGCATTCAGCGATTCGCAGCGCTCACTCATGGGGATGCGAATGGTCTTATCGCACAGGGCAAGCACCTCATCCGACAGGCCGCGTCCCTCACTGCCGATAGCCAGTGCCGCCCGCGAATAATCCGCATCGCGGACATCCAGCGTATCCTCACGCAGGGCCGCGCCATACAGGGGGAGGCGGCTATTCATCAGAAGCCCGCGCAGTTCCTGCACGCTGCACTGCCAGACCGGGCAGCGAAATACCGCACCCATGGAGGCGCGCACCGTCTTGACGCTGTACGGGTCGGCGCAGCCGGAGAGCAGCAGCAAGCCGTCACAGGCAAAGGCGTCCGCCGTGCGCCAGATGGTGCCCACATTGCCCGGGTCCTGCACACCGTCCAGCACCATGTAGTGCTTGCCGGTCAGCTTCTCCGGCAGCGTCTTCCGCGGCAGGCGGCAGGTAAACAGCACGCCCTGGGGCGTTTTCATCGGGGAAACGGAAGCCATCACCTCCTGCGGCACCTGCACGCAGCGGATCGCCTCGTCAAGCGGCGGCAATTCGTCAGGCTCGGTGCACAGCACCGTACAGACCTCCGCCTTCCACAGCAGCGCCTCACGCAGCAGCTTCGGGCTGTCGCACAGAAACTCACCCTGCTGCCGCCGATAGCTTCCGGAGGAGGACAGCTTGCGAATATGCGTCATCAGCGGATTGGCACGGCTGGTGATCGTTTCCATGGTCGTCCTCCTTTCATTTCGGACAGAACAAGCTGACCCGGTAAAAAACAGGTCAGCTCAGTTGATGATCCATCCGGCGGCTTCATGGTGGGGATTCGTTTTGCCGCAAATTCGGGGTCATGCCTTCATAACAGACTATGAAAGGCATCATGTTTTCATGGTTTTCGGGAAAGCCAACAGGACAGCAAACCCTTCATGCATTTACATTGAACCCGGATGAAGCACATTATTGCGAAATCATATAAAGCCGACCTCATGATACTTATTTAAATTGTATCGTAGCACAACCTCTGTAAAAATTCAAGCCCTTGAGATAAATACTATATGCGCTGCTTGCAGGATGTACAATGATGTGTGACAAATAGAAAAAAGAGCAGCGAATAGGGATGGCATATGTCATAACCGTCAAAGGGATATCCCTTTGCAAATCTGCTTTTTTCAGTATTTTACACATGGACATAACTCCACATGTTACATGATAGTAGGAAATTCCGAAAATTTTCACACCGGCTTTTCGGCATGGAAATTCCGATTCAACAGATTTGGTGCGATCTTGCCGACTTCACCCTTGTAAGAACGATCTCTTTCGCTGCCGGTGTATATCGTTTATTTGGTATTCTTTTTCGGCATAGTTAACACCCCACTTCTCAGATAGTATATCATACTGTCTGACAAATGGGGTGCACTTCAAGTTTTCCGCTTCGTTTTGTTCTGCATATTCTGTCATTTTTTCACGGTTTTATTCTGTGCCCAGTACCTGCCATTGGTCGGTCTCGGTATTGAACGCATAGATCAGATTGTCCGATACGGCATAGAGCTTTTCTCGGACAAATTGGTCTCCATGATCTGTGCCGAGGGCAAAAAGCATATGCGGCTTTCCCCCGATCATCTGCTGTTCACCGGTGTAGAGCAGCTCCATACCGTGTTTCATCGCTTCCTGCACTTCGTCGGTCTCGCCAAGAAGATCACGGGCGATTTCAATCGACTTGTCTTCGCTGTCTTCATAAACAGAGAAGTCATAGCAGCCGGGCACTGCCGCCACATGTCCGTCCTTCATGGAGAGCATGGGATGGAATTCCAGTGTTTTCGCTCCGTCCGTCGCGGAGATCAGCACATTCGAATAGATCTCACTGAGATTGCAGCGCAATACAACGACTTCACCCGGACCGCCTTGGCAAATCGTTTTATCCTTGTGATCCTCGTATTCACCGCTGTCGGTCATACCTGCCTGATACACAGTGATAGAGGCTTCCTTGCTTGCCGGAACAAAAGCGTATAGCTCTGCTCCTTCATGCACAACAAGGCCGCTGTCCCTCAGAAACGGATAGGTTTGAGCCGCCGGGCTGTTTTTCAAATATGTGTACACATCTTCCGATGTACTTTCACTGTCCACATAGCCGATGAAGGCAATGCCGAGCGTGCAATTGTTCTCTTGGATACTTTCTCTCAGCAGAGATAGGATCGGATCATCCTTTTCCGCACCGTCCGGTTCAGTGACAGAACTGCCGTCGGTTGGCTTGCCGGGGCCCTCTAAGGGGTCACCCTGCGGCTTTGTTCCGCAGCCGACGATGAGTACCAAGAACAGTAGGAGTACCGGCAGCAAATACAATTTTTTTCTCATAGAAACCAAGCCTCCCTTCCTTCACTTTTCACAAGCTTTTGTTTCGCATAAAACGTACTTTGCCTATTCAAAACAATCTTTTTCACGGATGTTCATTACTTCCATTTGTCGCATTTTGGCTTCTATACACTTAATATACTATTGATTTTTTGCGCTTGTCACTGACACAAGTGTCAGTACGTTTGTTTTTTGAGATTTTTCGGTTAGTGAAACTAAAAACAGCAGCTCTTAATACGCGGCATATGCAATACCCCAACATGTCTTCCGATATGTTGGGGTATCGCAACTTACCAGTCGATGAGCTTCATCGTGGGGAACGCTCTATGAGCATCAAAATAGCTCTCATTCAAGCCAAATCACTCACAATAAATGAGCTTCTTTCGAGTTCGCATTCACCAAATTTCTCCGCATTAACGCTATCTGCATCTATTGAGGAGAACCTGTTGGAGAATGTGGAGAAAACTCTGTTCCACCTGATAAACAATACCACATGCGGCTTAGAACCGTTTATTATTATATATGAGAAGGGTTCCATTTTCAAGCCACTTCTCAAATTCTGTCTTTCTTCCTACAGGGGATAGATTTTCCAATTGGGAATCTTTGTTGATTTCTCCTTTTTTCTATGCTAAATTTTCTTTTTCATTTCTATATCGTTTTTGCCCGAAGACCGATTTGAAAGCATCATGGGACATATGTAACACTTCTTGTCTCGCATAGCCGAGCCTCCTTTAAGTTTCTACTGTAATTGTATGCAAAGGCAGTGAAAGAGTCGAATGTACCGCAACAAATATAAAAAAGGCAAGAAAAAAGAGAGAAGTGAAACTTCTCTCAATTCTCTTGCCCGCAATGCTCAGCGTTCCTATAAAACATAACTGTCCTTAGGAACCCCAAGCATTTGATCGGTGGTTTTTCATTGGCGTGTCAGCTTACGACTGTTCCAGTGCTTTTTCCAGCGCAATGGCGATCTGATCGGGGCAGGAGCTGTTCTTCATGCCGCAGCGGATACCCTTCATGCGGCCAATGGCCTCCCGTGCAGGCATGCCGATAATCAGCGAGGAAATCCCCTGCAAATTGCCGCTGCAGCCGCCAAGCACCTGCACATTGCGGATGATACCATCTTCCACCTCTACCTGAATCCTCTGAGAGCAGACACCCTTGGGCGTATATGTGTAGGTCACGGTCACATTCTCCTTTTTCTTTTGACATTTTCTTTATTGTACCACATCTGTCAACACCCCATACATGTGTCAACCGTCTGTTTGCCCTCTTACAATCGCCTCATCACTCCTTCTGTTATTTGATTTTTCAATAACAGAAGGTTTTTCTATTTTTAATTAAAATTGACCGGCAAAAAAGAGAGGAATACAATAAAATGCGACAATCTTTTTGCAGGAGGCGGATATGAAGCAGAAGCAGCCGCGCATCGTCGTCACCTTTCACACGACGGCGGAGGCCATGGCCACGGAGCAGCTCTGCCGCGAGCAGGGTCTGGCCGGAAAACTCATCTCCGCACCTCGCGCACTGACAGCGGATTGCGGCATCGCGTGGAGCGGTCCGCCCGAAACAAAGGACGCCCTGCTTCGGGCGCTGGCGGAGGCCGACATTGAAACGGCAGGTTCCTACGATCTGCTGATATGATGATTTTTTAGGTATTTGCAGGGAATTGCGCCTACCGTAATTCTCTATCAAATATAACGAAGAAAAGGAGAATGAAAATGACAAAGAAAATCAATTGGCTGGTCATCGTGACCGGTCTGGTTGTCGGCGTTGCAGCGATCCTGCTGACTGCGTTCGGCAACCCTGCTAACATGGGCTTTTGTATCGCCTGCTTCCTGCGCGACATCGCCGGTGCCACCCATCTGCACGGCGCCGCGGTGGTGCAGTATGTCCGTCCCGAGATCGTCGGTCTGGTGCTGGGTGCCACCATCATGGCGCTGGCTACCGGCGAGTTCAAGGCCCGTGCCGGTTCCTCCCCCGCTACCCGTTTTGTGCTGGGCGCTTTCGTGATGATCGGTGCGCTGGTCTTCCTGGGCTGCCCTCTGCGTATGGTCATCCGCATGGGCGGCGGCGATCTGAACGCGTTCGTCGGTTTGGCCGGTTTCTTTATCGGCATCCTGATCGGTATCTTCTTCCTGAAGAAGGGCTTTACTCTCAAGCGCAGCTATGTGGTCGCCAAGTCCGAGGGTGCCGTGCTGCCCACCGTGTTGGTGGTGCTGCTGGTACTGGCCGCTGCCGTGCCTGCCCTGTTCGCCTTCTCCGAAACCGGCCCCGGCTCCAAGCATGCCCCTGTGCTGTTGTCTCTGTTCGTGGCGCTGGTTGTCGGCGCGCTGGCACAGAAGTCCCGCCTGTGCATGGTGGGCGGTATGCGTGACGCCGTCATGTTCCGTGATTTCAACCTGCTGTCCGGCTTTGTGGCCGTGTTCGTGGCCGTGCTGCTGGGCAATGTGATCCTGGGCAACTTCCACGGCTTCTCCTCCTACCTGCAGCCTATCGCCCACGCCAGCCAGCTTTGGAACCTGCTGGGCATGGTGCTGGTCGGCTGGGGCAGCGTGCTGCTGGGCGGCTGTCCCCTGCGTCAGCTCATTCTGGCCGGTGAGGGCAACGGCGACAGCGCCGTGACCGTGTTCGGCATGATCGTCGGCGCCGCTTTCGCACACAACTTCAAGCTGGCCGGTTCGGCTGCCAGCCTGAGCGAGGACGGCGTGTATGCCGCCGGCGGTATCGCCACCACCGGTAAGGTGGCCGTGGCTATCGGCTTTGCCGTGCTGCTGGTGATCTCCATTTGGAACACCGTGAAGAAAAAGGAGGCAAAATAAGATGATCGATGCAAGAGGTCTGAGCTGCCCCGTTCCCGTTGTGATGGTGCAGCAGGAAGTAAAAAAGAACGCACCCGCCGAACTGACCGTCATGGTCGACAACCGCGTGGCAGTGGAAAACATCACGCGTTTCGCCCGTTCTCAGGGCTACGAAGTCGCCGTGAAGGATGCCGGCGGCGAGTTTGAACTGACGCTGAAGAAGTAATTCTTTCCAAGTAAACAACAACTGCGCACACCGCATGATGCGGTGTGCGCAGTTGTTGTTTTTTATAGCACATTCAACATATCACCGGTTCTTATACGCCGCGCCAGCCCAACGCCATGGACAATTGGCGGGCCTGATGGATCAGGTGGGCGACGGCATTTTGGAAATCCTCCGACTGCACACGGCGGAACAGACCTGCCACGCCCAGTGCATAGCGTACACGGCCGCTGCTGTCATATACCGGCGCGGCGGCCGAGCGCAGACCGATGCGGTATTCACCGTCCTCCACGGCGTAGCCGTTTTGCCGCACTGCGGCAAGACCGGCCACAAAGCGCCGGGGATCGGTAATGGTGTGCGGTGTAAAGGCCTGCATGCCACCCTCTTCCAGCAGCTTCACCACCTCGCGGTCACTCATGCAGCTAAGCAGCACCTTGCCCTGTGAGGTGGCGTGCAGCGGCATACGCCCGCCCACGGCAGGCACCACCTGCAAGCCCGTGGCGCTGATACATTGGTCAAAGGAGATCGCATTCCTGCCGTCGAGCAGGGCAAGGAAGGCGCTTGCGCCTGTGGCGCCGGCCAATTGCTCCAGATGCGGATGGGCCAGCCGCCCGATGTCCCACGCCGATGACACGGCGCAGCCGCACTCGAACAGGCGGATCCCCAGGGCATAGCGCCCGTCGTTCTGCTGCTCGATCATGGCATGGGCGCGCATAGTGGTCAAAAGCGCATGGACGGTGCTCTTGGGATAGCCGGCAGCCTGCGACAGCTCCTGCAGTGTCATAGGTGCGCGGTGAGACAGCAGGATCTCCAGCAATGTCATCGCTTTGTCTACCGAATGTACGGTGGTCTGTCCGGCCATGGCTGCCGCCCCCTTTCTGCTGTCAGCATAGCACGCTTTTTAGAAGAACGCAAGGCAAAATTCTGTTTTGCAGGACGGCAATTCAGCAATGCCGATTATTCTGTCACCGTTTCGAATTTGGCATGGTGCTCCGTAAGATAATGCTGCACATACTCGCTGTTTCCCACACAGACCGTAGGATCATTATGTAAGTGCTTTGAGCAGCCGATCACATCGTCGCCCAAATAGCCAACACTGTCGGGGATGGTTATCTTCTGCAGCCCGATGCAGTCGAAAAAGGCATGACGGTCAATGTGTATCGTACCCTCAGGAATATCAACTTCAGAAAGGCTCTTATTATAGTTAAATGCGTTTTTCCCGATTATTTTAAGGTTTTTGGGCAGCTTAACCGTCTGCAGCGAAGTACACTGGTAAAATGCTTCCTGTCCAATATAATTGACACTGTCAGGAATGACCACAGACCGGATTTGTTGATTTTTTGAAAAAGCAAACGGGCGGATTCTTAAAACGGGAACACCTTCATAGTCAGCAGGGAGCACCAAATCGGTCTCTTCTCCTGTATACTTTTCAATTTCAGCAATATTGTCTTTCCTGAGGCGAATGGCGTATCCGTCTTTTTCGACGAGAGTTCCGTTATTATACTGCTGTTCATTCTGAAGATTCGTCCCGAAAACATGATCGATGGTTTTTACAAGTGCGGCTTCAAACTGACCGCTCTTAAAAAACACGATATCATCTCTTGTGACATTCTCTCGAACCCAATTATCCAAATCCTCACGCGTATCCATTAAAAGGGCATTTGTACAGCCATCGTCGACCATTGCTTTATATGTATACTTGCTGTCCCCTGCATAGAAAATCACCTGATCCAGATCCAGCTTGGCAAGATCGTGACCCAATTTTTCATGCATGCGTACAGAGTCATCACCCAGCTTATCAATATGTCCGGTAATAAAAATCTTTTTCCCCTTTGGCTTAGGCATTTGCGTCAGGGTAACCGCCGATCCCAGGACGGTTTTCGGCTCGGCATTGAAAACGTCTATCATCATGGAATATCCGCCGATATTGACGTAATTCTGGCGCATGCCGCTGGGTTGATATTCAGAAATTGACTTCAAAATATTCTGCATAGGAACATGGGAAAGTCTGCCGACAGCAATAGCAAACAGGGCATTGTAGACATTATACTCACCATACAGTCTCAACTTGGTTTCATATTCACCGTCCGGACACACGGCGGTAAAGCATATGCCCTCCATCGTCGTATGAATATTTTTCGCATAGTAGTCGGCTTTGCTGTTGTTCATGGAGCATGTTATGACTTTGTGTTTATATTTGGCGTTTCGAAGAATATCGTCATCGTAGCAGATGACTACAGCTCCCCTGCGTTTAGCGTATCTCTCCAGGCTGCTTTTATCGATAAAAATATTCTGCTGCGTTTGATATGTGTTCAAATGTGATTCTCCGATATTCGTCAGGACAACAATATCCGGGCGTATGACACATGCAGAACTTTCCACATATCCGGGCATAACGCCGCCGACCTCCTGAACCCAGTATTCATATCGGTGAGTCAGCTTCTGGATGTTTCTCAGAATTGCGCCGTGGCTGTTGGACATGCTGTTTCCGACGAAAGTCTTATAGTGATCGGAAATCACCTTGTTGATTAGGCCGGTCGTAGTTGTTTTGCCAACACTTCCTGTAATGGTAATCCGCTTTGCCGGAATCCGTGCGCATTTCCATTTCTCATAGCTTTGCACACACTTCAAAGGATCACGAACGCCGATCACATTGCTTTGCGGATAATTCGCTTTGTGCTCCTCTGCGCAGAAAACCAGCAATGCTCCCTGCTTGAGAGAGTCTTTGATCACCTTATCCGCAGGATACCAGCCTGCGCTGATCACCACATCGCCGGGCTGCACATATTCCGACTGTGTAAGAATGCGATCAAACTTCATATTTGGATCGATTTCCGCGGGAAGAACGGCTCCAATGATTTTGCCAGTTTCCCGATATTAATCTTAGTCTCTCTTCTAACCTTCTTGTGAAGTTTCTTTAATTGTTCCCGCAGCATATTTGTCCTCCTAAGTTATGATTGCATTTACAAAGCAAGCCGTAAATCACCGGTTTTTAAACGGTCTGACCCAACACGGCCGGATTAAACAACTGACTTCCTGATACAGGAAGTTAATTCATGTGACTCGATCTGTCCCAAAATGATAAGTCTGCCAGATCGGTTTCAGACATTCGCTTCCGGAAGCTTGAGCATTTCGCCAAGCTTATAGTCCCATTCCATAGGTTCAAAGCTCTCATATCCGCCACCGGGATAGAACGTCAACTCGCCGACATAGAGTTTGCTGCCGTCTGCTGTCTCATAAAAATCTACACGGACAAAAGGAAACGGCTCTGCCAATTGATTGGCTATTTCGATCATCTTGTCAAGATTTTTCGGCGGCTTAACCGGATAATTGCTATTGGGATACTTTCTTGTAAACGGAAGCAGATTCCAGTCCAAATCGTAGAAATTCACACTCATGTTTGAGTCGCGGTCCAATACGGTGAACAGCAGTTCCGCTTTCCCGTTAAAACACATGATCTTGTAATCAATCAATGCGTCGTTGTCTAAATCATTTATATATTCCTCTGCCAGAATTTTGGGGCGTACATGCCTGTAGGCAATGCAATACGAAGAGCACAGATTATTGCGCTTTAGCAGCCACGAACTCATCACCGTTTTCAGGCGGTCAATATCCAGCTCCGCCTTGTTCTTTACCACGATGATATGGCGTCCGTCGCTCTGGACATTTGATTTCAAGACAAACTGATCCGGCAGCAAATCAAAATCAATTTGATTCTCGCTTTCCCATTCACCGTAGAGCGGAACCGTATACCCCTCTCCGAGCTGCTCTGTAATATATCGCTTAAACTCGCATTTATCCACGCATCTGCCCATTCTGGGATCATAGTAATTCAGCTTCAGCCATTGAATTTTCTGGTTAAAGGTTTTTGGATGATCCAAGTCAAGGTAATAGTTGCAGTGCCTGTAGAAAACCTTCTTCAGTTCTATAGCGCGCTCTTCTTTAGGGAAAAAAAGGGAGCTGATATAGTCCATTCCATAACCCGTATACGCGGCTTTGCCTGAATAAATATCGTCTTGGACTTTTTCTTGCAAAGCTTCTTTCGCATGAAGATTAGCCGGACTATCGGTCCCCTGCATTGCTTTGTTTGATTTCCCGCTGTTTGAACTGTTGTCTTCTCTTGTTAATCTATATAATTTGGTAACCGGTTTCTTTAATTTTGGCCATTTCCGAAATATTGCCTTGATCCATTTTTTTATCGTTTTGCGCATTTGATTACCCCTTTTTATGAAAGATTCGTTTCAGCAATGTTCAATATGAGCTAAATCCCTTATCCCACTCGCAGCAAAAAGTACTGTATCCACTGCCGGGACAGAAAGTAAAATCTTCCGGAAACGGCCTCCCGTTTCTGCCAAATTATTTTTAAAAACCCTAATTGTTTTATTACCGCAAGGAAATATCCGCATTATCAATAATATTGCCCTTAAAAATCCATAATTTGTTTTTCGTAGAACTATCTCCCCCTAAAACAGGAAAAACATCAAATTCGTATTTAAATATTAGCCCTTTTTCATTTTGTTGTCAATAGTTCCAAAAAATGTACAGTGCCCTGTCCGGCCATGGCTGCCGCCCCCTTTCTGCTGTCAGCATAGCACGCTTTTTAGAAGAACGCAAGGCAAAATTCCGTTTTACGGGATAATTATTCAGTAATACTGAACGCATCGTATTGTTTTCCAAAGAATAACGGCGTAAAATAGTGCATAATCATCGGAGCAAAGGAGGCGAGACATATGCGTACACGGGAAGGGCGGCGCGCCATCCGCGTCATGGCCCTGCTGACAGCCGTGCTGTTGGGGCTGTTTTTGCTGTCGTTCCGGTTGGGGCGGTATGATGTACCGCCGGGCGAGGTGGTCCGCATTTTGCTCTCACGCCTTGTGCCGATCAGTCAGACATGGACGGACAAAATGGCGGCGGCGGTGCTGAATGTGCGTCTGCCCCGTATTCTGCTGGCCTGTATGGTGGGCGGCTGCCTTGCCACGGCAGGTACGGCGTACCAGAGCGTATTTCGCAACCCCATGGCCGCGCCGGATATTTTAGGCGCGTCGTCCGGTGCGTGCTTCGGTGCCGCGCTGGCAATTTTGCTGGGCTTTTCGCGCAGCAGCGTGACCGCATCGGCATTCGTCTTCAGCCTTGCCTCCGTGGTGCTGGTCTATTTGATCGCACAGCGTGCCCGGGGCAGTCAGGTGATGAACATCTTGCTCTCCGGCGTTATGATCGGCTCGCTGTTCTCCGCCTGCACCTCTTATGTGAAGCTGGTGGCGGACCCCACCAATCAACTGCCGGAAATTACCTATTGGCTGATGGGCAGCCTGTCCGGTGCCCGTCTGCGCGATGTGGCGTTTGGCATTGTCCCCATGCTGATAGGTTTGGTGCCGCTGTATGCCCTGCGTTGGCGCATCAACCTGCTCACACTGGGCGAGGAGGAGGCCCGCACCATGGGTGTGAATACCAAGCGGCTGCGTCTGGTGGTGATCCTCTGTGCCACGGTGCTGACGGCCACCGGCGTGGCGATCAGCGGTATGATCGGTTGGGTGGGTCTGGTGATCCCCCATCTGAGCCGCAAGCTGGTGGGCAACGATTGCCGCTATCTGCTGCCGGTCTCCACCGTGTTCGGTGCAATCTTCCTGCTGCTGGTGGATAATGTGTCCCGCAATCTGCTGGCGGTGGAGATCCCCATCGGTATTCTGACCGCCTTTGTGGGCGCGCCCTTCTTCCTCTATCTTATGACCCGAAAGGAGCATGTACTATGAGCCTTTTGGTGGAAAATGTATCCTTTTCCTACGGCAAACGCAGCGTGCTGCACAATGTCAGCTTCGGCGTGGAAAAGGGCGAATTTCTCTCGGTGCTGGGGCCCAACGGCGTGGGAAAAAGCACGCTGTTTCGCTGCATTTTGGGCGCATTGGCGCAGTATAGCGGCGCCATCTTTGTGGATGGGCAGGAGATTCGCAGTCTGTCTCACCGTGAAAGGGCCCGGCGCATCGCCTACATTCCCCAAACCCATCGGCCCACCTTCGGCTATACTGTGCTGGACACGGCGCTGATGGGCACTACGCGCCAGCTCTCCCCGTTCCAGCAGCCAAAGCGCGCGCAGATTGACGCCGCCCATGAGGCGCTCTCCCGTGTGGGGGTGGCACATCTGGCGGAGCGTAATTTTTCGCATCTCTCCGGCGGCGAGCAGCAGTTGGTACTCATCGCCCGCGCCATTGCCCAGCAATCGGATATTCTCATCATGGACGAGCCTACCTCGGCATTGGATTACGGCAATCAGCTTCGTGTTTTGCAGCAGGTGCGCGGTCTGAGCCGGGAGGGATATACGGTACTGCTGAGCACGCACAATCCCCAGCACGCACTGACCTTTGCCGACCGCGTTCTGGCACTGCAGGACGGCGCCGTAGCCGCCCACGGCAAAGCGGAGGAAGTGCTGACGCCGGCATTGATGTCCGGTCTCTACCGCATTGATGTGACCTTTGCCGATACACCCGGCGGCAGCGTGATTGTGCCGCTGATGGGAGGTGAGGGGTGATGATGTTCCAATGGAGCGAGGATATGGTGCGCTTTATGCGCCAGGCCAGCGAGTACGGCGACTATCACCGGCGCTTGGCCGACTGGATGCGTCCCGACCTGCACAAGCGCGACCGCCTCTGCGACGCCGGCTGCGGTCTGGGTTATCTGAGTCTGGCCCTTGCGCCTTATGTACAGCATATCACGGCAGCGGACCGCAACGGTGACGCGCTGGCAGTGCTGCGCGAAAACTGCGCCTCGCGCGGCATTGACAATATTGACATCCGCTGCGGCGATCTGTTTTCCATGCCGCCCGACACGGCCTATGACGCCATGGTGTTCTGCTTTTTCGGGCGGATGGAGGAGATTGCCGCCATCGCCAAGGCCCAGTGCCGCGGCACGGTATTTGCCTTCAAGAAAAACTACACCACCCACCGTTTCTCCGTAGGCAGCCACGCCACGGGAAGCGACAGCTTCACCACAGCCAAAGCGTGGCTGAGTGCCCGCGGCGTCCCCTTTACGGCGCAGGAGATGGCGCTGGAATTAGGGCAGCCCTTTCGTTCATGGGAGAGCGCACGGCGCTTTTTTGAGATCTACAGCCGCGACGAGGACAAGTCCGTCATTACCGACGCCTTTTTGCGCAGTAAGCTGGTCGAAACAGGCCGGGCGGATTTTCCCCTGTACATGCCCCATCAGCGGCCGGTAGGTTGTCTGAAATTCTCCGTCGAGGATTTACCAAAAACATAAAACAAGGAGGAAGACAGATGAAAGTAAAAAAATGGCTTGCGATGCTGCTGGCCGTCGTCATGGTGCTGAGTCTGGCAGCCTGCGGCGCACAGAGCAACCCGCAGACAGATGACACGACCCGCGTGTTTACCGACTCGGTGGGCCGCGAGGTAGAGGTGCCTGCACAGATCGACAAGGTGGCGCTCAGCGGCCCCATGGCACAGATCGTGCTGTTTGCGCTCTGCCCCGATAAGCTGGTGGGCGTGTCCAACGCATGGAGCACCGAAGCCGAGCAGTATTTGGACGAGAAATACTTTACTATGCCTGAAATCGGTCAGCTTTACGGCGGCAAGGGTGAGCTGAATCCGGAAACGCTGCTCCAGAGCGGCGCACAGATCGTCATTGATGTGGGTGAGCCCAAGGGCAGCATTGCCGAGGACCTGGACGCTCTGCAGGAGCAAACCGGCATCCCCTTTGTTCACATCACCGCTACCACGGAAACCACCGGCGATGCCTACCGTATGTTGGGCGACCTGCTGAATATGAAGGATGAGGCAGAGACGCTGGCCGCCTACTGCGAGAAGGTCTATGACCGCACCGTGTCCATTGCGGGCAGCGTGGAAAAGGCCAATGTGCTGTATGTCACCGGCGACATGGGGCAGAATGTGATCGCCGCCGGTTCCTACCATGCGGAGATTCTGGACCTTCTGACCAACAATCTGGCCGTGGTGGATGAGCCGTCCTCCAAGGGCACCGGCAACGAGGTCAGCATGGAGCAGATCCTGACCTGGGACCCCGATGTGGTCATCTTCGCCCCGGAGAGCATCTATGACACCGTGGCTGACGACGCCGCATGGCAGAGCGTCACCGCCATCAAAAACGGTGCCTACTACGAGGTGCCCTTCGTCCCCTATAACTGGATGGGCTTCCCTCCCTCCGTGCAGCGCTATCTGGGCATGATGTGGCTGAGCAAGGTCCTCTATCCCGATGCCACGGCAGAGTACGACCTGTTCAGCGATGTGCAGGAGTACTATAAGCTGTTCTACCACTGCGATCTGACGCAGGCGCAGTATGACGCGCTGGTGGCCAACTCTCTGGGTAAATAAACAAAAACCGGCACCGTCATGGGCTTTTCGCCCATGACGGACTTGCCGTCTCTGTTGCTTTTGTGCTATGATAAAAAAGAGGTGTTTGCCATGCAGTCGATTTTTGCAAAATTACTATATGAAACGGAAAAACAGCACGACACCGTGCTGGTGACGATCGTCCGCGAGTCCGGATCCACGCCGCGCGGTATCGGCGCGCAGATGCTGGTGAGCAGGAGCGGTGCGCAGGTGGGCACCATCGGCGGCGGCAATGTAGAAAATCTGGCCATCCTGCACGCCCAGGAGCTGATCGGACAGCAGCGCAGCGATGTCCATGAATACAAGCTGCACAAAAATGATGCCGAGGATATCGGCATGGTCTGCGGCGGTGATGTGACGGTGCTGTTCAGCTTTATCTCCGCCGCGGACAGCCGGTGGACGGATACGGCCTCTTTGGTGCTTGAGCGCATTGCCCGGCGCGAGGAGGGCATTCTGGTGCTGCCGCTTGACGGCAGTGCCGCCTATATCAGCGATACGCAGCCTGACGGAGAGGTATTCAGCCTGCCGCTGTCCATCGGTGAGCGCGCCATCCTGTTCGGCGCGGGGCACTGCTCGTTGGCTTTGGCGCCGATCCTGCAATCGGTGGGCTTCCGCGTCACGGTGTTTGACAACCGCAGCGATTTGGTGACAAAGGCGCGTTTTCCCGGCGCAGATGCCTTGATCTGCGGCGATTTTGAGAAGATCGGTGACCATTTGACCGTAGGTGCGGGCGACTATGTGGTGGTGATGACCAGCGGCCACAGCTTTGACTTTCAGGTGCAGGAGCAGGTGCTCCGTCATCCCTTTGCCTATGTAGGCGTGATCGGCTCGCGCCACAAGACCGCCTCCGTCAACGCAAGGCTGCGTGAGGCAGGGGTGGACGAAGCGGCTATTTCCGCCATCCATACACCGGTAGGCATGGCGATCAAAGCGGTGACGCCGGAGGAGATCGCCGTATCCATTGCCGGCGAAATGATCTATGAGCGCGCGCTGCGGCGCGAAAATGCAGGGATTCACCTGCGGGGCTGCCCCATGCACTGATACCGTTTTATTGCAAAAAAAGCAAGGCGAGGTGTCCCTCGCCTTGCTTTTTTATTCGGCAGCCAGCTCGCGAATGGCTCGAATCGCGGTATCAATCTCCTGCTCCGTATTAAACCAGGAGAAGCTGAAACGCACGGCGCCCTGCTGCACCGTGCCCAGCGCCTGATGCATACGCGGGGCACAGTGGGCGCCGGGCCGCGTGGCAATGCCGTACTCCTCCGACAGGGCATCGGACACCGCGCCGGACTCATAATCGCCGATATTCAGCGTCACGATCGCCATGCGCCGGCGTGAAAAGTCGCCGTAAACGGTGACGCCCGGCACCTCCTTCACCCCCTCGTAAAAGCGGCGCATGAGGGCCGTTTCCCGGTCATGAATGGCGCCGACGCCCACCTGAGCGATAAAGTCCAGCGCCGCCGACAGACCGGCGATCCCGTGACCGTTCAGCGTCCCCGCCTCCAGACAGGTGGGCATCTGGGTGGGATGGGTACGGCTGTAGCTCTGCACGCCGCTGCCGCCCACCTTCCAGTGGCGCAGCGTCAAGCCCTCACGCACGCACAATCCGCCCGTTCCCTGCGGGCCCATCAAGCCCTTATGACCGGTAAAGCACAGCACATCGATGCCCAGTGCTGTCATGTCGATGGGGTAGGCCCCTGCCGTCTGCGCCGCATCCACGATCAGCAGCACATCGTGTGCCTTGGCCACAGCGCTCACACGCGCCAGGTCGGTCAGATTGCCCGTCAAATTGGACGCATGGGTACAGACAATGGCCCGTGTATGGGGCTGCATCAGGCGTTCAAAGGCGTTGTAGTCCAGATTCCCCTGCCTGTCCGCAGGCACAAAGCTCACTTCCACGCCCTGTTCATCCGCCAAACGGTACAGCGGACGCAGCACGCTGTTATGCTCGCAGTCGGTGGTGATCACATGGTCGCCCCGTCCGATCAGGCCGTTGACGGCGATGTTCAGCGCCTCGGTGACATTGGCTGTAAACGCCACACGGTCGGCCCGGGGACAGCCAAAGAGCTTCGCCAGCTTCACGCGGGTATCATATACGGTATGAGAGGCCGCCATACTGCCTGCGTGGGTGCCCCGGGCGCTGTTGCCCATGGACTGCAGCGCATCGGCAACGGCCTTGACCACCTGCGGCGGCTTATGCAGCGTGGTGGCGGCATTATCCAGATAAATCATCATTCGCTCCTCAAATCAACATTTCATAGACGCCCTCGCAGCGCAATCGGGCGGCTTTTACCGCACTGTCGACATTCTCCCGCTGTGATGACGGCGCACTCCAGCACATGCCGCAGCCTGCCGAGATCGCCGACGGCACGGGGATCAGCCGTCCTGCCACATCGTGTGACAGGCAGTACGATTCCATGGCCATGGCGTCGGTGGTGGTGGAAAATGTGACAATCACGCGAAATTCCCTCTGCCGCATCATCAGGGCTTAATGACCTTGCCGGCCTTGGACAGCTTCTCCACAATGCTGTACATATTGGTCACACCGCCCACGGCCAGCTTATCCTTCAGGCCGTAGAAATCCAAACAGGTGCCGCAGGTCAGGATCTCCACGCCCTGTGCCTCCATGGCCTTCAGGTCCTCCAGCGATACGGAGCCCTCGGTGGGGATCGATGCCCCGCCGTTATAGAACAGGACGGCTGCGGGCAGCACCTCCTGCTGGGACAGGGCGTAAATAAAGCCCTTCATCAGCGTCTTGCCCAATACATCGTCGCCCACACCCATGGCCGCCGAGCCAATGGCCACCACGGTATCGCCGCCCATGGGCGCACAGCAGGACGGTACCGCCTCTGCCGCCAATGCGCCATTGACAGCCGCCGTGATGACAAAATGCTTCTCACCCTGCTGCTCGCTCTTTGCTTCCAGGCCCTTGCCTGTCACCATGCGCAGCACATTCTGCACGGCGATCTCGTTGTCCACATGGACCTCCAACATACCCTCCTGCATCTCCTGCAGCGCTTTCGTGGCCTTTACCACAGGCATGGGGCACTGTTCGCCCCGTGCATCAACAACCACTTTAGACATATTTTACCCCCTCCGGCGAAAAATTTTTGCATTTTGCTATTCTCAAACAAAAATAACGGTGCTATAATTATAGACGCTGCAAGGCACAATTGCAAGTCGATTTTCTGGCGATATAAGGAGGCCTTTATGAATAACGAGATCAAATTGACGAAGCTGGCCAACTGCGCCGGCTGCGGCGCCAAGGTGGGAGCCGGTGTACTGTCCCAGTTATTGGAGGGCATCCGTGTCCACAGTGACCCCAACCTGCTGGTGGGCTTTGACAAGAGCGACGACGCCTCGGTCTATCGCATCAGCGATGAGCTGGCGCTGGTGCAGACGGTGGATTTCTTCCCGCCCATTGCCGATGACCCCTATACTTTCGGCGCCATTGCCGCCACCAACGCGCTGTCGGATGTATATGCCATGGGCGGCGAGCCGAAGCTGGCGCTGAACATCATGGCCGTCCCTGCGGATATGCCGAAGGAGGTCGTGCACGAGATCCTGCGCGGCGGCTACGATAAGGTGTATGAAGCAGGCGCGCTGATCACCGGCGGGCACAGTATTCTTGACCCCGAACCGAAATACGGACTGGCCGTCACCGGCTTTGTGCATCCCGACAGGGTGCTGACCAACAGCGGCGCCAGACCCGGTGATGTGCTGCTGTTCACCAAGCCCATCGGCATCGGCATCCTCACCACCGCCGCCAAGGCGGAGCTGGCAGACGAGGCCACCATGGCCAAGGCTCTCAGGCTGATGACCACCCTCAATAAATCCGCCCGGGATGCCATGGTCAAATACCGCGTCCACGCCTGCACCGATGTGACCGGCTTCGGTCTGTTGGGCCACACCTGCGAAATGGCCCAGGGCAGCGATGTGCAGATTACGCTGCGCACCGGAGATATGGACCTGATCGGCGAGTCGCTGGAATTTGCCCGTATGGGTCTGCTGCCCGAGGGTATGTACCGCAACCGCCAGTTTGCCGAAAAGTATGTGGACGGCGGCGCGGTGGAACTGGCCGTACAGGATATGCTGTACGACCCCCAGACCTCCGGCGGTTTGCTGATCGCCGTAGACCCCGACGATGCACCGGCACTGTTTGCCGAGCTGCAGTCCTGCGTACCCTCCGCCCAGTGTCTGGGCACCGTGGAGGAATACAAAGGCGGCGCGCGGATCTATTTGCAATAAAATACGCATACAATATGGGGGAATCGCCTATATATCAGGAGATTCCCTCATAGCTTTTTTGTGTAATTTGGGAAAAAATCAGGGGCATTTTGTCGAAAAAATATAGCAATCCGTCGATTGCTGTGTTATACTTAGATAATGTCGCCGAACCAATCGGTGAAAGCGCTGTTTTTAAGCCATTACTCCCCACAGGAGGTTCCACGATGAAAAAGCGGGAAGCCTGGATCAAGCCCCGGCACAAGGTTGTGACGGCCCTGATCCGCCCCATTGTTGCGCTGATCGCCGTCTTAAGATACCATGTTAAGATCGACCGTTTTAACGAACAAGGCAGCCGCAACTGGCTGATCCTATCCAATCATCAAACGGATTTTGACCAGTTCTTTGTCAGTCTGGCGTTCAAGAATCCCGTATACTATGTTGCTCTGGAGGACCTTTTTTCCAACGGCTTTATTTCCCGGGTCATTTCGTGGTTGGTGGCGCCCATTCCGTTTATGAAAGCCTCCGCCGACGCCAGATCTGTCATGACATGCTTCCGCGTTGCCAGAGAGGGCGGAAACATCGCCATATTCCCCGAGGGCAACCGCACCTACAGCGGCAGGACCTGTTATATCAATCCCTCCATTGCCTCGCTGGCGAAAAAGCTGGGCTTGCCCATTGCCATTTTCAGAATCGAGGGCGGCTACGGCGTCAAACCCCGTTGGGCTGTCAAGGGCCGCAGGGGCCGCATGAGGGCCTATGTGCGCCGCGTGATCGAGCCGGAAGAATACAAAAGTCTGAGCAAAGAAGAGCTGTATGAGCTGCTCTGCCGGGAGCTGTGGGTAGACGAAGCGGCGGACACCGGCCTGTATCCCTGCAGGACATCTGCCGAGGCGCTGGAGCGGGTGCTGTACATCTGTCCCGACTGCGGCCCCAGCGAATTTACCTCCCACGGCGACAGTTTGCGGTGCAAACACTGCGGCAGACAGTACAGATACTTACCGAACAAGCAGCTTAAAGCGGTGGACGGCGAAACGCCCTTCCGCTATGTAGCCGACTGGTACGATTATCAGGAATCTTATGTCAGAGCGATGGACCTTTCGCCCTATGTGGCTATGCCCCTGTATCGGGAGACGGCCGATCTGTCCGAAGTCATCGTATACGACAGAAAGCACCTTTTGAAATCACAGGCACCAATCGGTTTGTTTGCCGACCGTCTGGAGATCGGCAGCGGACAGGACATGACGGTTTTGGCCTATGACGACATCAAGGCCATGGCCTGCATTGGCGGCCACAAGCTGAATATTTTTTATAAAGACCGTATTTATCAGTTGAAGGGCGACAGGAGTTTCAACGCCCTGAAATACTGCCATATCTACTATCACGCGAAATACGACAAGGAAGGACATACAGATGGAGCATTTCAATTTTTGGGACTCTGAGGTATGGGGAGTTATCAATCTTCTCGCCGTACTGATGGGCAGCCTGCTGGCAGCCAATTCGCTTAAAAAGCTGATCCCCGCACTGAAGCGGTCACTGATCCCCTCCTCCGTGCTGGGCGGCTTGCTGCTGCTGATCGCAGCGGTGATTTATGAATCGATTACCGGCGACAATCTGTTCAATACCAGCTTCTTCGGCGGCAGCGGTGCAGGCGTACTGGAAGTGATTACTTACCACGGCCTGGCCTTAGGCTTTATTGCCACCACCTTAAAGCCCTCCGGCAGCAAATTCGACAAGCATAGAAGCCGCGAGATCTTTGATACCGGCGTCACCACGGTGGCCACCTACCTGCTGCAGGGCATTCTGGGTCTGGGCATTACCGTGATTGCCGCGCTGATTGTCAAGGACCTGTTCGCTGCGGCAGGTGTGATCCTGCCCTTCGGTTTCGGTCAGGGCACCGGTCAGGCACTGAACTACGGCAACATCTACGAGCAGGAATACGGCTTTGTGGGCGGCAGAAGCTTCGGCCTGACCATCGCCGCGCTGGGCTTCCTCAGCGCCAGTATCGGCGGTGTCATCCATCTGAACATCCTGCGCAGGAAGGGCATGAAGTACGACTGGTGCCGTGAGGATGAGCATGGTGAAGCCCTCAGCCTGCAGGAGATTCAGGGCAAAGATGAGATCCCCATGAACGGCAGTATCGACAAGCTGACCATGCAGTTGGTGCTGATCTGTCTGGGTTATTTGATGGCCTACGGCATGATGGCCATTCTGGGCAATCTTGTCGGGTCTCTGAAATCCATTCTCTTCGGCTTCAACTTCCTGCTGGGCGTGATTGCCGCGGCCCTGATTAAGGGGATCAACAACTTCCTCATGAAGAAGAAAATCGTGCATCGCCAGCATATCAGCGCCTTTTTGATGACGCGCCTGAGCGGTTTCTTCTTCGATGTGATGATCGTGGCAGGCGTGGCCGCCATCCGCATCAATGTGCTCAGCAACTATTGGCCCATCATCATTGTGCTGGGTCTGGTGGGTGCCTTTTCCACCTATTTCTATACCTATTATACCGCCAAAACACTGTTCCCTGCTTACGCGCAGGAGCAGTTCATGGTGACCTACGGCATGCTGACCGGCACCGCCAGCACCGGCATCGTCCTGCTGCGCGAGCTGGATCCCGATTTTAAGACGCCGGCCTCGGAAAACCTGGTCTATCAGAACTTCCCGGCCATGGTGTTCGGCTTCCCCATGATGCTGCTGGCCGCCGTTGCGCCGGTAAAGCCCATCATGACGCTGCTCATTATGGTGGGTTTCTTCGCCGCCATGAATCTGATCCTGTTCAGAAGCAAGATCTTTAAGAAAAAGAATAAATCCTGAATAAAAAAATCTCCTGCGGCAGGTTACTGCCGCAGGAGATTTTTTGTTGCCTTTGCGCGCAGTTTGTTATATAATGGCGGCATTGTAAGACAGCGTTGTAAGGAGTGAGAGAGGATGAACGATCGGAAAAATGTGATGGCTTTATTTACCTGCTATGTATTGTGGGGCTTTCAGCCGCTGTATTGGGCACTCTTGTCCCATCTCGACTCCTTCTTGATTTTGTTCTGCCGCATTGTCATGGCCGCAGTGTTCTCGGTTTTGATTCTTGGCTTTACGCACCGCCTGTCCGAGCTCAAGGCGCTGTTTCAAAACAGGGATATGATGAAGATCCTGCTCCCTGCGACTGTGTTCCTGCTGGCAGACTGGGCCATTTTTATCGTGGTCATCAACGCCGGTCATGTGCTTGACGCCAGCTTGGGTTACTACATCAATCCGCTGGTGCTGTTTGCCATCAGTGTGGTGGTCTACAAGGAGCGCTGCACAAAGGTCCAACTGGCGTCTTTGGGTATCGCAGCTATCGGTGTCATCATCAGTACCGTGGCTTTCGGCTCCTTCCCGTGGATCGCGTTAATAATTGCCGTCAACTGGGCGATCTATACCGCGCTGAAAAAGAAGGTGCAGATCGACGGCGTTCTCAGTATCGCCGCCGAAACCCTGATATTAACGCCCTTTTCCATCGCTTTTCTGACCATCTTCAGACACAGCGAGATGGCCTGTCTGGGCGGCAGCGAAGTTCTCCTGCTGATCGGCAGCGGTATTGTGACCGCCCTGCCCATGTTCCTCTACTCCAACAGCGTGGCCAATTTCCCGCTGATCCTCATGTGTTTTGCCCAGTATCTGGGTCCCACCTTCAACCTGATCTGCGGGCTGATCAAGCATGAGCGCTTTTCCTCCAGCCAGCTCGTGAGCTTTAGTTTCTTCCTTCTGGCTATTGTGGTTTTCACGGCAGGCGAGATAAAAACGATGAAAAAATCGGACACAACAAACACGCAGCCGTAGCCGGCCGCGCCATATGTGCCAAACGGCAGCAAGGGGATTCTTGCTGCCGTTTTCTGCTGCCGTTGTTCGTAAGGCCGATCCTTTCCCCGCCTCGCATATCCGCGCCGTTTTTCGCATAGGTTTGCAAAAACGAAAAGGACGGGATGAATATGAAAATATTTTTAATACGGCGGCGCTATGTGGCGATTCTGGCGGTGCTGGCCCTTATCGCCGGCATCTTCTATGTGGTCACCTACCCCAATTCCGTATCGGCCGCAGCCGACACACGCCAGCTTCCCATTTATTGCGTGGAACGGGACGAAAAAATCTGCTCCATCTCCTTTGACGCGGCCTGGGGCAACGAGGATACGCAGACTCTGATCGACATTTTGGCCAAATACAATGTCAAGACCACCTTTTTCGTGGTCGGCGATTGGGTGGATAAATATCCCGAGTCGGTGAAGGCCCTTCATGACGCAGGGCATGAGATCATGAGCCACTCCAACCACCACGACCACTATAATTCCCTTACCGGCGACCAGATCGTCGCTGATGTAACCGCCAGCAACGAAAAGATCGCCGCCGTAACAGGGGTGACTCCCACGCTGATCCGCTGTCCCTACGGCGAGTATGACGACCATGTGATCTCCGCCATCCGCTCTATGGATATGGAACCGATCCAATGGGATGTGGATCTGCTGACAACACCCTCAAACCGCTGCGCCGCAGCGGTTTGAGGGTGTTTTTTTGCGTTGGCTTTTTGTCAGGAAATATCATTTCATTATAGCTGTATTTCCTCTCTTGTGGGGATCGCCGCCTGGGCGCCCTTGCGGGTAACCGTCACCGCGGCGGCACGATTGGCAAAGGACAGGGCCTGTGCCACGGTCTTTCCCAGAGACAGTTCTGCGCACAAAGCGCCGCAGAAGGTGTCTCCGGCGGCAGTGGTGTCCACCACCGGCATCTTAATGCAATCCTCACAGACCATTTCGCCCTTGGAGATATAGCAGTAGCCCTTGGCGCCCAGCGTAACCACCACGTCCTTCACGCCCATGGCCATCAGCTTTTCGCCGCCTTCGGCCAGCTTATCGCCGACCAGCGCGGCAAATTCCGTTTCATTGGGAATGAGCATATCCACATAGGGCAGGTACGGTGCGATATCCCGGTTCATAGGCGCCGGATTGAGTACCACATACATACCCTTCCGGCCGGCCGTTTCCAAGGCATAGCCCAGCACAGGAATGGGATTTTCCAGCGGACAGAGAAAAATATCACCCGCCTCCGCCTTTTCCAGCAGGCGGTCCACATCTGCCCTGGTGACCCGGTTATTGGCGCCGCCGTCCAGAATAATACGGTTGTCGCCGTCAATCACCACGATCACGGCAATGCCTGTGGCGCAGTTTTTTACCATGCGTACCGCATCCACATTGACGCCGAAGCCTCGCAGGTTATCCAACAACTGCGCGCCGAAGCTGTCATCGCCCACAGCGCCGCCCATGTAGATCTCAGCGCCCAGTTTACCGGCGGCCGCCGCCTGATTGGCGCCCTTACCGCCGGGATTGGTCATAAAACCGCTGCCGTACATGGTTTCGCCCTTTTGGGGCAGGTAAGGACTATTGATGACAAGATCCATATTCAGGCTGCCAAAAACAAATACCTTTCCCATGCCTTACTCCTTATTGGCCCGTGCCAGGGCACAGGTATACTGACTCAGCTCGCAGATGCTCAGCTCCCGGATGCCGCGCATGTAGGTTTCCAGCTTATCGCCAATGGGTGCGCTCCACCGCTCGTCCAGCGGTTTCCCCTCCCAAATGGCGTAGGCCGTAGCGATCTGGGCGGCATTGCAGTCCACATCGTAACCTTCCATGGCAATAATATGTATCATCTCGTCAAAGCTGCTGCCGAACCACAGCGCGATGATCTCCGCCGCCGCATTGGGATAGGCATGAATCCAGTTGTAGGTTTTAAAGCGTTCTTCGCACTGCCGCCAGGCGCTTTCCCAGTCACCGCTGCTGCGGCACACATCCAGGGCATACTGAATGACGGCATAGTATTCACAGTCTTGCGGAATGGCGGCCGCCGCCTCCGTCACCATCTCGCGTATATTGCTTTTCACATAGGACAAGCTGACCAGCACGGCGTTGAAGATCTCGCCCATTACACCGTTGTTGTGGTGCGATACCACCGCATCCATATAGGCATAGCGTGCCGCGCGTTCCGGATCGCCCGGCGCGATCATGCCGCATACGGCGCCGCGCATCTGGGCGCCGATCCACTCGCGGTAGGGGTTGTTCAGATAGCCGCTTTGGGGCGGGAAGATGCCCAACTGCAAATTTTTCAGGGCAATATCCTCCGCCGTCCAGCCGGTAGGGATCAATTCCACCCACTGTTCGGCAATATCGCAGGAGGTCATGTCCTTGCCGCACTTCTCCAGCGCCTTCAGGAAGGCCAGCTCGTAAGTAATATCGTCATTGAATGTATTGGGCGTACGGGGGTAGTCGTAGATCTCGCCGAAGACCTTGCGGATATTGTCGGTGCAGTAGCCTTCAATGGCGGTGCCTACCGCGCCTGCGCAGATCTGTGCCAACCATCCCAAATGGGTGCGGCGGAGGTATTCCTCGCTGTCCATGTCGTAATCGTACTTCGTGAAGCTGACGGCCTGGCGGTACTGCTCGTAGCTGTGATAGACGGTATAGCGCCAATAGGGGTGGCTCTCATCCTTAGGCGCCCCGGACAGGCGGTACAGCACCTTGCTGTACAGCGCAGCCATGCGGCCGCAGTCCCCGGCGGCGTAGGCCGCCAGACCCTCGTCCATCAACTGCTCCGCCTCGGACACATCGTAGCCCATATTATGCATGGCCTGCATGGCGGCAATGATGACATGCTCCTCCGCGCCGGAGCCGGGCACATGGCTCTCCCACCGCTGGGCGATGCTTATATTCATCACCTCTTCAATCTTGAAGCTGAAGTCCCATGTCTGTTCTTCTTCAGACAAGATCACAGGCATGCCTTTTTTGAGAACATCCAGTTCAAGTTCCCAGGCTTTTTGTTTCCTCATCGTTTTTCCTATTCTCCTTACGTTTGTATGTGCTTCTTCTTTGCCAGCGAATAGATCAGCAGTGCTGCCAGCGTCATGATATAGGGCAGCGTATTAAGCAGCTCGTAGGGGGCTGACATAACGGTTTGCCCACCCACGGCGAAGTAGTCCACCGCACCGAACAGCAGGCTGAAGAGCATTGTCAGCACCGGTTTACCGGCGCCCATCGCCTCAGCGGCAATGCCGATGAAGCCGCGGCCGGAGACCATCCCTGCCGAAAAGTAACCCAGGTTGGCCATGGACAGGTAGGCGCCGCCCAGACCGCAGAAAACGCCGCAGAACACCAGGGACACGGTCTGCACACGGCCGGTTTTTATGCCCACGGAGGCGGTTGCCTCCGGGTTATAACCGGTGGCGCGAATCTTCGTGCCGAGCCGCGTGCGATAGAGCAGGAACATCAGGGCAAACAGGCTGATAACCGCCACATAGAACAGCAGATTTTGGGCAAACAATGACGGGCCGATGACCGGAATCTCCGACAGGAGCGGAATTTTCACCTGCGGAATCAGTACCGACGGCGTCATGGATGAATCGCCTTTCACACCCAGGACAAGATACAGCACCAGCACGCACAGGCCGGAGGCAAAGGTGTTGAGCGCAATACCGGACAGGAACGTGTCGGTTTTGAGCTTGATTGCCGAAAGGGCCAGCAGCAGGCTCATCCCCACACCGGCGGCGATGGCAGCCAGCAGCCCGATCGCCCAGCTTTGCGTGTAGTAAGACACCAGTGCGCCGCTCAGGGCCGCCACGGACATGGAGCCTTCGATATTGATGCTGACAATATTGGCTTTGTTGGAAATCAATGCCGCGAAAGCCGCGAAAATAATGGGCAGTGCATAGGATATGGAGGAGGTCAGAAAGTTCTCGGAAAAAATGAATGAGATCATGTATCACTGCCTCCTCTCCGCTTTTTTACCATGGATATAAAGGTCTTTGCACCAAAGATAATGATAATGATGGCCTGGATCACATAGATCAGTTCATTGGGCAGCACGCCCACACGGGACATTTGCAGCGCACCGCTGCGCAGATACCCCAAAAACAGCGCGGCAAAGGGCAGATAGAAGGGGTTATTGCCGGCAATAATGGCCACCACAAAGCCGTCGAAGCCGTAGTTGGGCAAGGCGGTCCAGGCAAAGCGATAGTAATTGCCCAGCAGCAGCGCCGCGCCGCCGAATCCGGCGATCATTGCGCCGATGACCTGAGAATAGACGATCGTGCGCCGGGTTTTAATGCCGCTGTACTCGGCAAAATGCAAATTGTCGCCTGTGGTACGGATCGCATAGCCCCATTTTGTGAAAAACAGGAACACGCCGCCGAGAATTGCCACCGCCAGTGCAAGCAGCACGGACGAGGACAACTGGATCCCCTCGTTAAGAAACGGGAGTTTCATGTAGTCCTCCAGATACCGGGTTGCATTGATATATTCCGGGTCGCCGCAAACGCCGTGCAGCAGGTACATGACCACCCAAAACACGATATAGTTGAGCATCAGCGAGGAGACAAATTCATTGACGCCGAAGGCGGCCTTCATTTTGGCGGGGATATACCCCAATATGCCGCTCACCAGTGCTGCCGCCAGCATGCAGAGCACGGGAATCAGCGGCGTCTGGGCAGGCAGCATCGGCGCCAGCACACCGGCGATAAATGCGCCCAGGAAAAAGCCGCCCTCCACGAACATATTAAACTGGCCGCAGCGGTTCATGATGCAGACCGCCGTGCCGGTGAACAGCAGCGGGATCATTTCCAGTACCAGCTCACCGATTTCGTAAGATGACTGCAGCGGCGTCAGGAAAAAGGTGCGCAGTGTGGCGCCTATATCCTCCTTAATAATCAGGCAGGCTGCCACCAGCAGGATGACGGCCACGGCCACGGCGGCCAGCGTGGTCATAACGGTTTTGAGGAAACGGCGTCCGCCGGACATAAGGCGCTGTTTTGTCAACAGCTTATCCATTTCCGCTCACCTCCGTTTGCTCCAGGCCCAGCATATACCGTCCCAGTTGTTCTTCACTGATCGCCTTGGGATCCGTTATTTCGGCAGCCAGGCGTCCGTTGTGAAACACCAGGATACGGTCAGCCAGATTGAAAATCTCCGCCATATCTGCCGAAACCAGCACAATGGCGCAGCCTTTATCCCGCATGGCGACCAGCTTTTTGTGGATAAATTCAATGGCGCCCACATCTACCCCGCGGGTAGGCTGGTCCGCAATCACCACCGGAGGGTCGCCGTTCAGTTCGCGGGCAATGACCACCTTTTGCATATTACCGCCGGAAAGGCCGGAAATCATCTGCTCCTTGCGTCCCTTGATGGCGAAGTCCGTCATCTGCCGCTCCGCTGCGGCACGCAGGGAACGCAGACGCAGAAAGCCCGCATTGCTTTCCTTTTCAAAGCGGGTGGAGATCAGGTTGTCAAAAATGGACGCCTTTTGGTCACTGCCGGTTTTCATGCGGTCTTCGGGAATGTGGGACACGCCTAAACGGCGCACCTCACGCACACCCAGCTTGCGAATATCCTGTCCCAGCAGGCGGATCGTTCCCTCATAGCGCTTGTTCTGCGCCGCCAGACATTCCACCACCTGCTGTTGGCCGTTGCCCTCCACACCGGCAAAGCACAGGATCTCACCGCGACGGGCGCAGAAGCTGACGCCGTCCACCGCATTACGCGCGCCTTTTCCGGCAACCGTCAGATTCTCGACCTCCACCACGGCGTCGCCGGGTTTTGCCGGCTCTTTTGCCAGCGTCAGCGAAACATCGCCGCCTACCATGAGCCGGGAGATGTCCTCTTCACTCACATCACAGACAGGGTAAACGCCTCTGTCGCGCCCGCCGCGCATGACCGTCACACGGTCGCATAGCTGCTTAATTTCTTTCAGCTTGTGGGTGATAATCACAATGGTGCAGTTATCCTGACGCATCCGGCGCAACTGCGCAAAGAGCTGCTCGGTTTCCTGCGGGGTCAGGACGGCAGTAGGCTCATCGAGAATCAGAAGCTTGGAGCCTCGCGCCAGCACCTTCAGGATTTCTACCTTCTGGGCAACACCCACAGGCAGCGTGCCGCAGAGCGCCATGGGGTCGACTTCCATCTGGTATTTGTCGGCCAGCTCCCTGGTCCGGCGGATCATCTCCGCCTTGTTCAGCACACCGGCTTTGTTGACTTCCTCAATGCCCAGGAAAATATTTTCATAGACCGTAAACTCATTGACCAGCATGAAATGCTGGTATACCATGCCGATGCCCAACGCATTGGCCACCTTGGGGGACGTGATCTGCACCTTCTCACCACGAAAGTAAATTTCGCCCGATGTAGCCGCCTGTGCGCCGTACAGGATCTTCATGATGGTGGATTTACCCGCACCGTTTTCACCTGCAATGGCGTGGATCTCCCCCTCATTCAGGGAAAAATTCACATGGTCATTGGCCAGAACACCGTTGGGATAGCGCATGGTAATGTTCTGCATTCTTAAAAGCTCTGCCATAAAAATTACTTTGTGGGATCCAGTGCGTCAAACAACTGATTCAGCGTGTCCTGCGAGGTATAGCGCTTCAGGCCGGATTCCACCACCAGATCGCCGGAGACGATCTGCTGTTCGACGGCATCCAGATAGTCTCTCGTGCTCTGCGATACCAAAGCCTCATAGTTGTCGTTCTTCACCAGACCGACCATGCCGTCCTTAATGCCCAGCACTTCCAGATCGCCGTAGGTCAGCGTGCCGGCCAGAAATTCCTCGCAGCACTGATACAGCGCCAGATCCACCCGCTTCAAAACGGAGGTAACGATCACGGAGGCCTTGTCTGCGTCGGTGTCGGCATAGAAAGCGTACTGATCGGAGTCCACGCCGATGATGAGCTTGCCGTTGGTCTTGGCCGCATCAATGCAGCCCAGACCGGCCTGGGAAGCCGCAGCAAACAGGACTTCCACACCGCTGCCGTAGAAGTCGGCCGCCAGAGAGCTGCCCTTGGGGCTGTTGGTAAAGTCACCGATATAGCTGTTGTAAGCGCCTATGTCGCAGCCCTTGGCCTCATTGGCTGCCGCCACACCCTGCATAAAGCCGTAACCGAAGTCGTTGATAATGTCATTCTTCGTGCCGCCGATGAAAGCGGTATTCGCCGCACCCTGTTCGTCGGACATCAGTGCCGCCAGTACGCCGGCCAGATAGCCGCCCTCGTTCTGGTTGAACATCAGGCTGTGGACGGTGGGATAGTCGGCTGCGCCGTTATCCTTGATCTCCGTATCGAAGATGATGAAGCGGCGGTCGGCGTACTTTTCCTTGGAGGTCAGGCGCTGCAGGGCCTCGCGCATATCCGTGGTACCCACAATAATCAGGTCATACGCCTTGTTGGCCGTCTGCGTCAGTGTAGACTCATACTTGGTGGCATCGCTACTGCCCATTTCAATGATGTCTACCGTCACATCGGGGTGGTCTTTGGCAAATTGCAGCATACCGGCATTGGCGGAATCCCAGAAGGACATATCGCCCAGATCGCCGTTAATGAGCATCGCGATCTGCGTCACGCCGTCATCCAAGTCGGCTACATCGCCGGTGCTGCCGCCGTCGGTCTTTTCACCGCTGCCGCCGCAGGCTGTCAGCGCCAAGGCAAGCAGCAGCATGGCAGCAAGCAGCAGCATCTTCTTCATCTTTACAAATTTCATCATGAGTCTCCTTTCGATCATAGCAGAGCATCCCGAAGCCGCTTTCATGGTTTCGGGATGCTCGCAAAACCTGTCAAGGCAGTGCTTATATTCAGTCGTTTTTACTCGGTATAGGTCTGGAACTCCCAAAGGATATAGTCGCCTTCCAGCACGGGCATCTGGTTGCAGCCGAAAGGTACATACTTACCGTTGACGGTGTAGCCCCAGTAGACGGTGTTGCCGTCGGCATCCGTACCGCCCACATAGTCACCAATGGAGTTGACAAATCCTGCCAGCACGCCGTCCTGGCTGATACCGGCCTCGGTGATAGCGGCATAGGTAGCCTCGGAAACCAGTATGTTGTCACTGGTCAGCGTGACGGTGCCGTTATAGAGCACATCCTCACCGGCAACGATCTTCACATACACATTCTCAGTGGTCCAGCCGGAAGCACCTTCCACGGTGTACGCGGTGGTCTGCTCGCCCACTTTATAGGGAGCGGTAATGCCGGAGGGGATCTCCTCAGGCGCAGCGGTCTCATCATAGACCTGGAAGTCCCAGGCAATGTAGTCGCCGTCCAGCACGCGCATCTGGTTGCAGGCCAGAGGCACATACTTGCCGTTGACGGTATAGCCCCAGAAGACATAGTTGCCGTCGGCATCCGTGCCGCTGACATAGTCGCCGATGGAGTTGACAAAACCGGCCAGCACACCGTCCTGGCTGATGCCGGCCTCGGCAATAGCGGCATAGGTCACTTCGGATACGAACTGGTCGTCACTGGTCAGCGTGACGGTGCCGTTATAGAGCACATCTTCGCCGGCGGTGATCTTAATGTTGACGGTCTGCTCGGTCCAGCCGGAAGCGCCGTCTATGGCGTAGGTAGTGGTCTGATCGCCCACTTCGAAGGGAACCTTGGGCTGGGCAGAGCCGCAGGCCGCCAAAGAGAGGGTCATCACGGCTGCAAGAATAAGTGCCAGAAGCTTTTTCATAATCCTATCTCCTTTTCTTTTTCGCCCCGCAGGGCATGTATCCTGATTAACCGATGATAATGGGATTGGTCAGCGCAAACTGTGTGACCGGGCCCAGTACCTCGATGAGGATCCAATCGTTTGCCTCCCATGCGCCGCTGACGGTAATGGGATCCGTGTAGGCGGTGACTTTGCCGTCCGGCGTCACCGTTTTGACCGTTTCACCGTTGACGATCACGCGAATCTCAGAAATACCGTCACGGTTAAAGATGTCGGTGTGGATGGTCAGCTCCTTGCCTGTGGGGTTCAGTGTCTGGCCGTAGCTCTTGCCGTCAATATCGCAGATTACCACCGGCCCGTTGGAAATAAAGCTGTTGCCTGCGCGCAGGGCCTGCTGCACATTGGCCATATTCAATTCCTTGCCGTCCAAACGGATATAGGTGGTGGGGTTGCCGCTGTACTTTCCGGCGTACTTAATGTAGTTGTAATAAGAAGTGAGGTCCGTAATCTCCGCCTGGGCATAGGCGTGATTCTCCGCGGTGACGGAGTTTTCGGAATCATGGTTATCCGTGCCGCCTGTGGCCGCATGGAAGGCATGACCGTCTTTCATGGCATTGAGCAATTCAAACCACATCAGCTTCGACTGGTAGTTCTGGTTCATGGAATTGCCTTCGGTGTAGATGCCGTCCGGCGGCACAAAGTAGCCGTTCCAGACTTCGATCGTCTCAAAGCTGTCCAGCAGCTCGTAGTCATCCGGCTCAATCCAGTTGACCGCACCCATGGTGGTGGAAGAATAGGGATGGTTCATCTGTGCAATGCCGCCCACACGCTTGATGGAGTCAATAATATACAGCATTTTTTCTCGGATGAAGTTCGCCTTGTCCGCCGAAGCACGCTCGGCTTCCCGCAGGTTCATATCGTAGGTTTCCAGCGTCAGGCCGGAGCCCAGCGAGTTGAAGTGGCCGAATTCCGTGGTCACCTCCACGCCGTCAAAGCCCACAAAGGGACGCAGCGCGCCTTTTTCATCGCTGGCCACATTCACCGAGATGGGACTGGTCCATTCCGGAACGCCTCTTGAGGTATTATGGTCGGTCAAAAATCCCCAATACAGGCCCACGCTGGCGTTGCTGATCATCAGGGACTGCACGCTGTCCACACCGTCGGAGTAGTAGGTGTGCTGATGGCAGTCACCGGCGATCCAACCCTTGGCATAGCTGTCGTAGAGCTGCGTCAATCGCACATCGGGCAGATACTTGGTCTTGAGCGACTCCACCTCCACGGTTTTCTCCTCCGTGGCGTATTCCGCGCCCTTGCTGAAGGTCAGCGTGTAGGTGCCCGGCTCCAGGCACAGCTCGTAGCCGCCGTAGGCGTTGGTGGTTTGGCGGACGATGCCGCCTTCTTCATCGGTGATGACAATGCCGGCAATCAGCATATTGCTGTTGCCGTCCGTCACCTTGCCGCGGATAATACCGGCGGTACCGGCAGAAGCATTATTTTCGGTGACAGCTTCCGGGCCTGTTACCTCCGTAGTCTGCCCATCCGGTGCCGTCTCAGCGGACTCCTTCGCACCGTCGCTGCCGCAGCCGGAAACAGTCAGCATACACAACAGAGTCAGCACAACAGGGAGCAGGCGAAATTTGCGAAGCATTTTTATTCCTCCCATTGACAAGTGATACCTATATACTATATGATTAATTAAATCATGTAAACGCAGAAAGAGTCAAATATTATGCAGTTTGAATCATTTTTGAAGTTTTTCGACACTACGGAATTTAGCGTAGAACATCCTGTCTCTCCGGAGGGGTATCTGTTCACCTACTACCCCTCCGAAGCGCCTGCCGCCCTGCACTATCACAATTTCCTTGAAATCGGCTATTGTGAGCGGGGAACGGGCATTTTTATCGTCGACGGCGAGGTCATCCCCTTTAACGACAAGTGCGTATCCATCATCTATGACGGGCAGGTGCATATTGCCAAGAGTATTCAGCCGGAGAAGAGCCTGTGGCACTTTTTGTATGTGGACCTGAACAAGCTGTTCCTCGGCCCGGACCTTGTCCGACTCAAATCGCTCAAAAGTTTTCGGTATCAGTGGTATAAATTCCCCAATATTATTCATTTCAATGACGATCCCGGGTTATATCATCTCACGGAAAAGATTTTGGACGAGGCGGCGCAAAGCAAGGAGGGGCACCTGCATGCACTGCAAGGGCTGGTTTATGCGCTGTTGATCCACCATGGCCGCTATATGGAGGAGCGAAATCTCGTCATCAGTATGTCGGAGCAGGCCCATCTGCTAAGTGAACTGAGCGATCTGCTCAATTTCATCAGCAGTCATTACACGGAGGATTTGACGGTGGAGCAGTTGTGTGCCGCCGCAAGGATGAGTAAACCCACGATGCAGCGCAAGCTGATTGCCTGCACGGGCTTTGCGCCTATGCAATATGTGCATCACCTGCGCCTGAACCATGCCACCGCGCTGCTCCATGACAGGGCCATGCCCATTGCCGAGGTGGCGGCACAGGCCGGATACAACAGCATCTCTTCCTTTAATCGAAAATTTATTGCCAAATTCGGTATATCCCCCAGCCAATGGCGACACCTGCACAGCTCCGGCCGATAGGGGCGTATCCGACCTGATAAGCGCCGCAATATTTGATCTTTACAGGTTGATTCATGCTGTAAAAACGCCTTATCGCTTGTTTTTATACCGCCCAGCGTATGTGAGCGGATGCTTCCGCCACCTCGATGCGCTCGATGAGCTGTGCCGCAACGGCCTTTTTCTCCTCAAAGCACAATTCGGAAAATATCAGCCTGTCCGGCATCACCGGCCGTGATTGCTGGCGCCTACGGCGCTGGTGCAGAAGCTGCCGTTCCTTTTCCAGTCGGCTAAGGGCGCGCTTCAAATAGTTTTCGGGCATATCGCTTTCGGCAAAGGCGTCCACCAGACGGTCCACACGGCGGTCGATCTGCGCCAGCTTTTCGGCGTATTCGTCCCCGGCAGGTTCCCCATTCTCTGCGGGGCACTCCTGCAGCAGCTTTTCAATCCCCTGCTGTGCCGCCGTCTCCAATTCGGTCAGGTCCACACGGATAGAGGCATCACAGCGGGCCATATTGTGCCGTCCGCTGCAGCCAAGGTAGCGGCGTCCCTTTGCGGTGCTCACCTTGATGCTGTAGCCGCATTTTGCGCACTTCAGCAGACCCGACAGCCATGTATGGGTGCCCTTGCCGCTGTTGCCCACCTGGCGGTTACGGTCCAGCTTCTCCTGACAGCGCAGCCACAGCGCCGGCGGAACAAGCCCCACACTGTTGAGGATGAAGGCGCTGTGATGGCACGGCTCTGTGTGCCTGCGGTCATCGGCGCTGCGTTTACCCACCAGCAATACGCCGTGAACGCCGTCAAAGGCGCCCGCTTGCGAGGTGACCTGTACCCTTTTTGACAGCAGGTACAGCCGCACCTGCTCATCGGCCATAACATAGGCCGGGTTATGTAGGAGCCGCGAGAGTGTCACATTATCCCATGTACTGCGTTTGATGCCCGGCACGCCCTCTTCTGACAGGCTGCGTGCCAGCCGGCCCAGTGACATGTCCTCCGCGGCATATGCGCGGAAAATGCGCAGCACCGTTTCGGCGTTTTCATCGGGCACCAGGGTGGGGACGGCATGTCCGGCCTCATCGATCCTGCGTCCGATCTGATAGCCGTAAGGCGCCGGGCCTCCGGGCCACAGGCCCAATGCGGCGCGGCGGTAATAGTTGTCACGCACGCGCTCGGCTGTGGTTTCGCGCTCCAACTGCGCAAACACCATGATGATGTGCAGCATGGCGCGGCCCATGGGGGTTTTGGTGTCGAAGTTCTCGCTGACAGACACAAATTCCACGCCGTGGGCCTGCAGGATCTCCCACAACTGGCCGAAGTCCGCCACACTGCGGGAAAAACGGTCCAGACGGTAGACATACAGCGTGCCGACGCGGTCGGCTTTGATGTCCCGGAGCAATTGCTGAAAGGCCGGCCGCTCGGTGTTCTTGCCGGAATAGCCGCTGTCCCGGTAGACCTTCAATCGCTCGACCCCTGCTGTGCGGCAGCAGAGGTCGATTTGCCCCGAAAGGGACAGGCTGTCCTTTTTCTCCACCGACTGACGGGCATAGACCACATCCTCTCTCATGTTATGCCGTCCCCTTTCCCGTCTTTTTCTCCTTGCTGCGCACTTTCCGCACCGCGGCAAGGCAGGCCGCCCCGACAGCCCGCAGCCGCTCCGTGCGCTGCGCCGGTGTTTCATACTGTGGATGGGTGTGTTTGATTTCCATAGCCGGACCTCCTCCGTCCAAGCTATGCGCGGCCGCGGCCCGATATACCGGCTGCCGTTTCCCGTTTTCTTTCCGCCGTTTGCAAAAAAGACTCCGATACAGCGGTTGTATCGGAGCCTTTTCCTTATTCATAATAAGCCGTCAGGTCTGTCAGGCAGATGCCTACGGCCGTAAGATCACTTCTGCATCCGGCGCAGGGTGCACCTGTCGCAGAAATTGATGCCCAGGGAAACCGCGATACCCACCACGGCCAATCCCACGATCATCAGATAGGTACTCATGTAGGACTGTGAAGCGTCATACAGAGCGCCGGCCACGGTACTGCCGAAAGAGGCAATGATCAGATTGGTGTTGATGATGGAGAAGTTCAGCGGATAGTGCTTCATGCCGTAATAGGAGCTGACAAAGGCCGAGTTGGTGGGTGTAACGCCGCCGTAGGCCATGCCGCCCAGCACGAAGCCGGCAATAATCATTGTAAAGCTGCCGGTCTTAATGGCGATCATCAGCACCACACCGGTAATGATGAACAGCACATTGACGATCTGCATGACCGCGCTGCGGCCGAGCTTGTCGAACAGGCCGCCCAGTATCACGCGGCTGACACCGTTGGCAATGGAAATCAGCCCCACCACGGTAGCAATCGTACCTGCGGCAACGCCGGTGCCTACCTCACGGGCAATACCGCTTGCCTGAGAAGTCAAAGCAAGTCCCGCCGCGCTGAGCAGGATGGCCCACAGATAGTACATCCAAAAAGCGGGTTTTTTCAGCATTTCACCTGTGGCAGCCTCTATGGCAACCGGATTGATGTACTGTGCCTTTTTCTTGGCGGAAGCGGGGACATGGTAGTCTTCGCCCGGCTTTTTCAGGAAAAAGCCCGCTACTGCGAGGATCGCCGCCGTGATCACACCCAGCACCATAAAGGAGCTGCGCCATGCGCCGATGGTCTCCGGTGTGCAGGCCTGAAACACCTTGCCGATAATAAAGCTGCTCAGGCCAAAGCCCATCAAAAGGACACCGGAAATCAGGCCCTGCTTGTCGGGGAACCATTTACCCACGGTACTCATGACCGCGTTGTAGGAAAGGCCGGAAGCGAAGCCGCAGATGATACCGAAGCCAATATACAGCGCTGCCAGCGATTCCATGTGGGAAGTGATCCAGAAGCCCGCTAAAAACAGCACGGCCGCGACCCACACATAGACCTTGGTGCTTACCTTTCCGGCCAGAAAGCCGGCCACCGTGCAGCCGATGCAAAACATGGTCATCACGATGGTAAAGGTTAAGGAGAGCTGCGCTTTACTCCACTCCGGGAACTCCTGCGCCATGGGGCTGGACAGCACGCTCCAGGCATACACCATGCCCGCAAGCAGCAGGATCACCACACCGACGATGGCATAAAACCAGCGTTTATTCTGTTTCATATTCTGTTATTCCTTTCTTTTTCGTCTGAATCTGCGATGCCTTTTTTCTTTTTTTGCACCGTTCGGATTTTTCGGTCATACTTTGGCAAGAGCAGGGGGCCATTCCTCCCTGTCATGGGGCACGATCACCAAAGGCATCGGCCGCACATTTCTCTCCTGTACGAAAAAAGTCTTGTTGACCATTATACCACAAAAAAGTGCATTGCGCCACAGTTTTTTGTGAGTGTGTCTGCCTTTTTTACTGAGTTTTGCTGTGCAAGCGGCGGGTTGAACCTGTTGCCGGTGGGGATAGTCTGGATTGGAAGGACTACGACGCCTCTACGATTTATGACCGCGTCACAGGCAAAGTAACCAACGGCAGCATCGTTCTGTTCCATAACGCCGCACTGCACACACCTGAGGCCCTGCCCTCTATCCTGGAAACGCTCATCAAAAACGGCTATACCATCGTCCCCATCTCGCAATTGATTCTCGACTGCGAATACACCATCGACCATACCGGCCGTCAGTGTCCCGCTGTGGCAAAGGACACGCCGGCACAGTGATTTTCACAGACAAGCGGCGGCAGGATTTTTCTTGCCGCCGCTTTATGACGGATATTTCCCCAAAAAGCAAAAATCCCTTCGCGCTTTCTGCTCCTGTGTGGTATACTATATCCAACTACACGAAAGGACGGTGGCGGAGATGCCGGATAAAACCTATATTGCCATTGACCTGAAGTCATTCTATGCCTCCGTCGAATGCAGGGATCGCGGTCTGGACCCCATGACCGCCAATCTCGTAGTCGCCGATGCCACGCGCACGGAAAAGACCATCTGTCTGGCTGTATCGCCGTCCTTAAAGGCGTATGGCATCCCGGGCCGTGCCCGTTTGTTTGAAGTGGTGCAAAAAGTGCAGGAGGTCAATGCACGCCGTCGCCGGCGCGCGCCCGATCACACCTTCCGCGGCAAAACCAGCGATGACACACTGCTCAAAGCCGATGCGTCATTGGCGCTGGACTATATCATTGCCCCGCCCCGTATGGCCCATTATGTGACCGTCAGCACACAGATCTATCAGATCTATCTTCGATATGTGGCGCCGGAGGACATCCATGTGTACTCCATCGACGAGGTGTTTATTGATGCCACTGCCTATCTGCGCACCTATGGCCTTACCGCCCGGGAATTTGCCATGAAGCTGATCCGGGAGGTGCTGCAAACCACCGGTATTACCGCCACGGCAGGCATCGGTCCCAATCTCTATCTGTGCAAAATCGCCATGGATATAGAGGCCAAGCATATTCCGCCGGACAAGGACGGCGTGCGCATTGCCCTGCTCGACGAGAAGAGTTACCGCCAAAAGCTGTGGGATCACCGTCCGCTGACCGACTTCTGGCGCATAGGCAGGGGCTATGCCAAAAAGCTGGAGGCGCGCGGCATATACACCATGGGCGACATTGCCCGCGTATCCCTCCACAGCGAGGAGCTGCTCTATGAGCTGTTCGGCGTCAATGCCGAGCTGCTGATCGACCACGCATGGGGCTGGGAGCCGTGTACCATTGCCGACATCAAGGCCTACAAGCCCCAGTCCAGCAGTGTCGGCTCCGGGCAGGTATTGCATCACCCTTATTCCTTCGATAAGGCCCGCCTCATTGTCCGCGAAATGACGGAGCGGCTGGTGTTGGATCTGGTGGAACACCACCTTGTCACCGACCAGATGGTGCTGACCGTGGGCTACGATATTGAGAATGTGACCGCCGGAACATACCGCGGCGAGATCACCGTTGACCGCTACGGCCGCAAGATCCCCAAGCACGCCCACGGCACCGTCAATCTGGGCCGGCATACCTCCTCCACCATGAAGATCATGGAGGCCGTTTTAGGGCTGTATGACCGCATCGCGGACAAGGCGCTGCTGGTGCGGCGCATTAACCTGACGGCCAATCATGTGGTGGATGAAAACCGCGCTGCCATGCAGGGCGAGCAGTTGGATCTGTTCACCGACAGCGAAAAACGCGAAAAAGAGCGCATGGCGCTGGCGCGTGAGAAGAAGAAGCAGCAGGCCATGCTGGCGATTCAGAAAAAGTACGGCAAAAATGCCGTGCTGAAGGGATTTAACCTGGAGGAAGGCGCCACCGCCAGAGACCGCAACCGGCAGATCGGCGGTCACAAAGCCTGAACTGATACAAGGAGGCATTGCCATGGGCCCATATGACGACATCATTCATCTGCCCCATCACCGCTCACAAACACACGCCCCTATGCCGCTGCAGGATCGGGCGGCCCAGTTTGCGCCCTTTGCTGCCCTCACCGGTTACGGCGCCGCCCTCCAGGAAACGGCGCGCCTGACCGAGCAGAGGGCGGAACTGACGGAAAGCGAAAAAGCCGATCTGGACAGGCGATTGCAGCTTTTATCCGACCACTTAGCCGCTCAGCCGGAAATCACCGTCACCTATTTCCGTCCGGACGAGCGCAAGGACGGCGGCGCCTATGTGACCGTCACGGACATTGTGAAAAAAATTGACCCCTATGAACGCGTCCTCGTGCTGCAAAGCGGTCTGTGCATTGCCATTGACCTGATCTGCGCCATGGACGGCACACTGTTCCGCCCATTGGATGACGGATTTTAGGCAAAGCAACAGCCCTGAAACGGAGCAACGCAGCATTTCCCTTTCAAGGCTTTCGTTCTGTCATACTCTCTTTTTTGCCTCTCTTTTACAACGCCCCCTACCGCTTCCCTTTCTCAGGTCAAATGCCCCGGCAAATTTTTCCCCTCTGCCCTATTGACAAGCCGGTATTGACCTGATATAATCCAAAACGCCGTTTTAGAACAGCGTTTTAGAACGCCGTTTCAAAAGAGAGGAGCTGCATGGATATGCCGCCGAAACCGAAATTTACCAAAGAGGCTGTTGCCGCTATTGCGCTGGCGATCATCAAGGAGGACGGTCTTGCCGCATTGACCGCCCGGGAGCTTGGCAAACGGCTGGGCACTTCTGCCAGTCCCATTTTCACCGTCTTTCAGAGCATGGACGAGGTCAAGCTGGCCGCCCGCAAGCTGGCGCTGGACGAGTTCAAGGAGTACATCAGCGATTATCGGGAATATTCACCTGCCTTTAAGCGCATCGGCATGATGATGGTCTCCTATGGCCTCCATGAGCCGGAGCTATTCAAGCTGCTGTTCATGCAGGAGCATGGGGAAAAGCATGATTTCCGAAGCACGCTCAACGATTTAGGCGGCGTGGCCGAGGTATGTATTGCGCTGATTCAGCGTGACTACGCCATGAATCCCGAGGAAGCCACACTGGTCATGGAACAAATGTGGACGCAGGCGTTTGGTTTGGGCGCCATGTGCGCCATGGGCGTATGCGACTTTACGGAAGCGGAGATCAGCCGTCGTCTGGGCATTGTGTTCATCAGCCTCGCCATGGCCATCAAGTCCGGCAAGCTGGAAATGTTTGACCGCATCCCCGTAAAGGGCGGAGACGGTGCCTTTAACGGGAGGGCTGTGGGCGACCTGCCCCAACTGCCGTGAGCAGCAAACGGTTATCTGGCCGCAAGGTCTGATGATAAAATACAGGAATAGGAGCGTGCTTTTTGAAGAAGTACAACACACCGGAGATTGTAGGCTGATCGGGAGGTCGGCGAAATACAATCTGCGCAAACCTCCCGGTATTGCAGTCAACCATCATCAGGAGGAAAAACAATGAAACAAAATGACTGTCTGATCCGTTTGGAAACACCTCAGGACTATGCTGAGGCAGAAAACTTAGCACGGGAAAGCTTTTGGAATGTGTACCGCCCCGGCTGTCTGGAGCATTATGTGCTGCATTGCCTGCGCGATGATCCGGACTTCGTTCCGGCACTGGATTTTGTCATGGAAAAGGACGGCAGAATCATCGGGCAGAACATGTTCATGCGGGCATGGATCGCCGCCGATGACGGCAGAAACATCCCCATCATGACCATGGGCCCCATCTGCATTGCGCCGGCATATAAGCGCCGGGGCTACGGCAAGATGCTGCTGGACTATTCGCTGGAAAAAGCCGGAGAATGTGGTGCAGGTGCGCTTTGCTTTGAGGGAAACATCGATTTCTACGGCAAAAGCGGCTTCACCTACGCCTCCGAGTTCGGCATCCGCTATCACGGCCTGCCGGAGGGCGCAGACGCCTCCTTTTTCCTCTGCAAAGAACTGATTCCCGGGTATCTCGACGGCATTACCGGCGTGTATGCCACACCACGGGGCTACTTTGTGGACGAGGCGGAGGCCGAGGCATTTGACCAGCAGTTCCCGCCGAAAGTCAAGCTGAAACTTCCCGGCCAACTGGTGTAAAGCCACCGGACGAATCAGGGGAAGCCGATGATCTCATCGGCTTCCCACCAAACTTTTACCGTACGGAGGACATCTATGTGCAAATCTCTTTGCGGCATTGACTGTGCCAAATGTGAACTGCATACCGCCTGCAGCGGCTGCGCGGCAAGCGACGGCCGTCCCTTCGGCGAGCCGTGCATGGTGGCTGCCTGCTGCAAGCAAGGTCCCGATGCATTATGTCAACTAAAACAAAAGCTGATGGACGCCTTTAATGCCTTGGGCATCGAAGATATGCCCCAGGTAACCGACCTGTACGCCTTGAAAGGTTCGTATGTCAATATGGAGTTTACCCTCCCCGGCGGACAGCGCACCAAATTCTGGAACGACCGGCGCATCTATCTGGGCAATCAGCTTCCCAAGGGGGACAGCGGCCGGTGCTACGGCCTTGCCGCCGACGAAACCCACCTGATGGTCTGCGAATACGGGCCGGACGGCGAAGATGCCGCGCTTGTCCTGTTCAGGCGATGGGCCTGAGGGCCGTGTCAACCTCAAGTTGCGCCGCATTTTTATCCAAGCGCCACTTCAGGTTGCTGGACAACGCATACCGCCGGTGGTATGCTTTCCCTATAAAGCGGTTAACACGTCAATCCACTCATCAAAAGGAGAAAACAATATGCTGAAAATCGATCATTTAACCAAGACCTACGGCGAGAAAAAGGCCGTGGACGACCTGTCCCTGCACATTCAGCCCGGCGAGCTTTACGGCTTCATCGGCCACAACGGTGCCGGCAAGACCACCACGCTGAAAAGCGTTGTGGGCATTCTGCAATTTGACAGCGGCGAGATCACCATTGACGGTGTTTCCGTCAAGGCCGATCCCATCACCTGCAAGAAAAACATTGCCTACATCCCCGATAACCCCGATCTGTACGACTTCATGACCGGTATGCAGTATCTCAACTTCGTGTGCGACATCTTCGGCGTTGCCGCCGATGTGCGTCAGGAGCGTATTCAGGCGCTGGCCGAGGGCTTTGAACTGACCGCCGATCTGGCACAGCCCATTTCCTCCTATTCCCACGGCATGAAGCAGAAGCTGGCCATCATCTCCGCATGGGTCCACGAGCCGAAGCTCGTTGTCATGGACGAGCCTTTTGTAGGTCTTGACCCCAAGGCCGCCCATCTTATGAAGGGCATGATGCGGGAGATCTGTGACAAGGGCGGCGCCATTTTCTTCTCCACCCATGTGCTGGAGGTAGCCGAGAGGCTCTGCGACAAGGTTGCCATTATCAAGGGCGGCCGGCTGGTCCGCTCCGGCACCATGGAAGAGGTCAAGGGCGATACGAGTCTGGAATCCGTGTTCCTCGAATTGGAGGGTTAAGGTATGCTCAAAGCGCTGATAAAAAAACAATATTACGAGTGTTTCCGCTCCTATTTTGTCAATGTCAAAACCGGCAAGGCCCGTTCCAAGGCCGGCATCGCGGGTATGTTTGTCTTCTTTGCGGTGCTGATGCTGTTTCTGTGCAGCGTCTTTTTCGGCATGTCGCTTCTTCTGGGCAGTCTGTTTGAGGTAGGGCTGTCGTGGCTTTACTTCGCGCTGATGGGCGTGGTGTCCGTTGCGCTGGGTACCTTCGGCAGCGTGTTCAGCACCTTTTCCACGCTCTATATGGCAAAGGACAATGAACTGCTGCTGTCCATGCCCATCCCTCCCTCCAAAATTCTTATCACCCGCATGACGCTGGTGTACGGTTTGGGGCTGCTTTACAGCGGCGTGGTGTGGCTGCCCGCCATCGTCTATAGCTGGCTTTTCACCGGCCCCTCTGCCCTGTCCGTTGTGTTCGGTCTGCTGCTGCTGCCGATCATCGCACTGTTCGTCACCGTACTTACCTGTGTCTTGGGCTGGGTCGTGGCGCTGATCGCCTCGCATGTGAAGAAAAAGAGCTTTCTGACCGTTGTGCTCTCGCTGGTCTTTTTCGGTCTTTACTATTTCGTCTGCTTCCGTATGTCCGACTTTATGGAGACTCTTGTCACAAACAGCGGCGCCGTGAGTCAGGGTATGAAAACCTGGGGCAACCTCTTCTATCAGTTGGGTCAGGCGGCGGACGGCGGTATTGTCGCCATGGTGCTCTTTACCGGCATTACACTGGCGCTGTTTGCCCTGTGCTTCTATGTGCTCTCCCGGAGCTTTACGCACATCGTCACCAAAACGCCCACCGTGGGCAAGAGCGCCGTCAAGGCAACGGTGAGCAAGGCGCAGGATGTGAAGTCCGCCCTGTTCAAGCGTGAGCTCAAGCGCTTTACCGCCAGCGCCACCTATATGCTCAACTGCGGTTTGCAGATTGCGATTTTACCCATTTTGGCTGTCATCGCCATCATCAAGCGCGATGCGCTGCAGGAAGCTCTTACCGTTTTTTCCTCTATGATCCCCGAGATCACTACCCTCCTGCCGCTGATCGTTCTATCGGCGGTCTGCCTGATCCTCTCCATCGGCGACATCTCCACCCCGTCCATCTCGCTGGAGGGCAAGCATCTGTGGATCCTGCGTTCCCTGCCCGTGGCGGGCAAGGAGGTGCTGGATGCCAAGCTGAAATTGCATGTAGCTTTGAATGTCTGTCCTGCCGTGATTACCGTCATCGTTTTGGGCTGGTGCGTTGCCATTGATTGGCAAACCATCGTGTTTATGGCCGTTTTTGTGTGGATGTTCGTGTGGATAATCGGCGAAATCGGTCTGATCCTCGGCCTCAAGCGCCCCAACTTCAACTGGACGACGGAGACTATGCCCATTAAGCAAAGCATGAATGTCATGCTCTCCATGCTTGCCGACTGGGCGCTGACCGTCCTTGTCTGCGGCGGCGGCTATCTGCTGCGCAGCACCGTATCCGTCGGCACCTATGTGGCCTTTGCCGCAGTCGCCGTTGCCCTTGCCGCACGCATGCTCAAGCGTTGGCTGGACACGAAGGGCGACGCCCTGTTCAGCGCACTGTAAGAAACGAGGGCTTGACGATGACATACCGCATTTTGATCGTAGAAGATGACAAAGGCATCGCCGAAGCGCTGGAAAACTGCCTTGCCGCATGGGGCATGGAGGCAAGAAGCGTGCAGGATTTTTGCCGTGTGATGGCTGAATTTGCCGCCTTTGCGCCGCACCTTGTGCTGATGGACATTACCCTGCCCTTTATGGGCGGCTATCATTGGTGCCGCGAAATCCGCCGTGTCAGCGCCGTACCGATTATTTTCATCTCCTCGGCAGCGGACAATATGAATATCGTCATGGCCATGGATATGGGCGCAGATGATTTCATTGCCAAGCCATTTGACCAAAGCGTACTGGTAGCGAAAGTGCAGGCGCTTTTGCGCCGCGCCTACAGTTTTGCAAACACCGCCCCTGTGCTGGAGCATCACGGTGCCGTGCTGCATACCGGTGACAATTCCATGACCTATCAAGGCGAAAAGATCGATCTGTCCAAAAATGAATACCGCATCCTGCTCACGCTGATGCAGCATAAAGGCAAGGTCGTCAGTCGTGAAAAGCTGATGGAAGCCCTGTGGGAAACCGACAGCTTCGTGGACGAAAATACGCTGACGGTCAATGTGGGCCGCCTGCGCAGGAAATTGGATGCTGCCGGACTGTCAGGCTTTATTACCACGAAGTTCGGTGTGGGCTATATGTTGGGTGAGTGATATGAAACTGTTTGCCGCATACCTGTCCTATCAAAAGAAAGCGCTGGCTGCATTTTTTCTCTTTGCCGCCGTGTTTGCCGGCTCGTTTTGCCTCTATCACCTGCCGCTTAAGGCGGTTCTCTACCCTACCGCGCTGTGCTTTTTGCTGGGCCTGGTGATGCTGGCGGTGGATTTTCAGCAGGTACGCAAACGGCATCAAACGCTCTCTTATCTTCATGCTTTGAGCGCCGATCTGATCGACAGCCTGCCCCCGTGCAGCAGCATCACCGACGAGGACTACCACGCCATGATCCACAAGCTGTGCTGCGAAAAGAAATCCTCTATGGAGGAAGCCGCCTGTCAATACCGGGACATGGTGGATTACTACACCGTTTGGGCGCACCAGATCAAAACGCCTATCGCCGCCATGCGCTTGCATCTGCAAAGTGAGGATACGGCGCAGTCCCGCAAGCTGCTGCAGGAGCTCAAGCGCATTGAGCGCTATGTGGAGATGGTGCTCACTTTCCTGCGTCTCGGCTCGGACAGCACCGACTATGTCATCAAATCCTACGACCTTGACAGCATTGTCCGTCCGGCCGTGAAGCAATTTGCCGGTGAGTTCATCAGCAAGAAATTGGCCCTGCGCTATGAGCCGCTTTCCACATCGGTGGTTACGGATGAGAAATGGCTGTCCTTTGTCATCGAGCAGATCATTTCCAACGCGGTGAAGTACACCGATTCCGGCGGGGTGTCTCTCTATATGGAAGCTCCGCAAACGCTCTGTATTGCCGATACGGGCATCGGCATTGCCCCGGAAGACCTGCCGCGCATCTTTGAAAACGGTTATACCGGCTTCAACGGCCGCACGGATAAGCGCGCCAGCGGCATCGGCCTGTATCTTTGCCGGCAGATCTGCAGCAAACTGGGTCACGGCCTGTCTGCCTCGTCGGAGGTGGGCAAAGGCACGGTCATCCGCATTGATTTGAGCCGTCAATCCATCACAATGGAGTAATTGTGACAAAACCGTTAGATTTACCTGTCAAACTGTAAGCCGATTCGATGGAGTGAATCGGCTTACTTGTTTATCATAAGCTTGTAAGAACACGAAAGGAGTTCCCTTATGAGTTTATTGGAAGTCAAGAATCTGAAAAAGATCTATAAAACGCGTCTGGGCGGCACGGCCGTGGAGGCGCTGAAGAATGTAAATTTCAGCGTGGAAGAGGGCGAGTTTGTTGCCATCATGGGTGAATCCGGCAGCGGCAAAACAACGCTTTTAAATATTCTTGCCGCTCTGGACCAACCCACGGCAGGCTCCGTGCTGTTAGACGGCAAAAATTTCTCCGGCATTAAGGAATCCGATGTGGCAGCGTTCCGCCGCGATCATTTGGGTTTTGTATTTCAGGAGTTCAATTTGCTGGACACCTTTACTTTGGAGGATAACATCTATCTGCCGCTGGTGCTGGCAGGCAAGAGCTATCAGGAGATGTACCGGCGTCTGGCGCCCATTGCCGATAAGCTGGGCATTACCGCATTGCTGAAAAAGTACCCCTACGAAGTCTCCGGCGGCCAGAAGCAGCGCGCCGCCGTGGCCCGCGCAATGATTACCGACCCCCGCATTATTTTGGCCGATGAGCCTACCGGTGCGTTGGACTCCAAGTCCTCCGATGAGCTGCTGCATCTGTTCGGCGAGGTGAACCGCCAGGGTCAGACCGTCCTCATGGTCACCCATTCCGTCAAGGCCGCATCGTCGGCAAGTCGTGTGCTGTTTATTAAGGACGGCGAGGTGTTCCACCAGCTCTATCGCGGCAGCGATACCAATGAACAACTGTATCAGAAGATTTCCGATACCCTGACCATGCTGCACGCAGGCGGTGACAAGCGATGAAAAAGTCGATCTATCCCCGCTTGGCTTGGAGCGGCATCGTAAAAAATCGCAAGCTGTATTTCCCGTATATACTCAGTTGTATGGGCATGGTCATGATGTTCTACATCATCCACTTTCTGTCCTATTCTCCGCTGCTGCATGAAATGAAAAAGGGCGGCAGCAGTCTTGAAATGATTCTCTCCCTCGGCAAATTTGTCATTGCCGTCTTTGCGCTGCTGTTCCTTTTCTATACCAATTCGTTCCTGATCCGCAGACGCTATAAGGAGTTTGGCCTGTTCAACGTCCTCGGCATGGATAAACACAGCATCAGCCGTATTATCCTCTGGGAATCGCTGATCGTATCCGCATTCGGCCTAATCGGCGGCATGGGGCTTGGCATTGTATTCTCCAAGCTGGCAGAGCTGGGCCTTCTCAACGCCATTCACGGCGCAATCGACTACCGCTTCACCATCCCTGCCGAGGCCATTACCTATACCCTCATCATCTTTGGCATCATCTTTCTGCTGCTCACGGTCAAATCCCTGTGGCAGGTCAGGCGCTGTAAACCGCTGGAGCTGCTGCGCAGTGAAAACTTCGGCGAAAAGCCGCCCAAGGCCAATTGGGTCTTTGCCGTATTGGGTGTCATCATTCTGGGCGTCGCCTACTATCTTGCCGTGTCCATCAAAACACCGCTGACGGCTTTTACGCTGTTTTTCGTGGCTGTCATAATGGTCATCATTGCCACCTACCTGCTGTTCATGTCCGGTTCTGTGGCACTGTGCAAGATACTGCAAAAGAACAGGAAGTATTATTATCAAAAGCAGCACTTTGTGTCCGTGTCCTCCATGGTCTATCGCATGAAGCGCAACGGAGCGGGTCTTGCCTCCATCTGTATTCTCTGCACCATGGTGCTGGTGATGATCTCCTCCTCCGCCAGCCTGTATTTTGGCATCAACGATGCCCTGAGGGCGCGTTTTCCCCGCGATATTGACATCTCCGTTAATGTGGAAGGCTTAGACAACCTGTCGGATGAGAAGCTGGAAAATATCCGCCATGCCTACGAGAAGGTGTTTGCTTCCCATCAGTTTACGCCGGAAAATGTGCAGGAATACCGTTACGCCGCCATTGCCGGACTGGTGAGCGGTGACGCTGTGCAGGCCGATCACAACGCCGTTCTTGACAGCTTCGGCATCAACTATGATGACATCCGCATGCTGTACTTTGTCAGCGTGGATGACTATAACCGCGTTATGGGCACGGATTATACCCTCTCCTCCGGCGAAGCGCTGCTCCATACGCTGCGCTGCACCTATAGCCGCGACAGTCTTTCCATGAACGGCTGTGAGCTGCATATTGCAGGAACGGTGGACGAATTTATCCGCATCGGCGAGGCCAACACGATGGTCATCCCCTCGCTGATGCTGGTGATTCCCGATTACGACACGCTGCGTCCTCTGGAGAGCCTTGTGGATGCCAACGGCAATCGAATGTTGTCCACCAAGTATTATTACGGCTACGACTATGATGCGTCGCTCAGTGACGAGGAAGCCATCCGCATTTACAACGATCAGACCGATGCACTGGGAGATACATTCATCGCCGATCAGGATGGCTACAGCTATTCCGGCGGCTGTATGGCTGCCGAAAAGGAGGACTTTTTCGCCACCTTCGGCGGTCTGTTCTTCCTCGGCATTGTGCTCTCCATCGTATTTATCTTTGCTGCCGCCATGATTATTTACTATAAGCAGATCTCCGAGGGCTACGAGGATCAGTCCCGCTTTGCCATTATGCAGAAGGTAGGCATGACCAAGACGGACATCAAAAAGAGCATCAATTCTCAGGTGCTGACGGTATTCTTTGCGCCGCTGATCTTCGCCGGACTGCACCTCGGCTTTGCCTTCCCCCTGGTGTGGAAAATGCTGCAGCTGTTCAATCTCCACAACCTGCCTCTTGTCATTTGGATCACGGTGGGCGCGTTTGTGGTCTTCGGCATCTTCTACGCGCTGATCTACAAGGCAACGGCAAGAGCTTACTATTCCATCGTGGCAGGCGGCGGCAATGCGTAAATTCGTCACATACGGTGTCATGGGCCTGGGCGGCAGCCTGATCGGCCTCCTGCTGATTCCCACATCTGTGCTGATTGCCGCCATTTACGGTGTATGGACGCTGACAGATAAGCTCGTGCGCATCATAGAGCGCCATTAAAATACCAAAAGGCTCACCCGTAAGAGTCGTACTCTAAAGGACAGTCGCTATGCAGGATACGGTGTAGCCTGTGAGGGCTGCACCGTTTTCCTTTGTTTCAAGCGGATTTCAGCAGGTTTTCTCGCATTTCTTCCATTGCCGCAATCAGTTCCTTTTCGGTCGGGATATTGATAATCCCCACAGCAGTAAAAGAAATATCAATAGGAACGTGCTTTAAGCCGTCTTCACCCTTTTCGCTGTTATGGACTTCAATTCGCTTGATCAAAGTATTTACAATGGTGGGTGTTAATTCTTTTAAGTCAGTACACTCACGAACCGCCTCAAGAAAAACCTTTAAATCAATCTTTTCCTGTTCGGCTTTTCTGACTGCCTGCTCGTCGTGTTCAACTGCGGCGAGCAGTTCTTTTTGTTCCTTTTCGTAGTTTGCAGACATACGGCAGAAGCGTTCATCGGAAATCTTGCCGAGCACGTTGTCCTCATAAATACGCTCTATCAGCATATCAAGTTCTTTAATACGATGTTTGGCTTTTTCTATGCTGTTGCATCAATAATCAGAAGCTTAAACAAATCGCTTTCAATAAACTCGCACGCTTCTCGGCTTGCAAAAACCATACGGGGATTGCGGGGAATCGAGTTTAGCTCTGCGCCGCATTTTTGTAAAATGCTTCTTGGGATGAAGTAGTAAAACGGAAGATACTCCGAGTTGCGAAACGGCGTGACCGAACCGTCCAGTCTTTTCAATTTAAATGGCATAATTGATGCCTCCTTTCCAGAGGATAGCGTCCTCTATTAATCATTCGACACAAGCAACAATGAATTGTTCCTAATTTTCAAAAATAATTATATCATATTTTAGTGGATAAGGTACAATAAGTTGCGCAAATTGAAAAAGAGATAAAGATAGACATGGTTTGCAGAACTCTGGTAGAATGAAGTTGCGACACACCATTCTGAAGGGAGTCTGTAAACCATGTCCGAGAAAACTGTACAACTGAACGAAGAAGTAATCAAGGGTCAGCTTAAGGAAGTGGAAAGTCTTACAATATTCAAGAGGAATTTATCTTTTGCTGGCTGTAAACATTTTGTGCGGCGGAATGGTGACGGATAAGTGTTTATACGATATGGCAAAAATGATATAATCGCCACAATAGGGGGGATTTCGTTGATTATCTACTTACAGATGATAGAAGGCGATGAAGATAAATCCAAATTTGAACAGCTCTACACAATCTATAAGGGATTGATGTTCCATGTTGCCATAAATATCCTAAAGAACGAGTCTGATGCCGAAGATGCTGTTCATCAGGCATTTTTGTCCCTTATCGAGAATCTGGGTAAAATATCGGATGTTAAGTGTCCAAAAACCAGAGCTTATATCGTTATTATTACAGAATGGAAAGCAATAGATACCATTCGCAGCCGATCAAAAATGGCAGATATGGAATTTGAGGAGAGTACCTTTGGCATTGAAATTCCATTACCCGGTGATCATAGTTTAGCTGATGCTATGGCACAGCTGCCAGCTACCTATCGCGAGATTCTATTGCTGCGCTATTATAATGGATACTCTGTACGAGAAATATCATCTATGCTGCATATGAAAAAGGATACCGTACAAAAGCAGCTCTGGAGGGCCAAGACAGCTTTGCAAAAATATATGGAAGGAGATGAATAGAATGTCCAGCATGATATGGTCGGAACAAGAACTGTCCAACGCTGCAAAGTGTGTGGCAGAGTCCATGCTCACTTCATTCCCATCTCCCAGTGAATGTGAACATACATTTTCCGATGATTTTGAACATAGTATGGAGTCATTACGAAGAAAAAGCAGGCGCAAGGTTGCTGCGCACAAAATGTGGCAGCGTGTTGCGGCGATACTAATTGTGGCGATTTTGTCTGTCAGCACATGGCTGACAGTTGACGTACAGGCAAGAGAGCGTGTTTTCAAGTGGTTTAAAGAGGTTTATGAAGACATGACAGTATATCATTTTGAAGGTGATGAGGCAGATAAAGCCAGATTGGAATACGATCTTACATGGTTGCCAAAGGGGTTTGTATTGCAAGAGCGCTTCGTCAGTGGAACTCAGCGCTGTGACATTTATATAAATGATGTAAGCGATGAAGTCTTTCTTGTTGAATGTACGTTTATGGATAATACCGCCATGACAATAACAGCGCACGGTGATGCTGATCCGGTTATCTATGATATCAATGAAATTCCCGGCGAATTCTATGGTGCAGACGAAAACTCTGCCAATCAAGTTTTGATCTGGGTGGATGAAGACAATGCTATGGTATTTACTGTTCAGGGCAACATCTCAGAGCAGGACATAGTGCACATAGCCAGGGGTGTAATTCTGTCGAAATCTACAAAATAAAAAATATCATCAATACAGTGTCCTAAAAACACTCTCTTTCCCCGTTCTATGTTATAAACAAGAATAGAGAAAGGGAGTGTTTTTTTTGAAACGTAAACTACTTGCATGCACATTGTTAATTTGTACAATCCTATCCTGCCTAACAGTTGCTCATGCCGCTTCGGCTCGTTATTCAGCCCCTACGGCTACGTTGTCATTTAACGGGACCACAGCCACATGCGGTGTAACCATTTCAGAACCCGGCAAGACAATTCATGCAACGATGCAGCTTTGGCAAGGCATTACATTCGTGGACTCGTGGAGCGGAAGCGGTATATCCTGTATCAATCTATCCAAAACGCATAGTGTTACAAAAGGAAAAACCTATACATTATAAGCAACATATACCCTAAATGGAACAAGCCATACAGCAACACCCGTGACCAAAACATGTCCTTGGTGAACTGTCACGCGAATGAAAGAGAAATAAGGTGATTCCGATGGGCTGTCCAGCCGGTAATGAGGCGATAGAAGCCGGTAAGATTTACGGCCATTGGTTTTGAGTGAAAAGGAGGAGTTATTGATGAATATACCATTCGAGAAACGGCTACTGCTATCATTATCTGCGATTGGCATTCTTGTTCTTTTTGGATACACAAATGGCCATTCGGAGTTAGGTTTCCTGATTGCACAACTCGCTGTAGGCTGTCTGTTATATATGCCTTTTGTAATTATAAATATTCTTTAGTTATTGTTGGAGCAATCCTTATATTGTGGAATATTTATTTGAACTATTTGCCGAATCTACCACTTACCCACTGTAGGTTATATGCAAGTATAGCTGTTTTCATCATCGGTTTCATTCAAATGCTACGACTGAGAAATAAAGCTGCAAACCCAAAATAAAAAAGTTTTTTTCAGCTCTGGACTGATATTTAGCTGCAAAGGCAGATAAGGTACAATAAGTTGCGCAAAATTGAAAAAAAGATAGACATGGTTTGCAGAACTCTGGTAGAATGAAGTTGCGACACACCATTCTGAAAGGAGTCTGTAAACCATGTCCGAGAAGATTGTACAGCTAAACGAAGAAGTAATCAAGGGGCAATTGAAAGAATTGGTCCGAGGACAGCGTTGAGGAAACGCTGACTTACTGTGATTTTCCCTATGAGCATTGGACGCGGATCCGCACCAACAATGTAATCGAACGGCTAAACCGGGAGATTCGCCGCAGGACAAGGGTGGTGGGCACATTCCCGGATGGCAATTCTGCTCTGATGCTGGTTTGTGCCCGGCTGCGCCATGTGGCCGGTACCCAGTGGGGCAACAAAAAGTACATGAACATGAAGCACTTAGAGGCGACGCCGGAAGACGCCTCTATTGCCGGCTGACTTCATTCAGCCGGAGTCTGCAAACGAATTTGCGCATAGTTTTTGACGGTGCCTGCTCTATATGCGGATGCTGAATTTTATTATAGTATAGATCACGACCCCACCCTGCGGCTACTGCCAAGGGTGGGGTCGTGTTTTTATTTGCTGTAGCAGCATAGCTGTCGGGATTAATTACTCCTCACGCTTCCTGCCGTACAGCACTATGCCGGAGGCTGTTAGCGACAGGCACAGCAGAGCAATCCACAGCTCAACATGGCTTCCGTCGGCGGTCTTGACGCTGTCATCGGGCTTATCCGGAGTGTTGGGAACATCGGTAGACTGCTTGGAACCGCAGTTCTTGCAGATGCCGTCTTCATAGTCGTGGCCCGTGGGCTGGATTACTTCGGTTTCAATCTCATTGCAATCACAGGAGCGCATTCTTTGGCCGGGATCGGTACAGGTGGGCGACTTGGTAATGACCCATTCGCCGAAATTATGGCTGTGCTGCTCCATCATATCACCGCAGACAACATCTGCGCGGTCGCGGATACGAATGCGCGGTGCGATGGGTGTTCCGTCGGAGAGAGTGAAGGTATTGTCATAAGATGCAAGACCCGTAACGGTGATCTCTCGGCCAACCTCAGCGTTAACGACATCCTTGCCGGTAGTGATGTAGCCGTCAATGAACACACGGCATTCATCGCCGTTTGAGTCCTTGACAATTATGGTCTGTACCAGTCCGTCAGCCATCTCAACACGGGTTATCTGCCCCTTGACGGTTATCAGACTACCAAGCACGCTGCCGTCATTGACCTGCTTTGAGGTGACCGGAGTGGGTACAACGGGAGTTTCCTCTCCTATCTTCTCAATGTCGGTAACGGCAAGCTGGCGTTCGCCCTGATAAGAGCTCGTTGTGCCGGTAATGCGAACCTTATCGCCGATCTTGAAGTTGCCGGCAACGGGGAAGCAGTTGATACCTGCGGTGTCATCCTGGACATAGATGCAGTCAAAGAATGCCGTATCCTTATCGTAGCCGGAGGCATTGGAGGTAACGATACCCTCAACGGTGTACTTGATGTTTTCGTCTTTCTCTGCCTGAACCACCTTGATGGGAGTAACGGTAATGGGATTAATCATGCGCAGGAGGTTTTCGCAGATCCTGTAGTTGGAGTAGTTTTTCTCGGCACCGTTATCAAGCTGTGCCTGAACCTCGAAGTTGGACATGAAGGCTGCGCCGGAGACAATTATCATACCCTTACCGTCAAGCTGCTCGCTTGCCATCACAATCAGGCGATTATCGCCGTCGGCGTAGGCATACTTGGGAGTCTTGTCACCGCCGAGGCCGTCATTGTCAACATCCACGGAGTAGGTGGTGGCGTGGCCGTAGACCACGGGGGAGACGGTGGTGGGCAGGGCCGAGGTGGGATTGCCAGCAGCATCCACGGCATAGATGGAGGCGCCGCCGTAGTGGCTGAATCTCTCGGTGTATAGCTTGTCATAGGGATTCTCGGGGTCAACTATCACTCCGTCGGTCAGCAGATTTTCGGTGTTGTAGGTGCTGAAGTACAGACGCCACTTATCAACGCCGTCGGCTGCGCTGCGAACATCGTCATAGGTCGCGTCGTCGCCAATTCGCAGGCTTGAACCGAGTGCTGCCAGCACCTCGTTTTGTGTGGCTGCCATATGCTTGATGTCGGGGTTCTTCTGAATAACATCATAGTTTTCGTAGTTATCAGACCAGCCTGCCAAAATCACGATGCCGCCTCTTGTGTTGAACGCCGCAATAGCAGCAAGCTCATCTGCTGAGTAGGTCCTGGGATCACTCTGCGCAGCTGCCAGACGGCGGGAAGGTGCGGTGAGAATGAGCGCCTTGTATTTTGGGTTGCCGCAGGCTGCGATGAGATCCTCGGAGGTGTTCAGCTGCACGGTGCGCACACTGTAATCGGAGGCAAGCTCACCGAAGTTGCCCATGGAGTCCTTGTAGTTGCCTGCAACATACTCGTTGTAGTGGGAAGCGTCAATGCCTATGTACACGAGCTTCTCGGCATCCTGAACATCAAGCTCCACGGTCTTTGTGAAGGTGTACTCGTTGTTGCCCTGCTTTACAACGGCGGTCACGGTGACGGTGGTAACACGGGCCTTGTCCGGAGTCCACTTAAACGGAATATCCAGAGTGCTGCTTGCAGCCAGAGTATAGCCGGTGTTATCAACTCCGATGCTCACGCCGCCGATGGTGTAGGACAGTGCGGTGACAGTGGCATCGGTAGCCTCGCTGTTAAACAAAGTTGTGGTCAAAGTCAGTTCCTCGCCGGTGACGGGAGTGGAGGTGCCGCATACAAAGTTGGAGATACCGAGCTTGAGCATATCGCCGACCCAAACAGGGGAGGTGACAGCCAAGTCACCGTCTGCTTCGGTTACGCGGACAAAGTAGTAGCTGTAATTGGGATCAAGCGTTAAGGACAGCGTGCCGGAGGCGAGCTCCGCTGCACTGCTCCAGGTGTGAACGACTCTGCCGGAGTTTGCGATTATCTCGACCTTGGCGATTGAATCGGTCTTGTCGGGATCGCTGACCGAAATCTCAAAGTCAAGCGCGCTGGGGACCTCGGAGAGAATGGAGCCCATCATGCTGCCGTTAACGGTGTAGCCGAGCTCAAGGTTCTTGTCCTCGGTGGCGTACATGCGTCTTTCGCGGATAGCCTCGTAGATACCTTCCTCGGTGAAATTATCGGTGATGATGACATCACGGGCGTCATTTGCATTGCCCCATTTGCCCTTGTGGTTGTCCTGATTATTGGTGGGTGCTACATGCCAGCCCTTATCAAGAGCCATAATATAGTATTCATAGCTGGGGAAGTAGCCGCCTGCACCGATCTGACCTTCGCCGTTGCCGACTTCAACCATATATATACGGGAGTCGATAACGCCGTCCCAGTAAGCGAAATCGGAGAAGGTGCCGAAGGTGGTGCCGGGGTGATTTAGCTGGCTGATGGAGCTTGAACCCTCGGGTCTGCTGAGCAGCTCGTAGTACGCTTTAATACCGGCATCGTTGGTCTTGTTGTTCAGCGTTGAATTGTTGCGTGAAACGATACCGGGGGTGTTGAAGGTGTTGATATGGCCGGGACCGCCGGACCAAGTCATCTCAAAGCCGCCGATGGCGATAACGCCGGTCTGCGCATTGTTGAAGTCTGCGATCTTGTCCTTGTATTCCTTCCAGCGCTGCTGGCTGTAGGATGATGCAAGGCTCATGTCGTAGAGTGCGCCCTCGGGGTTGGCGGCGGAGGTGGTGTCAAAGTAGTTGGAGTGGTCGGTGAAGGCAACAAACTGAACATTTGCGCTGTCGGGCAGGTTCTTTACATAGTCAAGTGCGCTGTCAAGCGTGCCGGAGCCGTCGGAATACTGGGTGTGAGAGTGAAGCTGGCCGAAGTACAACTGATACTGTGCCTTGCCAACGATGAAGTACCAGTTCAGCGTGGCTGATTTGCCGTCCTTGCGGGTGACGGTGAGCTGAACATTCACACGGCCGTCTGCCATGTCCCCGTTGGGAGTATAGCTGACCTTGCCGTTTTCATAGGTGGCCTTGACCGCTTTCTCATTGACGGTCAGCTCGATAGCGGGCTCGTTACCTGCGTTAATAATAGTTGCACCGATGGTAGGACGCTTATTATCGCCGGTCTCGGAACGTTCGGCAGGCAGCGGGTTTGCAATGGACGGCGCGTCCACGACATCTATTTCGACCTTGGAGCTTATGTCAACGCCCTTATTGTCCTTACCGGTGATGACTACGGTCAGCTTGTCGCCGGAGATCATCGCCTTGGGAATGGTGACGGAGTATTTACCGTCCTCGCCCTTGGTGACATTAAGCGATTTGTCGCCGAGCCTTGCGGAGAGTTCACCGTTCACACCGAAGGGATCGTCAACAAAGAAGCTCAGCTCATAATCCTGACCGACATAGGCAGGAGGCAGTGTGCCGAGTACGATGCAGGGAGCGTTCACGATGCCGTCGATGACGGTCACATCGCTTGCAACGGGGTAGAAGTTGAACGAATAGATGGTGTAATCGGTGACGGTCGCCTTGTTCATGGAGTAGACCTTGAAGCTGTCGCTGTAATACTCAAGCCACTGGCTGTAGCCCTTATACTTTGCGGTGCGGCTTTCCATCTCATAGCCGCCCACGCCGCCGGAGCAGGTGCGTACCAGCCAATCGGCATCTTCGCTTGCGGTCTTGGTGTAGAAGGCGTTGTTGCCTGTACCGTTGGCACACAGATAGCCGTAGGATTCGTTATAGAAGCGGAGGTATTCGCCGTTCGCCTCTACAGTGAACACGGCAGCACCGTTGCCTGTGGTGAGCTTGCCGTCGGCAATGGTGGCCGCTGCCTTGGTAATGGAGGGACTTTCAGCGTTGTCGTCCTGCTTTGCCAGAGCAGCGCCTGCGTTGGCGTTGTAGATGACCACCTTGCTGCCGGGAGCCAGGGGGTTATCAGAGGGCGTATCCGAGCCGTCGTCTGCGACCAGATAGAACTGCTGAGCAAACAGAGCCTCATCGCCTATCTTGGAGAAACTGCTCCAGTTGCCCTTGTCGGCGTACCATTCAAGATAGTTGCCACGGACTGTATTTTTAATGTAGAAGCAGTCGGAGGTTGCTGCCTTCTCAAGCTGCCATGCGGTGTTCACATCGTCCAGCGGTGTGCTGGTGAACTTTGCGCCCATGGAGAGCTTCTTGCCGTCTGCGGTGGAGAAGGTGTAGCTTCCGTCGGCATTATCGCCGTCAGACAGGCTGGTGACAATGCCGCTCTTCTGCACCTTGAAGAAGGCCTGAGCAAACAGAGCCTCATCGTTAACTTTGTAATAACTGCTCCAGTTGTCCTTATCGGCATACCATTCGAGGTAGTTTCCGCGAACGGCATTCTTTATATAGTAGCAGCCTGCGGTCTTTGCTTCTTCAAGCTGCCATGCGGTGTTTACATCGTCCAGCGGAGTGCTGCCGTAGCTTGTACCCATGGAAAGCTTCTTGCCGTCTGCTGTGGAGAAGGTGTAGCTTCCGTCGGCATTGACGCCGACCGTCCAGATATCCGCATCGTTGAAGCCAGCGAGTTTGCCGCCGTCGAGAGTCACATCGGTACCTTTGTTGTAGTAGCCGGTGTACTCGGTGGACAGAGCCTTCAGATTGGCGGGGTTATAAATGACGACCTGATCACCGTCCTTGAGCGGAGCTGTGGGGGTGTCGGGTGTACCCGGAGTGTCGGGAGTATCGGTCTCGATTACCAGATAGAGCTGCAGCTCAAAGGCATCGCCGGTGCCGGTGTAGGCACTCCAGTTGTTGTTAACGGCATACCACTGGAGGCGGTACTTGTCGGTGCGGGTTGCGTTGTCAATATAGAATGTCGCATCCTTGCCTTCTACCGCAGTGATCTTCCAGTTCGGATTTACCTCGTCAAGAGGAGTGCTGGTATACTTTGCACCCATTGCCAGCTTCTTGCCGTCTGCTGTGGAGAAGGTGTAAGTGCCGTCGGCGTTAATTCCCAGCGTCCACTTGTCGGCATCGGTAAAGCCTGTGAGCTTGCCGTCGGTCAGGGTCACGTCGGTGCCCATGTTGTAGAAACCGTTATATTCGGTGGACAGGGTCTTACCGAACTTGGGGTTGAACACCACCACGGTGTCCCCATCCTGAAGCATGGACAGGTCGGAGATGATGCCGCTCTGGCGGGCGGGGGTGACCTCCAGCCGGTAGATACTGGGGAGCAGCATGCTCACATTGGTGGCCGAGGTGTAGTTCATGAACCGTGGGGCATTGACATTGTACAGGATGCGGCCGCAGGCCGTATCCGTGCTGGCCACTGTGGCCAGTCCGCTGGCGTCAATGTCGATGGTCCATGTGCCGGTGCCGTTTGCGGCATCGTTCAGGGCCTTGGCCTGCTTGGTGTAAATCTGCTTTCCGCCGGACGTGGTAAGCGTCCACTTGCCGGCCTCACCGCCCAGTGTGAATATCTCCACATTTTCGGCTGGGTCTGTGGGGTCGGTTTCAATACTTGTGAACAATTTACCGGACAGATTGCCCGCAGCGTAGGTCTTGCCGTTGGCAGACGCCGCGAGAATGATCTGGTCGCCGGCCTTCAGCGTGGAGGCGTCCGTTACCAGCGTCGCCTTCGGCGTCGCCGCAAACACCGCTGTCGGCAGCAGCGACAGCAGCATCACCAGTGCCAGCAGCACGGATAGCAGACGTCTGCTCAGTCCTCTCTTCTTCAAAATATGATCCCTCCTGTTCATTTAGCACAGCAGCTTTCTCCGGCTCCGGCGCCGCAAAGATAACAAAAGCCGCCTATCCCGCAGGATGCGGGCAGGCGACCCTTCACAAACGATTCTGTAATGCCGAGAGGGGATCCGAGTGACCAGGACAGAAATCTGTGAAGGATACCGGAGTTCAGGAGCAAACTTTTCGTGTGAATGTCTATATTATAGCATACACTGCCCGGGATTACCACCCTTCTTTTCTTAAGAATGTGAAAAAATATCGAAAAGTTTTTGCTGAATTCACCAAAAGCCCGGGGATTTTTCTTCCGGCGGATGCTCTTGACAGAAAGAGTGGAACTTGCTATGCTGAATAAAATAACGACACGGAGGAAACTCCCATGAAGAACGGAACAAAGCTAAAACAGGCGGATGTGCGCGCCTGGTGGACGAGGAATCGCCTCAGCTGCATCATTCTGGCGGCAGCGGTGGTGCTGTTTGCTGCTGTGCGGATGCTGGCGGTGTCCCATGAGCAGCCCCAGCCCCGGGGGGAGGAATACGCCGAGTACGAGTCCGCCGTCATCACCGACATTTTGGCGGACAGCACCGAGCAGGATCCCGTGTCCGACGGCGGCTACCGGGGCGAGCAGCTTCTGCTGGCCGAAGTGCGCACGGGGCAGTACAAGGGCGAGACCATGCAGGTATATAACTATGTTGGCCCCCTGTACGGTCAGGCCCTGAAGGAGGGCCAGCGGGCGGTGGTGCTCATTTCCACCTATGCCGACGGAGAGCATACCGCCACGGTATATGAGTTTGATCGGGCCATAGGTCTGGCGGTGATCGTGGGCCTGTTCCTGCTGGCCACGGTGGCCGTGGGCGGCAAGGTGGGAGTAAAGTCCCTGGTGGCCCTGGCGGTGACCCTGGTGTGCCTGTTCTTTGTGATGATCCCTTTGCTGATGAAGGGGGCGCCTACGCTGCTGACGGTATTTTTGACCTGCGCATACATTACCGTGGTGACAATGGTCATTCTGGGCGGCGTGAGCCGGAAAACGATCTGTGCGGCCCTGGGTACCATCGCCGGCACAGCTCTGGCGCTGTTGTTCGGCCTGCTGGCCCAGAATCTGCTGCGCATTGACGGTCTGCGCCTGGCGGATGCAGAGCCGCTGCTGCAGCTGCGGCAGATGGGTACGCCGCTGGGTCTGCGGGGCCTGTTGGTGGCAAGCGTGGTCATCAGCGCCCTGGGCGCAGTGATGGACGTGGCCATGAGCATTTCCTCGGCGTTGACGGAGGTGTATACCGTGGCTCCGGGCCGGGACGGCAAGGCTCTTTTCCGCTCCGGCATGAACATCGGCCAGGACATGGTGGGCACCATGATCAACACCCTGATTCTGGCGTTTCTGGGCAGCGGACTGGCGTTTATCATTTACCTGTATTCTCTGGGGCTGGATTTGCGGCAGCTTGTCAGCTCTCCCTATATGGCCACGGAGGTCATCAGCGGGATTGCCAGCAGCATCGGCGTGATCCTGGCCGTTCCGCTGACGGCGCTGATAAACTCAGTGATTTTGACAAGGGAGAAGATCAAAGAATAAATAGATGCCTGAAATCGTCTGATTTCAGGCATTTTGACTCAATCCCAAATTCAACGCAGAACCGAATTGATTATAAAAGCAGAAAAGTGATAGAAAAAGCATTTTTCGCGCACACGCAGAAAAAACAAAAAAGGCAGGAGCAAGCTCTGTCTTTTTACATGGTGGAGATAAGCGGGATCGAACCGCTGACCTCTTGAATGCCACCGGTTTCGAGGTTCTGGACTCGATGAAATTTGTTAGAAAACTTAGACAAAACAGCACTTTTTAGACACATTTTAGGTTCATTCGTTTCAACTGGTACAATGCGTTTTGCCCTGATTCCGGTACAACTCCGGTACGAAGTGTTCCGCGGAAATTTAAAGTGTTCCGCGGTCACCGGGATCTTGTACTCAAAAAATCAGTTGAAAGGAAGACAATTATGAGTTACATCACAGTCCAAGAAGCAGCAAAGAAATGGGGCATTTCCGAGAGGCTCGTCAGAAGATATTGCGCAGAAGGGCGCATTCCGGATCTAGCCCAGTATGACGGCATCTGGCAAATTCCCGAAGATGCAGCTAAACCTTCTCGGATCAAAAAAGACACAGTAAATACGCCTCAGATCCCCCCACTTCTCAAAAATTTGATCAAGCAGCGAGACGGCAGACAGTATCGTGGTCTTTACGACTATGTCCAGATTAACATGGTCTACAGTAACGGTCGAATGGCCAGCAACAGGCTGACGCGCAACCAAATCGAACTGCTGTACAAAACCGATCGCATCGTCACCGGCAGCGAAGCAATCAAGATCAATGATATCATCGAAGCAAGAAATCACTTCCTTGCTGTCGATATGGTTTTGAGCAATGCGATGAAGCCACTGAACCAGACACTCATTCATCAGATCCAGATGCAGCTGCACAGCGACAACTGCCGCCATAAGCGTCATGCTCCTATTCCTTACGGATATCGGAAATCATCCACCGCACCTAAGTTTGGCAAAACCACGCCGCCTTCAGAGATTGGGGCAGCCATGACCGCCCTGATCAAAGAATACGAATCTCAGAAATATATCGGCTTTCACGAGATCCTGGATTTCCATGTGAAGTTTGAACGCATCCGCCCATTTGAAGATTGCAATGGTCGTGTTGGCCGCCTACTCATGTTCAAAGAATGCCTTCGACATAGTGTTACTCCGTTTATCATCGACGACAAACGCTGCACCGGATATCTGGAAGGCATCCGCTGTTGGGACAATGATCGCAGCATCTTTATGGATGTCTGCATGGAGGCTCAGATGCGGTTTGAGGCTCAGATTGCCCTGCAGGGGTTGCTAGAGTGCCACGCTCAGTATCAACAAATCGCAAAAAGGAACAATAAATAAGCACCCTCATCTGCAAATGTTATAGAAATTCATCGTCACAGAACAAACTAAAAAACCTGTGGTATTCGTGTCGAATACCACAGGTTTTTATTCTTCAGAAACATCAAGACCTTCAAAGAAATCATCGAACGTACAGTTATAGATCTTTCGAAGTTCGATAATGACGCTGGCTCTGATGTTCAGCTCACCGGCTTCATACTTTGCGTAAGTAGTTCTACCGATATCACAACCACGACGCTGCAGCTCTGCACACAGCTTCTCCTGCGAGATTCCCTTATCAATGCGCAATCTCCGGAGGTTATCTCCCATATTACGATCACGACGAATCTTCTGTTCCATTATCTCACCTCGCATACGATTGACCAGTATTGGTTGCAGCCACCATTATCGTATGCTATAGTGAGATAAAATATTATCCGCTATACTGGTCAACAATGCGACGGAGGAAGGAAAATGTCCGCCTGTACTTTCTTTGGACATCGGGATTGTCCGAGTTCAATTAAACCAAAGCTGCTTGAGGTGCTGGTTGATCTGATAGAGAACCACACTGTAGATATGTTTTACGTCGGTCAACAAGGAGCATTTGATTCGATGGTTCGCTCCGTTCTGAAAGAATTGGTATCGCTATACCCCCACATCAATTACGCTGTTGTATTGGAGCGTATCCCCCAAAAGCGTGATGAGTTTGATGCGCGTGATTACTCCGACACTATGCTTCCGGAAGGTATCGAGACGGTTCATCCCCGTTTCGCTATTTCATGGCGAAACAAGTGGATGGTCAAACAGTCCGACTATGTCGTAACCTATATCACTCACTCGTGGGGTGGTGCAGCGCAGTTTGCGGAGTTGGCAGAAAGGCAGAGGAAGGTTATAATCAATCTAATATGATGTTATCATAGCAATCGTTCAAGTTGCCTTCCTAACAAAAAACCAACTCGCAAGTTCGTCACTTACGAGTTGGTTTTGTTCTTGTTTATTGAGTTATATTTCTTTCACGAAGCTAAACTGTTCAGATA
>SFIY01000021.1 GCA_004555205.1 Clostridiales bacterium
GTCAACTGCATCCGTATATCTGCCTTGCGCTATCAGTTTGTTACGGAAAGAGAGCAGGGCATTAAATATGTACCGCCGTTCTTCTGCTGTGAGGTAAAGGTAATATTTCTGCTTTCTCATACGAAGATCACCTCGGCATTGACAGTTTCCGTAACCGCTCCACGCAGAGCTTTCATCCTGCCGACCCATAACATAGGTCTTTCGGCTTTCAGCTTTTCGGTAATGCCCTCACGCTCTGCCCGTTGCTTCATAAGGCGGTCAAACAGTTCTTGAGCCTCAATATCGGCAAGGTAGGATTGCAGTTTGCCGCTTGTCAACAGATTAGTGTAGAATACCTTATTATGCTGACGGATATGTCGCAAATGCCGCTGTCCCCATACGCCGATATGCCTTTCTTCTTTTTCGGCGGGCAATTCCAAACAAGGGATGTAATAATCGCCCTGCAATTCATACCACAAACCGTTGCTTTCATCAAAAATGTACTTGTCCATATAATAATCCTCCAGAATAATATATTCGCACATACATCACAGTTTCCCGATTGCCACATCTTGCTATATCTTGTTATCAGTTTTTCCTTCCCTCAATTTTTCCCTTATGAGGTAGCGAGGGAAGCATGAACAAATGTGAAATCGTATAAAGGGATAAGGTGAGCAGATTGCGAAAAATCCTTTGTTTTCAAGGCTTTTGGAGGATTTTATTGACAACCTGTAACCTATGTTGAGAGGTCATAATTTGCAGGAATTCAAATTCCGGTTTGTCGAACAGATAAGGGCGCACTTCTATACGGGATAACTCCGTATGTGCACTCATCTCCGGCCTAAGAGCCGCCGCTTTGCGGCTATCTTCTTAAGGCAAAAGGCGTGACCATGAATGTCACGCCTTTTGTATATTTTACTGTCTTACGAACAACGCCTGCCGAAAGCGGCAGGCGTTGTGTTTGTTATTTATATACTTTGTACCCCCGCCGAGAGCAGCTCAAACAATCGCTCATAGCCTGCCATGGTCAGATGGATGCCGTCAGCGGCAATCATGTCGGGCAGATCCCGTTCCGGCAGAAAGGCGCTGCGCACATCGATCAGCGGCAGATGATGCTGCCACGCACAGCGCGTAATGGCGGCCGAATACATCTCCTGATAGTGATAAATTCGCTGCACATCGCCCAGCCAATACACAATATTCTCACGGCTGCGTCCGCTGCGGCAGATAAAATCCAAATAGCGCTCGGCATCAATGGGCGGCAGCGTCATCAGCACCGGCTGCACCTGCTGTGCCAGCAAGGATTGGGTGATACTCTCCAACGTCTGCAAAAACTGCGGCAGCGGTGTGCGCGGCAGGTGCGTGTCCTCCGGATTCGCCGCAATGGCCGTCCAGTCAAAGTCGCTGTCATTGCCGCCATAACCCACCAGCGCCAGCTTCGCATCGATCCCGCGCTGCAGATCATGCCGCACCAGCGCCTCTCCCTTTTGCACGGTGGCTCCCATCTTGGCTCGGTTGACCACGGCGGACAACGCCGTCTCCCTGCCGGCCAACAGCTCCTGCCAGCGAAAATGATAGCGAAAATCATCATCCGGTGTCGTCGCTTTCAGCAGCGAATCGCCATATACATAAATTGCACTCACAAGATATTCACCTCCGTGTTTTGTTTTATCTAATATACCATATTAGATAAAACAAGTCAATATCTTTTATTTCTATTTTTTCTTGTATTTTTGCTGCTAATTTGATATAATTGAGAAAAATATGCAGGAGGCACATACGATCATGAGCTATGACAAGGCATTGATTGCCCATAAGCTGCAGCGGTGGGATCAGTTTATTACAGACTATCATCTGCCGGAGTGGGATACCATCCCTGATTTCGGATTGTATATGGATCAGGTCATCAACCTGCTGGAGCAGTATTTGAACTTCATCCCCAGCGACGAGAAAAACAAACTTGTCACGGCTTCGACCATTAACAACTATGTGCGTCTGAAGATCATGCCGGCCCCTGTGAAGCGCAAATACTACCGCATGCATATCGCCTATCTGATTTTCATTCTTACGCTGAAGCAAAGCCTGTCGATCAACGATATTGAAAAAATCATTCCGTCGGGTATTCCCGAAAAACAGGTCGAGGCCACCTACGAAGATTACTGCCAAAAGTTCCGTCACCTGGCGCTGTTTTTCAATCAGCAGGTGCAGGCCGCCGCAGATGACATTCGTTCACCCGCCCCTGACAGCGACGGCGCCGTGGAGCGGCTGCTGATTGAGAGCACTTTGATCGCCGGTTTCTCGAAAATCCTGTCCGAAAAATTGATTCGCCTGCATAATGCCGACACCGCCGAGGTGTTGGCCGCCGAAAAAGAATAAAGAAAAGATCCGGTTTCACAGGAAACCGGATCTTTTATCATAAGCAAATTTACTCCTTGCACAGCGCCTTGACATTTTCAAAGGTATCGACTGTTTTCTGTTCGGGAGCTGCCGTCAGCAGGGATACCGCCACATTGACGAGCAGGGCCAGGATGAAAGCGGGCAGCAGTTCGTAGATGCCCCACACACCGCCCATGGGCTTGAGCAGATAGTGCCACACGAACACCACGATACCGCCGGTAATCATGCCGGCCAGAGCGCCCCACTTATTGCTGCGCTTCCAGAACAGCGCCAGCAGAATAACGGGAGCAAAGGTTGCGCCAAAGCCTGCCCAGGCGAAGGACACGATACCGAACACGGAGCTGTTGGGATCGCGGGCGATAAACACGCCAACCACAGAGATAACGATCACGGTAATGCGTGCCACCCACATGGTCGCCTTCTTGGACATCTTGATGCCGAACAGGCCGCTCAGCAGGTCCTCAGACACGCTGGAGGAAGCCGCCAACAACTGGCTGTCTGCGGTGGACATGGTGCTGGCCAGAATACCTGCCAGCACCAGACCGGCCACCAGTGCAAAGCCTACACCCTGCTTGCTCAGCAGATCTGCAATCTTAATGATAGCGGACTCCGCCTCGGACTGCGAACCGAAGGTCACAATGGCATTTGCCTGAGACATGGCGTAAGCCACAATACCGATCACGATAGCAACGGCCATGGAAATAACCACCCAGATGGAGGCAATACGGCGGGAAACCTTGATCTTTTTGGGGTCCTTGATGCCCATGAAGCGCAGCAGAATGTGGGGCATACCGAAGTAGCCCAAACCCCAGGCCATGGTGGAAATGATGGACAGGAATCCATAGTTGCCGACCTCTCCGGTGGCCACATTGCCCAGTTTGGTCAAGCTCAGATAGCCTGCCACATTGTTGGCATTGTCGCACACGGCCGCCCAACCGCCGGCCGTCTTGATGCCGAACACCAGAATGACGATCAGCGCCAGCGTCATGACGATGGACTGAATCAGGTCGGTGGTGGACACCGCCAGGAAACCGCCCAAAATGGTGTAGATGATGATAATTGCGGCACCGACCAGCATGGAAGTCGTGTAGTCAAAGCCGAACAGGCTGTTGAACAGCTTACCGATGGCGGCAAAGCCGGAAGCGGTGTAGGGGATGAAGAATACGATAATGATAAGGGCGCCAATGCCGCGCAGGAGCTGCCTGTTGTCCGCAAAGCGCTTGGAAATGAACTGAGGTACGGTGATGGCGTCGAGCTCGGCGGAGTAAATGCGCAGACGCTTGGCCACCAGCAGCCAGTTCAAATATGTACCCACAGCCAGACCGATGGCCGTCCAGGCAGCGTCGGCCATGCCGGTAATGTAAGCCACGCCGGGCAAACCCATCAGCAGCCAGGAACTCATGTCGCTGGCCTCGGCACTCATGGCCGCCACAATGGGGTTCAGACCGCGGCCGCCCAGATAGAAGTTGGCGGTATCGCCGGCGCTGCGGCGGGAATAAAGGACACCCACCACCACCATCACGCACAAATACGCGACGATGGAAATAATGATACAAATATTAGCCGTGTTAAGCATGTGATAATCTCTCCTGTTCTTATGTTAATACGATGAACGGAGTATAACACATTTTTTACTAGACGTAAATACAGAATGATTTACAGAATAAATTCTGTACATCATTTCATCTTTTGTCAATCTTTCCTTTTATTTAAGCCGTTTATAAGCTGTACGATTTTATAAAACATAATTATTCGATAAAAAATAATTTATGTTTTTGCGCGAAAGCCCTCCAAAAACATGGGCATCATCTGCGCTGCATAGCGCGCCAGCGCATATTCGCCGCCGGATAAACACCAGTCATACATCAGCGCACGCTCAAACATGGCGTAGGCCTTTACAATCTCATTGGCCGACATATCGCCGCGCAGCTCACCGCGTTCTAAACCCTCTCTCACGATCTGCTGCAGCAGCTTAAAATACGTGCGGTTACGGTCAAGCAGATGCTTTTCGCCGCGGGTCACCAACTGGGAGGAAAACAGCCGCGCCAGCAGCTCCAGCGACACGCTGTTGTCGATCATGGTAAACAGCTCGCGGTTGAGAAAAACCAGTTTCTCGATGGCGTCCGTCTCCGGCTTCAGCTCATCGCGCAGCTCCTCATATTTTTCGTCAAACAGCACGGACAGTGAGCCAAGCAGCGCATCTTTCCCCTCAAAATAGTGGTAAAACGATCCCTTGGAGGTTTCCGATTCAAAGATAATATCCTCCACGGTGGTATTTTCATACCCCTGCTCATAGAACAGCTTCCATGCAGCGGAAACGATCCGTCCTTTGGTGTTGCGTCCGCTTTTCTTCGGCATCTCCGCCGCCTCCTCTCATCATCGTCTGCTCAATTTTCCGAAAATCCTCGCCAGCGGTCTGCTCACCAGCTCGCGCTCATAGCGATTCATGCCGAACAGCCACAGGTTCAGGCAATAGACTGCCACGAACACGCATCCCCAGATCAGGATCTGGAAATACCCCTGCACATCGACAAACACCGCAATGGCCACCGCCGCCAGCAGCGGCAGGATCATAGACGGCAATAGCTGGCAGATCCTCTTCCAGAACAGCCGGATATTGATATGAATGTGCCATTTGTAATACCAGTTCATCAGCAGCACGTTGCCCACCAGCGTGGTGAACAAAATGCACCCTGCCACGCCGATGCCGCCCCACCATTTGCACATGGGGATCATCAGCAGCGCATTGACCACCGCCACGATCAGGTAGGATACGGAACGGAACTTGTGCATATTCTTGGCGCGCTGAATCTCCAATCCCACCGTTTGGATGGCCGGAATCAGCGTAGAGGCAAACAGCAGCAGTGTCACAATATAGTCCGTGGTCGTGTCGTCGCTCTGTGCCCAGGCCGCCATAAACGCCCGGCCTACTGCCACAAAGCCAAGCAAAACCATCATCATCACGATAAACTGAATCCGCCCCACTTTCGTGAACAGCCTGCTCAGCTCCGAGTTTTTTGCATGCGACGCCACCATCCGGTGTACGCGGGGCGTCAGCACATTGGCCACCGCCGTGGCAAAGGCCAGATAGTAGGTATTGAGCTGATTGCTCAAATTGTACACAGCCGCCGCTTCCGCGCCGTGCTGCCAGTTCATCATCAACTGTCCGATACCCCAGTTGATGTTATCCACCACAATGCCGATAAACACCCATACGGTAAAGCCCACCATCTCGCGCATCAAGCTGAAATCGTAATGGCGGAAGCTGACGGGCATCCGCAGCTTTGCAAAGCAGTAGTATATATTCAGCACGCCGCTTAAAACGGTAAAGAAAAGCGACATCAGCGCCACCGCTTCCGAGCGGAAACCCAGCAGCAGCAGGGGAATCGTCAGCAGCGGGTTAAGCACCTGCTTAGCCATCAATAGGATCTTCTGGAATAAATACCGCTCATGGATGGTCACATGGGACTCAAACACGCTGAACGGGAAGGACAGCGCCGCCGTCAGCGACATGATCCGCAGCAGCTTGCCGCCAAGTGCCAGTTGGTCAGGGGTCCACTTGTTGCCGAAAACCAGCTCACCCTTCAGCGACAGGGCGACGCCCAAACCCAGCAGCACCAAGCCCAACACCGTATAGGTGATAAGGAACATCCCGTTGAGTTTCGCCATTTCCTTCTTATCCCGCGCCACCTTCGCGCGGGAGTAGTAGCGCACATACGCACTGCCCAGGCCCAGGCTCAGCAGGGTCAGATAGGAAATAATCGGAATGACCGTACTGTATACACCGTACTCGCCCTTGCCCAGATTGTTCACCATAATCGGTGTATAGACCAGCGAGATCACGGTACTTAATCCCATCGAGACATAGGACAGCACTGCCCCGATGCGGATCTGATTCACTTGCAAGGCATCTGCCCCCTTTCGATAACGAATAATTTATTATATCGAAAAATGTCCTCTGTGTAAAGTGCCATTTCCCCCAAAATCTGTCATTCCGCCATGTCGCGGCCCTCGTCCGGCTGCTCAATGGTCACAGTCTCCTGCCCCGGCGCATCAAAGTCCAGTTGGATCACCGCCTGTGCCACATTCACCGAGCAGCTCACGGTTTTGCCCTTTTCCTCTGCCGCCGCTTGGCAGCTTTTCAGAAGCTCCTGCAAAATGGCACGGTTCAGTCCTCCGCCCCGCCAGTGAAACACAAAATGTCCCTGCTTTTTCCGCAGTGCCTGCCTCATGCGCTTCACCACATCCTCCACTTTCGTGAAAGACATCGTCCGATAGTAGAAATTATTGCCATCCTCGCAGCGCGGTATGTCCAGCACCAGGCGCTCATGGTCGCGGAAAATATGCTTGTCGTCCAGATTGAAATAATCGTAGCGTGCCACGCCGCGCTGCAGGGAGTTATCAAAGGTAGCGTCCAAATGATAGGTCTTTCCTGCCACCCTCACCACATTCCACGCATGACGGTACTTGACGCCTGTTTCGGGGTTGGCCTCGCTCAGCGCCACGATGCACTCCAGGCCCACCGCATCACACAGCGCCTTCACCGTCTTGGCAATGCCCTCGCATACACCCACCCCCTGCGTCAGCGGGCCGATGATTTCGTGAGAATACGGTTTTTTCAGCTTGTCATAATGCACATTTTCCAGGATGAATGCGTGGATCGCTTCTTCCTTCTCCCGATCGGACTTCCCCTTGAGCGGTGCAGCCAATCGTTCGATCCGTTTGTCCACCGCCTGCCGGTGCATCTTGATTTTGCCCTTGTCAAACAGATACTCCGGTATCAGCTCCACATGTTCACCCCGCGGGTCGTAGCGGTAGGCAAAGCCTACCACGAAGAATATACGCGGCTCGTCCAGCTTCAACCTTTGGTAGACGTCCGAAAGCGCCGCGTTATCCAGACGCGGCACACGGATGGCCGGCGCAAGTGCCTGAAAGCCGGCATACATTGCGTCATAAGCCATCCGTTGCTCTTTGTTGAGTTGTCGATAGTAGAATCCTGCCATGGGGCGCCTCCGGTCAAAAGCTTTCGCTATATTGTACCCGATTTACCGCCATTTGGCAAGCAATTACCAGCCCACACTCATACCGTATCGACCGAACAGCGACTCCACCTTCTTTTTCTGCGTCGCCGTCATACGGCTCTTATACTGAGTTGCCAGACTTTTTGCGCTGTCCTTATCACCGGCACGCAGATAGTTATCCATGGCACGCTGCAAACTATTGCTTGCCGTAGAGCTGAGCGCGGAAGCCTTTGCAGCGGTCGCCGTCACTTTACCGTTGTTCATGCGTACACCGTTTGATGCCGCCTGCTCTTTACCGGCTTTGGAGGTATAATGCGTCAGCATGGTCTGATAGTTGTCCACATCCTGCTTACTGATCCCCTCATACTGATCCTGCGCCAGATCCAGCGCTTTATACCATTCCTCCATCTCATCCTGCCAGCGGCCGTATGCCGCCGCTTCCTCTCCCTTGAACAGCTCATAACGGTCCATCATCGCCTCACCCTGTTGGGTATAGCGGTCCCACGCATTCTTCTCAAACTCCGGCACCAATTCGCTCAGCTCCTGTAAATACTGATGATACGCCTGCTGTCCGGCACTCTGGGCATAGCTGGAGCCGTAACCGCCTGTCAGTGCCGCGCTGCGCCCCATGGTGTCCTCCATGGCCGCCTTCCCCTGCCGGGTATAGATCTCCGCGTAGCGCCGATAGGCGGCATCCTCTGCCGGGTCGTAGGAAAAGGCCGGCCGATTGTTGATCTCATCGTACAGCGCCGCCAACTGCCCTTCAAAGCCGGACTGATACGCGCCGGGCTTGAGCGCATTCATGCTGTCCACGACCGACTGCGCCGCTTTGACCTCATCGGAGGGGGTATAGCCCTTTTCCAGACGGTACAGCGCATCGGCCGTTTCGTCGGAAACACCGCTGAGCACCTGCTTGCTGTTGCTGTAGCCGCCGGACACCGTACCGATCTTGCTGAGCAGACTGCCCATGGTCTCGCTGCCTGCCACGCCGTCCACGCGCAGGTTATTTTTCTTCTGGTAATCGATGACTGCCGCCTTTGTCTTGGGGCCGAAACCGCCGTCCACCTCCAGCGAATAGCCCACCTGGTTCAGCGCTCGCTGCAGCTGTCGCACCGTCTCGCCCCGAGAGCCATATTGTACTGTCGGATAATTTGATGCCATAATTTTCTCCTTTTCTGTTCGATTTTTTGCAGACTCACGGCATTTTTTTGTTCGCACAAATCCGCATGACGCGTTATACCAGCCACCAGCCGGCAATATATATTACCCATCCATCAGATGCGGCAATGTTTGCGCCAATCGGCCGGAGAGCAATATTGCCGCTGGATTTTATGCATGCCATACAATCCTTTCCGCATTTGGTCGCCAGTGCCGTGACATAATTGGGTGCATGGCTGCCGACACTTATCAGGTCGTAGTCATAGCCTGTATTCAAATCGGCATTGATCTTCCCGTAGATACGCACGAAGCACATGCCCAGCATAGGGTAATACCGCGCCGTATAATTTAAATCCGTCAGGCGCCCTGATACCACCGTCAGCGGCAACGTTTCATAAGCCGCCAGATCCGCCCGCATTTCCGCAAGGGTACGGCTGTACAGCCAGCCGTCATGGAATACGGGATAGCTCCCCGGCGCGGCGCCCAAATCACTGTGGGCCGTGGAGCGCAGCCATGTGCCGCTGAGCCATTTGCCGCTGACATTTCCCCCAAATGTAGCCGCTCCGGTCGTTTCCAGAGTGCCGGCCTTCAGCGTACCGTCTACCTGAGCGTTTTTGTCGAAGTAGGCGTCCCATGCACATTCCAGCGCCTCTTTTTCCGCATATTTGCCGAAGGCCGCCCCTTTGCCGCCATCGCGCAGATGGAGTGCCACATCCGCCGTTGGGATAATAGTGTATACCGTTTTGGTTTCTCCGATGCTGTCAGTGGCCGCGACCTCCATTTCGTATGTTTTCGTTGCCGGCATACTGCCGCCCACCACCGCGCTCGTATCTTCGATTGCCGTGTAGTCGCTCCAGCTTCCGCCGATTTCACGATAGCGGCACTTTGCCGTTACGCCGTTTCGTCCGCCGACAGAAGCGCCGACATGAAAAGCACCCTGCACGCATACATAAGTTCCCTCATTTTGTATCGTACCCTCCGCATTGCATCTCTGCACGCTGAGCTGTGCGATCGTCGGCGCGTTGTAGTCATATACATCGACGCTGTCGCCTGTGACGCTGACGCTGCGCCCTCTGGAATCGGTCACTTTCACGCTCGGCGTAAATGTACCTGCACTGTTCACAGCCACAACGCCGCTGCTTCCCGTCACCGACTTTCCTGCAAAGGTAAACCGGCAGCTCCGGATGGTCGCGCCGTATGTACCGCTGGCCGTCACCGTGTAGGACAGCTTGCTGTAGCCCTTTACGCACACATTCCATCCGTCGATCACGCTGTTGTCGTTGACCAAAGTGACAGCCAGCGCAGCGGTGGGCTTTATGCTTGCCGGCACATACAGGGTGAAGCTGTATTCCTTGCTTCCTATCCTTGTACTCCCGCTGTAGGTATCAATGCGCAATACACCGGTTGACTGGGTCGCATTGGGAATTTGCCGTGCCAGATCAAGCGGCGGTGTCCAACTGATGCTTGTACCGGCGGATTTGGTCACAATCGTACCGGAGGCCTCGCCGAACGTATAGGAGATCGTGTGCGTATAGCTGCTGCCGGAGCGTGAAACCGTGATGGTACCCGCACTGCCCATGGTAAAGGCGTCGAATGTCATAGTCGATGCCGCCGGCACCACATAGAGCGCGTAGCTGTAGGTTTTATCACGGTCCTCCCCGCTGCCGGAATAGAGGTTTACGCTCAGTGCCGTGGTGCCGGAGGCCTTTCCGCTCACTGTCAGCCAGCCGGTTTCATACACAAGCGCCTCCTCCCAGACAGACGGGCTGGCCGCCTTGATTCGGTGTCCGGTGACTTTCGCCGTGCCGTCCAGTTTGATCGTTGCATAGATCGGATAACCGAAATAAGAATCGCTGTACGGCAGCGTATGGATCGTCACCTTCACCTTGTACTGCATATCCGCGCCGCTTCGCTGATAGTCATAGGCAATTGAGCCGGTAATGTTGGGACCGCTGCCCCAGACAATGGACCCCAGATTTTTATATGCCATCTCTTACCCTCCGATCCATTGAAATGCCAAGCCGTTTTGTGTTGCCATACGCCACTTGCCCAGACGCATGGAATCCAGCACCACAATGTTGGTGATGTAGAGCTGGTTATTGGATACATAGGCGATCTCCGTACTGTCCTGCCAAAACGACAGCTTTTTTGCCGTGAAGGTGGCGCGGAAGTTGTTCTGGTCCACCACTTCTTCGCCATCGGTTACCGTCGTGGTCAGATTCTGTCCCACCGCCACGCCGTATACCGGCACCTCGCCGTCATAATAGACAATACCCGTGCGGATATAGCCCTCCGTCCCCGTCCTGTAATCGGAAAAAGCCGCACTCACCTTATTGATATCCGCCTGCAGATCCGCGTAAAAGCTGTAGTATTGCGTAATAGCTTCCGGATTGGCTTCAATGTAGGCATTCAGCTTTTCCATATAGCTGCCGAAGTCGGAAACCGCCACATATTCGCCTGCTAGCTCCGCGGTAAGCTGTTCCATGCGCTGCTCCACCCGGTTCGCCGTCTTGACGATCATGCTTTTCAGCGTCTGATATTGACGCTGCGTTTCTTCCTTTGCCGCCGTCTGATGCTTTGCCGTATCCTCACTGCTCTGCCGGTTCGTCTGCTCCAACTGTGACAGCGCCAAATTAAGCTGCTGGCTCATTTGAAACAGGTACGAGTATTGCCGCATGACCTGCTGCTGCAGGGTACCCGCCGGATACGGCGGCAGGGTCAGTGTACTCATGGGCCGTCACTCCCCTTTTCGTATACGGACGAAACGCTGTACAGCGTGCATCCGCCCGTTCCCTGCAGCCGCAGGCGGAAATGGCTGCAGCGTCTGGGTCTGATATGCAGCAAGCACTCCCTCACACGGCCCTGCCGCCCGACCATTTGCCCCTGGGTTTGCCAAGTCGCACCCTCGTCATAGCTGATACCGGCACACACATCGGCGCCTTCCTCCGGACGCAGGCAAAGCTGCAAGCGCTCCAGATAGTGGTTCTCCGGCGTGTTCAAGCCCAATTCGCCGGTCTCTGCCATCCAGGAAACAGCGGCTTCCTTTTCCTGTCCGTCCCCCTGCATGGCCCACAGCCTGCCGTCTGCCGCCAGGGCATAAAGCTGTCCGTCGCACTGCGTAAAGTACTTAACCTGCAGCTCATCCTCTCTGTGCCACAGCTTGCGCCTTGTATCATATACGAACAGATGCCGGTTGCCGTCCTCACTCTGCAGGGCTGCGTAGTATTTCCCCTCAAAGCAGCCGGCCACCGCATTGCCGTATCGCACATCGCCCAACGGCTGTGATACGGTTACCGGCAAGCTGCCGTCAAATGCGCAAATACCGCCCATTCCGTGGTAGAACAGCGTGCCGTCCACCACCGCAAGGCTGCGGTGACTGCCCTTTTGCACACCGCTGCAGGCCATTGTCACGATTTGATGGGCGCCGGCCGCATCGGGATACACCCGCTCCATGCAGTTTTCCTTAAAAAACAGCACGCTGCCCAAACAGGCCGCCGCGCCGGTAAAAGGCCCGTCGCTGCCGCGGGAGGCCACATAGCTGTCGGTAGACAACCCTGCAAAGCAGTTCCAGTTTTTGAAATCCCCCAGCTTGCTGGCATAGATCTCGTTGACTGCCCTGCCGTCCACAATACCGTATTTGCAGCCCCACAGGCGGTTGCCGCACTCCACCACAAAGTCCATCTCCGGCACACTGCGTTTTACGCAAATCGGCGTTGTCTGGGTAATGACGCCTTCTACCATACCCTGCACCACCAGATAGTCCGTGTCTGTCGATAGCAGCACAAAGCTGCCGTTCATTTCATCATCATCGCAGCCGCTGATGGTCACGCCGTCACCGGCCGAAAACCCGGTGCCGATGCCCGTGGCGCTGATCATCACGCACACATCGTCCACGGCCACCCAGCCGTTGTCGTCGGCCTGTTTGAGCACATACGGCGTGACGGAGGTATCCAGCCAAAGACCGGCCTCCTCCGGCGCCTCCGTGCCTGTCACATAGTCCTGCCACATGGTGCCGTCGCTGCGGCACAGCCACATCACCGTACTGCCCGAGGTCTCCACCCGGTTTTCCAAACTGCCCCAATCGGACAGGTCGCAGGTATTGATATACAGCTTGTCCGGCCAGATCAGCAGATAGGCACCCATACCGATCAATTGCTTTTCGTTGTCCTGCAGCACAAGCTCCGTGCTCTCACCGTTGATGTACAGCGTGCTGCCGTCCACCCAAATAAGGCAGTCCTTGCTCGTCAGGCCGTTGGGGTGGTTGAGCGTTGTCAGCAAAGCGCGCTTTTTGCGCACGGTCAAGGCCGGGAACCCGTCCGATGTCAGATTCTCCATTTTTTCAAAACAGCCCAGCTCGCCGCCGTTGCGTCTGTCATAGCCCAAAAAGCGGCTTACCGTCACGCGGTTTTGCGTTGGTGCTGTCAGTTTCGGAAAAAACATCCCCCCACCTCCTCAGCACAGGTGCAGCGTCTTGGCATGCTGCCGCGGCATGTGGCTGCGGCAATAGCAGTCACGGTAGGTCAAAAGCGCATTGTTCCATGCGGTGCAGACGTTGTTGTATCGGTTCATCTCGCCGTTGGCGTAATGGATCTGTGCCTCCACATAGTACCGGTACAGCTCATCGTAGGGCGCACCGACCAGCAGCTCGGTGTCGTCACTCCACTCCTCCGGCAGGCGGCAGTTCTCGCCGCCTTCATGGACCTTGATGACCTCCTCGATCACAAAGCCCTCCGCCTGTTTCAGCCAGCGTCGTTTTTCCTCCGCCGTGTATTGATTGGGCAGCAGCGCATCCACCTGCAGCAGCACCTGCCCCACTGTCAGCTTTGCCATCTGCTCATTCCTCCTCAGTTGGCCATTTTATCCACATAGCGGCGTGCCGTTTCCGCCATCATTTCCGCGTTTTCCAGCACCTCTGCCACGAAATCGGGCACTTCCACTTCCACGCCCTTCATGATCTTCCAGCTTCTGCCGTTGACGCTGACGATGATGAAGTTTTCCTCGTTCTTTCTGCCGCGGGGCAGCAGAATTTTGACTGTCTTATCCATTTGCCTGAACCTCCTGTTGTTATTCACTGCCCCGCCCACCGAAGTGAGCGGGGCAAATGGTGATTAGTTGCCCTTGTCCTGCTTGGAATAGGAAGAACCGCACTCTACGCGTACCATGTACTCATCGTACAGGATCGCAGCAGCGTGAACGCCCTTCCAACCCACGCTGGATCGCTGATCCAGCGGATCGGCGGTACCGCCGGAGCCGCGGGGCTTAACGATGACCTCGGTACCCTCGCTCAGATCGACGACGCCGTAGGCATCCTTGCCGATGAACAGACAGCCGTAAACGGCCATGCCCTCAGCGCCGCCCTCACCGGGATAGATCACCGCGTTGTCGGCAGCGGTCACATTCTTGTCCAGCGTCATCGCAGTAGCGGTGTTGCTCACCACCTTAGCGCGCTCGCCGCCGATGAGCACATAGCGGCCTGCCAGCGCACCGGCGGCGACAGTACCGCCGTCAAAGCTGACGGTCTTGCCTGCGTTGACCGCGCCGTTGACCAGCAGGGTGCGGCTGTCAGAGGCCAGGTCCTCACCGCAGAAGATCTTGGCCTCGGTGGTCTCCACGAAGCGCACGCCGTGCAGCTCACCGATCTCACCGTCAAACAGCTCGGTGGCAGCGGCATACTGATGCGCGGCGATCCAGCTCTCATCCTGACGCAGATCGTAGGCCACGCTGGGGTGGATGATGCAGATGTACTTGCCGTTAAATTTGGGCGCATTCATCTTCTTCAGCGCGGTAGCGGCCTTCGCCACCAGCTCACCGCTGATCTTGCACCGGTCATTGAGCGCATAGCGGGATGTGATCTCGGTCTTGCTGCCGTCGTCATTGATCTTAGGGGCATAGATGACCTGATTGCCCTGCTGGATCTCGTTACGGGTCACGGTGTCCAGGGTCAAGCCCATGTTGGCGCCGTGTCGGTCGGTGATTTCCAGCACCACATCGTCGATAGCGGTCAGATCCAGCATATCGGACACGGTGGTGTAATCGCCGTACTGGCTCAGCTCCTTGGTGATGTAGCTGACGGAGATACCGCTGCCGTCGGGCGTCACGCCCTCGGTCAGGGGGGTCAGCGCCTTGTCAAAAGCGCCGAACTTACGCCATTCCACGGTCTTGCCGCCGCCTACAGGCAGAGGCTTGGTGGCAGCGAACTGATTGTGCACCAGTTGAGGCTTGGCGTTCTCCAGCAGCTCCATGCCGTAATAGGTTTTCATTTCCGCACTCAGACCGCCGGTGGTCTGGGTGTTCATGTCGCCTGCAAACAACTGCAGGTCAAAATACTTGTTGTCCTCCATTGTACCTTTCTCCTTTTTCTTCCATTGTTTGTTGCTTGTGAGCCTTAAAAGCGGATCTTCTCTCCGTCAAACACACGCTTGCGGATGTTTGCCAGATCCTCGCTGGACAGTCCCTTGGGATCATTGCGTGTCACGGTCACATTGCGTCCTCCGTTTTCTCTCACACGCAAAGCGCCCGAAGCGATGGCGCGCGAGGTCTGCTCCTTGGCGCGTTTGGCGGCATAAGACATGGCCTGTCTTAACACTTCCTCCCGGTGCACCACCTCATAGGCCGTGCGCGCATCAATACCCGATGCCACCAAGCGCCCGAATGTAGGATTTTGGATTTCCTTTCGCCATTGGAATGTGGGATATATCGCCTGTACGGCGGCCTCCTCCTCACTTAAGCGTGAAAAAGCCTGTCTGGCCGATTCCTTTCGGGCCGTCTTTTCACGGCGAAGCTGCTCGTTTTCCTGCCGCAGTCCGCGCAGTCGACCGTCCAGAATTTTCTGCACTCTCGCGTCAAATTCCGCCTTGTACTGTCCGCGGATCAAGCTTTCAAAGCTCTCCTGCTCTCCGGCGTCAAGAGCGGTTTCGCCCGTATCCTCCGGCATAGCCGGATGTTCTGCATCGTCCGATGCAAACAGTTGAAGGTTCCAAGTAAATTTCATTCTCTTTCCTCCCCGTGGTAGGTCACGACCCATAAAAATATCACTCCGCCTTTTTGCGCTTATGCGGGGGGTAAGCCTTGCCCCTGATGTCCCGCCGTTTTTTATCCCCGCACACTCATGCATTGGGGATACCGCGCTGCGATCTGCGCAATGCCGCACCGCACCACGTCAAATGCCTTGTGGTCCTTCTTGGCGGCCACCGTCACAAAGCCCGGCCGCACCACCAATTCCCGAATCAGGCCATCCTCCTCCAGCGTGCCGATCAATGCGTAGACCAGCGCGCTCACCGCCGCGCAAACGATGTCCTCACCGCGCGGTGCATAGCCTGCGTGGCCCTGTACGGTCACACGCTGATGGGTAAATGACACATCGATCATTGGGGATTCACCACCTGCCGTGTTTTCTGGCGCATCTGATCCATGGCGGACATTTTGTTCTGTATATCGGCACGCTTACTGTTCATCACAGGGGCCGCACTAAATTCTGCTGCCAAGGCCGATGCCAACTGCGTGCCCTTTGCCTCGTCCACCACCTGTGCCACCTGCATCAATTGGGACTGCAGCTGCGCGATCACTTTTGCCTGGGTCTTCCCCTGTGCAATCACGCTCACCATGCGATCCTTGTTCTTGAAATCCATCAGCTCCAGGCATCGCAGCGCCTGATCGGCCATGTCCTCGCGGAAAAAGCCCAATTGGAACAGCTGCAGCGCCAACTGATTGTATTCCATGGTCTTGTAGGGATTTTCGTCCTGTGCCGAGATTTCCAAATCGAACTCCGGCACGCGATAGCTCACATTGATACCGTCGTCCATCGTCTTAGGCAGCAGTCCCATGTTGTCGTAGCTGACGAATTCCTCCCGCCCCATCTCGCCCAGCAGGCGGAACTGGCGCGGCATTTCGTAGAATTGTCGGATCAGCTCAATGCACAGCTTCACCACATCGGAAAATGCCTCGTAACCGTCGTCGATCATGTTGCGGCTGAGCTTACCGCCTGCCTCCTGCAGCGCGGCAATGGCGGTAGCCGCCGTCACGCCGGACACCGTGCCGCCGTTAACGGTGTCGCGGTTGCCTGCCGTCTCCTTCATCTCGGCGATTTTGTTGTTCAGAATCGCCACATATACGCTGTCCAACCCTGTGGCGTGAATCGGCGCAATGGAATCGGCCCCCAGATTACCGTTGGTGTGGACAAAGGGCTTGGTCCAGTCGGCGTATTCGTTCTCATTCACCGCGCCGTCCGAGCGAATGAAGAAACGGGGGGTTGCCGCCGCCAGCGTGTTCTTCAGAATCGCCTGATTCATCAAGTCGATCTGCTTCTGGGGCGATTTGCACAGATCCACATAGCCGTAGCCGCAGGGCGTCCCCTCCTCCGGGAACAGCACATCGAACACAAACGGATACAGTCCGTGGTCGTACCAACCGCGCTCCGCCATCGAGCGCCCGGCGGGCACCTGGCCCATCACAGGCAGCCCCTTCTCATCCACGCCGATCACAGCGGTCTTTGTGGGCACAGCCGTGTCGTTTTCGGTGGCATACAGCACCGTTTCCCCCACAAACTTGCAGTAGTGCAAAACGCCGCCCTTTTTGTAGTACCAGTCCACCACCAGCGACTTGTCGGAGGTATCCACTGTGTCGTCGTAGAGATAGCGGCTCACGGAAAAGCTGCCTGCGCGGAGTTTCCCCTCCAATTGGGGATACTGCTGCAAGAGCTGCTCATTGGATACCAGCTCCGTGGAAAAGAAGTGGGGCGAATCCTGGATGTCCTTCACGCCCGGCTCCCAAAACAGGTGCAGCAGCTCCATGCGCTTCACGGCAATGTCGCCCAGACCTCCCAGCTTGCTGCCGTCCCAGAACACGCCGTAGACCGCGCAGCCGGACTTGAGCTTGTACCACCACGCGTCGGAATACACGCGCTTAAACTGGTTCTTCTTCAAGACCACCGGCAAAATACGGCTCAGCTTGGCGGCCTCCTCCCGATCGCCTGCCTCTCTGGGCAGCACCGTCGGCTCGGGATAGCAGTCCATGGCGTCGGCGTGCTTGGAAAGGATGCAGTTTACCAGCCAGCCGCTGGTAGGCTGCGGGTCTCCCCCGTTACCGCCCTCACCGTTCTTTGCCATCTGTTCCCAGTGCCGCATTTTCCAGAACTGTTCGTTGTCGATGATGCGCTTTTCCAGATTTGCCTTCCCCTGCTTGTACTTTTTCAGGATGTCGGCTGCCTTGCGCACCTCCTCCCGACCGATCTTCGGCCGCAGGATTTCCATTTCTTCCATATGTTTCCTCCCTCATGTATAGATTGGGACTATCGCCTTCATCTCTCTCCTGCCATCTCGGTTTGTTGCACGCATATGGATAACAGCGCAAAAAATTTCAGCATTTTTTTGCCGCATTCCACGACCCGAAGCTGCCCTTTCTCAAATCCAGCGGATCGTCCTGTAATTTGGCGTTGGTACCGCTGCGCCGCGGCGCAATGGGCCGTGACATGCAGAAATAGCGGCACTCGTCGGCCACATGATCCTCCTGTTTGGTGTCCAGATCCTCCGCCTCACTGTCGGAGAACAGCAGCGCCGGCACCGTCCGCAGGAAGGCCCTGCAGGTGTTGAAAACATACATCATCGGATAGCCCTCCTCATCGAAGCTCAACCGATAGTGCATCTGCATCCACCCGGCAATGCGCCGGTTGTCGCCCTTGGTAAAGAAAATGCGGTATTTCAGCGCCGTTTCGTAGATACTCTCACCGCGGCTGCTGTCCCAGATCGCCGGGTCGGCCACGCCTTGAATGTCCCGGCCCTTCAGCCATGGGTGGGTGTCCTCAATGTGCCGTATTCGGGCAAATTGCCTGTCCGGCGTCCACCGCACGCCCTCGTCGGGATTGCCGGAACAGCCGTACAGCTCCAAAATGCGGTAGATCACGCCGTCCGGGTCCACCGCCCACCACGCGCAGGAGAAGGGCTTGGCGTAACCGAAATCGTAGCTTCGGTATACCCGCCACTCCCGCGGGATCTCAAACGGTTCGATCACATGGGTAAACCGCCTGTCACCGTAGTGGTCGGGATCGTCGGTAAACTCCTGAAAAAACTGCCCCTCAAAGATGTCCCACTTTCCCTCCAGCCACGCCTCACGCAGCTTCCTCGGCAGAGCCTGCAGCTGCTTGAGATAGTCCGGCTGGGCCTTGAGCAGGGCTTGGTTGTCGGTCACACGGGCCGGGATAAAGGCGTAGTCCTCCGCCTCCTCGCCGTGTTCATACCGTCTGTCGATGAACAGGCGCTTGATGTAGCTGTGTCCCGGGCCGCCCGGGTTGCAGGTATAGTAAATACGCTTGGGAAAATCATTCACACCGCGCAGGCAGGCCGCAAATTGCCGCATCCAGCTCTCCCGCAGTTGTGTGGCCTCATCCAGAAAGATCACGTCAAATTCCGCCCCCTGATAGCGGTCCAAATCACTGTCGCAGGCGCAGTAGCCAAGCTCCAGCACGCTTCCGTTGGGAAAAACGAACTGTCTGGCCGTCGCGCGATATTCGGCAATGCCTGCCAATTCCGTGCGCAGAAATCGCACATGGTTGTTTTCCACCTCCGGATAGCTTCGCCGTACCAAAAGCAGCCGGATCCCCGGATAGTGCAGTGCCATCAGCTTGGCCTTGGTGCGTACCGCCCAGCTTTTCCCACCGCCCCGTGCCCCGCCAAAGGCGATATATTTCTTTCGGCATTGCAAAAAGAGCTTCTGCTTTTCGTTGGGCGCCTCAATTTTCAGTTGGCGTTCGCTCATTGGCTCCACTCCTCCGCATCGCCCTCCACCACCACGCGCACGATGGGGCAGTCGCTTTTTGCCTCCGCCCTGTTTTTGGACAGATTGTTCAGCTCCCGCAGCACGGCGGTCAGTTCTTTCAGGGTTTTCACATCCATCTGTTCCCTGCCCTCGGCCACCATATCCGAAACGATGGCCACAAGGCGGTCTGCCACTTCATACAAATCGCCGTGTGATTTTTTCCCGTTATGCCGCTTGCGATCGCCGCCCCAGTCCTCCCGCTTGGCCCGCTTGCCGATCACACTGGCCGGCACGCCGAACACCTTACTCAGCCCCATGTAGCTGATACCGCCGCGTTCATACCGCTCACGGATCGCCTGCCATGGAATCTGTTCCATCTCATCCTCTCCCTTCTTCCCGAAAGGACGCCAATATGCGTCGGGCATAGTCACCTACGCAGTCCTCGCAAACGGTTTCACCGTCCACGCGGTAAAAGGGTTCCTCGTCGTAGATTTCGCCGCCGCACAGATCGCATATGGCCCGCACGGCACTGCCGTCCGCTTCCCGCAATATAGGAAATCGCATGGTCGCTCACCCCCCTATATACCCTCCATTCCGTCTTTTTTGTGAAACACAATGCGTCAACAGCGCGCAAAAAAACGGCGCACCGCCCAAAAGCGGTACGCCGATTGCGCTTGTTATGTAGTTTTTATCCGCGGAAGAACCCGTACAGTTCAATCACGCCGAACACCACCATAAACAGTCCGAAGGCAATGATGAACACAGAAGCCAGTTTCTTTGACCGATTCACCTGCAGCATGGTCACGCCCAGCAGCACCATAGAGGCCGCCAAAGAGAAGGCGGAGGCCGCCGGCACATAGACGATGTCCAGCTTGCGCAGCACCCAGAAAATAACAGAGATCGCCAGCAAGCCAATACAGATCTTTCTTCTGTTCTCAATTGACATATCGTTTCCTCCCGCAAATTTACTTATCCTCAGTGTAACGGATTTAACGGCAAAACACAACCCCTACTTTCCGATTTGTCCAAAATTTTCTATTCTCCCGCAGTTATTTTCTGCTGTTGCTTCTCTTTGACAGGCAGATGTAAACCGGCACCCTGTATTACAATAGCCACGGCAGACGAAAGCTGCCGTGGCTATCTTTATTGATTCACTTGTCAAAATGTCGCTTATCAGATCTTCATGCACACATCCCAAGCGCTCCAGATGACATGGCGCAGGTTGCCCCAGTTGACGCAGGTGCCGATCTTGTGGACATGGCGGCCTGCCCCGTTGAATGCCTTGGGCACAAAGCCGATACCGTTGACCACGCTATCGCAGTCCACACGGAAGGCGTCGCCGCCGTTGTTGGGCTTCACCATCACGTAACCGTCACCGATCTCGCTGATGGTGTGTTCCAGATAGATAGGAACCTGCTTAAAGCGCAGCATATCACGCAGGAAGGAGCTGTTGGCCAGGCAGGTGCCCTTTGCCACGATCAGATCGTTGGCATATTCCACGATGACGGGATGCTTGCCCTGCAGCACCAGTTCGTAAGCCGCCTCGCAGGAGGACTGTCCGCCGCCGAAGAACACGACCTTGTCGCCCACCTCCCGGTCGCTGTCCAGCAGCTCCGTGAAGGACAGCGTCTTGTTGAAGCCGGGCACCAACAGTTGCTTTGGCTCACTGCCCACGCTGACGATCACTTCGTCAAACTGCTTGAGCAGCACGTTGACATCGTTGACCTCGGTGTTGAAGCGCACTTCGATCCGGTGCTCCTTCAGTTCACGCTCATACCACTTCAGAAGCTGCTTGTCGGCGCCCTTGAAGCTCATCGCGCTGGCTGTATTGTACAGGCCGCCCAGGCGGTTGTCCTTCTCGAAGATCACGGGCATATGACCGCGCTTTTTCAGCACCAGAGCGGCTTCCATACCGCCGATACCGGCGCCGATGATCGCCACCTTCTTGGGATGCTTGGTGGGCACGATCTTGTACTTGTTGTGCTGCATGGTGCTGGGCGTCAGGGCGCAGCGAGCCAGATGCAGGGAATCCTCCAGGCTCTGGGTGTTGGCCGTACCCTTGCTCTTAGCGAAGCTGAAGCAAGCGTTGTGGCAGTTGATGCAGGGCTTGATCTCCTCTTCGCGGCCGTTCATCAGCTTGGTGACCCACTCGGGGTCGACCAGATTCTGACGAGCCGTACCCATACCGTCGATCTTACCGGCAGCGATCTCGGCGGCAGCCACATCGGGGGTCATCTTACCGGCGCAGACCACGGGCTTGCTGGTAAAGTTCTTGATGTGCTCCACCTCGGCCAGGTTGCAGTTCTCGGGCATATAAACAGGGGGATGTGCCCAGTACCAGGCGTCGTAAGTACCGTTATCGCAGTCAAACATATCGTATCCGGCTTCCTCCAGATACTTGATGGCGCGCTCGGATTCTTCCATATCGCGGCCGAACTCCACAAATTCCTCACCGGGCACGGCGCCTTCGCACCAACCCTTGGTCTTGGACACCACGGAGTAACGCAGTGCCACGGGGAAATCCTGACCGCACTCGCGCTTGATAGCCTGCACGATCTCCACGGGGAAGCGATAGCGATTCTCGAAAGAGCCGCCGTACTCGTCGGTACGGAAGTTCCAGTTCTTCATGGTAAACTGATCCAGCAGATAGCCTTCATGCACGGCATGGATCTCTACACCGTCAACGCCGGCGTCCTTGCACATCTTGGCGGTCTTGGCGAAAGCCTCCACCATCTCCTTGATCTCCTCGCGGGTCAGGGCGCGGGAGGTGTAATCCTCCTGCCAGCGGTTGGGGGTTTCAGAGCAGGAAGCGCAGCAGTATTCCACATCCAGGAAGGCGCTTGCCAGCTTACCCACGGGCTTGTTTCTGAGCAGCATGACCATCATGTCGTTGATGGCCATGGAGCGGCCGAAGCCGGCGGCCAACTGCACGAACAGCTTGGCACCGGTCTTGTGGAACTCGGGCATCCACTCAGCCAGATCCTTGAACATTTTCTTGTTCTGATACAGCCAGCGTTTACCCATGGTGTCGCGCACGCACTGCATACCGGGCAGTACCAGGCCCACGTTTTCCTGGGCACGGTTGAGAATATGGTGCGCAGCTTCCTTGTCAAAATGGCAGGGCTCCAGCCAGCCAAACAGGGATGTACCGCCCATAGAGGTCTGCACGATGCGGTTTTTAATCTCCACATTGCCGATCTTCCACGGCGTAAAGAGGGCTTGATACTTTTCGTTCATCATAAGAGGGCCTCCTTCGTGATTTTTACTGAATTTTTCCTTCACCCGCTCTCCGCAACAGGTGCATATTCACATATTTCATTGTACTTGATTTTCCTCCGTCAGTCAAGAAAAAGGCAGCGTTTCCCTCACGATTCCTTTTCTGCAACTGCCGTTTTGCCTGCCTTACCGGTAAATTCACCGACGATTGCAGCGCCCAAAATCAATACCGCGCCGATCATACCCCAAACAGACATGGATTCATGCAGGATAAGCGCCGATAGAATCAGCGCCGTCACAGGGTCCAGATAGCTGAACAGCGCCACGCTCTGTGCGCGCAGTCCCTCAATACTTTTGAAATAGGCGGCATAGCAGATGCCCGTATGCACAAGACCGACAATCAGCAGCATCACAATGGCCTTTGCATCGCAGGACACCTCCGCAAAATCCTGCCCAAGGAGCAGATACGGCACCATGATGATCGCCGCCGAAAACAGTTGGATCGTCGTCTTTTGGTAAGCGTCAATACCGGGCAGCTTTTTGTTGACGATCACCACTGTCGCATACAGTACCGCCGCGCCAAGGCCGCATAAGATGCCCTTCATTTCCGACAGCGAGGGCATGCCGCTGTCCATCACGCCGGACACGCAAACCATGCCGATAACGGCGGCAAAGGCGCACAGGCCCTTCTTCAAGGTCAGTTTTTCGCGGAACACCAGCGGCGAGAGCAATATCACAATGGTCGGCTGCATGTAGTAGCATAGTGTCGCCGTTGCCACGGTGGTGTAATTGTACGCCTCGAACAGCAGCAGCCAGTTGAGCCCGATCAGCGCCCCCATAAGGGCCAGCGCCGCCGTCTTTTTTGCGCCGAGCTTCTGCCTCTTTTCCCCCTTTTTTATCCCCATCAGCACCAGCAGGAACGCCGAGCCGATCAGGCCCCTGCAGCAAGCCAGCAACGCCGACGGCAGCGGAATATACCGGCGAAAAATGCCCACTGTGCCGAAAATCAGCATGGAACCGATCAACATCACCAGCGATTTGGTGTCATTTCTTTTTTCGTTCACGGAAGTGCGCCTCCTTGCGACTCTGACGTTAATGTGGCTCTCATTTTGCACGATAAAATGTGCTTTGTCAAATGGTTTATTTCTGTTTTCCCATGTTATGACAAAAACTGTATGGCAAAAAAGGAGAACCTGCTTTTTTACGCAGGTTCTCCCATCGTGCAATATTTTTCTATGGTGGGTCTGATATTGCCTCTCTTACTTGATGCAAAGAGCGGCACGGAAGCCGGTGTTGTGGAAAGCGCGGAAATGATGCATACCGCAGCGATAGGAAACGGGGCAGTAGAAGCCGTCGTAATAGTAATTACCGCCTCGAATCACATACAGTCTCTTGCCGTTTTGTTCCTGTGTCCATTCGTCCACATTACCTGCCAGGTCATAGATGCCGTTGACGGCCCAATCCTCGCATTTTCCGGTTTCCACCACAGCACGGGGGCCATTCACCGTATTCCAGTGATTGCCCCACCTGGTGGAATCCTCCGCAATGGCTTTGAGATCCAAAGCCCCGGATTGTATCAACCACGCCAGTATGCAGTCGTACTCTGCGCCGTAAGTCAGGTGGCTCTTAACAGCGGTGCCGTTTTCAAGGGCGGCGGCCAGCTCCTTGGCCTCGCTGTAATTCACATCCACCCAAGGCATGGCGCCCTTTACTGCCTGCGGCTTGCCGTCGGCGCTCTTGGAAATATTGTAGCGGGAAATATAGAAGCCGCCGTATTTTTTCACGCTCTCAAGCTGCTCCTGCAGTTCATCGCTCATAGGTTCGTGGAAATCCGTATTGGAAAATTTGTCATCCTGATAAGATCTTCTGCCGAATTTTTCCGTAAAGTCCTCGCCATTGAGCGTACCGTCTGCATCGAGGCATCCCACAGGGATCCAGACAAACTGACTGCCGTCAGCACAGCGCTCAATCACATAGCCGTTGTTCCATTCACCGCAAACATATTGGTACCCCTCCGGAATCGGCGGATTATCATAGCGCTCCGAGTACACATTGGCGGCAACAACACGATTCAATGCTTTGATGATCAGCTCGCGATTGTCTCCTTCGGAAACCTCGAATACGATCCCTTCCTCAGCCTCAAACACAAATTTGTTATATCGATGTTCCATGCTTTTTCCTCCTCATCGTCTTTTTGCTAATACTACGGTGAAAAGTACCAACTGCTTATGAGGATAATACCTCATCTTTATCCTTTTGTCAATAAACCCAAATAGGAGGCGGGATTATTTAGAAGGCAGGATTATTTAGGAGGCGGGATTATTGTACCCGATCATCCGATGAAGGGGAATCAACCGATAAGGGAGTCACCCTGCCGTGCGATCAACCGATAAGGGAGTCACCCTGCCGCGCGATCAACTGATGATGGGAGTTACCCTACCGGGCGATCAACTTCGACTCGTCCTTCCCCACCGTCTAAAAAAGCGAAAGCCCCATCTTACGATGGGACTTTCCCTTTTTTGGTGGAGATGAGGGGAGTCGAACCCCTGTCCGAAAGCGCTTTAACAAGACTTTCTCCGGGCGCAGTCAAGTTTTATGGATTCCCTCCTCGCAAAGGCACTTGACAGACTTCACGATTCGGTAGAGTCATGATGCGTGGGCGGGGCAACTCTTAGCCGCCTCACGGACGCCACATAAACGACGCCTTCCCCGGCCTGTGGCCACTCCGGTTCAGACGGTCACTGCTTAAGCAGCGACAGCAACAGTATTAGTGTTGTTATTTCATTTATAATTTGCCCGTTTTAAGGTGGTCAGGCGCCACCGCCCGCTTATCCGGCCTCCACACCCCCGTCGAAACCGGTACATCCCCATATAGCCCGCCCGGTCAGGGGCGGGAAGTAAACGCAATAAAGAAAAGCAAACGCTTATCTGTGGAAAGGATCCGGCAGCTTGTCGGGTTCGGGATACTCGATGCCCTTGGTGTCCACGGTGACAGACTTCATCACCTGGGGCTTCTTGGGCTTGTTGGTCATCATGTTGCGGGGCTGTGAGGCAATGGCGTCCACTTCCTCCATCCCCTCGATGACCATACCAAACGCGGCATACTGCCCGTCCAGATGGGGAGAATCCTTGTGCATGATAAAGAACTGGCTGCCGGCGCTGTCCATTGCCTGGGCGCGTGCCATGGAGAGCACACCGCGGGTATGGCGCAGATCATTGGCAAAGCCGTTGGCGGCAAACTCACCCTTGATGCAGTAGCCGGGCCCACCCATGCCGGTGCCGTCGGGGCAGCCGCCCTGGATCATGAAACCGTAAATACAGCGATGGAAGATCAAGCCGTTATAGAACCCGCTGTTGGCCAGACTGATGAAATTGCGCACACTCTGAGGCGCGATGTCGGGATACAGCTCGGCAACGATCTTGTTGCCGTTTTCCATTTCAATCGTAACAATCGGATTATTCATCATGCAGCTCCTTTTTTGTTGGTTCACTCAGCGATTTTTACGCGCACGGTCCATTTCGCGTTTGGCGTCTCGCTCGGCAATGGATTGCCGCTTATCGTAGTTCTTTTTGCCCTTGCAAAGGCCCACTTCGATCTTCACATGGGAATCCTTAAAGTAGACGGACAGCGGAATCAGGGCATAGCCGTCCTGCTTTTGCAGATCGTGCAGCCTGCGGATCTCCCGCTTGTGCATCAAAAGGCGTTTGGGCCGATCAGGGTCCTTGTTAAAGATATTCCCCTGCTCATAGGGCGAGATATGCATATGGTGGACGAAAATTTCGCCGTTCTTGACCACGCAGTAGGCATCCTTCAGATTCAAGGCGCCGCCGCGGATGGACTTGACCTCCGTGCCGAACAGTTCCACCCCTGCCTCATAGCGATCCTCCACGAAATAATCGTGGTAAGCCTTGCGGTTTTGCGCCGCGATCTTAATACCGGTTTTTTGCATGGAGGACCTCCTTTCATGAGTGTCAGCTTAGTATAGCATAATTTGCACACGCTTGCAAGAGGAGAAGTTCTCCGTGTTTTTGGGAAAAATACGCAGGGTTTGTCACCTTTTGGCAAAAAAGAGCGGCGCTCTCAAATATGAGGGCGCCGCTTTCGTCCGTCATGCGACGGTATTCACTTGTTTTTCACCTTATGCCGAGCGCTTGCCATGCTTCTTGGGGACAAACACCATAGTGCAGACACCGGCCATAGCCATCACAGCCAGGACGATATACAGTACCATGTTGGAGCTGTCGCCGGTCTGGGGCGCCGGAGCGGGTTCAGGATCGACATTGGAGCCGGGATCGACAGTGGGAGCGGGAACCAACGTATTGGTGATAATCAGGCCACCGTTTGCGTCGGTGCTGTAAGCAGCGGTGTAGCCCTCCACGGCCTTTTCTTCCACCGTGTAGACGATCGCCTTGCCGTTAGCATAAGCGGGCATATCGAGCAGGCTGCCGGCCCAGTTGTCCGCTGCCGTCAGTTCCATGCTTTCCACGACCTTGCCGTCAGCCAGCACATTCACCGTAATGCTCTCGGGGCGGTCAGCCTCGGTGTCATCCTTCCAAACCTTTGTCACATAGATATTGGTCGTTGCGGGAACATGGGTGTTGGTAATAGTCATGCCGTCCACATCGGCTTCATAGCCCTCTGCCACATTCACTTCTTCCACGGTGTAGACAATAGATACCCCTCTCCGATTCTATTCCATTATGTCACCGTTTTTTTACGCAAAAACGCGCTGTATTCCCGTCATTATGCACCAATATACAATATTTCCATCGTTTATCTCGCCGTTTGACACGCTGCTTTTTGATGCCGTACTGCAGTCAAATTCACTCCCGCGAGGAAACGCGTTATGGCGCAAAATGCCTCCCCCTGCCGCACACTGCGGCATCTCTGATCGCATATAAAACCACCCGATGACCGTTCGATCACCGGGTGGTTTCTGCTTCATCAAAGCGTTTTCAGCAGGGCCGTGCAGCCCTGGTCTTTTTGTCTTTCTTCAAAAGCGGTGTTCCTGTGAAACCAATAAATATTGCATTGGGGAGGATCGCCTTCATAGCCTCGTGGAGCTTGCCGGACACAAAACTACGATATCGCCCTTTGCAGAAAAATCCTTGGGCAAGGCGTTTTTCAGATCTTCAATGTATTTTTCGTAATCCGTTTCCGAGCTGTCACTGCCACGCTTTCCGAACTTATGTACCAGGGAACACAAAAGACGGTCATCAAAAGCATTAAGACGCTCGAGAAGATCTTTCCCGCTCTTGGTGCGGACGATATTTTCGTCCACACCCTTATAATTCTTTTCAATCTGCTCGTCCAATTCCTCGCGGTCGGTGACAACCAATACGCGAGCATTGGGGTTGTTCGCCAGAATCCACTTAGAGAGCCACACCATAGTCAGACTCTTTCCGCTGCCTTGAGTATGCCAGACGATGCCGCCGCATTTCTTGTCCGTCAAACGATGCTGCGCCCGTTTGATAGCGTAGTACTGATTATAGCGGCATACCTTTTTGATGCCCTTATCAAAGATCACAAAGTTGTGGATCAGATCAAGGAAACGCTTTTTATAAAACAACGCAAAAAGCTGCTTTTCCAACTTGCCGGGAATACTCTCGCAATATTCCTCAACCTCAATATCCACAATATTGCGCTCTGACTGATGCTCGGAAAATCCGTCGTCTTTCCATTCCAGATAGTGCTTTTCCGGGGTAAGCAGCGTACCATAGCGCAAGCCCTCACTGTCGTTACCGGCCATGCAGAACTGAATGGTGGTAAAGAAATCTTCGATGAAATTCGCCTTCTGGTTGGTCAGATTCTGACGGATGCCGTTGGACACGGATACGCTGCTCTTTTTCAGTTCGATCACCGCAAGGGCGATGCCGTTTACATAAAGAACGATATCCGGACGCTTGGTGTTGTTGCTTACAATGGTGACTTCCTCCGCGATATAGAAGTCGTTTTTACTGACATCTTCAAAGTCAATAAAATAAACTGTCTTGGGGGACTGCTCCACGGACTCCTTGACCTTGGCACCGTATTTCAGCAGACTGTAAACCTCTTTGTTGGCATGGTACAAGCCCTGCTGCAGGTTGGTGGAGGTCTTAACCAAGGCATCCACTGCATTGGATGCAAGCTTTTCGGAGTAGCCTTGTTTCAGCAGCCAGGCATGCAGCCGCTCCTGCATGATATTGCGGTTTTCGCTGTCATGCAGGTTGCCCAGATATGTATAGTGCAGCTTGTCCCGAAAGAACTTGACCACATGGTTTTGAGTTTTGCGCTCGCTGTCGCCAATGTTGGGCATGGAGCCACCTCCTAATTCTCACAACAACTTTGACAAAACGCTTTGCCAAATTCAGTGAGTTCAATTAACCCTTTCGAGAACGTGATATCAGTATTCTCCTTGCCTCCGAATGAGGCCGCAAGATCTTTATACACCGAATCTTCATAAAAGACATTGTATCGCTCATCAGGCTTTACCACCTGATCATATCGGATTTTAATAATACCAAGACGGTCAAGATTTTGAAGGCTGGCATTTAGAATATCAGTATCGTTAAACAATGGGAAAAGATCAATTGAGTAATCAACAAGGAGTTCATGAAACGTTTTGCTTTCCTTGAAATTAAGCCGAACAGTAACGATCGGAAGTGCAGATTGCCTTTGTTTCATTGCCTCAAGAGCTTTGGCATCCATAGGTGATAGCTGCTTGATCATGTCCACAAAGGATGGGTGTACATGAGTTTTAGTGTCAATATTCATAGAAGAGACGAGTAGATTTGCATACAGTTCTCGAAGCTCTTCGCTGTCATAGCAGTAACTTAGTTGCTGCACAGCAGGAATTGCAACATAGGGTTCTGGTTCAGTCAACTTTTCTTCGGGAATGGTTTTAGCTTTTTCCTGCACTGCCTGAGCGGTTAGACGAATGCTTTCCTCACCGTTAATGACCCACTTTTCCCATTTGCCGAGCCATACTCCAATAGTACGAGGAACAAGACTAAGGGTATTTCCTAAAGACTTTGCGCTCGGATGTGCAAGGTCATCATATGCTTTTTCAAGAACGCCACTTGACTGGTCGATAACCTGTCCTATCAAACTTTTCTCTTCGTTCATTACAAAGCCTCCTTTATAACAATCTGATTATACATGCCAAAACTGTTACAGCATACCGCGTTTGCTTCCCACGTTTGAACAATTATTACGTATCAATCCCAAACCAAATGCAAACAAGAGCACCGATTACAACAACAGCAATCGGAACCAATATTTGCCAGAAAAGCTTGGACACCACTTTTTCTTTTTCGGGTGCGGGATTGGATATTTCACACTCAGTCTCAATAGCGTTCTTTGATCCAATGGCGCTGTTTGAAATCTTATTACCGTCACCAATATGGACACTGTTATCCTCATACTGAATAACGGTAGGAGGCGACGTGCGAGGGGAAGCCTTTTTCTTGGCAAGAAGTGCATCGCGCAGACTAATTACCAACATTTCATCTTCCGAGGACAGTATGAATTCCTGCTGCTCTGATCCAGACGAACGATTCGCGTAAATGCTCACAAGTGTCTGAATCCAATTTTTCGAGACAAAAGCGGTCATGGTTTTCACGCGGATGGTCTTTCCAAAAGCATATTTTTTGAATTCGTCAATGGATTTGCACTCATATGACATATCTTCTGAATAAAATGAGATCACACAATTAAGAGTAAGATTATTTCGGTCTTC
>SFIY01000041.1 GCA_004555205.1 Clostridiales bacterium
TCCGGCAAAATACGGACTTCCAGCCCGGTAATGTAGTTTTCCGGATGGCCTTCACAGCATTGATCGACGATATTCGGCGTGATCACGCAGTCATCCACGCGCAGCTCCCGGCGGCTCGCTTCCTCGAAAAGACGATCAATGGAGTCCTGAATCGAGAGATACGGTCCGTAATGATATCCGCAGAGATACTCGCCCGCAGGAATATAGGAGAGAGTCTGCTCCGCCATCAGCTCGGGGAAATGGTATTCCTGCACGGGGGTGTCTTCGTAAAGCAGAGCGCCGAACCATTTGCGCTCACCGCGGTAAAAGCCGACGGTAGGATAAAAGTAAAAAAGCTCATGCGTGAAGAGATTGATCTCATCGCCAATGTGCAGAAAGGCGCGGCGCGGAAACGTCCGGACGGAAAACTTTCCTCTCTGGCTGGAGGATTGCTCCCGGTCGATGAATTCCACTTTTTGTTGGATGATCTGAATGGTAGCGTTCAGCTCGTCGCATTGGCGGCGAAGTTTTTCCGCCTGCTCAGAGAGCATTTCAAGATTGTCCCGCAGCGCGTTGTTATGGAGAAAATCCCGTATCTGGGCGAGCGGGTATCCAAGGCGGCGCAGATATCGTATGGTGGCGAGCGGATAGACCTGGTCAAAGTGATAAAACCGGCGGCTGTTTTCGCTGTTGCGTACCTGCGGGACAAGAAGCCCTTTTGCGTCATAGTGGCGGAGGAGCTGCACATCCATGTCGAAAATTTTTGCAAGCTCGCCGATCGACAAAAATTCTTTCATAAAACCTCCCAAGTTTTCTCCGGCACTGTCGATTGGTTTTGTAGGAACATCAGAAAAGCTCCGGAAACAGAAAAAAAGACTTGAACCTAAAACCATTATAGGTTGTAGCGTGAGCATATCATTTTTCTGCGATCGAATCAAGTTAATGGAGGAAGAACATGCAAACTTTTTTGAAGAACGGCTATATCGTCTCCATGGATCAAAACGACACCGTGTTTGACGGCGGCGGGGTGCTCGTGGAAAACGACCGCATCACGGCGGTCGGCCGGGTCGATCCGGCGAAGATCTCGCCCGACGCGGAGGTCATCGACCTGCACGGAAAATATGTTCTGCCCGGATTTGTGAATACCCACGTCCACACCTCGCAGCAGATATCCCGCGGTGTCGGCGACGACGTGGATTTTATCTGCTGGCTGCACGAGAGAATGTGGCCCTTTGAGAGCAATATGACGGAGGAGGATTCCTACGTTTCCACACTCATGACGAGCCTGGAGCTGATCCGCTCGGGCGTAACGTCGTTTGCCGAGCCGGGCGGTCAGTTCGTCTCCGGCATGGCGCGGGCCACGGAGCAGTCCGGCCTGCGCGGAAAGCTCGCCAAGTCGGTGATGGACTGCGGTGAAGGCCTCCCGCCGATCTGGCAGCGCACGATGGAGCAGGAGCTTGAGCAGCAGGTCGCGGATATCGAAAAATATCACAATACCGCTGATGGGCGCGTGCAGGTCTGGTTTGGCCTGCGGACGATATTCAACAACACCGATGAGCTTTGCGTCCGCACAAAAGAGCTTGCCGACAAGTACGGCGTCGGCATTCACATGCACGTGGCGGAAGCAAAGGAAGAAAAGGAATACACCTATGCGCGCTGGGGCGAGGGGACGGTAAAGCACCTCGAACGGCTCGGTGTGCTGGATAAAAATCTCCTGGCGGTACACACGGTCTGGCTGACCGATGAAGAGCTGGAGCTCTTCCAAAAGCGGGAAGTGAAGATCTCGCACAATCCCGCGTCGGCCATGCGGGTGCTGGGTTTTGCCCGCGTTCCGAAAATGCTGCAGATGGGACTGATGCCGTCCATCGGCACAGACGGCGCTTCGTCCTCCAATCACATGGACATGGTGGATGAAATGTGGCTCACCAGCCTTATTCATAAGGGGTGGCGGCTCGATCCGACGGTGGTCCCGTCACAGGATATCCTGCGCATGGCGACAAAGTGGGGCGCGCGTGCGCTTCTCGATGAAAATCTGTATGGCAGTCTGGAAGCCGGAAAAAAGGCCGATTTGATCGTTATTGATCCGCACGGCCCATCCATGATGCCGGTCAACGATAAAATTGCCGCGCTGGTCACGGCGATGCATTCGGCCAATATCGAATCCACAATGTGCGACGGCAAGTGGCTCATGCGTGAAAGAAAAATCCTGACGCTTGATGAGGAGGCAATTTTGAAAGAGGCTTGTGAACGGGCCGCAGCCATTTATAAGCGTGCGGGCATCGTTCTGCCGGACCGTTTTCCGGTCGTAAAAGTCTAAACTGGTTTTCTGCGGTATACCGTGCCGCCGGAAATAAAACGGGTCAACAAAATACAAAAAATTTGGAGGTACAGCATGAATCTGAAACTACTGTCTGTCGCCAAAGGCGAAACCCCGGCCGATCTCGTCATTCGGAACGGAAAGATCGTCAACGTTTACTCCGGTGAGATCTACGAGGGCGGCGTGGCCGTCTGCGGCGATACGATCGCGGCCGTCGGCGATGTTGATTACTGCGTTGGCGAGAACACCCGCGTTGTGGATGCGGAAGGAAAGTACCTGACTCCGGGATTCCTGGACGGACATATCCATCCGGAAAGCTCCTCTCTGGCAATTCGGCCCTTTGCGGAAGCGGTTCTCTCTCACGGCACCACGGGCATCATGACCGACCTCCACGAGGTAGGCGTTGTTTCCGGTCTGGAAGGCATCGAAGCGATCCTGAAGGAAGCGGAAACGACCGACCTCAAGCTCTATTTTGTTGTTCCTTCCCATGTCCCGTTTTCCCCCAATCTCGAAACGAGCGGAGGACGCTTCAATCCGGAGATCATCCGCCGCGCGCTTCGCCGTCCGGACGCCGTCGGCCTGTCGGAATGTGTCGGCCCCTATATTATGGCGGGCTTCCCCGACCTGCTCGAGTCGTGTGACGACACGCTCTCCATGCCCGGAAAAACGCTGCAGGGCCATCTTCCGGATATGTACGGCCCGGCCATGAGCGCATGCGTGGCGGCCGGCGTTTCCACCGACCATGAAGGGTTCTGCGAGAAAGACGTTTTTGAGCGTCTTCGCAACGGCTGCCATCTCATGATGCGCGAGGGCAGCGCCGCCCGCAACATGCCGGTGCTTCTCAAGACCGTGATGGAAAATCATCTGGACACCGCCATGGTCAGCATTGTCACCGACGACCTCCATACCGTCGATCTGCAGCAGCGCGGCCATCTGGACGATGCGCTCCGCACGGCGCTCGGCATGGGGCTGGATTTCGTAAAAGCCATTCAGATGGTCACGGTCAACTGTGCCCGCGCGTTCCATCTTGACCGTGAGATCGGAGGTCTCGCTCCCGGCCGCCGCGCGGATATCAACATCACCACCGGAGCGGAAGATTTCCGCGTGCTGACCACGTTTGCCGGCGGCCGCCAGATCACCGATAACGGCAAGCTGCTCGTGCATTATGAAACCGCGCAGCACGATCCCTGCGTGCTGAATACCGTTCACCTGAGCCAGCCGGTTACCGCTGACAGCTTCAAGACCCGCGTGTCGACCAAGGCGACGAAGGTCAAGGCGCTTGTAATGGACACGCTGTCCTACATCCCCTTTACGAGCCGCCGCGACGTAGAGCTTCCGGTCGTGGACGGTGTGGTGCAGTGCGACGTGGAGCAGGACGTGCTGTATATTGCGCAGGTCGAGCGCCACGGAAAAAACGGCAACATCGGCAAGGCGTTCATGGGCGGATTCCGCATCCGCGGCGGCGCAATGGCCTCCTCCGTCGGCCACGATAACCACAACATCATCGTCCTGGGCGACAGCTTTGAGGATATGGCTCTGGCGGTAAACCGCTGCGCCGAGCTCGGCGGCGGCCAGGTCATCGTCCGCAACGGCGAGATCGCGGCGGAAGTCGCGTATCCCGTCTGCGGCCTGCTGAGCGATCTTTCGCTCGACGAGCTGGCGGATAAGAAAGAGGAGCTGAACCGCGTTGCCCATGAAATGGGAACAGAGATCGCTATTCCGTTCATGTTCCTGAGCTTCATCTGCCTTGCGGCGATTCCCGCATATGCCATTACCGACTGCGGCTTTATCGACGTGGTAAAGCAGCAGGTCGTTGATCCGATCCTCGAGGTCGTGGAGTAAGAGAAACAGAAAAACCAGCGAATAAAAGGGAGAAAACATGAAAAAAGACTTCTTCAGACTTCAGGAACACGGCACCACGGCGAAGCGCGAGGTGCTTGCGGGCATCACGACGTTTATGACCATGGCCTATGTGCTGGCAGTGCAGCCGGCGGCCATCTGCGGCTTCGGCCCCGATCCGGTGTTCACGGACGTGAACGGCCTTGTCATCAGCAAATCTGCGCTGCTTGTCATGTGCGCGCTCGTCAGCGGAGCGATTACCCTCTTTATGGGGCTTTATGCAAATCTTCCGCTTGCCCTTTCCACGGCGATGGGCACCAACTTCATTCTCGGCGGTCTCGTAAACAGCGGCGCGTTTTCCTTCGGCTGGGCCATGGCGCTTCTTCTCTGCTCGGGCATACTGTTTATTCTGGTGACGGTGCTCGGCGTTCGGAAAATGGTTGTCGATCTTCTGCCGAAGAATCTGAAGATCGCCATTCCGACGGCGGTCGGCTTCTTCATTGCGTACCTCGGCTTTAAGAACACCGGTCTGGCTGTTTTTTCAAACGGTCTGGCGCTCGGAGATTTCTCTCAGCCTACGGTCCTCCTTGCGCTGATCACTATGGTCGTCATGGGCGTTCTTACGGCGTACAAGGTCCGCGGCGCCATCCTCATCGGCATAGTCGTCGGCACGGTCATCAGCATTCCCATGGGCGTTTCCACGCTGCCGGCGTCGGTTTTCTCCCTGCCGGATGTGAGCGAGCTCGGGAACCTCTTCCTGTGCTATGATTTCAAATCCCTTCTCGCAGACATTCCCGGCGCTCTCGTCTGGATCTTCATTCTGTTCACCAGCGACTTCTTCGCCACCTTCGGCGCTTTGATCGCCGTGGGAGCGCAGACGAATATGCTTGACGAGGAAGGAAACTTCCCCCACATTGAAAAGCCGTTCCTCGTCGATGCCGTCGGCACAGTCGTCGGCTCTGCGACCGGCTGCACGACGATCTCCACGTTCATTGAATCCACCATCGGCGTGGAGGCGGGCGGCCGTACCGGTCTTACGGCGGTTGTCACGAGCATTCTGTTCTTCGTCTGCGTTTTCCTCTCGCCCCTTTTCCTCATGATCCCCACCTCCGTCACGGGCGTTGCTCTGATCTTTGTCGGATTCTCCATGCTCTCCGGGTTTACCAAGCTGGATTTCTCCGACTTCAAAAGCTGCTTTGGCCCGTTCGTCATGATCATGTTCGGCACCTTCACCGGCGATATCGCCGCGTCGATCTGCCTCGGCGTTCTGACCGACGTGCTCATCAAGGTCGTGACCGGCGATGCGAAAAAGGTCCACCCGGTGCTCTATGTGCTTTGCATCCCCCTCGTTCTTTATTTTATAGTGTAACGGGTTTTGCTGAAAAAGGCTCTCAGATCTGTGATCTGAGAGCCTTTTTCTGGGCTTGTCAAAAAAGTGTTTTTGACAAGCCCTCAAACGAAACCCACTTCGTTGGGCTTTCGTTTGAAAAGGCTGCGGCTCGCGGCAGCGCACGCAT
>SFIY01000042.1 GCA_004555205.1 Clostridiales bacterium
CCTCGCGTATCATCGAATTAAACCACATGTTCCTCCGCTTGTGCGGGCCCCCGTCAATTCCTTTGAGTTTCACCGTTGCCGGCGTACTCCCCAGGTGGATCACTTAACGCTTTCGCTGTGCCGCTTACACTCTATCGCAAACAGCTAGTGATCATCGTTTACTGCGTGGACTACCAGGGTATCTAATCCTGTTCGATACCCACGCTTTCGTGCATCAGTGTCAGTCACGGCCTGGCAGGCTGCCTTCGCGATCGGGGTTCTGCGTGATATCTATGCATTTCACCGCTACACCACGCATTCCGCCTGCCCCGTACGTACTCAAGCCAACCAGTTTCAACGGCAGTTCAATGGTTGAGCCACTGACTTTCACCGCTGACTTAATCGGCAACCTACGCACCCTTTAAACCCAATGAATCCGGATAACGCTCGCATCCTCCGTATTACCGCGGCTGCTGGCACGGAGTTAGCCGATGCTTATTCATAAGGTACATGCAACTGTGGTCACGACCACATCTTTATTCCCTTATAAAAGAGGTTTACAACCCGTAGGGCCGTCATCCCTCACGCGACTTGGCTGGTTCAGGCTCTCGCCCATTGACCAATATTCCTCACTGCTGCCTCCCGTAGGAGTCTGGTCCGTGTCTCAGTACCAGTGTCTATCAGCGATTTCCTTTAACAAATATCCCCATGCGGGGCCCCTGTTTCATGCGGTATTAGTCCGTCTTTCGACGGGTTATCCCCCTCTGATAGGCAAGTTGCATACGCGTTACTCACCCGTGCGCCGGTCGCCGGCGATGTATTGCTACACCCCGTGCCCCTCGACTTGCATGTGTTAAGCCTGTCGCTAGCGTTCATCCTGAGCCAGGATCAAACTCTTCGTTGTTGAAATTGTTCTTTTATATCCTCAGCCCGGATTCCGTCTCTTCATCGTAGCCCAAGGTCATCTTCATTGACGGTACTCTTTATCGATATACTCGATTCCGATTCTTGTACTACTTGTCGTATTATGTAAATATCCTCAAAGATCGCTTTCGCAACCATCGTTGTTTCTCGATTGCGGGTGCAAAAGTAATGTTATAAAACATATCTACCAAACATATTCGCAACTTTTTTCAAAGAAATTTTCTTTGCCAGCCAACGTATATATAATGTTCGCGTGCGAACAGAAAGGTTATTTTCGGATGCCTCCCAACCTGATTTAGAAGAAAAGCAGCAATTCGTCCCCCTTTTTCAGGTCAACGGAGAGCAATCCGTCCACAATCGGCAAGGATGCGGCCTTTTGATTGATCTTTATGCTTAACCTTTCCGAGGATTGCGGCAGACGGATACGGAACGAACCTTCATGATGCACCTTTAAGCTGGCCTCGATCAATTTCCCTTCCACCCAGCGAGCAGACACCTCTCCGCCTTGACGCACACGTAGCCCTCTGAAGCTACCATTCGGCCATGCGGAAGGTAACGCCGGCAAGAACTCAATCAAACCACTTTGACACTGCACCAACATTTCCGCCACGCCGGCCGTGCCACCAAAGTTCCCATCAATCTGGAAAGGGGGATGTGAGCAGAAGAGGTTGGGATAGCTACCGCCACTCACCTCTCCCTTTTCGTTGATGCAGGGATGCAGCAGGTCGCCCAACAATTTATAGGCGTGGTCGCCATCGTGCAGGCGTGCCCAGAAATTGATCTTCCAGGCCATCGACCAACCGGTGCTTTGGTCGCCTCTTACCTCCAAGGTCTTGCGTGCGGCCTCCGCCAACTCCGGCGTATGCTCCACCGTGATCTCATCGCCCGGATAGAGTCCATACAGATGCGACACATGGCGATGGTGCGGCTCCGCCTCCTCGAAAGGCTCTAACCACTCCATGATGCGCCCATCTTTGCCGATGGTCGTAGGCATCAAACGAGCCCGTTTCGCAGCCAACTCCTCCGCAAAGGCGCTATCCACGCCTAAGCGATGCGCCGCATCAATCGTATTACTAAACAACTCACGCACGATCTGATTGTCCATCGTCGAGCCGGCACAGATATTCACCACCTGCCCATTCGGCAGGATATAGGCATTCTCCGGAGAGGTAGTTGGCGCGGTCACTAAATATTTCGAGCGGGGATCCACCACCAACATATCCACGAAGAAGAGCGCCGCGCCACGCAGCGTCGGATAAATCTCCTGCAAATAGGCCTCATCCAACGTATAGAGATAATGTGTGTAGAGATGCTGGCAAAGCCAAGCGGCCGACGTGTTGGTCGCGCCCCACGAGGGATGCTCACCCGGCGCCGTAAACTCCCAGACATTACCCAAGATATGCGTCACCCAGCCACGGGCATTATAGAAGGCCTTGGCGGTTCGCTCGCCACTCGCCACCTGCTGTTTCGTCCATTCCACCAACGGTAGATGCAGCTCCGAGAGGTTGGTCACCTCCGCCGGCCAATGATTCATTTGCAGATTGATGTTCAGGTGATAGTCGCCATTCCAAGGCGTATGGATCGTGTTGCACCAGAGCCCCTGTAAGTTGGGAGGCAACAGGCCGACACGCGTAGAGGAGATCAACAGATAGCGACCGAACTGGAAGTAAAGCGCCACCAACGAGGGATCCTGACGATCCGCCGCGAAGGCGGCCAACCGCTTGTCGATCGGCCAATGGTCGCGCTCCGTCCGCCCTAACTGCAAGGAGACCCGATCGAACAGCGCCTGATAAGCCTCTATATGCTCCCGGCGCAACGTCGCATAATCCTTACGCTCCGCATCCGCCAGCTGGCGGTCGAGCGCAGCCTCAAACCGATCCGGTTCCCAATAATTGGTCGCCAAGCTCACCAACAGGACAGCTTCTGAAGCGTTCCGCACCGTGAGCGCCGTGTCTGAGGGCACCAGCTCTCCCCCCTTCGGCAAGAGCACACGCACCTTCGCCGCGAAGCGCATCCCCTTCATCTCCACGGTATCCACGCCATCCGGCAACCGCCCCTTCATCACCAAGTCATGACCATCCAGGGAGACCTGCGCATGTTCCGGGCGACTCAATCCCAAGGTGAAATGCAACGCCTTATCCTCATCCGCCAACAGATGGATCACCCCTAAATCGCCTGCGAAAGAGGTGAATTGCTCGCGGGTATAAGTGATATTCCCCCGCTTGAAAGCGAGCGAAGTGGTCGCATCGCTCAGGCTCAACGTACGGCGATACTGGGAGACGGTATCTTCCGCATGGGGATATTGGTAACGCAGATTCAGGTAGCCAAACAGCTGGTAGCTCCCGTAGGCGGCATTGGCGCCATCGCCCAGGTTGCTGCCCGCGCCCTTGCATACAAACGTATTATACATCAGCTGTTGCGCCTCGTCGTTGCGCCCCTCGAAGAGCAGACGGCGGATCGTAGGCAATGCATAGGAAGCCGCCGGATTATCGGCATCCTGCTTGCTGCCCGACCACATCGAGATCTCATTCAGCAAGATCCGCTCGGCCTCCACACCGCCATCCGGCATCATGCCGATACGTCCGTTGCCCAAGGGCAAGCACTCCTCCCACAACTTCGCCGGCCGGTCGAAGAAATAAGACAGCTCATTGTCTAATCGCAAATCAGGCGCTTGGCATCCCCACAGAAGCAAGGCCAACAATCCATACAAAAGGTGTTTCATGATCATGATATATTTACAGTTTACTCCTTATTCATTCCTAAAAACGCTGCATGTCGCACAGCCGTTTGTAATAACCGTCGAGCGCCAGCAGCTCCTCGTGCGTGCCTCGCTCCACGATCTCGCCCTCGTGCAACACGCAGATCAGGTCGGCATGGCGAATGGTCGATAGGCGATGGGCGATCACGATCGTCGTGCGCCCCTTCATCAGATGCTCCAACGCCTCCTGCACTAACCGCTCCGACTCCGTATCCAAGGCGGAGGTCGCCTCGTCGAGGATCAGGATCGGCGGGTTCTTCAAGATCGCCCGGGCGATACTGATGCGCTGCCGCTGCCCGCCGGAGAGCTTGCCACCCCGATCGCCGATGTTAGTCTCATAGCCCTGTTCACTCGCCTCGATAAAGGCATGGGCGTTGGCGATGCGCGCCGCCTCCTCCACCTGCGCACGAGTCGCCTGCTCCACGCCGAACGCGATATTATTATAGAAGGTATCATTGAAGAGGATCGCCTCCTGGTTGACGTTGCCCATCAAGCCACGCAAGTCGCTGAGGCGTGCCTCCCTGACATCCACCCCATCAATCAGGATCTGCCCCTGCGTCACGTCGTAGAAGCGGGGCAACAGATCGACCAACGTACTCTTGCCCGAGCCCGACTGCCCCACCAATGCCACCGTCTTGCCCTTCGGGATCGTTAGGTTGATATTTTTCAGCACCCACTGATCCTGATACTTAAACCAGACATCCCGGTAGGTGATCGCCTCCCGCAGGGCGATCGGCTTCGGCTGCTCCGGATCGAGAATCGTACGCTCCGCCTGCAAGATCTTATCCACGCGCTCCATCGAGGCCAAGCCCTTCTGGATGGCATAGACCGACTTGCTCAGATCCTTGGCGGGATTGATGATGCTATAAAAAATCACCAAGTAATAGATAAAGGTAGGCGCATCGATCGGGCTGTTGGCGCTCAAGATCAAGGAGCCACCATACCACAACACGATCGCGATCGTAGCCGTCCCCAGAAACTCACTCATCGGATGCGCCAATTGCTGACGGCGATAGACCCGGTTGGTCAGCCGGCGAAACGCCTCGTTGCTCCGCTCAAACCGCTCCTGGATCTTCCGCTCCGCGTTAAACGCCTTGATGATGCGCAGGCCGCTCAGCGTCTCCTCGATCTGGCTCATCAGGAAGCCCCACTGCTGCTGCCCTTCTAAGGATTTCCGCTTCAGCTTCTTGCCCACCTGCCCCATCACGTAGCCCGCCACAGGCAAGAGGATCAAGACAAACAGCGTCAGCTGCCAGCTGATGGCGATCATGCCGGTCAGGTAGATCAAGATCAAGATCGGGTTCTTAAACAGCATGTCCAACGAGCTCATGATGGAGGTCTCGATCTCGTTCACGTCGCCAGAGACCCGGGCAATGATGTCCCCCTTCCGCTCCTCCGAGAAGAAGCCCAAAGGCAGCTCCGTGATCTTCCGGTTGATCTGGTTGCGGATGTCGCGCACCACGCCCGTCCGGATCGGGATCATCGTATAGAAGGCCAAATACATGGTCGCCACCTTCAGGAAGGTCGCCACGATCAGGAAAACGCCCAGCATGATCAAGGCAAACGAGCCGCCACGCACCTCGATCAGCTGCGAGACGAACCAAAAGAAATTATTCGTGCAGAGATCGGGCAACGCCTTCCAGCTCTCCCAGCTCAACCAGTCGAACTGCCAAGGGATAAACGCGTAATGATCCTCATTGATCTTGAACAGGATCTGCAGGATCGGGATAATCAAGGCAAAGGAGAACAGATTCAAGATGGCGGAAAGGACGTTGAAAACAATGTTCAACACCAAATACCGCTTATAGGGGGGAACGAAACGGCGCAAGATGCGCATGAAATCTCTCATGGATCAACTATTTCTATTTTTAGGTGAGCAAAAGTACGGCAATTCCCTGAGAATTCTGTGGTGAAACAGGAAAAATCACATTCCTTGATTGGTTAAAATCAGAAGACGGCGGTGTGCCCGTCCGTGTGGCCCGGTTGGCAGCGGGAGCGAATCGCCTGGCTAACCTCAATGCTGGCCTCTATTTGGTGAAGATAGGTGCAGCGCCGGCTGTTCCGGTACGGATAAGATGAGGATTGTTACTTTTCTCTTGAAAGAAAAGTAACCAAAAGTTCAAGGCTGAACCTGCCTCACTACTCCATTCGTTCGGTTCGCTGAAGATTTACTCCAAACGTGAAGTTAGGCTGCGCCTCAGCAAAGCTCATGCAAGCATGGCTCTGCGTTCGGCTTGCACTAACATTGAACTCGCTTCGCTCAAACAGAAAATCTTCTGATCGCTCACCTTCCTCATTTCGCTTAACGCTCGCCAGCTTAGGCCGAATTTTTTGGATGGAACCGCGGAGCCGTGTGTCCGCCGAACCGACAATGAAAGACGAAAGTCCCAAATAGGGCATTTTAGATACATATTTTAGCACGAAAAAGAAAAATAGTAGGTGGTTGTATAATCGTGTTAAAGAAAAAGAGCAAAATTGCCCTTGATTGTTAACTCGTCATAATAAAATGCGGTCAAATGGGGTAGATGAGACTTTCGACGGCCAACGAAGGTCTCTCCGCCTGGTGGCAGCTCCGTCGCCAATTGGAAAATGACTCTTATAGGGGTTCGCAGTTGCTTCGACAATCGCCGAAAGTGCTCCGAACCCCTATTTAGT
>SFIY01000022.1 GCA_004555205.1 Clostridiales bacterium
GATGAATACGAATATCAATCTCATGCTGATCAAGCTCCACGAGCTTAACCGCATGGGCTGGCGGCTGAATCTGCCCTATGTACCCCGCTCTGACTTTCTCAGGAATGTCAAGCCGGAGGGCTGATGCCAACTGGGAGGATGCTATGAAATATGTTCTGTACCGCTCTTTTGGGAGCATTGATAAGGATGTCCGCAAGCATGAGCTTGTTGCCGTCGAGTACGGAAAGGACATCAACGAAGTGACTGACGCGCTGATAAAGGCTGCTGCCAATGATCTGGCCGGTATGCCGGAATATGAGCATTTTGAGACGGCAGCATTCGCGCCTGAGCCGATCAAGGATTTTCGGCGTGTTAAACGCTATCAATATGAAATGATGGGAATTGTCTATCCGCAGTACGCAGAGAAGAATATCCTGATTGAATACGGTATTACAGAGGCAGACAAATAAGAAAAGAGCAGGAACACAGTATGGAGAATATCGTTTTTGACCGAAATTATGAACTCACATCAGAAGACAATGGCTATGCTGATGCAGTCTACGAAAAGGCTATAGAACCGGATGGATTCTTCGCCTCCTTCGGGAAGAAAATGGATGCTATACCCAAGATCATTGTGCCGGAGGATCAGGCGAACTATGAGTATCTGCTGGAACGCTGTGATCAGTTCGCGCAGGATCATCACGGACGGATTCACGCTGTTGTGGACTATCAGCGCTTTCATTCCGAGATCAACCTGTATCTCAGGATGATTGAGTTTGACTGCGAGGAAGATATGTCCCTGCTGAAGGACATTGGAGAAAGGGCGCATTATGTCTGCATTACGCCCGAAGAAGGCGGAGGTTTTCGCATTCACATCATGATCAACTACTTTCAGGAGTTGATGACAGACGAGCAGTGTGACTATCTGAAATACGAAACCATCATGGAGAATGCGGAGCTGGCCGATTTGCTGCAAATACCCGGACTGACACAGGAGCAGATGGAAGCCTCGCTAATTATGAAAGATATTGCGCAAACTGGGATTATATGTCATGGTGACGCTCCTTTCGTGATTTGGCGCGAAAAGGAAGGCGGCTCTGTACAATTTCTCGTATTTTGTTTCCCACCATAGGGGGATGGGGTTATTTTCGCCCGATTCCAATACCTGCATGAAAATATCTGTCTTGACAAACCCGCCGCTGTCGGGCAAACTGAGTAGTAGAAAGGAAGTGAGAGATATGCGTATGAAAAAGCTGGAACGCGATGAGGCATTTGCCGTGGAGGTGCTGAAAACAGCGCCCTTTGCCACCCTTGCCATGGCGGACGATGGCGGCAGGCCCTACTGCGTACCCGTCAACACGGTGTGGCACGACGGCGTGCTCTATTTCCACTGTGCCGGTGTGGGCGAAAAGTGGGAGATCCTGAAAAACGACCCTTGCGTCTGCCTGACTGCTGTCACAAACGCGTGCCTCATGCCGGCGTACTATGACACGGCCTACGATTGCGCTATGGTGAAGGGACGGGCGGTGGTGGTCACGGACGAGACCGAGCGCCATGCGGCGATGCGCCTCATCGTGGCAGCCCTGGCACCGGAGCACCTGGACAGGCTGGACGAGCACATGGCGCGGCGCATGGATGCCACGAAGATCGTGAAGATCGTGCCGGAGGAGATCACCGGCAAGCAGAATGTGAGGAAGTAAACGATTCGCACAAAATTGTCAATATACGCCGCTTTGACAGGCAGTATAAGGTTAAATGAATCAATAAAGACGCACTGCAGGATGTTTATTCTGCAGTGCGCTGCGTAAAGCAGGCGGAATAGGATAATGGGGGGTGGCTATGAAGAGAGTGCTTGTGAAATCCGTCTTCGATGCGTTTGAGTATGTGATGCAGCACTATTATCCTGCCGGTATGGAGGATATGGTGGAGAAAGCAGACACCTATGCGGTGATCTCGATTCAGGATACGCATACAGGAGGCTTTGGTCTTACCTTTACGGAGAACCGGTTCTGCAAAGGTGTTCTGACGCTGTATTTCGACGATGTGATCAGGGAAGTGGAGGGCGCCGTGGCTTTCACTGACGAAATGGCAGAGCAGGTCATTGCTTTCATAGACGACCATAAAACCGTCGATACGCTCCTGGTGCATTGTTACGCAGGGCAATCCCGCTCCCGCGCTGTGGGGGCGTTCGCGGTAAAAATGCTGGGCGGAGACAATGCCGGGTACTTTACATCCGGCGCACCGAATCAATATGTTTACGATGTGCTGGAGTCGGCATGGATAAGGCACCTGCTGTCTTAACTGCGCCGAAATGCGTCCTGCAAGGGGCGTGATTTGCCTGATTTCGGCTTGACACAGGGTGGCGTTTGGGGTAGATTGTAAATAAAAGTGCGAAAGGAGCGGTCTCTATGAAGATCAGAAACGAATTGCTCTCGCAGGTGCGCAGCTATGCCGGACACACGCCTCACGCGACGGCGGACATGCTGGACTGCTCGCTGGGCGTGAACCCCTATGGGTTTCCGCCGGTAGTGCGGGAGGCATTTGCCGCTTTTGAGCCGGAGCGATTCTACCATTACCCACATTCCGACGCGCCGCGAAATGCCATCGTGTCGTACTGGGCGGACTACGCCTTCATCGAGCCGGAAAACATCGTGCTGACCGACGGCAGCGTGTCGGCGCTGTATCTGCTGTGCAACATTCTGGCCAAGAAGGGCGCGGAGGTGGTGGGATTCCTGCCCACCTTCACCGACATGGTGGAGTATTCCCGCATGATGGCCATGCGATATGTGGGCATCCCTGCCCGCCGGGAGGAGGGCTGGCGCATGGAGGTGTCGGATCTGGTGGACGCCATCAGCGCTGACACCAGTCTGGTATACATCGACCGTCCCAACAATCCCACCGGGCAGACGCTGTCGCTGGCGGACATCAGCCGGGTGTTGGATAAATGCGAGGAACTGGGTGTGTACGCCATTGTGGACGAGGCTTACGGCGATTTCCTGCCCCGGGAGGAATCGGCGGTGACGCTGGGGCCGAAGTACAAGAATATCATCATTGTGCGGACCTTCTCCAAGGGCTATGGCCTGGCAGGACTGCGGGCCGGGTATATCATCACCGGACAGGAACTGATTCGTTACATCAGCAAGGTGTCCAACCCCTACATGATGAGTGAGCTGTCCCGGGAGTTGTCCGCTGCCGCACTCAGCGACCGCAGCTATGCCGCCAGCCATGGGGCGGATTTTGCCGCCATGAAGCAGGCTTTGCGTGATGCCTGCGGCGTCGCGCTGTCCATGGCGGTTACAGACGATCGGATACCGATCTGCCTGCTGCAGCACAGGGATCCCCGGGCCGACCTGCAGGAGCTGCTGCTGGCGCAGGGTGTGCTGACCTGCTCGGGCGGAGAGTTTGAACCGCTGGACCGCAGCAGTGTCCGCCTGCGTGTACCCCGCAGGGAGGAAATGGGAAAACTGCTGGCTGCTGTGGAGCAGGTTAATAAAGAGTAAAAAAGGGATAAGACCGCCGGTACTTACCGGTGGTCTTATCCCTTTTTATATGGGGCTATGCCGCGCCGTTCAAGTAATCCGCAAAGTTTTTTGCTGCTGATTGTATATTCGATAGGTAGCCTCTGTCGGCTGCAAAAAAGGAGGTGCGGCATGATGGCAAAACAAAAGCCCTCCGCCCGGCGCCCGAAAGGAGACAATCCCTGCAAAACCGAATTTGGGAGTTGACGAAACGCAAAAAATGTGGTAAAATCCTCTTCGTGGTTTCACCCGTGCTTGTGTGGCTCAGTTGGTAGAGCAGCTCACTCGTAATGAGCAGGTCGCCGGTTCGAGTCCGGCCACAAGCTCCAAAAAAGCACCCCAACGGGGTGCTTTTTTATTGAGCTTGTCCGGAATCGAAGTTTATGCCCGGTAGGGTAAGTCCGGCCACAAGCTCCAAAAAAGCACCCCGAGGGGGTGCTTTTTTATTGAGCTTGTCCGGAGTCGAAGTTGATCACCCGGTAGGGTATATAAAAATGAGGCGGGATACCGTAAAAATATTTGTCATATGACAGGACAATCTTTTGGCTGTCCTGTTTTTCTTTTTGTCATTTCTCATAATTTTCCCGTATTGGTGGCAAACTAAGGCAAAATCAATGAGAGGTGAAAATGATGGAAACAAAGCGCTTGGGCCGACAGACCGTGCAATTGGGCGAGGGCGTCAGCGTGGTGTCCTTTGCCAATATCGGCGGCAAGCTGGAGAGCCAAGGCCCTCTGGCGGATTATTTTGACGAGCTGGAGCAGGATTCCTTCTTCGGCGCAAAGACCTGGGAACAGGGCGAATCCGCCATGCAGCAGCGTGCCTTGCAGCGCGCCCTGCAAAAGGGTGGACTGTCGGCAAGTGATTTGGACTATGTGTTGGCCGGCGATCTGCTGAACCAGTGCATCGGTACTTCCTTCGGCCTGCGGAGCTTCGAGATCCCGTTCTACGGCCTTTACGGTGCGTGCTCCACCATGGGCGAGAGCTTGGCGTTGGCGGCCATGCTGATCGACGGCGGGTTTGCCCGGTTGGCAGCGGCCATGACTTCCTCCCACTACTGCACGGCGGAGCGACAGTACCGTATGCCTGTACCTTACGGCAACCAGCGCACGCCAACCCAGCAGTGGACGGCCACGGCAGCGGGCTGCTGTATCTTAGGAAAGCAGGGCGACGGGCCGTATATTACCCATGTGACCTGCGGCAAGATCGTGGACAAGGGCATCACGGATGTGAACAACATGGGCGCGGCCATGGCGCCGGCGGCCTACGATACGCTTCGTGCGCTGCTGCGCGAAACCCATACCAAACCGTCGGACTACGATTTGATCGTCACAGGCGACCTGGGCGCATTGGGCCATGAGATCGTGGTGGATTTTTTCGCGCAGGACGGCATCGACATGACGAAAAACTACACCGACTGCGGTATGCTGCTGTACGATCTGAAGGGACAGGATATGCACGCCGGCGGCAGCGGCTGCGGCTGCAGCGCCGCCACCTTGAACGGCTATCTGCTGCAGGGCATGAGAGAACAACGCTGGCAGCGCATTGTCTTTGCGCCCACCGGCGCACTGCTCAGCCCCACCTCCTCGTTTCAGGGCGAGAGCGTACCCGGTATCTGTCACGCCGTGGTATTTTCCAACACGAAGGGAGAGGCATAAATGGATTACTTGAACGCGTTTATCTGCGGCGGCATTTTGTGCGCCATCGGTCAGATTTTTATTGATAAGACGCAGCTTACGCCTGCGCGTATCCTTACCGGCTATGTGGTGGCAGGCGTGCTGCTGCAGGCTGTGGGCGTATATCAGTACCTTGTGGACTGGGGCGGCGCCGGCGCCACCGTGCCGTTGACCGGCTTTGGCTACAGCCTTGCCAAGGGCGTGGTGAAGGCTATCGGAGAAAAGGGCGCACTGGGCATTATCACCGGCGGACTGACGGCGACGGCAGGCGGTATCGCGGCAGCCGTGTTCTTCGGCCTGCTGGCGGCGCTGATTTTTAAGCCCGGCGATAAACGCTGAGGACACTTGACAAATACCCTCCGGGGGTATATGATTATCCCAAGAGAAATATACCCCCAGGAGGTATCTGATATGGAACATTGCGGTTGTCACAAAAGAAAAGAGCGCTCGGAAGAAGAGCGCAAGCGGCTTGTCAATCGGCTGAGCCGTATTGAGGGGCAGATCCGCGGCTTGCGGGAGATGGTGAATAACGACGCCTATTGTCCGGATATTCTGATCCAGGTTTCGGCGGCCGGTGCGGCGCTGAACAGCTTCAGCAAGGAGCTGCTGGGGCAGCATATCCACACCTGCGTGGCGGACGGTATTCGCCGGGGCGACGATCAGGTAGTGGATGAGTTGGTAAGCGTGCTTGCCAAGCTGATGAAGTGAGGAAAGGCCATGAAACAGATTTTTCAGGTAACGGGCATGAGCTGTGCGGCCTGCGCCAACCATGTGGAAAAGGCTGTCGGCAAGCTTGACGGCGTGGAGGCCGTGGGCGTGAATCTGATGCTGGGCAGCATGAGCGTTACTTACAACGAAAAAGCGGTGACAGACGACGCCATTATGGCCGCCGTAGCGGCGGCAGGCTACGGCGCCCAGCGCGGCAGTGATACAGAGCGCGGCAAGGCAAAATCGCAGCAGGACCGCGCGCTGCTTGCCATGCGGCGGCGCCTAATCTGGTCGGTGGTGCTGCTGGTGCCGCTGTTCTACCTGGCGATGGGCCATATGCTCTCACTGCCTGTGCCGTCATTCTTCTTTGCCGATATGCGGGGCTTCTACGCCTTTGTTGCCGTGCAACTGGCACTGTTGATTCCTATTCTGATCCTGAACCGCTCCTACTTTGCGGTGGGCTTCTCGCGCCTTGTGCAGCTCAGCCCCAATATGGACACGCTGGTGGCGCTGGGGGCTGCGGCAGGTGTCGTTTACAGCCTGCTCACGGTGTTTTTCGGCAAGGTGGACATCCACATGCCGGATCTCTACTTTGAGTCGGCAGGCATGATTTTAACGCTGGTTACGGTGGGGAAGTATTTGGAGGAGCGCTCCAAGGGACAGACCACCGCCGCCATCACATCGCTGCTGGCTCTGGCACCGGAGTCCGCCGTCATCAAGCGCGGGGACCAGGAAGTGACCGTCAGGGCGGAGGAAATTGCCTGCGGTGACATTGTGATCGTGCGTCAGGGCGGCAGAATCCCCGTGGACGGCGTGGTAACGGCAGGACAGGCCACCGTGGATGAATCGGCGCTTACCGGCGAGAGCCTGCCGGTGGAAAAGACGGCAGGCGACAGTGTGACCTCCGCTACGGTGAGCCGCAGCGGCTATCTGGAGTTCCGTGCCACCCGTGTGGGCAGCGATACCACACTGTCGCAGATCGTGCAGTTGATGGAGGAGGCGGCCTCCTCCAAAGCGCCCATCTCCCGATTGGCTGACCGGATCAGTGCGGTATTTGTGCCGGCGGTCATCGCCATCGCATTGGCGGCGGCGCTTTTATGGTACTTTGTGGGGCATATGCCGCTGCATTTCTGCCTGTCCATCGGCATTGCGGTACTGGTGATCTCCTGCCCCTGTGCGCTGGGACTTGCCACGCCGGTGGCGATTATGGTGGGCACCGGTAAGGCGGCAGAACAGGGCATTTTGATCAAATCGGCGGAGAGCCTGGAGCTGATGCACCGGGTACAGACGGTGGTGCTGGATAAGACGGGCACGGTCACGCAGGGACTGCCGAAGGTAACGGATATTCTCTGTGCCGAAGGCGTAACGGCAGAAGACCTGCTGTGTGTGGCGGCATCGGCGGAGCAGCCGTCGGAGCATCCCCTGGCCCGCGCGATCATCGACGAGGCGAAGGAGCGCCGCGTACCGCTGTGCGCGGTGTCGGATTTTACCGCCGTGCCCGGCGGCGGCGTACAGGCACAGCTTGACGGTGCGGCGATCTATGCCGGCAACGAGCGGTTTATGACGCTGACAGGCGTCAATACCGGCGCGCTGCGCCATGCGGCGGAGAAACTGGCACAGGAGGGGAAAACGCCCCTGTTTTTCGCGGAGGAAGAACGGCTGCTGGGCGTGATTGCCGTGGCGGATACCGTGAAAAGTGACAGCGCCGAAGCAATCGCGCGGCTGCAAGCGTTGGGGCGCGATGTGGTGCTGCTCACCGGCGACAATGAACGCACGGCACAGGCGGTGGCATCGCAGATCGGCGTCAAACGGGTGCTGGCACAGGTCTTGCCCCAGGATAAGGCGCAATGTGTGGCGCAATTGCAGCGTGAGGGCAAAAGGGTGGCCATGGTGGGCGACGGGATCAACGATGCGCCGGCCCTGGCAAAGGCAGATGTGGGCCTCGCCATCGGTGCAGGGACGGACATCGCCATTGAATCGGCGGACATCGTCCTGATGAAGAGCACGCTGCGCGATGTGGTGACGGCAGTAGAGCTGTCCGGCGCGGTGCTGCGGAATATCCGCCAGAATCTGTTCTGGGCCTTTTTCTATAATGCCATCGGGATCCCGGTGGCGGCCGGCGTACTGTACCCCGCCTTTGGCATAACGCTCAATCCCATGATCGCTGCGGCGGCCATGAGCTTAAGCTCGGTGTGCGTGGTGGGCAACGCGCTGCGTCTGCGCCGCTATCACACCGCAGAACATTTCACACATAAGGAGGAAGCAACCATGACAAAGACCATGACCATTGAGGGTATGATGTGCACCCATTGCTCCGGCAGAGTGGAAAGCGCGCTCAATGCCATCGACGGTGTAAGCGCCAAGGTGGACCTGGAGAAGAAAACCGCCGCGGTGACCCTGAGTGCCGATGTATCCGACGAGGTGCTGCGCAAGGCAGTGACCGATGCCGGCTACGAAGTGGTGTCCATCGACTGAGCATAGGCGGCACAGGGACGGCGGCGGTTGGGACAAACCAAAAAACTCCTCCCGATGGGGAGGAGTTTTGCCGTTACAGTGCGTATTTTTGCCGGTATTCGTCGTAATAGCGGGCAAAGGCCGCATTCTTCATTTCCTTGACGCTGCTGAGGTATTCATGGGTGTCAAAGGATTCGGATTCCACCTCGATAATGGCAACGGCGATGTTGGAGCAGTGGTCGGCCACGCGCTCATAATTGGTGAGCAGGTCGTTGAACACAAAACCCTGCAGCAGCGTACAGACGCCCTGCTGCAGACGCTCCACATGGTGGGATTTCATCTCATCGCAGATGCCGTCGATGATCTCCTCCAGCGGCTCCACGCGGGTGGCGGCCTGCACATCGTTATCAATAAAGCTGCTAAAGGCAATGTTGACGATCTCCGTGACCGCAGCCTCCATAACCGCCAATTCGTGGGCAGCAGCGTCGGAAAAGACCAGCTCCTTTTCGTGGATCTCGCGGCAGACCTCGGCAATGTTGGAAGCGTGGTCGGAGATACGCTCGAAGTCGGAAATGGTATGGAGGAATTTGGCTACTTCCTCGCTTTGCGTAGTGGTGAGCTGTTTGCTGGTGATCTTCATAAGGTAAGTGCCCAGCTTGTCCTCGTAGCGATCGATCATGGATTCCATATCCTCCACAAGCTGATGCGCTTTGTCAGAATAGCGGTGGCGCAGTTCCATGGCGGCAAACAGGTTCTCCCGCGCCTTTTCGGCCATGGAGTTGGTGACAAGGCGGCTCTGCTCAATGGACAGGGCAGGGTGCGCCAGAAAGCGCTCCTCCAAACGGTCCATTTCCTGTTCCTCGGGGGTTTCGGCCCTGTCGGGAATCATAAAGCAGACCAGGCGTTCCATCAGACCGATAAAAGGCATCAGCACAATCACGGTGCCCAGTCGGAACAGCGTGTTCATAAGGGCAATTGACACGGTGTTCATCACCGTGCCGAGGAAAGAAAAGTGCACGATTGCGTTGACGGAATAAAAGACGACGCTCCAGAAAATAACGCCCAGCACATCGATCAGCAGATAGACAAAGGCGGTGCGCTTGCCGGCGGTGTTGGCACCCAGCGCAGAGAGCAGCACAGGCACGGCGGCGCCGATGGCAATACCCATCGTGATGGGGAGTGCCACATCAAAGGTGATCGCGCCGGTAATGGCCAATGCCTGCAAAATACCGACAGCAGCAGAAGCGCTTTGCAGAATACTGGTGAAAATGACGCCTACCAGAATACCCAAGATAGGATTGGAGAATTTCGTCAAAAGACTGACAAAGGCGGCGCTTTCTTTCAAGGGCGCCACGGCGCCGCTCATGGCGGACATGCCGAACATCAAAACGGCAAAACCCATCAGAATGTCCCCCACATAGACGGTAACCTGCTTTTTGGCGGCCATACGAAGAACAATGCCCACCACGGCAATGACGCCGGTCAGAGTAGCCGTGGAGAGCAGCTTGATCCAGCCTTCGCCGCCGCTGAGATCGCTCAGACAGATGACCCATCCGGTAACACTGGTGCCCAGAATAGCGCCCAGAATAATGCCGATGGCCTGTTTGACCTTCATCATGCCGGAGTTGACAAAACCAACCACCATGACAGAGGTGGCAGAAGATGACTGGATCACAGCGGTGACACCGGTACCCAACAAAACACCCTTAAGAGGTGTGCTGCTCAATTTATAAAGCACCAATTCCAGCTTGTTGCCGGCTACTTTTTTCAGTCCGTCACCCATGATGGCCATGCCGAACAGAAACAGCGCAACGCCGCCCAGCAGGGAAATGATGTTGGTTACATCCATAGTCCCATTCCCTCCCACGATAATTGACATTCTACCTGTCAGTATACAGGACAAATCATTTTTTGTCGAGCGATTTTAACGAAATGCAGCATTTCAATTATGACAGACATTATCAAAAATAATGCCGCGCAGTTGTGCAAAAGGACAATCCGGAGGGGAATGAGCGGATGTAGCTTGCCAAGCGGAAAATCTTCCTGTATAATAGACAAACATTATTTTTATCGAGGCATGATTATGTTTAAAAACTGTTTGGTTGTATTTCTGGTGTCCATGGTGCCCCTCATTGAATTGCGCGGCGCCATTCCCTACGGTATGCTGTTTGGCCTGCCCCTGTGGCTGACCTATATCATTGCCATTGTGGGCAATATGCTGCCGGTACCGTTCATCTATCTGTTTGCGCGAAGGATTCTGGTTTGGGGCAAGGACAAGCCGGTGATCGGTAAGTTCTTCACATTCTGCCTGGAAAAAGGCGAAAAGGGCGGACGCAAGCTGCAGGAAAAGGCAGGGCGCGGTCTGTTCTGGGCGCTGCTGCTGTTTGTGGGAATCCCGCTGCCGGGTACCGGCGCGTGGACGGGCACACTGGCGGCGAGTCTTTTGAATATGGGCCTGAAAAAGAGCGCACTGGCCTGCATGGGCGGTGTGCTGCTGGCCGGATGCATCATGGGACTGCTGAGCCTGCTGGGTGTGTCGGTGGTCGGAACAATCGGATAAGTGAAAAAGGAGCGGACGGAAGTCCGCTCCTTCTTTATTGCGCTCAGACATGGTATTCGGGCGCGTGCCCCTGATAGATGTTCTGCATTTCACGGTCCACCTCGTAAACGGCTTCCGAGCAAAGACGCAGGCGCGCGGCTTCGGTTTCGTTAAAGTCGCGGTTGGACTTATAGCGCAGCTCGTGCTCCAGACTTGCCCACATATCCATGGCAATGGTGCGCAGTTGGATCTCCACCGGCAGGTGCAGCGTGCCCTCGGAGATGACAATGGGCACCTCCACGATCAGATGCAGGCTGCGGTAGCCGGAGTCCTTCGGCTCCTTTATGTAGTCCACTTCACGGATGACCTTGAACGATTCGTTGCGCGTCAGCAGACTGCGCAGATAATAGATGTCGTCCAGATAATTGCAGATGACGCGAATACCTGCCACATCCTGAATGTGGGCAAAAATATTGTCAATCGTTACTTCATGACCGCGGCGTTTGAGCTTATCCACAATACTATCCACGGTTTTAATGCGGTACTCGATATGGTGGATGGGGGTATGGTCATACAGGCTGGCAAATTCCTCGTCCAAAATCTCCATCTGTGTCACAGCCACCTTTAACGCGCTGCGGTACAGGTGCTTGACCCGTACCATGCCCTGCGCCAGTTCGCGCAGCTCAGGCGACGCGTCCTCGGGCAAAGAAATTTCCTTCAACTGGATACTGCCGCTTTTTTCAATCATCATGGGGAAAGAACCTCCCAAATCAATAGCGTTGATAGAGGAAGAATACCACAAGTATATGACATGCCTGTGAACAAAAGAAAAATTCGGATATTTTTTTGCGCTTATGCTGCACTGCAAGCGCCATATAAGGGCAACGATCGGCAGATCGGTCAGGGCTTGCCTTTGGCGCGCCGTTTGGCAAATGCCGCCTTCTTCCGGGGCGACATTTTGCCCTTTTGCCCGTTGGCGTTTTTCCTGCTGCGGTGCACCGTGCCCTCCGGCTTAGGGCCGCGGCCGTCCCGCTTCTGCGCCTTTTTCGGTGCAGCCTGTCTGGCGGCGGCCTGAAATGCGTACTTGCTGCCCTTCTCCGGGCGGATCAGACATTCCGGGCCGTAGCCGATCAGATCGGTGCGGCCGGTTCTCTCCAGCGCTTCGATAACAAGCTGACGCTTTTCGCTGCGGCCCCATTGCAGCAGGGCGCGCTGCAAGGCCTTTTCATGGGGCGTTTTGGCAACATACACGGGGGACATATCCCGCGGGTCAAGCTCCGTGTAGTACATACAGGTGGAAAGCGTGCCGGGCGTAGGGTAGAAATCCTGCACCTGTTCCGGCTGGCGGCCGGTACTCTTCAAAAATTCCGCCAGCGCCACCGCGTCCTGAAGCGTGCAGCCGGGATGGGAGGACATCAGGTAGGGGACCAGATACTGCTCGGTGCCGTTCTTCTCGTTGAGCTTCCGGTACTGACGCCAGAATTTTTCAAACACATCAAAATGGGGTTTGCCCATATAGTCCAGCACCGTGGACACGCAATGCTCCGGCGCCACTTTCAGTTGGCCGCTGATGTGGTGCTTGACCAGTTCGCAGAAGAAATCCCGGTTATGGTCCTGCAGCATATAGTCATAGCGGATACCGCTGCGGACAAAGACCTTTTTGACGCCGGGAATGGCGCGCATCCTCCGCAGCAGGTCGGTATACTCGCTGTGGTCGGCATCCAGGTTGGGGCAGGGCTCCGGCGCAAGACAGCTTCGGCCCTTGCACATGCCGCTCTTCTTCTGCTTGGCGCAGGAGGTGTGGCGGAAGTTGGCGCTGGGGCCGCCTACATCGTGGATATAGCCCTTGAACTGCGGGTCGTGGGTCAATTCCTCAGCCTCACGCAGTACCGATTCGACGGAACGGGAGGTGACCATGCGGCCCTGATGAAAGGCCAGTGCGCAGAAATTGCAGCCGCCGAAGCAGCCCCGGTTATGGGTAATGGAAAAACGCACCTCCTCAATGGCGGGGACGCCCTCGGTATACATGGGATGCACCTGGCGGACATAGGGCAGGTCATAGAGCTTGTCCAGCTCTGCCCGGGGCAGGGGACGGGCCGGTGGATTGACCACCAGGACACGGCCCTCGCACTTTTGCAGTACGGCGCAGCCACGAATGGGATCGTGCTCGTCGTACTGTATCTTGGTGGCGCGGGCATAGGCCGCCTTGTCAGTACAGACCTCCTCATAAGAGGGGCACTCGGCGCGGTGAAACCGGCAGCCGCTCTCGTCGGCTGCAATATAGGCCGTGCCGGGGATGTCCGTCATGTCGGCAGGGGCAATTTTCTTTTTCAGGCGGCGGGCGATCTCCTTCGTGGCGCTCTCGCCCATGCCGTAGACCAACAGATCGGCAGGTGCGTCAAAGAGGATACTGCGGCGCACCGCATCGTCCCAATAATCGTAATGGGCAAAGCGGCGCAGAGAGGCTTCCAGACCGCCGATCACAATGGGTGTATCGGGGAATGCCTCCCTGGCGCGGTTGGCGTAGACAATGGTGGGGCGATCGGGACGACAGCCCATTTTGCCGCCGGGACTGTACAGATCCCGTGTCCGGCGGCGCTTGGACACGGTATAGTGCGCCACCATGGCGTCCAGATTGCCGCCGCCGATCAGTACGCCGTAGCGGGGCTTGCCCATGCGGCGGAAGGCATCGGCGTTGTGCCAATCGGGCTGGGCCAGCATCGCCACGCGATAACCCTCGCCCTCCAGCAGGCGGGCGATCAGCGTCGTGCCGAAGCTGGGGTGGTCAATATAGGCGTCTGCCGTTACCACCAGAAAATCGTAATAGTACCAACCGCGTTCGATCATTTCGTCGCGGCTGACAGGTAAAAATTCCGTTCCTCGCATGGTTTATCGTTCCTCGTAACCTATATATTTTTCAAGCGTATCACCCGTGAGGGGATAAAAGCCGAACTTCTCAAAAAAGCGCCGGACATCACCGTCCGGACAATCCATGCGCAGACGGTCAATGCCGCGGACCCGGTAGTATTTGACCGCCTGCCCCAACGGCGCAATCCCCCAGCGGCGTCCGCGGTGGGCCGGAGACAGCCAGTAACAGCCGATCCAACCGACGGCAGGGTCTTTCTCCGGCAGGAGCTGCACAAAGCCGACGGCGTGGCCGTCATGCATGACAATAATCAGATGGCCCTCTGTGGGGACGGCAGCGCCCTGGGCAATGAGCTCCTGACGCAGCGCTTCCGTGGACGGGGCATAATAGATACCGCTTTCCACCGCGCGCTTGTCCTTCCACCAGCTCTGCCTGGCAAAGGTGGAGAGTCCGGCATCCACCAGATGCTGATTATCGTCGCGGTAGATCACGCGAATGGTATCGCCGTCGGCTTCCAGCAGGGAGACAGCCGTGTTGTCGCTGTGCGGTGTATCGCCCAACTGATCGGGACGCAGCCCCTGCAGCGTGCCCAGAACAATTCGCATGGCAGCGCCGTGACTGAATACGGCAACGGTTTTGCCGTCATTTTCCCGGGAAATACGATGCAGCGCAGCGAGGAAGCGGTCCAATACCTGCGCTGCGGTCTCACAGCCGTCGATCTGCCATTGCTCCAGCCGGCGGTTGAAAAAGTACATCTGCTCCGGTGATTCCATGGTCAATTCCTGCCACGGACGATCCTCCCAGACACCCAAATTCACCTCGCGCAGGTCGGCGTCTGTGTGCAGGGGCAGGCCCTTCGGCACATAGATGGCCTTTGCCGTGGTGCGTGTGCGGAAAAGGTCGCTGCTGTATACCGCGTCAATGCGAATATCGGCAAACCGCTTTTCCAGCGCCTTGATCTGTTCATAGCCGCGGTCGGTAATCAGACTGTCATAGTGGCCGTGTGCCACGCGGTAGAGATTGCCCTCCGCTTCGGCGTGGCGAATCAAGTAAATTCTTGTCATAGGCGGCTTTACATCACGCTGACCCAGTGCTTCATGGCTTTGACGGCATCGTCAACGGCGGCGGCATCGGCGGCATACTGCAGCGTGTCGTCTACGACCAGCGCGCCGTGACCGTAATCGTCAAAGGCGTGAACGGCATTCTCGCTATCGCAGTGGGTCAAAAGCAGGAAAGACTTGTCGCAGCGTTTGCGCAATTCTTTGATGTCCAGCGAATAGCCGGTTTCTGCCATCAAGCCTGCGCCGTGGCGTGCCATCTGATCGGCGACGGCCAGATACAGACGGCGGTCACCGGACATGAGATTCTGCACATCGCAGGAGGACACATTCGCCGTGCGTACCACGGCAAAGACCGCGTGGTCATCATCCACCGCGCAGCAGTCGCCGCCGGCATAGGGATTGACGGTAATGGCATCGGCGTTCGCCAGACCCTCCAGCCATGCCTCGGGCAGGGAGGCGCGGCAGTCCACAATGGTGTAGAAGCCGCGGGACTTGGCAATGCCGGTCAGATTGACCAGCACATCAAAGCCCATAGCGCCGAAGCGAAGATAATTTTCCGCCTTCAGCACCACGGCGGGCAGCTTATCTGCGGCGGCTTCCAAGGCTTGGCAGCCCTGATAACGCATCGCTTCGCTTTTTGCCATGGGGCAGTCGCCGTACATATCTGCAAAATTTTTCAAAACGCGGGCATTTAACTGCGCGACCTCCGGACACAGACCCAATGCAATGGGCGTCTTCTTCGCGCGGATCTTTTCCTGCAAGACTTGGATCGACATAATATTCTCCTTAAAAAATAATATCTTATATATTATAGCTTGTAAGTGCGTTTTTGGCAATAAATGCACCGTGTTTTTTTCGCTGTATGGGGCAAAGTAGGTGTGTACCGATAAAGGAGTGGATGAAAATGCAGATAACCACATTTTGGCGTGGTGTAGGCGTCGGCATGGTGACCGGCGTTGTCATGGGTGTGATGATGCCGCCCCATCCGAAGGCGAGAAAGACCACTGTCGGTCAGGCCATGCAGCGCATGGGGAACGCCGTGGATGCGGCAATTGACACCGTCACCGGCATGATGAAATGACAGGTATCGCACAAAAGGGAGCCAAACGGCTCCCTTTTGAAAATATATGCCGTATTTTGTAAATTCAGCCTTGACAAGCGACGGATATTTGGTATAATAACAAATGCTGTTGCAAAACAACTGAATATGCAGTGGTATCGAAGAGGTCATAACGAGCACGACTGGAAATCGTGTTGTCGTCAAAAGCGGCACGAGGGTTCGAATCCCTCCCACTGCGCCATGCGGTGTTATCTGCGCCATGCGTAACGAAGGCTGACTTTTTTGACGAAACCCCACGTATCATGTCACAATAACAAGAATTTTGTTAAAATATTATTAAATCACAAGTTTCTTGCCGCATTGCTCAAGTGCAGAATCGCCTCCAGCACGCCGCCGCCGATGGCCAGGGCCTTATCCGAAGCCGTGGTACAATAGCTTACCTCACCGCGGGGGTCCACATCGCCGGATTTCATGCCCTTAAAGACGCTTACGCCGTCGGCCAACAGACCGCGCAGCACACCGTCGATGGTGCAGCGCATAGGCTCGCCGGCCACATAGCCCACAATGTCGCCGCTTTTGACCCTGTCACCGATGGCATGAGTGGACCGGAACACGCCGTCTGCAGGGGCGCGAAGTACCCGCTCACCGGCAAAGCCGCCGATCAGACCGGGAATATTGGTGTTCGGCAGAGCGCTGCCCTCGTAAATTACACGGCCCAGTGTGTGACCGCGCATGGTTTCCACCACGGCGTGGCAATCCGTTCCGGCGGTAAAGCCGGGGCCGACACCGATGACAATGGGCGCGTCGGTGATGGCGGTGCCCAGATTGCGCTTGGCGAGAATGGCGTCCACCAATACCTGCGGCTGCAATGCTTCGCGGCACAGGCATTCGCTGTCCGCCAAAACGGGCAGGAAGCCCTGCTGCAGCAGCGCCAAGGCGTGGGCGGCACTGTCAGCGCGCCTGGCGGTCACATCCTCCACCGTCATTTCGCCGTGTACGATGGCGTCGGAAAACGCCACAGTACGGCGAATCGCCGTAGGACGAGGCAGATCCGTCATAACCACATCGAAACCGCAGTGCCATAGGCGCAGGGCAATACCGCTGGCCAGATCACCGGCACCGCGAACTAAAATCAACATAAGATTCCTCCTGTCTGGCACATCTGCAAGAGCAGACTTGCATTTGGGCAGTATGCGACTATCATTATAACACCGTTATTTTTATTTGAGAATAGCAAAATGCAAATTTCGACAGCTTATTTCAGATGGCTGAGAAAAAACATACCCGACGCATGGCGTCGGGTATGTGCGGCTATATCCTGAGGAAATGCAGTTTTCTCAAAAGCAGCAGCAAATAGGGACGAACAGGCCGCAGCATCTGCCACAGCCATACAGCGGCGCGCAGAGAAAAACGCTGACAATCCACATATTTTCCGTTGCGCTCCACCTGAGAAACCTTGGCAATGACTTGCTGCGGCACCACCGGTTCCCGTTGTGACTGAGCATCACCGCACAGCAGAAGCGTGCCGTCACGGCAAACTTTGCATACGCGATGCAGCACGCAGACCTCCGGAGAGCGAAAATAGAAGAGAATGTCACCGCGGTGTACGGCGTGACAGGAGGTGAGGATCACAGCATCCTTTTCGTGGCGCAGGAAAGGCACCATGCTGTTGCCGGTCACTACCAGCCGGCATGATTTGCCGCTGCGCAAAATCGCCTGTATTTTAGGCAGTGCTTCCTGTACGGATGTTGCTTCCATTTGCTCACCTCCCGGTTTGCGGTTTGTTCAGGACGCTTCGGTGGAAGTGACCTCCTCATAGAATACGTCCAGCATCAATTCGTAAAGCGAAGCAGTATCCGGTGTAAATTCCGCATGGTTACCTGCACCCAACGCGGAGCTTCCCTCGATGGTACGGATCTCACCGGAAAACTCCATAGAGGCAGCCTGTGTGGCCAGATAGGAAATGGCGCCCAGGTCCAGATCGCTTAACAAATAATCGTCAAGCGTATCATACAGTGACAAAACCTTCGTGGGATTATCCCGGATCGACTGCTTGACCTGCGCGATCAAAGAGAGCATATACTGCTTCTGCCGTGCCATACGCAGTTGATTGGCATCCACCCGATCCTCCAATCGAGCCTGCGTGTAAAGCCGTGCCTGCTCGCCGGTCAGAGTGACTTCCTCGCCGGGATACATATTCCAACAACTGCTGATATGGGAAAACGGATAGTCGTCCAATACCGTAACGGTGACGCCGCCCACTGCGTCATTCAAGTCGGCAATACCGCCCAGATAGTAGGCGGCATAACCTTGAATCGGCAGGCCGTAAAAGAGATTGGACACGGCATCGCGGGTCAGTTGACAGCTACGATGCAGTCCGTCGCCATAGGAGAAGGCCAGCGCAAGCTGAGCGTTGGCAACGCCCTGGCTGCTGCCGTTGTCATCAAGAATCTCCATGTCGCACATGGTGTCTCGATTGAGAGAAATAAGCGTCATTTTATTGTGGGCCGTGTCCAGCGCGGCAATAACGACCAGGTCGGACTGATTTTGCGCTTCATAGGGAGCGGAGGGCTTCCGGTCGGCATCAATGCCCAGCAGCAAAATGCTGCGCATACCCGCGTTGTAGCGGTATTGCTTGCCCTTATAGGTGACGATTTGATTTTGCTCATCGGGCAGATTGGGACTGTCTGATGGCTTGTTCATGCTGTTGCGGCCATGCAGCCAGATGAAGAAAACGGTTAAGCATAAAGCGGCGGCCACACCGATCAGCACATAAAAGGCAATCATAAGCCTCTTATGTTTTTTCCTTTGCTTATCTTTTTCCATGAAAAACTCCTTACCTGGCGGCTACGGCATATTCCTGTATCAACACGCCCTGCAGCAGATAGCGCTGCATACGATTCTGACGATAGCAGGTAGAGAGCGTGATGACCTTATCACCGAATGTGGGGAACAGCTCGCTGCGATAGTGCGAATCGATCGCGGTCAGCTCCAAGGAGGCAAAGTAGTCATTGAACTCGGCCTCGTTTGTGAAATCGTGGCACAGCATCAAATGCTCGCTGGAGTGGGGATAGGCCGCGAAAATCTCGTATTGATACACTTTATCCGGGGTGTAGATGAAAATATAGCGATTGGCGTCAAACACAGCGCTGTCGGCAAAGTCGTTGACCTGCGCGAACATCGTGCCCGACTGCCGGTTGTGCCCGTACAGTACGGTCACCGGGTCCCGGAATGTTTTGGCATTATAGCGCTGGGAATAGATGCTGCCGCCGGAAAAGTAGGACTTATCCACGCTGTGCGTGTTATAAAAGAGGTCGTCGGAAGCACTCTGTACCACAGCATAGTTGATGTTGGTGCCGGGCACTTCGATCCAGGCGTAAATCTCCTCATTCATCTCGAAAAGTGCATCAAAGTCCACATGGATGCGCATGGTGGGCTCCAGCTTGTCCTGTATGACGGTGCCTGAGATGCCGTTTGTGCCGGTTATCTTGTTATTCAGCCAATTGCCGCGGAAATACTGGAACAGGTACAAGCAGCAAAGCAGGCAGATAATTGCCGCGATAACGGCAATACTGATCAGAATAATCTTTTTACTGCGCTTCATAGTTTCTCCTTAAAAAAGCAAAAAAAGACCCCATAAACGACTGACATCATTTATGGGGCTGATGCTATCATGTTATTCGCGTGCTTTCTTGGCAGAAATGACGGCAACTGCGCCGCAAGCCAGTGCGATAACAGCTACACCTGCGATGGTGGCTGCATAACCGGTCTGGGGAGAAACGGGATCGGCCTCGACATCGGTATTGTTGTGTTCGGGGCTGACGACCTCGGCGCCGGCATCGGCGAAAGCGGTCATAGAAAGCATACTGCACATCATAACAACGATCAGCAGGATAGAAAACAGCTTCTTCATGCGCAGTCCTCCATTTCACAAATAGTAATTATATTATATACACATAATTCGTCAAATGCAAGACAATTTTTTAAAAAAATATGGTAAGTCATGTGTGAAAACTATACATTTTTTGCGCGATGTGGTATGATAGCATCGCACAGCAAAAAAGGACAGTCTGCATAGAGGAGAAACGATGGAGCTTTGGGATCTGTTTATTGAGGCCCTGCGTGCCGGGATACGCGGTAAAAAAGTGAATTGGGAACAGGTGCCCACAGAGGTCTGGCAGGAACTGACGGATCTTGCATGGCGCCAGCATGTGCTGCCTCTCATAGTGGAAGCGGTATATGATTGCCCTGCATTTAACGCATTGCCGCAGGAGCAGCAGAAGGAGATCAAAAAAGCCGCGATCCGTATCAGCGCCTCTCAAACTGTGCGTACGGCACTGCTTTTGCAGCTCTATGACGGGATGGCCCAGGCAGGATTGCCCTGCTTGGTGATGAAAGGCGCTGCCTGCCGTCAAACATATCCCGTACCGAGCCTTCGCCCTTCATCGGACGAGGATCTTCTGGTGGACCCATCAATCTTTGAAAAGTGCTGCCATTACTTTATACAGTGCGGCATGACGCAGCAAGGGAATGTGACGGCTCATGAATGTGGTTTTCGTTCCCGGGACGGACTGTATATTGAGCTGCACCAAAGCCCGTTTCCGCCTGATGCGTACGAAATGGGCGACAGTAACGGTTATTTTGCAGCCGCTGCATCCCGTGCCATGACCGTGGATGTGGAGGGCGCCGGGATTCGCACGCTCAATGGTCACGATCACCTGCTGTATCTGCTGCTGCACGCGTTTAAGCACTTTATCCACAGCGGCTTTGGTATTCGTCAGGTTTGCGATATAATGCTATGGGCGGAAACATACGGCGACAGCGTGGATTGGCAGCGGCTTTTTGCCCAATGCGAAAGGGTGCATTGCCGTAAATTTGCCGTGTCGGTTTTTCAGATCGGACAGGCCTGTTTGGATTTCCGTGCTGACCGCGCGGGCCTTCCGATGGCCTTGCTGGAGGAAAGCACACCCTATGAAAAGCTGTTGTCCGACATCCTCTGCGGCGGGGTATACGGCGGTGAGGAACTAAGCCGAAAACACAGCGGCAGCGTTACATTGGCGCAGGTGCGCTCGGCACGAAGGGGAAAACGCTATTCGCTGCTGCAGACGGTGTTTCCGCCGCGTAAGGACTTGCAGGAAACGTATTCCTATCTTGCCGAACATCCGGCACTCCTGCCGGCTGCGTGGTGCCAACGGCTGTGGAAATACGGACGGGAGTTACTACGGCGCAGTGACAGCGCGGCCGGTGACAGCGTGCGGCTGAGCCGGCAGCGCGCCGCGCTTTTGAAGGAATTACAAATCATTGAGTGAAAAAGGAACAGCCATACTTCCCGCGGGAAGTATGGCTGTTATTTATGCCTTATGAACGGTTAAGCCGTCAATTTCCTTTTGCGTCAACTGCCTGGCACATCCCTCCGTAATGGCGTATACGCGCGTACAGGACAGCAGCACCGTGGGCCGATGGGTGGTGACGATGACCGTGCGGCGTTTGCCGGAAGAGAGCATGTTGCCCAGCACCCTGCGCTCTGTATCGATGTCCAGTGCGGAGGTGGCCTCATCCAGCAGAAGGATCGGGGCGTCGCTCAGCAGGGCGCGTGCAATTGCCAGACGCTGGATCTGACCCTCGGACAGACCGCTGCCCCGTTCGCCCAACGGTGTATGTATGCCGTCAGGGAGCTGCGATACAAAGTCCCAGGCGCAGGCTGTCTGCAGTGCATCGACCAATTGCCCGTCTGTTGCCATGGGGCTGGTCATACGCAGTGTATCGGCAACGGTGCCGGAGAAAATCACTTTTTCCTGCGCCACATAGGAGATCAACGGACGCATACAGGGGGAAAGCGGTGCGCGATACGCGCCGCTTTCCAGGGCAACTTCACCCTCCGACGGTGTAATCAATCCCAACAGCATACGAATCAGCGTCGTTTTGCCGCCGCCGGAGGGACTGACAATGCCGATGATCTCGCCGCTTTTGGCATGCAGGTCAAAGCCCCGGAAGACCTGCCGCCCGTTCTGATAGGCAAAATGCACATGGTCCACATGGACAGTCACGCCGTCGCGCACGGCATTTTCTATCAGCGCACGGGATTGCTCATCGGCGGAAAGGTCCTCGCAGGGAAGGTCCAGAATCGCCATGATCCGGCCTGCGGAAATCGTGGCCGAAATGGCAGAGGGCACCAGCGAAACCAACGAGGAAAAGGACGACGCCACCAGACCGGCCAGTTGGATGAACAGCGTCATCGTACCGAAGCTGATATAGCCGCTCCACAGACGATAGACACCCCAGGCGAAGCACGTACCGGACACCACGAAGCCGAGCGTGGACATCAGAAGATGGGTTTTCACCGAAAACAGGTTGTAATCCAAGCTGACATGGCAATAAAGCTGCTGCAGGGCGTCCAGTCGGGAGGAAAAGGTGTCATGCAGCGAGAATGCCTTGATCGCCTGCAGGTTTTGCAGGGATTCCTCGTAAAAGGCTGTCAGCTTTGCCTGAGATTGGCGCACCTCCTGACCGAAGGTACGCATTTTTTTAATAAAGAAGCGGGACAAAAGGACCGTAACAGGCGCGCTGAGCAGGGCAATCAGCGCCATCATGGGGTCGTAGACCAAAATAACCGTCAGCGTTGCCAGAAACTGTGCCAATCCGATTATCAGGCTGGGAATCCACCCCAAAACGCTGCCGGCCACGGTGTTTACATCGTCACTGACGCGGCTGAGCAGATCGCCGGAATGATAGTCCAGAGACATCTGCCAGTCCACCGTCAGGAAACGGCGAAATACATCGGCGCGAATCTCATTGGAGGTCTTGATGCTCAGCTTGGCATTCACACGCTGCGATACGGCGTTGAGCGCAATCCGGGCAAGCGAGAAGCCTGCATAGACAGCGGCAATCCGCAGGATGACCGAATTATGATGTCCGGTAACAGCATCGATCAGATACTTGGAAGCCACGCTTGCGGCCAGACCGAGTACCGTCACGGCAAAACCCAAAAGGATATATACAACGATCCCCTTTTTATAGCGGGAGGTATAGCTGTAGATCCACTTGGTTTCGTTGATTATGTCGCGCAGCATACCGGCACGAATTTTTTCAATCACCTTACGGAGCATTGTTTAACCGCCTTTGCCAAAAAATCAAGAAGAGAAACGGGATGTCAGGAAGGATCTTTTTTCTTGCCGTAGCCGTAGCCGTACTTGCCGTAGCCGTAGCCGTATTTGCCGTAGCCATAGCCGTATTTGCCGTAGCCGTAGCCATAACGGGAGCCCTGCACGGAGCCGGTGCAGCAATTGAGCACAAAACCGCCAATATGGGCGCCGTTGTCGCTCAGCGACTGCACACCGTCGAAGATCTGGGAACGCATGGCGTAATCCTCACGAATCACATAGACCACTTTGTCAGCATAGACACACAGCGCAGCGGCATCTGCCGTTGTAACACAGGGCGGTGTGTCGATGACGATATAATCAAACTTCGACCGTACAGATCGGATCATTTTTTGCAGATTTTCCTTCCGGAACAGCGGCGTGGGATTATCAATGGCATCGTCACCGGCAAACACATAGAGGGAAGTGTCTTGATAGCGCAGGAAAAGCACTTCCTCCAAGCCCTTCGCCAGACATTCGCCAAGGCCGACGGAAGGCTTATCCATCCCCAAAAAAGGCTTGACACTGGGGCTGCGCAGGTCGGCGTCGATCAGCAACACGGTTTTCCCGTCCTTAGCCAGTGTCAACGCAGTGTTCACCGCCAGAGAGGTCTTGCCCTCCGAGGGAACGGAGCTGGTAAACAGAATAACATTTTCCTCCTTGTCCTTCATCTGACGCAGCAGCTTCAGACGCAGCAGGCGGAAGGATTCACAAAAGGCGGACTCGGAGGGCTGGTGTGTGACCAGTGTACCGCTGTTTTTGCCATTGCTGCGCTGCTTGTTTTTAACAAAGGGGATGCGCGCAAGACAGGACAGATTCAGCATCTTTTTTACATCGTCGGAATTGGTGACGGTGCGCCGCATGGCCGCCATGATACACAGCATGACCATAGCGATAAGCAGGCCGCAAGCGGCGCCCTTCAGTGCGCTGTGCTTCCAGGAAAGTGTATTGTACGGCGCGCCGGGTCGGACAGGTTCCCGTGCGACCACAAGCTGGGTCTCGCCGATAACCGGACGGCTTACCTGCGGATAGACATTCATCACTGCGCGAGTAATCTGATACGCATCGTCTGCGCTGGGGCTTGTGACCGTCAGTACAAAGAAGTTGGTTTCCGCCACAGAGGAAGCGCTGATGCTGCCGTTGATAAAGCTGCTGCCCAGTTCCTGACAGATCAGCTCCCTCATCAGGTCGGAGGAGAGCAGATACGGGAAGGTTTCAGCCGCCTGTTGGGCAACGGCATTGTCATAGTAGTAGCTATAACCGAGCACGCCGTGGCTGTCAGTGGAGCCGACACTGACGGAGAATACAGCCTCCGACCGGTACATGGGTCTGTATGTGCGCACGGCACGAAAACCGGCAAGGGCGCCGCCCAGAATAATGAGCGCAAGAATAACCGCCCAGAATTTACCCGCAAGGGGTACCATTTTGCGCAATAAACCGACAAGATCAAGGCGCACCAGTTCTTCGGATTTAATGTTTTCCATTTTGCACCTCGCTCTCTGCCGTGATGTGGCTGTGCTTATGACCGTAGCCGTACTTGCCGTAGCCGTATTTTCCGTAGCCATAGGCCGTGCCGTGAGCGTGTGTGCGGCGCATATCATTGAGAATACAGCCCAAAAATTCCGCCTTGCCGGCACGCAGTGCATCAATGGCATCATTGATATGCGGTGCAGGAACGGTATCTTGCCGTACAACCAGCACAGAGCAGTCAGACAGGTCGGACAGCAGTTCACTGTCGGCAAAATAACCCAGCGGAGGGGAGTCAATCATTACATAATCAAAACGCTCACGAGCCAAATCAATGACCTGCTTCAACAGAGGCGAGGAAATCAACTCGATCATATCCGCGTAAGACTTCGTGCTCAGCAGGGACTGAAGACCGGTTTGCTCATCGACCAGCGCGGCGCTTAGAATGTGCTCAGCCGAGGCGCCCGAGGCCAGCAATTCGCCCAATTCGTGCTCTTTGTTCACGGTAAGTCCCAGCATTTCGCTTTGCACCGGACGGCGCAGGTCCAGGTCGATAAACAAAACACGCAGATGCTTTTCCGCCAGCGACAGGGCCGTGTTGGCGGCCAAAGTGGATTTTCCTTCCGCTTCGGACACGCTGGAGAATAAGAAAACCCGGCTGCCTTTGGCGTGTTCGTGCTCAAACTTGGCGGCAATGCGGTAAATCGACTCGGCAAAAGCGAAACTGATGGCAGGCGAGGAAATTTTCAGATTACTGCGCAAACGCTTGCCGCGCAAACGCTTGCCGCCGTTCTTGCCGGGATCGTGGGGTGTCAGCTTGTTCGCTGCAAAACCGGCACGGGATTTCGACTGCTTTTCATGGGGGACGATACCGATGATCTTGGCATCCAAATTGTTCCGGGCGCCCTCACCGGTCTGTATCGTGCCGGAGGAAACGGAGAGCCATGCCAGCATAGCCAACATTGCAGCGGCACACAGTGCGCCGGAAACGGCAGTCACGCGTGAGGCGTTATAATTGTGGACGGCCGTGGCAAGGGATGATGTGCTGAGCACGGAGAGAACAGCGGTAGAGGAAACATAATCCGACAGTTCTGCATAATTGTCAACAATGGCCTGTGAGATCAGCAAGGCGTCTTTGGCAGAAGGCGAGGTAACCGTGACGGTAATCAGGTTTGTTTCGCCCTGCTGCTGAGCGCTGACCGTACCGTTGACATCGCTGCCCAGGGAATCACGAATGGCGTCGTGCATCATATCGCTTTGCAGCAGCTCAGAATAAATGGCGGCTGTTTCCGATGCGGCAGAAACATTACTGTAATAGGCGCCGCTGCCGGAACGAGCCGTGACGACAAACGTGGCAGTGCTGCTGTAATCGTGAGAAATCACCGCAGACAGCACCACCGAGGCGCCCAGGATGCCGATTAGGGCGGCAAGGATCACCAGATAGAACTTGCGTAAAATCAAGCGCAGCACGCACAGGGGTTCCACCTCTGACAGCCGCGTCAGATAAATGCGATCTTCCATATACTGACCTCTCTTACTTGACGACCACAGTGAGATATACTGTGTAGGTTTGATAGAGATAGGAAACATCATACACACCGGGCACAGCCGTGTCCACGGCCGAATCGACCTGAACACTCCGCCCGTTCACCGGCTGACCGGCCCGGTCGGTGACGGCCTCGATGTAGCCATAGGGATCAAAGTCGCTGCCTCTGTCCAAATAAACGATGTAATCGGTCAGTGTGATGAGGGGCTTGGCGGCCGAAGCGCTGCTGATGATGACCTTGAGCGGCAGGGTTTCCACATCGCCCAGGCGGTTCGTCACCTGAGCGGTGATGTTATATACCCCCTCATACGAGGAGGAGATATTTTGCGCGATGATGCGGATGCTGCCGGAAATATCACCGTCAATGGTATCCTGCGCCGTCAGGCGGTCCAACACCGGTACATGGCTGCCCACAGGAAAAATCAGCGGCTCGTGCAGGGAAAAATGGGGTTTTTCGTAATTTGTATAACGGATCGTCCGCGTACAGGTGCCCATGTTGTCAGAGGAATCAAAAACGACATAGGTGATTTTTGCGGTGTTGTCAGTAATCAGGGGCGTAATACCCTTTACCAGAATCTGGTCGGTCAGGTCGCCGTCCTTATTGTCGCTGGCGGTGACACCCTGCAGAAGTATGTCGCTTGATGCGTTGACTTGGGCTTCCAGCACCTCGCTGCTGCAGGAGATGACAGGCGCCGTCCGATCAACGAAGAAGTGCAGGTATGCACGGGTAATGCCGAATGTCAGCAAAACAGCGGCAAATAAAATGACGGTGATTCTTTCTAAAATTCTCATAGTTTTTTAGATCCTTTTCTCAGACATCTTTGCAAAACAGGAAAAATACGCTTCAATCGGCGGATAAAACGGGCTCATTTTTCAGGATACACAGTGGATTGTGCTCCAGAAGAATGTGCGCATAGTCGGGGGAGTAGTGCATGGCCAGATGGTCGCGCAGCTGCCCCATGCGGGGCGTTCGGACAACGCTGCTGTGTGCATCGCTGGCGACTGCGTGGGCAAGTCCGCGTGCTAAGATCCAGTTGGCAGTGGCGGCGGCACGGCGCCCCAAGCGGCCGAGGATGCTGCCTTTATTGACCTGAATGATATATCCGTCGGCAAACCAGCGCTCGATGACATACGGGGTATTTTGCACGGCCTCATACCGTTCGGGATGGGCAATGACCGGTGTAAGGCCCTGTGCGGCGATGGCGCTGAGCATGTCGTCCATGTAGGCCAGATCTTCGTCAAAAAAGAACTCCACCAACAGATAATTTGAGCCTGCCAGTGTGACCGGTTGATTGTTTTTCAGCAAGTCCGGCACATCGGTCGTGCATAAAATCTCCGCTCCGAAATAAAGGGACAGCGGAATGCCCGCCTGCTCAACACGTTCCCGCAATTGGAGAAAATGCTGAGCCAGCCGGGCTGATTTGACATTATGTTCTTCGGTATCCGGAATATGGAAATGGGGCGTGGCAATCATGGCGTCTACACCGCTGTCAACAGCCATGCGAGCCATCTCCAGTGCGTCCTCCATACTGTCCGCCCCATCGTCTGCAAAGGGCAGAATATGACAATGTATATCGATCATAAGACCCTCCTGCAGTTATCGAAGCAATAATCAATTTATGATACCACAGGAGAGTCAAAAATGCAAGATTTATAGGGAATTTACGGTGAAATGAAGCGCTTTACACCCTATGCCGCTGTACCTGCCGGCGAATGTCCTCCGATAAGATGGCGATAAAATGGCCGTTGCAGGGTTTGCCCTTTGCGGCGCTGACGGAAAAGCGGAAATAGGATTGCAGCATCGCCTGGTTGCCGTCGTCCCAGGCGTGCTCAATGGCGGTGCGGATGGAGCGTTCCACCTGCGGCGCGTTGACACCGAAAGCCTTCGCTACCCGGGGATACAGCTCCTTTGTCAGCGCATTGAGCAGATCCGGTTCGCGAACGGCAAGTAAAATGGCCTCGCGCACATAGCGGAAGCCTTTCAGGTGGGCGGGCATACCCAACTTATGCAGATGGGCAGTAACCATCCCCTCCAGCGCGGCAGGAAAGACCACATCGTCTTCGGCAGGCCGGCATGCCTGCCGCATCAGACCCAACAGTGAGTCCAACTGACAAGGCTTTGTCAGAAAATAGTAAGCGCCCAATTGGGCCGCACGCTGGACCATCTCGTTTGTGCAAAAGGCGGACAGAATGATGACCTTCGGCGCATCATTCAATTGTCTGCTCTTTCTGAGCAGCGCAAGACCGTCCAATTCCGGCAGCATCAAATCGGTAATAAGCAGCTGTGGCTTATTACGCTGAATCGACATGAACGCATCATGTCCGCTGCCGGTGCAACCGACGACCTCAAATTCGCCGGACTCTTCGATCGTCTGCTTTAACAGTAGGCGAAATTCCGCCCCCGCATCTGCGAGAACGACCTGACTTTTACTCCCCATTTTATTTGTACCTCTTCCCCCAAAAAACGCCCTCTGCACTATGTTATGTAAACAATAGACAGCGGTGCTGTTTAAAAAGTAGCACATTGTGACACATTTTGCAAGGTTTCCGCTGACGAAAAATTCGACAAAATGCGACATTGAACGACAGAATCAAAGATGTTGCGATGGGAAACAAAAATGTGCACTATATATGGCAAATCCTCATGTGACAATCATTTTTTCGTGTAAATTGACGATGTCGTCATCGCTGCAGCCCAACTCGCGCAGCACCTTATCCGTATCTGCGCCGATGACACCTGTCGGCTGGGTTTCCCGCCTGCCGAAATCGGAAAAACGGATGGGCGGAGTGGGCAGCGACGCGGTTTTTCCGTCGGGGTAGGTCAGACGGTCAAACACATCATTGGCGTTTGCCTGCGCGTCATCGGCAATTTCGCGGTAATGGCGCAGCCGCTCGTTGGGAATGTCGTTGGCGTCCAGCAGTGCCGTCCATTCCTGCGCCGGGCGTGTGCGCATCAGCGCCTCCATCTTGCGGCTGATCTCGGCAAGTGCACCGCTTTGACGCATGGCGGCCAGTGTGGCCAGGCGCGGATCACTGAGCAGCTCGGGCATATCGAAAAGGCGGGCCATGGTAGCTTTATCGCGGGAGTATTCCTTTTCCATAATGGCGATCCACTCGCCGTCGGCACATTCGTAATAATCGGAAAACGGATCCCAGGGTGCATAGCGGTCGGCGGGATATTCCTTGCCGTATTGACTGTTCAGCACGGCGCTGGCGGAGCACCAAATACCGCTGTGATGCAGGGACGTGGAGAGCATCGTGCCGTGTCCGGTGGTTTGACGGCCCAGCAGTGCCATCAGAATACCGGAGAGAAATGCGTTGGCGGTGGCCAGATCGCCAAAGGCAAAGGACGGACGCAGAGGAAAGGCGCCGGGCGTCAGCCAGTCCTGGGAGGCGCCGCTGCGCAGCCAGAAGGCGGTGGAATCGAAACCGGGGCGGTCCACATCGGGACCGGTCAGACCAAAGCCGGAGAAGTGTGCATAAATCAGGCGGGGATAGGCTTCCTTCAAGGTCTCGTAACCAAGCCCCATCTTCTCCAGCGAGCGCATCCGCACATTGGTGATAAACACATCGCTCCGGGCCAAAAGCCGGTGGAAAAGGGCCATGCCCTCCGGGGTTTTCAGGTTGATGGCAGCCAGCTCCTTGCCGGCGTTAAACAGATCGAACAACGGGTTGTTGCCGTCCTCTGCGGGTAGCTGATGTGCTGTGCCCAGCGGACGCAGCAAATCCCCGTTGGGTGCTTCGACCTTGATGACTTGAGCGCCGTATGCGGCCATAATGCGCGCTGCCGTAGGGGCAGCCACCACGGTGGCAAGCTCCAATACGCGCACACCGGCGAGAGGCAGATCCTGCGTCATATCCGATAACCTCCTGTAAAACGGTAATCTTTGCCCTTATTATACAAGATAATCGTACATTTGTCCAGTAAAAAGAGCTGCCTGAAGCAGCTCTTTTTATTTTATTGACAATTTTGCCTGCGCAGCCGGGCAAAACGATGCTCATATACGGTTTGCAGCAGTGCAGGCAGCAGACAGTAAACGGCATATACAGCGCAGAACAGACAGGAGAGCGGTGTGATCGGTGTGATAATGACGGCCGGGTCAAACAGGATTGCTGTCTGATCCAGCAGGAAGGCCATCAAAAGGACCGTCAGGCAGGTGAAGATGACCACCACCAGCGTGCGGTCACGGTTATCAAAGCGATAGAGGGAAAAAGCCGTGCGGCCGCGCAGGGTGGAGCCGCGGCTGCGCATGGATTGGCTGGTTGTGACAAGACTCTCAATCAGCCAGGTGATGAGAATGGAGCACAGGCGCAGGCAGTGGCAAACCCGCTGACAGAGATTGCCCTGATCGCTGCCGCAGCCCAGTGCGCGCCGGGCATTGTTGATCCGTCCTGCCTGGGCTTTGATGCGCGGCACCATACGCAGAAGAAGGGACAGGAACAAGCTCAATCGCGGCGACAGGCGGCCAAAGAGATAGACCACCTTGTCCGCGGTAAAAACGGCGTGCACACAGCCCAGCCACACCAATACCGACGCGGCGGTGATGCCGATGGTCAGGCCGCACAGCAGCGATTCCAGCGTAATGGCATTGCCGATGAAATTCTGCCGCAGCACCGTAAGGCCGAAATGGTGATAACATCCGTACCACAGAGAAAAAAGCGCGGCGAAGGGCAGCAGGGCGAGGGAAAAGACCAACCCCTTCCTGCCGCGCAGCTTGGTCAGGCAGCACATGGCGCAGCAAAAGGACAGCGCCAGATAGACAGGATGCCGGAAACAAATGCTGCACAGGATCACCGAGGCAAAATAGATGGCATGGATGGCAGGATGATAGCTGTCAAATCCCATGGCGTTACTCCATCAACCCGTACTTCATCTGAATACGCTGCAATTTTTCCAGCAGCGGCTTGCCCACCAAAACCAATGTCAGCAGTACGGCGGCACCGTGTACCAGATTGACCGGCAAGCCGGACAGATAGACGGCAGCGGCGGAGGCGGTGCTGACCGTGTTGGACATCATGAACAGGGTAGAGGTATCCAGCAGCGGCCCTACGACCAGCGCGATGGTGAGAAACCCAAAGATGCCCAGCACCGCGAGATCCTTCTTGCCCGCAGGGACTTTTTTCAAAAGCCCCCAATGGGCAAACAGACCGGCCAGCAGACCGCCCACACCGTAGGCAAACATCTGCCACGGCGTCCACGGACCCTGCCCGAAGATAAAATTGCTGACAAAACCGCTGACGGCGCCGCACAGAAAACCGGCCTCCGGGCCGAGGGCGATACCGGTCAGCATCACAATGCCCATCATGGGCTTAAAGTGGGGGACGGCGGCAAAAACCGCACGGCTGGCCACGGCCAGAGCGGACATAACCGCCAATATCACCACCTCGCGGGCCTGCGGACGGCGGCTTTCAAAGCGCAGGAAAAACGCCGCCAGGGTCAGCAGGATGATCACAAGACCGGACAGATAGTATTTGCGGTCGGCTCTGGCGCAGAGATACACCGTGAGCGGCACCAGGACCAGTAAAATGACGAGGCTCAGACAAGTGCGCAGGGATCGTTTCATAGGTTGTTCTCCTTCAAAAGGGCCATCACATGCTCCGCCGTCACTGCGCCGGGGAACAGGTGACGGCTCATGCGGTTGGCGGCAGTGGTATAGAAGCTGTTGCGTGCAAAGAAGCGGCGTGGCGTATTGGTGGTGAGAAGCTGTCCGTCAAAGAACATGGACACCAGATCGGCGTTCTCGGCGCAAAATTCCACATCGTGGGACACCATCACAACGGTGACGCCGCCGCCCTGCAAGCGGCGCAGGACACGGGCCAGCTTGCGCTTGAAAAAGCTGTCAAGGCCCTTGGTAGGCTCATCCAGCAGCAGTAAGCGCGGCTTGGTCAGCAGCACCTTGGCCAGCGCGGCACGCTGCTGCTCGCCGCCGCTGAGATCGTAGGGGTGGCTGTCGAGCAGATGGGTGATCTCGCAGGTCTCGGCAATGGCGGCGATTTGCGCCGTATCACGGCACATTTCTCCCAGCTCCTCCCGGACGGTTTTCTTCACAAACAGACTCTGGGGGTCCTGCGGCAGCATGGCAAGGTTGCCGCGAAACAGGTCTTTATACCGGGCGGCGGGTTTGCCGTCAATCAGCACCTTGCCCCGATAGGGGCGGCAGATGCCGCAGATGGCTTTCAGCGTGGTGGACTTGCCGGTGCCGTTACCGCCTACGATGGCGAACAGGCTGCCTCGGGGCACGGAAAAGCTGACGCCCTTGAGAATGTCGGGGCTGTCCTTTTCGTAGCGGAACCAGACCTCCTTCAACTGCAGGGCGGGGTCTTCCGGCTCCTCGTAGGGCGCTTCCTCGCCCGGCGTATCATGCAGTACGCGGCCCTCAGCCATGGCGCTGAGCCAACTGCGCCCCTCGCGGACGGTCAGCGGGCAATCTGCGCCCTGATGGCCGGTACCGTAGAAAATGCGCATAGGGGCGGGCATGGCGGCAAACAGGTCGTCCTGTCGGGCATAGAGCGCCGCGCCCACCTCCTTGGGTGCGGCGGCGGCAACGATGCGGCCCTCGTCCATCACCACCACACGGTCAGCGGCGTGGAATATATCCTCCAGGCGGTGCTCGGTGATGAGAACGGTGGTGCCAAGCTCCCGGTTGATCTTGCGGACGGTGTTCAAAAAGTCCGAGGCGGCGATGGGGTCGAGCTGGCTGGTGGGCTCGTCGAGGATCAGCACATCCGGCTGCATCGCCATAATGGAGGCCAGATTCAAAAGCTGCTTCTGACCGCCGGACAATTCCGCCACATCCCGGTGGAACCAACTCTGGATGCCGAAATAGTTGGCCATCTCCGCCACACGCAAACGCATGACTTTCTGGTCGCAGCCAAGGCTTTCCAATCCGAAGGCCAGTTCGTGCCACACCTTGTCGGTGACGATCTGGCTGTCGGGGTTCTGCATCACATAGCCGATACGGGCAGACTGCTCACGCAGGTCTGCCTGCGCCAAAGGCTTACCGTCAAAGAGGATGTCCCCCGAGCGGATGCCGTGGGGCGTCAGGACGGATTTCAGATGGCGCAAGAGGGTGGTCTTGCCGCTGCCGGACTTGCCGCACAGCGCCACATATTCGCCCTTTTCCACCGTCAGACAGACATCGTCAAGGCACCGTCTGTCCGGCGCGGTGGGGTAGGAAAATGTCAAATGTCGGATGTCAAAGTGTGCCATAGGATCACCTCACGAAGATGTAAAAGTGTGGGGAGCAGCAAAAATAAACCCCATGCGCCTAACCCGCTGACGGAGAGCGCGCCGCGCACCGGCGCAATATGCAGCGACGGCAAAAAGGCGGCCTGCGCGGCGCCGGCCGCTGCCGCGGCAATCGTCACGGCAGCAAAGAGCAGCAGCAGAAGGGCAATGACGCCGTCCTGCAGCGTCAAGCGATAGACTTGAAAGGTGGTGCGCTTACCGGCGCCGTAGCCCCGGGCACGCATGGAATCGGCGGTGACCACCGAGCCTTCCAGCGCCCAGCCGGTCAGCGCGGAGAGCACGGTGATGCCGCCCTGCAGCTTTTCCCGTTTTGTGCCGCTGCCGGATTTACCGATGCACTGCCTTGCGCCGCTGATCTGCCGCGCTTTTTTGCCGTAGGACGGCACCAGACGCAGCACCATCACCAAAATGAGGGACAGTGCCGGTATCACATTGGCAAAAAGGGAGGTGAATTTGTCCGAAGTCATCACCGCGCCGTAGCACAAAAACCACAGCAGCACAGACACCAGCATGGCGGCAATACACGCGCCGTACACAAGGGATTCATAGGTGAACGGACGGCCGAACAGGGAGAAAAGCACCGTATCACCCATGGCGTTAAAGAGGGGGTTGAGCAGCGCCACCACGAAGAAAAGGGGAATCATGCCAAGGACGGCTTTCCATCCCTTATATCCCTTCAGCGCAAGGTAATAGGCGGCGGCACAGACGGCGGATACCGCCAGATAGGCCGGATGCACCAGAATGACGCTCAGCACGATGGCAATGGCGAAAAATCCGAAGTTCACCGCCGGATGGCAGCGGGAAAAAGCATCGTATCGCATATCAATACACGCCCCCACCCACATCGGCCCCTAATCCGTGGCAGGTATAACACCATACAATGCTGTCGCCCTGCGACAGCGTATAAGCCGAGCAGCCGTAGTTGGGGAACCAGCCGTTCACCTTGAACATCCAGCCCGACTCGCTGCCGCAGTCAAATTCATAGAGATGGTGGATGCCCTCCACATAGTAGCTTTCATACAGAGGGGTATAGCTGTATTCCAGTTGGATGCCGTTTTGCTCACAAGCGCGTTTGAGCACATCAAATACCGTTTCGCCGTCGGTAAAAGATACGGTGGTGGCGGCGAGAATGGTGCCGTCGGCAGGCACATAGCTGTCCTTGCCCGTTGCCAGCTCGTCCATATTATCCAAAATGGTATCGCAGCGGATTTCAATCGTGCAGGTATGGCTGGTGACGGACTCTTCCTTATTGGGTGAATCGTCGTCAGGTTTTTTATCGGGTTTCGTCGAAGAACTGCCGGAGGAGGTGCTGCTCCCACCCTGTTTGTCGTCGTCCGGTGTTTCGGATGTGTCGGCAGAATCATTTTTGCCGGGCGATGCGTCAGCGGCGGAAGTGCCGGGAGCAGAGGTGGACGTATCTGTGTTTTCGGAGGGGTTTGCCGCTTGGCTCCGGCGGTCTGTCAGCACCTGCGACAGCTCTGCGGCAGTGAAGCAAAGCGCGGCAGTGGAATCCTGCGCACAGCGAAGGAAAAAATCACTGAGAGAAGCGGCGCTGAGTGTGGTGTAAGTCGGGCCGCCGTCTGCGGTAAAGGCGGCGGCTTGACCGCCGGAAAGCGTTTTTTCACCCACCGTCACTTCACCGGCCAGTACACCGATGCTTTCCGAGCCGGTGCGCACCGAGAGTACCACCGTGCTGTTGGTGATGTTCACAGCCTGCTCACCGAAACGGGCGGACACCGCCTCCTTGGCGCAGAGGAAGACTTCGCCGGACAGAACGGTAACGGCAAAATGCGGCGCAGACGCCTGATCGACGACGAGAGAGGCATTTTCCCCCAGAACCAGATAGCTGTCGCCAAAGGAAACGGATACCTGTGCGCCTTTGTGGCTTGATAGCTTGTCGCCGTCCCGTAGAGCAGCGGTATCCTCCAAATGTGCGGCAATGCCGCTGCGCGTCAAGTCAATCACACCTTTGTCGCGTGCGGCACAGGCGGTGACCTGCGTTTCCCCGTTATGGCCAATCCGGCCGCGATACCGTCCCACCGACAGTACGCCCACGGCAACAATGGCCGCGATAACGGCAATCATGATGATATTGGCGATTTTCTTCTTTTTCTTCATCTCAGAGCTCCTTGCAGGAAATAAAAAATGCCCCCAAATGGGGACATAAAACAGGTGCCTTCCGCCGACATAACATCCCCAAGAGTTTCACGGCGCTTGATAAAACGGCGAAAAGTATTCCGGCTGGCGGGCGGCCTGATTGCCGATGCCTTCTCAGAGGAAACCTCCAATGGCAGCGGCGGCTATCATGCCCGCGCACGGCGGCTTGGTACCGCTGGGTCTGATCCCATTCCATTTCGCAGTTTTGCTGCATATTTTCACATTTATAAAAATGTTATCACAACTTTGGCATATTTGCAAGGAAAACACAATCTTTTTCTGCCTTGACGGTCAAAAAGTTCGGGGCATGTGGACTTCCCGCCCCTACATAGGATGGGCGTGTAAGGAGGTAGTGCATATGATTTCTGCGGCTTTGCTGCTGCTGACGAACAGTTTGTTTTTATCGCTGCATTTGGCGGGGAATCCGGGCTCGTTTCCCAAACCGCTAAGTGCCGGGGAGGAGCAGGAATATCTGGCGCGCAGTGCGGCGGGGGACTTGGAGGCGCGCAATGCACTGGTGGAGCACAACCTGCGCCTGGTGGCGCATATTATCAAGAAATACTATACGCAGGCGGACAATCAGGAGGACTTGATCTCCATCGGCACCATCGGACTGATCAAGGCCATCAATACCTTTCGCGCGGATAAGAATATCCGCCTGGCTACCTATGCCTCGCGGTGCATTGAAAATGAGATCCTTATGTATTTCCGTGCCCAGCGCAAATTGCAGGGCGAAGTGTCGCTGTCGGATACCATAGAAACGGATAAGGCGGGCAATGCGCTGTATCTGATGGATGTGCTGGGCACAGACGATACCATGCTGTCAGATCTGCAGGACAAGGAAAATTATCGCCGGCTGCGCCGGGTGGTGGGGGAGTGCCTGACAGAGCGCGAGGCGGATATTATTCGCCGCCGCTACGGTTTGGACGGCCAGGCGCCGCAGACCCAGCGCCAGGTCGCCGCCGCCTATCATATCAGCCGCAGCTATGTATCCCGCATCGAAAAGAAGGCGCTGGAAAAACTGGAAAAAGAATTGCGGGAATATGTGCAATAAAAAAAGATAAAGGTGATAAAAAAATATCAAATACAGCTTGCGTTGGCTCTGAATTGAGGATATAATACAGATGGATAAGATTTGTGCGCTGTAAAAAGACACAGACGCAGTGACGGGAAGGGTGAAGCATAACCAATGAGAAATATCAAATGCGGCGTTACCGATATGCGTAAGCGGGTCTTTGCCGAGGTGGCAAGATTGGCCTATGAGGGCGGAGATTACTATACCCGCATGGAAAAACTGCCCTATGAGATCGTGCCCAGTGACGAAGCGGCCAGCCGCGACTCCATTTTCCTCGAACGCGCCATCGTCGGTGAGAGGATTCGCCTGGCCATGGGTCTGCCGCTGCGCGACATGAGCGAACACAACTTGCTTTCCGACGGCGTGGAGGAGAGCGCCATTGCGGAAAAATACTACGATCCTCCGCTGGTCAATGTGATCAAATTTGCCTGTAACGGCTGTCCTACCACCCATTACGAGGTGACCAATGCCTGTCAGGGCTGCCTGGCGCAGCATTGCGTCAACAACTGCCCCAAGGACGCGGTGTCCATCAGCCGCGGCAAGGCGTCCATTGACCAGAGCAAGTGTATCAAGTGCGGCAAGTGCAAAACGGCCTGTTCCTATCAGGCGATCATCAAGTTTGAGCGGCCCTGTCAGGAAGCCTGCGGCATGGATGCCATCGGACAGGATGAGCATGGCCGGGCGCATATTGACTATGATAAATGCGTCTCCTGCGGTCAGTGCCTTGTGAACTGTCCCTTCGGCGCTATCGTGGATAAGGGGCAGTTGTTCCAACTGATCCATTCCATCAAGCGCGGCGATCAGGTCATTGCCATCATTGCCCCGGCCTTCTGGGGCCAGTTCGGTGAGAAGGTAACACCGGGCCAGATCGTGCAGGCCATGCAGATCCTGGGCTTTGAAGCCGTGGAGGAAGTAGCCATCGGCGCTGATCTGTGTGCCGTGGAGGAAGCGGATGAATTTATGAGCCATGTGCCCCAGAAGCAGCCGTTCATGGCAACCTCCTGCTGCCCGGCGTGGTCTGTGATGGCAAAGAAGGAATTTCCCGGCTTTGCGCCGTATATTTCCATGACCATGACGCCCATGGTGCTGACGGCGCGCCTGATGAAGCGCCGCTATCCCCGGTGCAAGGTGGCGTTTATCGGTCCCTGCGCCGCGAAAAAGCTGGAGGCCAGCCGCCGTACGATCCGCAGTAATGTGGACTTTGTGCTGACCTTTGAGGAGCTGCGCGGCATGTTTGAGGCCAAACATATTGATTTTGGTCAAATCAAAGATATACCTGCCAACTATGAAGCCTCTGCACCCGGCGTAGGCTTTGCTGCCAGCGGCGGCGTAGCCAAGGCGGTGGAGGAGGTCATTCACCGTGTGAAGCCGGATAAGGAGGTCAAGACCGTCTATGCCGAGGGTTTGCGTGAGTGCCGCCAGATGCTGCGCATTGCCCGTGCCGGGAAATATGACGGGTATCTGCTGGAGGGCATGGCTTGCCCCGGCGGTTGTATTGCAGGTCCCGGTACCGTTCAGCCGCCGGAGAAGTCCAAGCGCGTGCTGGAGCAGTACAAGGCGGCAGCGCCCAAAGCCAATCCGCTGGATTCGGATTATATGTCGGATATCCACCTGCTGCATGAAGACAGCGAGGAATGGGACCGCGTCAGCCACCACTGATAAAACCATAAAAACAAGCCGTTTATCCTGTGATAAACGGCTTGCTTTCTTACAGTACAATACATTCCAGATCGTCCGGCACGAACACCTCACCACCATAAACGGACCGGGCTTCGGCGCTGTAGCGTGCTTTGCGCGTGGCCAGCGTCTTGTCCTCCGTGTGATAGAGTACCAGGCGTTTAACGCCCAATGCCTGTGCCATCAAGGCGGCGTCCCGCACCGTGCAGTGGTGCTTTTCGTAAGGATGGAAAATCTCGCGGTCGTCATACAGACAAAATGCCTCCGTCAGCAGCCAGTCACAGCCGGATACATAGGCCTCCGTCACGGGATGATAGCGCTCATCACCCAAACAGGTCAGGCTCCGGCCGTCCGGCAGCCTGGCACAAAAACCGTACTGCTTTGCCTTGGTGGAGGCAATGTCAAAGACCGTCAGCTCCATGCCCAAAGCGGACAGCGTATCGCCCGGCTGTACCTGCACAAAGCGGATGCGCGTGTCCAGATGACGCGCCAATTTTGCCGGCAGCAGAGCGCGGCACAGAGGTACCAAAATGGACAGTGCCTCGTCATGACCCCAGACGGTCAGTTCGCCGTCATATTTTCCCTGGTTGATCGACTGCGCCACAAGGCGGACCACCCACACCACACCCAGCAAATGGTCGGTGTGTGCGTGCGTGATAAACAGGTGATGCATATGGCCGGCCGACAGACCGGCATCCTCCAGTTGGCGCAGAATACCGTTGCCGCCGCCGGCATCGACCAGCAGAAAGTCCTCCTTCTCCTGCAGGGCAAAGCAGGTATTGTAGCAGCGGGTCACCATGGCATTGCCTGTGCCCAGCATGATTAATTTCATCGTGCATACTCCTTTGGCATAGAATGTATCGTTGTATTTGCGGCTATTATAGCACGATGTGGGCGGTTTGCAAAGCCGCTTTGATGCTTTACAAGGGAACAAATGGGACGAATTTCGACTTTCTGCGAAAAAGGTGTTGACAAAACACACAAATATGATACAATAACTTTAGCAAATCCCCCAAAATTGAATACCTTATCAAGAGTGGTTGAGGGAACGGCCCGATGAAACCACGGCAACCTGTTTTTCAAGGTGCCAAATCCGACGAGTATACTGGGCGTGGGAGTGATAACCCCGCACCCGTCTTTCGACAGATGAGGAGCGATAACCAAGCACGATCCGTCGAAAACGGAGCGTGTTTTTTTAGTGCTCCGAACAAAAGATAGTGGGGGAGAAGCAAAAATTTTATTGTAAAAGGAGCACGAAAACTATGGCAAGAAGACTGTTTACTTCCGAATCCGTCACCGAGGGTCATCCCGACAAAATTTGCGATCAGATCTCTGATGCCGTACTGGATGCCATTCTGGCGCATGACCCCAATGGCCGCGTGGCCTGTGAAACCACCGCTTCCACCGGTTTGATCCATATTATGGGTGAGATCACCACCTCCTGCTATGTGGACATTGCCAAGATCGCCCGTCAGGTGGTGCGTGAGATCGGCTATGACCGCGCCAAGTACGGCTTTGACTGCGATACCTGCGGCGTTATCACCAACATTGACGAGCAGTCCGGCGACATCGCCATGGGCGTTGACAGATCCCTGGAGGCGAAAGAGTCCGGCGACAGCGAGCTGGATAACGGCGCCGGCGATCAGGGCATGATGTTCGGTTATGCCTGCGATGAAACGCCTGAGCTGATGCCTCTGGCCATCTCTCTTGCGCACAAGATGGCCAAGAAACTGACCGAGGTGCGTAAGGCCGGTTTGGTGGACTACCTGCGTCCCGACGGCAAGACCCAGATCACGGTGGAGTACGATGAGAGCGGCAAGCCCGTGCGCGTGGATACGGTGGTGCTGTCCACCCAGCATGGCCCCGAGGCTTCGCTGGAGCAGATCCGCAAGGATATGATTGAGTTGGTCATCAAGCCCACCGTTCCTGCTGAGCTGCTGGACGAGGACACCAAGATCTATGTCAATCCCACCGGCCGCTTTGTGATCGGCGGACCGCAGGGCGACTCCGGCCTGACCGGCCGTAAGATCATCGTTGACACCTACGGCGGCAGCGCACCGCACGGCGGCGGCGCGTTCTCCGGCAAGGATCCCACCAAGGTGGACCGCAGCGCTACCTATGCTGCCCGCTATGTGGCAAAGAATGTGGTGGCCGCAGGCCTGGCCACCAAGTGCCAGGTGCAGTTGGCTTACGCCATCGGCGTGGCCCGTCCTGTCAGCGTGCTGGTGGAAACCTTCGGCACCGGCGTGGTGTCCGATGATAAGCTGGAGGCAGCCGTGAATAAGGTCTTTGATCTGCGCCCCACCGCGATCATCCGCGATCTGGATCTGCGCAAGCCCATCTATCGCCAACTGGCTGCCTATGGCCACATGGGCCGTGAGGAGCTGGGCGTTGCCTGGGAAAAGACCGACCGTGTGGAGGCGCTGAAGGCGGCGTTGGCTGACTGATTTTGTAGGCGGCGCTGGCAGACTGATTTTTCCTTGCAAGAACGGCAAAAATATGTTATAGTGGGTACACTGCCCGAAAGGCAGCGTACCCACATTATATGACCGGGTGTAGCCCAGTTGGTAGGGCGCCACATTTGGGAATACACGCGGAAGCATTGAAAAACTTAATATCGGGGTGTTGCGCAGTTGGTAGCGCGCCTGCTTTGGGAGCATAGGCGTTTCTATCCACGACAGGAACAGCCGAAGCCCGGAAGCCTTGGAAACACGGGCGTTTGTGGGATTTCTCCCGACAGTCAAAGCAAGAAGAAAAACCGCTTTGACCACATAAATGACCACAGACAGGAAAAAACTTTGAATCGCACGATTTTCGTGCTATAATCATGACAACCAAATAACCGGGTGTAGCGAAGGTGGTATCGCGCTTGATTTGGGTTCAAGAGACCGGGCGTTCGAGTCGCCCCACTCGGACCAAAACCCTCTGAAATCGATTGATTTCAGAGGGTTTTCTTATTCTTTGTTTTTAGCGGCGCAAATCTTGATAAGAATTATGAGACTTGCGGTTGATCCCTTATATATTTCAAGCCTGTTAAGAAGGTAATTAATTACTTTTGCATTTTATATTGCAGAGCTATGTTGAAAACCTTGCAAAAAGAGCGTATAATATATTAACGGCAAGTCTTAAATGTCTTGTCTATGAGACTGCCGTGTGATTTCACACGGCTTTAATTATGTTGTAGGCAACATATATTTATATTAAAGAATGGCCAGCGAAGGGAGGCATAGCTTCATGTCGAAGCAGAGCAAATTGACTGGTGCGGATTATCTTCTCCTATTGCTATATTTAGATAATTGTAGCGCAATAAATGGTGCAATCAGAATCACAAAAATGATGTTTTTATTTAATATGGAAATTGCCCCTATTCTTAAAAAGAAAGGCGTTTCCATTTGCGAAGATGATCTTCCTAAGTTTTCGGCGTACAATTACGGTCCATTTTCCAAAGATGTTTATGAGCAGGTAGAACTATTTCAAAGCATAGGATTTATCAAGGTCAAAAATCTATATGCAACTGAAGAAATGTCTGAAGTTGACGATTGGGAAGAAAGTGCATTTGAAACTGAGTTTTCTGAAGGTTCGTGTCAGTATTCAAGTAACCAGGACGGAAAGCTTATGCAATATAAGCTTTTGAGTCTCGGAAAGAAGTATGTTGAGAGTGAAATAATACCGCAACTAACAAATGATCAGTTAGCTGTTTTAACGATCTACAAGCAAAGGATAGTTCATACATCTCCAAAAATGATTTTAAGGTATGTGTACACAAAATACCCTGAGATGACAGAAAACTCTCTTATTAAAGATGAGGTATTGGGGAAATGAGTATATATACTTTTTCAGAAGCTGAATTGAGAGCTCGCTTTATAAAAAATATAGGTAATAGAGATGATATCGACGTCTATATAGAAGTACCTGTTTTTTGTCGTTCTGTTGATTTAGTAATACAAGAAAAACAAAATGCAGAAATTTTTGCGATAGAATTTAAATTGCATGATTGGAAGCGAGCAATACAACAGGCTCAAAGCGTAGGGCTTTGCTTTGATTATCTATATATTTGTTTACCCAAGCCAAAGACAAATTCTTCAGCAAACAAAATTAGCGATACGTGTATATCGAATGGCGTGGGACTTATTTTCTATGATACAGAACTCAACGAATTCTTCATGGAAGTCGAAGCTTCAAAGACTGCTGATGTTTGGGAAAAAGAACGTTGCCGTATTGTCAACTATTTGGAGGCCAAGAGAGATGAAGCAACAACACCTAAAAATTCTTAGATATAATACGGGCACTGATAAAAAAGCTTTTGTGCAGTTCAAAGATTTCTTTGACGCGGCAATTTTTAACGCGACAATAGTTGCCTATAGCGGCTCCTCAGTCGCTGATTTGATTTCAATGCATAGCCGGAGATATATTATTGATCCGCAGACTCATATTTTTCAACAAGAGTTGTCTGCGTATACTACTGAAAACAAAAAAACTCACATTCCGGCAATAAAAAAATCGGTAACAAAATATTTGGAAAAAATGCCTTCTGCTCTCGCTGACAAGATTCTTAAATTACACCAAAAACCCGAGCCTGAACTCATTGCCCAAAACCTCGATACATTAGTAGAGTGCGTATATGCTTTTCAAAC
>SFIY01000023.1 GCA_004555205.1 Clostridiales bacterium
CCAGCCGCCGCTGTTCTGGATACTGATGGCAAGGCGGGACATCTGGCTGCTGGCGCTGCGGTGCAGGCGGCTCATGGCGCTGATGTCGTTGTAGCAGAGGAAGCTCATAATGAGGTCGCACTCGCCCAGCAGGTTACCGCGTTCTTCTTCGGGAATCGCCGTATGCTCCTCAAGAGAAGCCAGCAGGAGTGCCTTCAACTCCATCATTTTCGGAATCTGCCGCCATGTGAACATACGGCGCATCAGCACCAGAATCGCCGAAGGATGCGCTTTCAGCACGGCAGCAGGGCACGCTTCCATATCGGAGAGCACGACCTGCGGATCAAGCGAGGAGAGCAGAATACCCGCGTCTTTTTGTATGACGCGCAGCAGGGCGTCGTAATTTCCGCTCTGACGGTTCACTGTTATGGCGTGCAGATACTGGCTGTGGTTTTCGTACCACAAGCCAAAGCGTTCCAGATAGAACGACTGTTTTTCCTTTTCCAGCATCCGGAATCTGCGCTCGGCACATTCCTTCATCATGTGGTGGAAGCGGAACGTCACGCCGTCCGGCAGACATTTGACAAATGCGTTTTGTTCCGTCACTACGGCAAGCAGCTTTTCTGCATCGGCATCCCCTGTGACGAAGCGCGCCATTTCCATGGTAAACTCATCGGCAAGCCCCATGACCGCCAGAAACTCCTGCTGCTTCTCAGGGAGCGGGTCGATCATGGCAGCGGTGAAGGTGGCGTAAATGTCGGAGTTGTGGTCGGGCAGGGCACCGCGCTCGGAAAGCGCCCGAAGATTCAGATAGACAGCAGAAAACCAGCCCTCGCTGGAATAAAGCAGGGCTTCAACCTGCGCGTCGGAGAGGCTGGTTCCGCAGCGGTGGGCGTAAATGGCAAGCTCTGTGTGGTTGAGGCGGAGCTGCTCCGTGCCGATCTGATATACCCTGTTCCCCAGCCGCACCGCCTCCGCGGCAGCCAGAAAGCGATCCCGGCTGGCGACAATCAGATGCACATTCGCAGGCAGACGGTTTGCCAGCATACAAAGGAACGTGGAGACGCGCTGATCCGTCAGGAGATGAAAATCGTCCACGAAGATATAGCAGGATGTTTCTCCCGCCAGCTCATGGCAGAGATCATCCACCAGCAGTCCGCCACCGGCGGCATCCGTGGGGCAGGTATAGTCCCGCAGAAAGTCAAAACCTGCCCGAGCAAAAGCGTCCTGTACGCTTTTCCAGAGGATCGCAATGTTATCGGAATATACGCTGATGCGAATGATATGTAACGCTTCTGATTTGGCACGCTCGGCCAGATACCAGTTCACCGCCGTAGTCTTTCCATAGCCCATGGGCGCAACAATGGCGGTCATGGTGCAGCGAGAGATGGGCCGCAGACTCTCCTGCAGACGTTCGGATATGTAAATCGTATTCAGATTCCATTTTGATTTTGGCATGACGTTCACCTCCGGCTCATTCTATTGGTATCCGCCTTACGCGGATCAGACGGCTTTTTCGCATCCTCCGGAATTGCCCAGGACCTCCCGAAACGGGATGCACCGGGAATACGTCCGGCGACGCAGTTCCGGTTGACCCGCCGCTCCGACACTCCCCGGCGGCAGGATGCTTCCCGTATGGAGATATAGCCTCTGATCCCGTCCATATCGAACCTCCGTGAGGATATAATCTAACAGGATACATTGTATATAATATACGAATAACCGCAAATTTTCAAGAATTTGAAATAAATTGTTCTTCAACTTTTTCTTATGGGTTTGGAAAAATGCAGGGTGTTTACCGTAGTAGTAGTAGTAGTAGTAGTAGTGAGAAAAGAGATATCGCAGCAAGCATAGGGAGCGTAGCCACACTCCCGAAAATGCCCCTGCCGGGGCATTGCTTGTTGGGATAATCCCAAGCCCTTATGGGAAACGGAAAGGACGGTGAACGAATGGCAAACCGAAAGCGGAACATTGTGCTGCGTGTCCCTGTCACCGCAGAAGAACGGGCATTGATTGAGAAGAAAATGCAGCAGATGGGGACGCGCTGCTTCTCCGTCTATGCCCGGAAAATGCTGATTGACGGCTATGTGATAAAGCTGGATTATTGTGACCTAAAAGCACCTACCTGCGAGCTGCGCCGGATTGCGGTCAGTCTGCCCGGTTCATACGGACACTCGGCATATACACAAAACCGATATTTCCAGTGCGGACGGTAGAAGTGGCAGGTGTTACAGTTCTCATGCTCCGTGCAGCCGTTCTCGTACCGGTCAAATCCGGGCTTGCCCTGCATAAGCATTTCAAATGCGCGGTTTTTACCGCTCATAAAGTACATTCCGGCTGCGCCTCCTTTCTGGATTTGGGCAGAAAAAACGCCGCAGACTTCTTTCAAAATCTGCGGCGCTGGGGTATGCGAAAAGGGCTGCTGCCTTGCGGTAACATCCCTTTTGTCGCTTGGTTATTCAATTTTTGAGCTAACCTGTTTGCCCACTTCCCTTAAAAGCGTTGATTTTACTGGATTCTTGCTTGTTTTCTTATGTCAACGCTCTTAATGCGGCTGTTTTCTTTCTCATCATTTGTCTTTTTCTTCCTTTTGGGATGTCTCTTCCCGTTCTCGTTTCACATATTTATGGGCTTGCAGCGGCATGTTACGCTTTTCAAGCCGGCGGTCCACCAGGAACTTGACCAGCGCCTGCAGGCAGGCAAACACAGGCACGCCCAGGAACATCCCCAGCACGCCGCCAAAGCCTCCGCCTACCAGAATGGCCACTATGACCCAGAAACTGGAGATGCCGGTAGAGTCGCCCAGGATCTTTGGGCCGATCACATTGCCGTCAAGCTGCTGCAGCAGCAGAATGAAGAGGACGAAGTACAGGCACTTGAGCGGGCTGACCAGTAAAATCAGGAGGGCGCTGGGAATCGCACCTAAGAACGGGCCGAAGAAGGGAATCACATTGGTCACGCCCACCACAACGCTGACAAGCGGCGTATAGGGCATACGCAAAATGGAGCAGCCGATAAAGCACAGGATACCGATAATCAGCGAATCCAGCAGCTTGCCGCGCACAAAGCCGGAGAAAATAGCATTGACGCGCCGCGTACCGCGCATGATCCAGTCGGCCCGATTCTCGCTGAAAACACCATATACCAGCTTGCAGCAGCGTGCCAGGCTCTTTTCCTTCATGGCCAGCAGGTAAACGGAGACAATCAAGCCGATAATGAGATTCTTGGCAAATGTCACCACGCCCCAAATACCGCTCCAGATGCCGCCTGTCAAATCCGTCAGCATATTCTGGGCCCAAGGCAGAATCTTATCGCGCAGAAACGCCATGGTGTCGTCATAATTATCCGTCACCAGCTTGGCGACCCATGCACCGAAGCCGGAATCGCTGCTGAGCAGACGGTTTGCCCAATCATAGATCGTGTTATAGTAGGACTCGGCATTGCTGATCAAGGTCGCCACACTGTCCACCAACTGGGGGATCAGCACGCTCATCAAAAGGTATAGCAGGAAAATGACAAGCGCTTCCGTGACCAAAATGCTGACTGTGCGCAGCCAAACCCGTGCATGCTTCGGTTTTTTATCGCGCAGGGCCTTGCTTTTGCGCCAGCCTTTCACGATCAGGTCCTCCAGCCAGTTCACCACAGGCGTCAGCAGGTAGGCAATCGCAAAACCGTATACCACCGGTGCCAGAATGTCCAGCAGCTTAGACACAAAGCGCTGCAGCGCACCGCTCATGTAAAAGGTATCATAAAACACCAAAATGGCACAGACCGTTAAAAACAGCGTAAGGCCCCATTTTATGTAGCGCGTCCTCTCTTTCAATCGGTACTCCCCCTCTGACGCTTTTTTTCATCATACCTAAAATATCTGTCGTTTGCAAGAGGGAATCTTTCTTTGCCGGGAGTTGAAATTTCACGCAATTTGTACTATAATGGCGACACGCTCAGATTTTTGCGCAACAAAGTGAGGGCTGTTATGAAAAAACTGTTGTTGATTGTCAATCCCCGTGCCGGCAAGACCAAGTCCCGTACACCGCTGTTTGACGCCGTGGCGCATTTTTCCAAGGCAGGATACCTGGTGTATGTTTTTGTTACGGAGGGCCGCGGCGATGCCACGCGGGCGGCCGCTGAAATGGGCGGTGATTTTGATGTGGTCGTATGTGCCGGCGGCGACGGGACGCTGAACGAAACACTGTCGGGTTTGATGACCCTGCCTCAGCGCCCGCAGGTGGGGTATCTGCCCAACGGAAGCACCAACGATTTCGCCGCAAGTCTGCATCTGTCCTCTCAACCGGTGACCGCTGCGGACGCGATCGTCAACGGCAAGCCGTTCCATTTGGACATCGGCCGGCACAATGACCGTTACTTTGCGTATGTGGCCTCCTTCGGCGCCTTTACCCGTACCTCCTACTCTGCCAGCCAGGCCGCTAAAAATGCGCTGGGGCATCTGGCCTACATCCTGGAGGGTTTAGGCGATCTGGATTCGCTGCGGCCCTACAAATGCCGCGTGGAAGCCGACGGCGAGGTATTTGAGGGCAATTTTATTTTCGGCGGCGTGTGCAACTCCACCTCTTTGGGCGGTTTGGTCAAGCTTGACCCCAGTCGCGTGAAGATGGATGACGGACAGTTTGAATTACTGCTGCTGCGTATGCCGAAGACACCGCTGGATCTGCAAAATCTGATCATGGCACTGACCCGCATGCAGTACGATTTCCCCGGTGTGATCTTCCGCCATGTCTCCTCCGTCACGCTGACCACCGAAGATGATATTCCATGGTCGCTGGACGGCGAATACGCCCCCAGTATGCCGCGTGTGGAGATCCGTAACCTTCCCGGTGCCATAGAGCTGCTGCGTTAATCCGCATGTGTTAACTACAAACAAAAAAACATCGGAGCCGAAAGCTACGTGCGGATAAGGAAGTAATTCCCAAAACACTATCGTGGCATTGCAAAGGCAAAGAAATAACGCACGGAAAAGCATTTTTGCTTTTCTGTGCGTTTTTTTACTTTCGAGTAATTCACACATTCGATTTATCTGCTTGCTTCCCCTACAATAAAGGAGAAATCAAAAAAGGAGGTCGAGAGGATATGAAAACAAAGCGGAAATACTTTTATCTGGACGATTTTGAGCACAGGTTGTTGGTCGGTTGCCTTATGACTGCTCGGAACGAATATTTACATGACGGAAAGCCAATGGAGGATGTTGATGATCTGATTCTGAAAATTATTGACGCTCCCTCAAAGAAACTACGGGTGATTGAAGAAGCAAGAGTGTAATGGAAAGGCGCATTGCTCAAACTTGTATTGAGCAATGCGCCTTTCGTAACTTGTTTAGAAGTGGTTCAGTGAACCAACTGTGCTCCCGAGCGGTGTGGTTACATAGCCCACAAAGCAATGCGGTGAAAAGAGCAATTCATCGGAGAAACTATGGTTATTACACACTGCCGTTTTCTTTTACCCAAGCTCTCACATGATTTACAAATCTTTCCGTAGATTGAGACAGTTCCTTTGGGTCCTTCACTGCTATGGCAATCTCTCGATGGAAGGTCATCGGTGGCTGACAGGCGATGATGGGATAGGGGCTATGTCGAGCCATTAATTCCGGTAACAGACTTATACCCAAGCCCTTGGACACCATAGCCAGAATCGTCCGATCATCTCGTGCCGTATAGCGCACATTAGGCTGGATTCCCATTTTATCAAACGCTGCCATGATTTCATAGTCATCACCTTCCTCTAGCTGAATAAAAGGCTCTGAGGCCAGAAGTTCCATCGGAAATACTTCTTCCTGCGCTGCCGGATGATTGTTGGGCACAATTACCTGCAACTCGTCAATGTGCAGAGCATAGACATGCAATTTTTTCAGGGAAGGTAAGCGTAAAAAACCACAGTCCACTTCTCCGGTTTGAATCCAATTTTCAATTTGCTCGTAATAGTCGCCGGTCAATACATCGAACTCGATATTGGTGTACTTCTCACCGAAACTCTTAAGAATTGATGGCAACCACTGTGCAGATACGCTCGAAAAAGTAGCTACTTTTACAAGGCCGATGTTCAAACCTCGCAAATCAGCCGCCGATTGTGACAATTTGTGATAAACGCTGCAAAGTACTTGAATCTGTGGCAGAAGCGCCCTGCCGTCTGCTGTCAAGGTAACACCGCCACGGTGACGACTCAACAGCTTGACACCCAATTCGTCCTCTAACGACTGCACAGCATGACTGACACCGGGCTGTGTGAAGTTCAGCTTTTCTGCTGCTTTTGAAAAGCTTCCACACTCTACCGTTTTTAAAAAAAGCTGATATTTGGAAACATTCATTTGCTCACCTCCAACATAAGGCCATTCGCTATCTATCGCATTACACACAGTTGTGGTCATTCCTCTGTGGCATAGACCGAACTCACGTTTTCTTGCCCAAACATTTTGTTATGGTTTTTATAAAAATCATGCGTTTTACAAAGTATACTCCTTATGCTATGCTAATGTCAAAGGGAAAAAGAACGGAGGAAAAATCTATGGCTATTGTAATGAAAACAAACCGCTGCCCTCACTGTGGCAGCAGCGAAATTGAAACGATTCATATGTCCGAACATTTCTATTGCAGGAGATGTGGCGAAAATTGCAATCATCTTATGCCTGCCGCCGATGTGGAACACATCACTCGAATTGCCCTTTTGGGTGGTAGTGAGGAAGAAATATCCGCTTTGCACAACCGTTACAGAAATCTGGAGATTACCATCTGGTCAGCCAAGAATCGTTTACAGAGACTTTGATCATTCTCCATGCGACATATGAGATTTACCTCCTCGTTGGTCGCAGTTTATTATTGGGCAATACTTCCGCCCACATCTTTTCCATAGGCAAACGGCCGCACCTGTGCCATGGTGCGGCCGTTTGCCTATTATTCTGTGCTGTTAGATATATATTATATTCCGCATATCCGGGACCCCCTATGGAGTACCGTTTGGCCTATGTGGCATAACAAGTGCCCGCAATTTATGTCTACTTGACGGGAGCACAATTGGATCACCGAGCCACCTCCCGCAGATTGCGAAAGGCACATTACGCTTTTGTCTCTTCAATCACTCGCAATTTCTTCGATGGTGCGTCAATGATTTTCAAAATCAAGCTGTTGACATCCTCTGTCGACTTGCCTTCTTGCAGATACTTGTTTCGTGTTGTCATAAGGCATCCGACCAGCAGCCTTTGTTCAAAGTCATCTAAGTAGAAGTATTTACGCTTTGTTTTCATAGTCCTTCAACCTCCTTTTTGATTTCACCTATATTATAGGAAAAACAAATAGAAAAATCGAATGTGCGGATAAAGCAAAAGTACCGTCTTGGCTATGCCAAGACGGTACTTTTGTAATTTGTATCAGAGAATCACCTTCACGGCAAAACCGCCGCTAAAGAAATAGGTGTTCGTCCAATACACATTTGGTGGAACGGGAGTGTTCATGGATGAACACTCCTCTTTCGCTCCATTTTCGCCTAAAGTGTATCATGAAACCGTCGTACTTGAAAATAACGATATATAAGACGGAAAAAGAGCATCCTCATACGAGGATGCTCTTTTTGACAAGTTGGGTTTTACTGCAGCAGGAGCAGGCTGAACACCAAGGTGAACAGTGCCACAGTCTCTATGATACCGATGACGATGAAGTAGTTGGCAGTACCCTTACCTGTTTCGCCCAATGCGTCAGCGGCGCAGGCAGCAGCCTTGCCCTGGAACAGAGCGCTCGTTGCGATGGCGATACCGGCCACGATGCCGACGAACATGGCCAGCGTGGGAGTGGCAGAGCCGCTTTCCACAGCAGAGCGGATGAAGTTCATCAGCAAGAAGCCGTAGATGGTCTGGGTCAGGGGAGCACCGGCAAAGGCGACCATGATAAAGGAGGCCGGCTTACCGTTAGCATAACATTTCTTCCATGCACCCACAGCGGACATGGAGGCGCAGCCGGCGCCGATTGCAGAACCGATGGCGGAAAGGCACAGGGCACAAGCCATACCAATGTATTGAATCTCCATAAAATCCTCCTGAAAATAAAATATTTATTCTTTATTTGTTACGTTTACGGAACGGGTCATACGCGGTACCGGACCACTCCATGCCGAGCTGTCCGGAGAACTCCAAAAGGTTCAGACGCACACCGTGCACCACCACGGACAAAAAGCCCATCACAATGTTCAGGGTATGTCCGATGATCATGATGACGATGCCTGCGATGACCAGCGGGCCCTTGAAGCCGGCGGCCATATTATTGAAGCTCTGGGCAATGGCCAGCGAGGCCATACCCACGGCAAACAGACGAATGTAGCTCATCACGTTGCCGAATGCGCTGATGGTGTTGAGGAATACCGTGAAGGCATCGCCCACACCGGCCTTGAGGCCCTGCGTAAAGGTCTTGCCCGGCGCCATACCACCGAAGAGGACCACCAGCAAAAAGCCTGCGCCCACGATGGCACCAACGATGGGCAGATTGACCTGCTGACCGATGACAAGATACAGCACCACGAAGTACAGCGAGCAGACGGACATCAGCCAGCCAAGATCAGCCAGCCAGCTCAGGTTTTTCTCCGTCAGCTTTCTGCGGATATTCATGATGCAGGCCAGCGCCAGTTGGATCGCACCGATACTGAAGCAGAACTTCATGACATTGTTCTGCGCCACCGTGGCGGTGAGTCCGAAGTATTCGGGATAGTTGGCAAAGCCCGGCAGGACAAGCGCTTTCAGGAACGGCACCTTCATAGCGCCCTCCAGACCGAACCATGTGCCCGTTATACTGCCCCACACGATGGTGGCAACAGACAGTACAAAGAGGAGCAGCGTGGCGTTGGAGGTCTTCTTTGTCTTAATGGTGTAGCCGGCGGTACCCAGCAGGAACAGCAATCCGTAGCCCGCATCGCCGATGATCATGGCGAAGAACAGGGTAAAGAATGCCAGAAACCAGAACGAGATATCATACTCCCGATAGCCCGGCACCGTGCCGAGAATGGCAAATACCGGCTCGATCAGGCGGGAGATCTTGCTGTAACGCACCTTGGCGGGCACCTTCTCGTCGTCGGGATCCACGTCCTGCAGGGAGTAGGCCCAGTTGTGCGCCTTGGCGGTCTCCACAAAGGCGGACGTATCCGCTTCGGGAATATAGCCGGAGAGCCACACCAGACCGTTTTCGCTTTCCGCGGTGGCATTCACGGCGGAATACTCAGCGGCGTTTTTGGTTTTCAGCAGCTGGTCGGAATAACTTTTCAGACAGCCGGCGGCCTTGCAGAGAACGGCATCGCAATTGGCCAGTTCCTTGTCGCACGCAGCGGCCTCCTGCTCCCATTGGGAAATGCTTTTTTCCGGCAGGGTAAATTCCATCGCCGGAATCGTTTCGTCCAGCGTGCCCAAAACCGCCACGGTCTCCTGCTTTTCTACCGGTGCAAGACGGATATAACGGATATCCTCCCGTGCTTGCAGCGTTTGATAGGATTTTTTATCCAGTCGGTAGAAATGGAAATCAAATCCGCCTTGCCGCAGCTTTATGACATCTTCCGGATCAAAATCGCCCCAGGCGCGCTGCCGTTCAGCGGCAAGCAGGGCAGCGGTACGGGTATTGTTAAGCTCGGCCTTGCGCTGCAAGGTAGCATCCGTCTCCTGATAGAGCGATTCAAAGGCCTCATCGGAAAGAATCTCCGTTTCGCCGTTCTCCGGCATATAGTCCTTCAGCGCGAAGGACAGCCGCGTCAGGGTCTCAAAGCGCTCAATGAGCGCAGGATCGGCATCTTTTTTCTCCGCCAGATGCAGAATACCCAGATCACGGAGCGTGTCCAGCATTTCTGCGCGTCGGGAGGCCTGAGCCACGATGTAGACGACTTTCATTTTCTCAATCATGACTTACTCGCCTCCAATCGTTTCTTCTTGGCGATCTTACCGCGCACCACAGCGCTGGTCTGCTGGTCGCCAAGATAGATGCTGATCATACGAATATTTTCTTTTGCTTCGGGAATTTTCACTTTTTCGAACAGATTCACGCGCTGAGAAGTCAGCCGAAGCTCCTTGCCCAGAAGATCCACCTGGATTTTCAGTGTCTTCAGCAGGGCGTTCAGCCTTGCGATCTCGCGCATACGGACGAGTGCTTCGTCCACCCACAGGGGATAATCCGCTACGTCGTATGCTATATCGCAGAAGGTCAGCTCCTCGAACACCGGCACGGTGACGCCGGCGATGTTGGTGTTTCCGTAGATCACCTTGTCCGGCTTTACCAGATGCTCGATGCTTTTTTCTGCACCGAACAGGGTGTTTTCTGCGAACACGGCGACCCAATCGTCAAGATCCTTCACCATGGAGGCGTGCTCGGCCTTCTTCTTCTCGTAATCAGCCTCAATCTTCATGATCACCGACTGCAGTTGCTGTTTTTTCAGCTGCAGGGTGGGGAGATAGCGCTCAAATTGCTTCAGCTGATCCTTTTGTGTTTTCAGTTCGTTTTTCGTGAGTTTCACAGTAGCCATTGTTCCACCCACCTGTTCTTTACTGCAGCGGCTTGGGCCATCTCTCCTGAATCAGGCTGGAGGTCAGACCTGTTTCATTTGGCTCAAAGCACTCGGCCAGAATTTCCCAACCCAGATCCAATGCTTCCTCCAAAGAGATGTTCACGCTCAGATCCATCAGCTTGGATTCAAAGAGCGCACCGTATTTCAGCAGCTTCTCGTCCCACTCGGACATCAAAAAGCCCATGGACTTCTTCTCAAGGCTTTCCTTGTAGGCGCTGTACAGCTTGATCATGCCGTCCATCAGACCGCGGTGATCGCTGCGTGTCTTGCCGTTGACGTTTTGCTTCAGACGGCTCAGAGAGCCGAAGGGCTCAATGTGGCCGTTCTTGAGATAGTACTGACCCTCGGTAATGTAGCCGGTGTTATCCGGTACGGGATGGGTCACGTCATCGCCGGGCATAGTGGTGACGGCCAGAATGGTCAGCGAGCCTGCGTTGACAAAGTCCACCGCCTTTTCATAGCGGGTAGCCAGGCAGCTGTAGAGGTCACCGGGGTAACCGCGGTTAGCGGGCACCTGCTCCATGGTGATGGCGGTTTCCTTATGAGCATCGGCAAAGTTGGTCATGTCAGTCAGCAGCACCAGCACACGCTTGCCGTCCAGTGCGAAGCTCTCGGCAACGGCCAGTGCCAGATCCGGCACCATCGTACATTCCACGGTGGGGTCGGAGGCAGTGTGGACAAACATGACCGTGTGGCCCATAGCGCCGTTTTTCTCCAGCGTATCGCGGAAGAAGAGGTAGTCATCGTATTTCAGGCCCATGCCGCCCAATACGATCACGTCCACCTCGGCCTGCATGGCGATGCGGGCCAGCAGCTCGTTATAGGGCTCGCCGGAGGCGGAGAAAATGGGCAGCTTCTGACTTTCCACCAGCGTGTTGAACACGTCGATCATGGGAATGCCGGTGCGGATCATCGTCTTGGGTACCACGCGGTTGGCGGGGTTAACGGAGGGGCCTGCAATGGGGATCATATTCTCAGAAAGAGAGGGGCCGTTGTCACGGGGTACGCCGGCGCCGTTGAATACGCGGCCCAGCAGATCATCGGAGTAAGAGATCATCATGGGCTTGCCCAAAAAACGGACAGAGTCGGTAGTGCTGACACCCTGGGTGCCGGAGAAAACAGACAGATACACCAGATCGCCGTCCAGCTTGATCACGTTGGCGTAGCTGTCGCCCACCATGGCAAGATCCTCGTTGCGGACGCCATTAGCACGGACGGTAATGACATTGCCGACGATAGATTCAATTTTCGTATAAACTTTCTTCATCCTCGCACCTCCTCAGTCAACGGCCTTTGCCGTATAAAAGTCCACGACGACCTTTTCCTGTGCGGCAAATTCCGGCGAGTTGAAAACGGTGTTATGCCAGTCAAGCAGCTCCTGACGCAGCTGGTTAAAAAAAGCACGGATGTCCTTCTTGCTGCCGATCTGGTAGGAACGCATGAGAATATCATACATAATGGCAAATTCGTGGGTCTGACGCTCCGGCTCGCAGGCGGCATCGATGGGAGCAAAGGAGTTCTGCTGCAGATACACAGCATCCAGCAGCTCGCCCTTCTGATAGATCATGTAGTCCTCGTCAGAGGTACCTTCTTCGCCCACCACCTTCATCATCTGGTTGATCTCATTGCTGCGGATCAGGATGGCACGGGCCTCCTCCACCTTGTTATGATCCACGATGCCGTGGTACTTAGACCAGGAGTCCAGCGGGTGGATGGCAGGATACTTACGGGCGTCGGAACGCTCACGGCTCAGGCCGTGGAATGCACCTACCACCTTCAAGGTGGCTTGAGTCACAGGTTCTTCAAAGTTGCCGCCGGCAGGGGAAACAGTGCCGCCCACAGTGATAGAGGCGACGCGGCCGTCATACAGACGCACCTTACCGGCACGTTCATAGAAGGAGGCAATGACGGATTCCAGATAGGCGGGGAAGGCCTCCTCACCGGGAATCTCCTCCAGACGGCCGCTCATCTCACGCATGGCCTGCGCCCAGCGGGAGGTGGAGTCAGCCAGCAGCAGGACGGACAGCCCCATCTGGCGGTAATATTCGGCAATGGTCATGCCGGTGTAAACAGAAGCCTCGCGGGATGCCACGGGCATGGAGGAGGTATTGCAGATGATGATGGTGCGTTCCATCAGGCTGCGGCCGGTACGGGGGTCGACCAGTTCAGGGAACTCCTTCAACACCTCTACCACTTCGCCGGCACGCTCACCGCAGGCGACAATAATGACCACGTCCACATCGGCGTTCTTTGCTTCCATGTGCTGCAGCACGGTCTTGCCGGCACCGAAGGGACCGGGCACGCAGAAGGTGCCGCCCTTGGCCACGGGCAGGAAGGTGTCGATGCAGCGGATCTTCGTGATCAGGGGCTCATCGGGACGCAGACGCTGATCGTAGCAGGTGATGGCCTTTTTCACAGGCCAGCTCTGCACCATGGTCAGCTCTTTTTCCACGCCCTTTTCATCGCGCACCACAGCCACGGTGCTGCGCACATTATAGGTGCCCTGCGGCACCACAGACACCACGGTCCAACTGCCCTTGCAGGAGAAGGGAACCATGATGTGGTGGGTAAACAGGCCTTCGGGCACGGTACCCACGGTGTCGCCGCACTGCAAAACGTCGCCGGCCTTTACAGCGGGCGTAAATTCCCAGTCCTTATTGGGAATGGGATCGAGGTAAACACCGCGCTCGAGAAAGACACCGCACTGCTCTGCCAGCTCCGGCAGCGGATTCTGCAGGCCGTCATAGATCTGAGTCAGCAGGCCCGGGCCAAGCTCCACGCTTAAAAGCTCACCGGTGAATTCCACCTTGTCGCCCACCTGAATGCCCGAGGTCACTTCATAGATCTGCATACTGGCAACGCCGTTTGCTATGCGGATGACCTCACCCTTCAGCTTTGTGTCGCCCACTAAAACGTAGCCGACTTCGTTTTTGCGGATGGAACCGTCCACGTGTACGGAAACAAGGTTACCGTTAACGCCGGTCACACTTCCGGTTGCGTAATCCATTTATATCACCGTCCTATTACATATTCATGATTTGCTGCTGCAGCCCGTCAACAATGCGGCCAAGCTCCGCTTTTCCTTCTTGCTGACGGAAAACCGTCTTGCGCTCCAGCAGCTTCAGCTTCATGGCGTAGCCCACCAGTGCACAGTCGTCAAAATAGTGCATATTCACCAGCTCGTCCAGCTTCTGAAACTGCAGGGTGAGCAGTATTTTTTCTGCTTCCAGTGGGTTTTTCTCGTTCATCACGGCGGTAATGATGCGCACCGCATCACTGTCGCGGTTGTTAGGCGCCTGACAGGGTCGCCCCAGCTTCTGATTGCGCTGATAGACCAGTTCTTCGTTCAGCGTGCCGTAAAATTTTGCCCACTGGGAAACCATCGGGCCCTCCGAGGAGGCCGCCGTCAGATTCTCCAGCATCTGATACCGTGCCGGAGACACATTGCCGCTGCACATCCGCAGGAATGCGTCATAGGAAAAAGGCATTTCGCCGTCTGCCTTCAGCATCGGCAGACTCGACATCAGGTAGTAGTAAGAAGACATTGCCATTCGCTCCTTAAAAACTCAGCTCAGGGAAGAAGGGCAGCAGCATTTTGGTCAGCTCCTCATCGGAGCAGTCAAAATAGCCGGAGCCGTCCTTAGCGGCCAGACGGAAGCCGTAACGCACATTGGGGGAGATGCGGATCTCCATGCCGTTGCGGATCTGTTCAGCCAGCTCGCCCTTCAGACCCTCAGTGACCTGCGCCACCTCTGCGGCATAATCGGCGGGATTTTCGTCTGCCATGGCGGCCTTGATCAGTGCAGCCAAGGTGTCACCCTGCACGGTCTTGGCAACATCGGCCTCCAGAAGATTTTCAAATTTGGCCTGTACGGCGTCCTTAAAAGAAAGCATGGCATCACGCTGTGCGTGTTCTGCACCGACCTTGGCACTATCTTTCATGAGGTCGATTTCTTTTTTGGACTTCGCCTCGATCCGTTCTGCTTCGGATTTCGCCTGAGCGATAATGGCGGCAGCCTTTTCGTTTGCCTCGGCAATAATACGATCAGCCTCGGCCTTTGCCACTTCGATTCCTTCCTTCTGGATAGAAGAAACCAATTCCTGGATCTGCAGTTCCATGCAACAATTCCTCCTCGGGTAAAAATATATGTAATGAACAAATTATACAGTATTGTGCCGTGATTGTCCAGTATTGTGCCGTGATTGTCTTATTTAGCTTTGATCTCATCCGTTCGATAAATAAACTGGACCTGTCCGTCCATACCATCGCTGATACTGGAGAAATTACGGTAGTTTTTCGATACGTCAACCGTTGCCCTCAGGCGTGCAACCACATTATCTAAATCACCGTCTATGAGATCGACGATTTTCTGGATGCCTTCTTCATTGAATTTCTTCAATCCGTCGCTTAACTGCATTGCCCCGTCTTTCAACTGAGATACGCCGTCTACTAATGCAGGAGTGCCGTTTTTCAGTTGAAGAATACCGTCATAAAGCGCTGCCGCGCCGTCCTTGAGCTGTGCCGTGCCGTTTTTTAGGTCAGCCGCTCCGGAAGCAAGAGTGGCGGCACCGTCTGCGGCGGAAGCCACACCTCCGGTATAGGTCAGCAGTCCGAGGTAAAACGCGTTATAACTGTCAAGCGAAGTTTTCAGAGCGATAATCGACTTTGCTCCTTCAGAGGCGGCAGTGAGCTTTGCCTGCACCTCGTCAGATGCCATGTTTTCAGATATTGCCTGCTTTACCTGCAATTCAACATTGTCCGAAATTGTTTTCTGTACGGCTTCGGTCTGCATCTGCGCATCCGTATTGGCTTTTACGGCTGCCTTGATTTCGTCACTTTCCATTTTAGCCGTGGTGTTTGTTTCGATTAACGCCTTTACATCATCCGTCTGCATCTGTGCTTCGATGGCAGAGGAAACGTCATTCTGTGTTTCTTGCGAGACCATCCCAGCAGAAACAGCAGCTTCATAATCGGATTTGCTCATTCCGGCAGCAGTCTGAATGACCTGCTCGGATACCTGCTCACGCACCGCAGCGGTTACGCCGGTCGAGACCTGTTCATGCACAGCTGCTGTGACCTGCGCTTCGACCTGTTCCCGCACGGCTGCAGTTACTTTTTGCTCAATCAGAGGACGATTTTCTTCTACAGCTGCGGTGACCTGCGCCAGAGCCTGATTGTATACTGCTGTTTCGTCAAGGGAGGCTATTACGCTGTTCAGAGTATCAGCATAGTTCTCAATCGTAAGCGTCGGAACAGAAATTCCTGCAGCGTTGATCTGGGCAGTAGCGGTAGAAAGAAGCGTGTCAAACACTTGCTTTGCACCACCGTTCAAAGAGGCATTGTTAGATGCAAGGGTGTTAAGCCCGGAAGAAAGGTCTGCTGCACCTTTCTGAAACTGTGCTGCGCCTTCATCAAGGGATGCAGCTCCGTCTTTCAAGCTTTTTGCGCCGTTGGCAAGCGTTTCGATTCCGGTCACCAACTCCCCGGACTTGTCCAGCAACGTGCAGAGTCCGTCATAGAGGGCAGACGATCCATCCATCAGCTGCTGCATTCCGTCTGTCAATTCATTCAGAGATGAGGTCAGACCATCCGCAGAATCAACCTTCGTCGCATCCAGTTCATTAAAAATCTCGTTGGTTGCAATTGTCACGGTCATACCCGATTCAAAATCTGTTACATCGGCAGTAATCTCAACATAGTCGGGGATTTCGACTTTATCCTTGTCGATGCCGAGATTTTCCTGCAAACCCGGAAAAGCGATACCAATGACTGCCGTGCGGTCACCGTCATTCAGCAGCTTGCCGTTTGATACCTCCACATTGCGGAAGGTATCGCTGTCTAAAAGCATTCCGGTCAGCATACCGAAGGGAACGTAGATTTTCTCATTCTTGCCATCAATATTTACCGTTTCATACTGGCGGTTTTCGTAATCAAAACGGATCGTTACCTTGCCACTTTTTCCGGCAAGCTGATCCGCTGAAATTGACTTTCCGTCAAGCTTATAGGATACGGTCATCGCTACCGGTAATTCTTTTTCAATACTTCCCTGATAGTAGATATCGTTTCCCTCGGCATCCCAAACAGTCATATTGCTGCCGTCCAGAGTGTAGGTTTCGTTTCCCTTTACGTTTTCGATGTCGGAAAGAGCGGATTTGTCGGCAATGCTGTCTTCTTTCAAAGCGTTTTTGATCCAATCACTGACGATGACCTTCTGTACCGAGCCGTCAGCACCTGCAAGGACATATACAGTCTCGTCCTTGGATACTTCTTTTTCTTCCTCCGCCTTCGTTGAAGTCGTTACTGTTTTTGCCGGAACTTCATTTTTCTCTCCTGTCAGAGCATATGCGACACCTGCACAGCCAAGCACAATTGCTGCACTTAAACAGATTGCCGTGATTTTTGTTGATAGCTTATTCATTATCGAATACCTCCATAGTGTTCTTTCCTGATTTGATTTTCGTCATACCAAGCGTTGTTTTACAGATGATCTTATCCATCAGCATAAACATGGCGGGCAGGATAAAGATAACAAGCAGCATACTGATGATCGAGCCACGCGCCATCAACAGGCACATAGAGCTGACGATCTCAATGTTGGAATACATCGCTACACCGAAAGTGGCAGCGAACATACCCATACCGGAAACGATGATAGACGGAATGGATGTGTACAGTGCTGTCCATACGGCAGTTTTCTTACCACTCCCTCCGATTCGCTCCGCCTTGTATCGGGTCGTCATCAGAATGGCATAGTCTACTGTTGCACCGAGCTGGATTGTACTGATGCAGATTGGTGTGATGAACGCCATGCTCTGACCGAGATAATGCGGAAGGCCGAGATTGATAAAGATACCCAGCTCGATGACTGAAATCAGGATAATTGGCAGTGTTAGGCTCTTTTCTACTAAAAGAATAATGAGGAAGATCGCCGCAATGGACACCGCTGTTACCACGGCGAAATCATGGTCGGTTGTTTCGATCATATCCTTGAGGCAGGGCGCTTCGCCGATAATCATGCCGGTGCTGTCATACTTTTTCAAAATACCGTTCAGCTGTGTAATCTGCTCGTTCACGGCATCACTTGCTGCAGGGTATTCTGAATTGATCAACAGTAGTTCCCATCGGTCACTCTCTACGATGGATTTCACCGTATCCGGCAGAATTTCCTGCGGAACACGGGAACCGATAACTGATTCGAGACCGAGAACGTATTTGACGCCATCCACCTGCTCCATCTCGCTGATCATGCTCTTGACCGATTTTGCGGGAAGCTTTGCATCCACCAGCACCATATGTGTCGAGGCAATGTCAAAATCATTCTGGAGTTTGGAATTGGCAATCACAAAGTTCATTTCCTCAGGCAGGCACTTGCCCATGTCGTAATAAACTTCATCGTTTGCACGGTTATAGCCGTAATATGCAGGCGCAATCAGAAGTGCAAAAATCACAAGAAAAACAGGGAAAATTTTAATTACACCTTTTGCAAATTTACCCATCTGCGGGATGATCGAACGGTGCTTTGTTTTTTGAAGAGGCTTGTCGAGTACAAGAATCAGCGACGGCAGTACCGTCACACAGCCGAGAACGCCAAGCAGGACACCCTTTGCCATAACGATTCCGAGGTCACGTCCGAGCGTAAAACTCATAAAGCACAATGCAATAAAGCCTGCAATCGTTGTGATAGAGCTGCCGATGACGCTGGTCAATGTCTCTTTTATGGCAGCTGCCATGGCTTCTTTGTTATCGGAATACTTTTCTCGCTGCTCATTATAGCTGTGCCAAAGGAAGATTGAATAATCCATTGTGACGGCAAGCTGCAAAACGGCGGAAAGTGCTTTTGTTATGTAGGAAATTTCGCCAAGGAAATAGTTCGTACCGAGATTTAAGAGGATCATTGCTCCGATGGAAGCAAGAAAAACGAATGGAATCAGCCAGCCATCCAGAAACAGCAGCATGGAAACGCTGGCAAGAATTACTGCAAGTGCCACATAAATCGGTTCTTCCTGCTCGCACAGATCCTTTAAGTCCACAACGAGCGCCGTCATCCCAGAGACAAAGCACTGCTTTCCGCAGATACTGCGAATCTCCTTTACCGCATCCATTGTTACGCCATCCGATGTTCCGCTGTCAAAGAAAACTGCCATCATTGTAGAATGGTCGGTATTAAATTCACTGTAAACACTGTCTGGCAGAAGTTCCATAGGAACGGAAAGGTCAAATATGGAATCGTACCATAAGACCGTGTCCACATGATCAACACCCTCGACCTTTTCTTTCAGGGAAGCCACATCCTGTTTCGGCATATCGTCGAAAATAAGGAATGTAAATGCTCCCTTATTGAAATCCTCCAGAAGTTCATTCTGGCCAATGACTGTTTCCATATCTTCCGGCAGGTAGGTCAGCATATCATAGTTTACACGGGTTGCCGCCATACCGATGACCGATGGGATCATCAAAAGCACCGTCAGAATTAAAATCGGAATGCGGTATTTTACGACCGCCTTTGAAAACCGCATGTTATGAATCCTCCTCTGTTTCGTAATATTCCACATCAATCACATCCGGCATTTGATTGTTAACAATCTTCACCAAACTGATGGCTACGCTGAGATTTAATATACCTTCTGTGAGAAGTGATACGCCAAGAAGCGTCATAATCACACTGACGGCTTCTGACGGACGGAATGCAAGCACCAGACCCGCAAGACCGGTCAGAATTGACAAGGCCAATGTCAGCCACCATTCATGGACACCAAACTGTTTCGCATCAAAAGCGATTTTTGCTTTGAACAAACTGTCTGCAATCATACACACGCCGAATGAGATACAGATGAAATTCATGATATTTCCCGGTCTCAGCAGTGTAAGCAGCCCGAGAATGATCAAGAGTATTCCAAATTGAAAATCATATTGAAACGCAAGCCTGAACAGATCTTTTGAATAATAGCCTACAAGCTTAATGATACCGAATACCAGCATGGCAATACCGCAGAATATACCGATTGCTTTTGCGGATGGCACAGGCAAGATAATCATCGCAATACCGACGATACAGAAAATGGTGGAAACAATGATATATCCGTATTTTGCAATTTTCATCGGGAAAACAGAACGCAGTTTCATTTTCAAACCTCCCTTATTGCATAATAGGATACTCTGTAAAAGGCCAATTGAACACGGTCAACCAGTTTGATAATGTATGAAATCCAGACACAAAATAAAAAATGCATGAAAGTCGGACACAGAGGTTGTATATGCACAAAAAATAGGCACGGGGTTGTCCCGTGCCTAAAAAGCTTCATTTATACCTGGTTTTGCAGCATCTGTGCAATTTCCACCGCTAGATCTTTTTTCAAAAGGAAAATCCTGCGAATGGACTGTGCGTATGTCTCCGTCATTCCATTATTAAGCCAGTCAATAATCAGACCAAAACCTACACATTTGTAATAATTGATAACTGTCTGCTTATCCTCTGCCGGAATATTCTCTTGTGCCAGCGCCGTGTCAATATAACTGCGCACGAAGTATTCGCTGACCTCCATCAGATTTCGTTCAAATACTTCTCGGCTCACGGAGCGGTAGATATGCATAATCGCTCGTTTCCGTTGAGAGAAAAATTCAATTAGAGCATCAAAACACTCAACGATAGAGTTTACAGACGGATACTTTTGAATAATCGTTTCCGCTTGTTCTTTGACAATTTCCTCAATCAGAGCAGGTATATCCTGATAGTGATAATAAAAGGAGTTGCGGTTGATACCACACGTCTCTACGATATTTTTCACCGTAATATCGGAGAGCGGGTGTTCTTCCAAAAGGGCGATAAAGGTTTCCTTGATTGCCTTTTGCGTAAAATTAGCCATGCCGTTACACCTCTTCCACGTGGATTTCTACAATATCGGAAAGCCCACATTGCAAGGCTATACAGATTTTAGCAAGCGATTCAAGTGTGACGGATTCACCTTTCCCCATTTTTGTAATAACATTGGAAGACAGAGAAGATGCTTTTTGAAGATCTTTTTTCATCATATGTTTGTCAATCAGCAATTTCCACAGCCTATCATAGCTTATGCCATACATCTTTTCCATAGCATTGCCTCCAAAATATTTATAATATATTTTACCGTAGAATCACTCAAATATCAAGATAAATCGCCCAAAAGTCATAACAATTTAAAAGGGCCAAAATTAGATTGACAATAACAGCAATATGTGCTAACATCTATATAAGACTTATGTCTCATATAGAGCGAGGAGGGCGATTATGCGAACGAAAAGTGCGGAAAAAGCTAATGCAATAGTGGAGTTTGTTGACGCATTTTTTGAGCGTAATCGTCGCTCTCCGTCTATTCGTGAAATCGAAGCAGGTACGGGCATACCCCGCCCCACCGTTCAGCGTTATCTTGTGGATATGGGCGATAAGGGGCAGATTGAATACGACGGCAGCAATATCATCACGGAATATATCCGCAGAATTACTACGCAGAATATCGTCAGACTTCCAATCTCCGGTGCTGTCCCCTGCGGAGAGCCGCAGAGCGAAGAAGAATGGAAAGGCGATTTCGTGGAGTTCCCGGCAAGCCTGCTCGGAAGCGGCGACTTCTATATCCTGATGGCAGACGGTGATTCCATGACCGATGCAGGAATCGACAAGGGAGATTATGTTATCGTTCGCCGCACTAACAGTGCCGAATTCGGCAAGATCGTTGTTGCCCTCGATAATGAGCAACGGAACACATTGAAACGTTTGGCGTTTGACACGAAAACCAAGCGCCCATATCTGCATCCCGAAAATAAGAAATATAATGACATTTATCCCGATACGCTTTCCATTCAGGGCGTGGCGGAAATGGTGATCAAGAATCTGAAATAGAACGGAGAAAGAATTGAACAGACAAAATGACGGCAGAAAGAGTATGCCAAAGCTGAATTGCCCCTATTGCGGCAAACGGTTTGCCGACGTTCCGAATGCACAGTTCAAAAACAAGAGCCAGCTTGTGACGATGGATAAAATCAGCGCTGACGATTTTATACTGGAATGCCCGCACTGCCATAAAAAAGCGGGGCTTCATATTGATAATATTAACTGCATAAATACAACGATCCGTGTACCGTATATGGGTACTGTGATCTGCTGAAATCCATCCTCCCGGCTGTGAATTCGGGAAGCAAGGGTCGGAATGAAACAACGGTTTTTACCGCTGTTTTGTTCCGGCTCTTTTTGTTTTGCAAAATACGGTCAAGAGCCGTAAAAGTCGGCAGTTTGTCAAATAGAAAAGCGTTTAACGATGTCCGCATCGTTTGAGGTGTTTCTATCGGGAAATCCGCATTTTGCACAGGTCTTGAACTGTGCAAAATCGGTCAAAAATGCCCTGCTTACAAAAGCAACGAAAAATAAGCTGAATTTTGAAAGGAGCGTGAATCTTATGAAAACGGGATTGAAAAAGTCGCAGAAAATAACGGAGATACTCTTTGATGAAGCAAGTCAGTGGATCACGGTGAACACCTACAACACAGATCTCAAAAGGAGGCTGTCCTCTTATACCGAAAAGCATCCCGATCTGTGTCGGCAGACTAATGATACGGAAGATGGCGGTCTCTCTTTTGAGATAGTGAAAGGACGGTTTTGCTTTCGCCTGACCGAGCCGTACAGCAATAAGCGGCGGGCATTCGTGGACAGTTATTTTTTTATAATTCTCTTTGTAAGCAGGAACAATTCGGGGTCAGTTATGTCGAACACAATTAGAGGACACTATTCTCTGGAAAGGAGGCAAGAAATATGCCTATAGTTTTAAGGCGAAAGGATGGTTCGCTCACACCGTTTCGCAACATTGAGTATCTTCCGTTTTACTACTTTATCCCTCAAAGCTTCCTGGCTTGTTGCGGCGAGGAACTGAACTCTCTCCCGCGCAATCCCCAACAGCTTGTCATGAATCGCGCAGCATGTGAGATCGTAGAGAGTGATCTGTTTCTGTTGCTCATCATCGACGCAGCCGCCTACATGGTCTGGCCGCATATGGGATTCAGTGAGTATATGGAGATCTACTCCGGGTACGATCCTGCATGGAAATTTGCTCATAACCCGGACTTCTGGATCAAGGAGCTGATTGACGAGAGGATACTCCCCACCGCTGATAAATTGCTCAAACACTGTGATTCGTGGTGCGGCTATGTGCCGGAAGCGGAAGTGAATATCTACCTGTCGCATGCAGTCCCCGCCGCTATGGAGAAGTATCACATGAATGAGGTCATCCAGGCGGCACAGGAGTACCGCTGCTTTGAGGACTTCGATTTCCGTAAGAGTCATCAGAAAACGGACTTCATGCGCAAGTGGTATCACACGCGTACTCAGCATCCGCAGATATCGCTGGAGAGTTTCCAAGAGGACTATATGCTGGCCCATAACGGTGTGCAATGGGATCATGAGGATGAGAGTGTCCATGTCGAAAGTGAGGTGATAAGTGAAACATTTGTAGAGGACTTCCTATCCACTCTGTCGGATAAAGACCGACAGATATTGGAACTCCGTATGCAGGGCTATACCCTGCAGGATGTAGCCGATATGCTGGGCTATAAAAACCATAGCGGCGTACTCAAGCGGATTCGTAAGATCGGGCAAGCTTACGAGAAGTACGCAAATGAAGACCTTGGATTTTCGGAGCCGAAGATCGTATAACACCTACCGGTGAAAATCGGCAGGTGTTATTTTTATGCCCGTTTCACCCTGTCCGCTGGGTGACACTTTTCCCGATAATTGACCCTGCTATAAACATGGGTTCCACTTTTCCGCAATACTGACATCACTTTCAAAAATTGTGGTGCCAATACCATAGGAGAAGTGGAACCGGCAGCTTTGGTACAGTGATTTATGGAAACCCCTATGCTTTGATTCTCCAAGTGGTCAAAATGACCACTTAAAAATGTCCGGAAAATTGGAGGCAAGTTCTCCACTTTGAGAGCTTACCAAATCAGCATCCATATACCCTGTCCGCAGGGATAGCGAGCATCGGATTTTGCCGTACAAAATCCACCCTGATCCACACCGCTATCGGGTGTGGACCTTACCCAGGGGACACCCCTGAATACCCTGTTATTTGCAAAGGAGACATGACGATGAAGAACAAAAAGACCGCTCGGCTGGAATTGCGGCTCCAGCCGAGCGAGAAAGAACGAATTATGAAAGCCGCCAAACGCAGCGGATTATCTGCTACTGCCTATGTACTGCGCTGCTGTTCCAAACAGCCACCGCAGGCAAAACCACCGGATGAATTCTGGGAACTGCTGAATGAACTGTATACCGTTATGGATGAGCTGTCGCCGGAAAAACAGGAGTTACTGGCACAGCTCATTTTGCGTTTGCAGGAGGTGATGTGATATGGCAACAACAAGCCTATGGCATATCAAAGGACGGCTCGGCGATCTCATCGACTATGTGGAGAATCCGGAGAAGACTGTCCCGAAAGGCACAGAAGATTTCTTCAACGTCTTCGAGTATGTACGCCGAGAGGATAAGACCCGAGAGGAGTATGTATCCACTATCAACTGCGCAAAGCCCATCGTCTTACAGCAGATGATTCTGACCAAGAAGCAATACGGCAAGAACGATAACTATATCGCATGGCACGGCTACCAGAGCTTTAAGGTAGGCGAAGTGGAACCACAGATGGCCCGTGAGATCGGCGTTAAGCTGGCAAAGGAGATGTGGGGCGATCGTTTCCAAATCGTAGTCACTACGCATCTGGATAAAGATCATATCCATAATCACTTTGCTTTCAATTCCGTATCCTTCCGTGACGGCGGCAAGTACAACTACTCCAAGAAAGAACAGCAACGCTTGCGAGATACATCAGATCGGCTGTGCCGGGAATATGGTCTTTCCATTATCACCCGACCGCATAAAGCGCCATCACGGCCTGTATGGTTAGATGAAAAGAGCGGTAAGCCCACAAGGTACAACGTATATCGCAAGGATATCCGCGAGGCTTTTGCGAACAGCGTCAATGTATCCGATGCCGAGCAATATCTGCAGCGTCTGGGATACATCACGGATTTCAGCGGCAAGCATTGGAAGATACGGCTGCCACAGTATCAGCATTTTACGCGATTGGATACTTTGGATGAAGAATGGACACCAACCTATTGGGAGCAGCATGTAGGCAGTCGTGCATACTACGGCAGTAAGGAAGCAATAGTCGATTACACTCCCTATATGCCACGTAGCTATGACAAATACTACACGCCGTTTCGGTACACGAGACACATCCGTAATCTTTACGTGTATTTCTGTTATGAGCTGGGGATCTTCCCGGAAACACAGTACTATCAGCCGACCAGTCCCTATCTCAAGCAGGAACTGCGTAAGCTGGATCAGTACACGGCAGAGCTTGACTATATGGATCGTCACTGCGTTAACACGCTGGATGATCTGTACTTTGACAGGCAGGATCTTGAGGGCAGACTCAACAATCTGACAGCACAGCGTACCAAGCTGCAAAATAAGATCCGCAGGGCCACTCCTGAGGATAAGGTGGTACTGCGGAAAAGGAAATCATTGCTGACAGAGGAGAAACGCAGGCCGACTGCCACAGGACGAAAAAGCCTGTTCAGCGGGTTGGTGTATTGCCCGGATTGCGGAGCAAAGATGTATTTTTGCGCCTCCAAAAGCCTGAGGAAAGATCAGGAGTTCTTCCGTTGTTCCAATTACAATAGCGCGAGTGGCACCTGCAAGATCCACTTTATCCGTGATGTGGTACTTGAAAAGCTTGTAACGGAAGCAATCAGCGATATTGCTGATTTCATTCGATGTTACGAACAGGACTTTCTCAATCTAATCAAAATGCGCAATGCCGCTGGTAGAGATAGTGATATTCAGGCATTGAAAAGCACCATCCTCAACAGCAACAAACGTATCAAAGAAATAGACCGTAACATCTCCAGCCTGTTTGAAAAGAATGTGAACGGTGTGATTTCCGACGAACGTTTTATGACGATGACAGCTGATTATGAATCGGAGCAACGTGCGTTGAAGCAATTCATTGCCGATGCGGAAGAACAGCTTGCCAAAGCAGAGCAGAACTCCGTTGATGTGAGGATGCTTTTAAATGGATTTCGCCAATATTCAGAAATGCGGGAGCTAACACCGGAAATCGTAAATATGATGATCCAACGCATTGAAGTTCATAACAACGATAAGTATGATGGGCACTGCCACGTCAAGGTAGATATTTACTTTACTGGCGTAGGGTTGTTTGAAAGACCCACACAACAGGAATTACAAACGCTAGCTGATATGCACGAGCAAAACTAAGGATAACCTCAGCAAAAGGAAAGGAGTAGTCCTTTTCGGACTACTCCTCATTCCATGATTAAATTACTTCCTTATGCACACGTGGCAAAGCTCCGATGTTTTTTTGTTTACTGTGTAATCTTCTCTTAGAAGAAGAAGCTCTGAATCTGGCCCCACAGGATCAGGATCATGCACAGCGGGGTGATGAACTTCACGCAGAACTTGAAGAAGCCGTAGCTCTTGAA
>SFIY01000043.1 GCA_004555205.1 Clostridiales bacterium
GTACCGGTCTTACCGGCGATACCGCGGCGACGGTGTCGCCACCGCGCTTTTGCAAGCAAAAGCGGCGCATGAATTTAAAATAAGGACGGTAATCGCCTTCTCTCAACCCATCAAACCGTCGGTACAGGCAAGTCGGTCAATTACTGGTGGATGCGGGTACCGGTCTTACCGGCGATACCGTCCTTGGCCTTCTCCAGCAGGGTGATCAGCGCGGTGCGGCCGGCTTTGGATTCGGCAAACTTGACGGCAGCCTGCACCTTGGGCAGCATGGAGCCTTTGGCAAACTGATCCTGGACAATGTACGCGGCAGCCTCGGCAGGCGTCAGGTCATCCAGACCCTTCTGATCGGGCTTGTTGAAGTTGATAGCGACCTTCTCCACGGCGGTCAGGATAATCAGCATATCGGCGTCCAGCAGCTCTGCCAGCAGCTCGCTGCCGAAGTCCTTATCGATAACGGCGGGGGTGCCGAATACCTTACCGTCCTTGCGGATGACGGGGATGCCGCCGCCGCCCACTGCGATGACAACATTACCGGCATCGACCAACGTCTTGATGGACTCGGCCTCAACGATGTCAAAGGGCTTGGGGGAGGGAACCACACGGCGGTAGCCGCGACCGGCATCCTCGACCATGGTGTAGCCCTTTTCTGCGGCAATACGCTCGGCGGTTTCCTTGTCATAGAAAGCGCCCACGGGCTTGGTGGGGTTATGGAAAGCGGGGTCGTCCTCGGACACGACGGTCTGGGTGACGATGGTGGCAACGGGCTTTTTCATGCCGCGGGAAACCAGCTCATTGCCGATAGCCTGCTGCAGATGATAGCCGATGTAACCCTCGGACATAGCGCCGCACTCGGGGAAGGGCATGTCAGCCTTGATAGCACCGGCTTCCGCAGCGGTGGACAGACCCAGATTAATCATACCGACCTGGGGGCCGTTGCCGTGGGCGATGACGACCTCGTTGCCCTCGGCGATTAGGTCAACAATCGCCTTGGCCGTATTGGCGACCAGCTCCAACTGCTCGGCAGCGGTGTTGCCCAGGGCGTTGCCGCCCAGAGCGATCACGATTTTCTTGTTCATTTTTTGTATACCTCTTTTACAATATGTGGTGGAAGAAAGGCGGGAGTGTCGCGAGACACTCCCGCCTTCGGAAATGCAGATCAGCCTGAATCAGAACAGCTTACGATGATCGTCAGCAGCGTCCAGCGCCATCAGAGCCTTAACGGGATCCTTGACCTGGGACATGAAGATCATAGCAGCGATGATATAGGGCTTGTAGGAAGCCTCCTTGTACAGAGGAACGATATAGCGATCAAACACGGAGTTGTCGACTTCGCCTTCCTTGCAGCTCAGACCGGTAATATCGGCGGGCAGGCAGTGCATGTACAGGGCCTTGCCGTCCTTGGTCAGAGCCATCATTTCCTCAGTGCAGGCCCAATCCTTATGCTCGGCGTTCTGAGCCAGCAGCTTCTTCTCCAGCGCATCGATACCTGCCTGATCACCGGCGGAGTACAGCTTGGTGCGCTCTTCCATAGCGGCAAAGGGAGCCCAGGACTTGGGATACACGATATCGGCATCCTTGAAAGCTTCCTTCATGTCGTTGGTCTTGTGGAACTTGGAGCCGTACTTCTCGCAGTTCTTGCGGGCGACTTCCTCCACCTCGGGCATTACATCGTATCCCTCGGGATGAGCCAGCGTCACGTCCATGCCGAAACGGGTGAACAGGCCGATGACACCCTGAGGAACGGACAGGGGCTTGCCGTAGGAGGGAGAATAAGCCCAGGTCATGGCAACCTTCTTGCCCTTCAGGTTCTCCACACCGCCGAAGTAGTGGATCACGTGCAGCATATCCGCCATGCACTGGGTGGGATGGTCGACGTCGCACTGCAGGTTCACCAGCGTGGGGCGCTGCTCCAGGATACCCTGACGGTAGCCGTCTTCCAGGGCGTCCATGAAGGTCTTCTGATAGGTGTGGCCCTGGCCGATATACATATCGTCGCGGATACCGATCACGTCAGCCATGAAGGAAACCATGTTAGCGGTCTCGCGGACGGTCTCGCCGTGAGCGATCTGGGACTTCTTCTCGTCCAGAACCTGCTCTTCCAGACCCAGCAGGTTGCAGGCGGAAGCAAAGGAGAAACGGGTACGGGTGGAGTTATCGCGGAACAGGGAGATACCCAGGCCGGAATCGAACACGCGGGTGCTCTTGTTGCGCTCACGCAGGTCGCGCAGAGCGTCAGCAACGGTAAAAATAGCATCGATTTCATCATCGGTCTTGTCCCAAGTCCAATAGAAATCGCTCTTGTACATGTTGTTGATATGCAGGGTCTCGAGGTGACGAGCCAGTTCAACGGTCTTGCTCATTGTTGTTTTTCTCCTTGTAAAATGAATTATTTTTATATGAGGTATATGATTCTCCGATGCGCCGCGCCGCATGACACGGCGCATCGGGAGAAGTCGGCGGAATTACTTGATGTCGTTACCGGTCAGTTCCTGACGGAAGGAAGTGGCGCTGCCGTCCTTGTTCTCGGGCTTATACAGACCGGGAACGGCGGCGTACAGAGCGGCGCAGGTCACCAGATCCTGCTTGAAGGTCACTTCGTTGGGAGCGTGAGCCTGAGACTCGGCACCGGGACCGAAGCCGACGCAGGGGATGCCGTAACGGCCCTGAATGGACACGCCGTTGGTGGAGAAGGTCCACTTGTCGGTCAGGGGACGGCCTTCGCGCTTGGAGGCGGCCAGCTCGGTGGGCATCAGACGCTCGGTGCCCCACAGGCCGTGGTGCGCTTCGATCAGAGCCTGGACATGGGGAGCGGACTCCTTGTTGATCCAGGTGGGGAAGAAGCACTCGGTCTCGTAGACATGGCCGGTCCATGCGGGACGGTCATACATGTACATGGAAACCTTGACATCCTTGGCATACTTCTTGCAGGCGGGCAGATCCTCGATCTCCTTCAGGCAGGACTGATAGGTCTCACCGGCGGTCATGCGGCGGTCGATGGAGATAGCGCAGCTATCGGCAACGGCGCAGCGGGAGGGAGAGGTGTAGAAGATCTGAGAAGTGGTGCAGGTGCCCTTGCCCAGGAAACGGGCATCCTCATAATGATCGGGGTTGAACTTGGGATCCAGCATCTTCACCAGACCGTTGATCTCGGTGGAGCCGTCGGCGGGATTCTCGTTCAGGTCGCGAACATTCTCAATGATCTCAGCCATCTTGTGGATCGCGTTGTCACCGCGCTCGGGAGCGCTGCCGTGGCAGGAAATACCGCGAACGTCAACGCGGATCTCCATACGGCCGCGGTGACCGCGATAGATACCGCCGTCGGTGGGCTCGGTGGAGATGACGAACTCGATCTGGTTGCGGGCATCTTCGGGGCCGTTGAAGTACTCGTTCACGATGGACTGCCAGCACATACCGTCGCAATCCTCTTCCTGAACGCTGCCGACGACCATCATCTTGTAGCCCTCGGGAATCAGGTTCAGGTCCTTCATGATCTTCACGCCGTAAGTAGCGGAAGCCATGCCGCCTTCCTGGTCGCTGCCGCCGCGGCCGTAGATAATATCCTCCGTCTCATAACCCTGATACGGATCATGATCCCAGTTGTTGATGTTGCCGATACCGACGGTGTCGATATGGGAGTCGATAGCAATGATCTTGTCGCCGTTGCCCATCCAGCCGATGACGTTGCCCAGCTTGTCGAACTCGACCTTGTCGTAGCCCAGGGCCTTCATCTCTTCGGCGATGCGCTTGACAACGCCCTCTTCCTCGCAGGACTCGGAAGGAATGGCAATCATGTCACGCAGGAACTTGCTCATAGCGGGCTTGTAGCCCTCGGCAGCCTTTTTGATCGCTTCAAAATCCATAGTGTACCTCCATATAATAATGACAAATTTCGGGTGCGTTTGATTTCTTACACCCCTATAATAACACACAGTTCGTGGAAGTCAAACAAAAATTTAGAAAACCTAAAAATTTTTTTGTCGAAAGCATTGATTTCTGCAAAAAATGTGGTATGATGAGGGTGGTAAAAATTCAAAACAGACGGGAGGGTGATACATGGAGAGCAAGAAGCTGGAAACCTTAAAGCAATTGGCGGATGGTATTGCGGCGCACTTCGGCAGTAAATGCGAGGTCGTTATCCACGATGTGAACAGCCGGCATACGGATCAATCCATTGTATATATCGTCAATGGACATGTGACCGGACGCAAGATCGGCGACGGCGCATCGCAGGTGGTTCTGGATCAACTGCGCAGTCAGGATAAGGAAACGAAGGATCACCTTCGCTATCTGACCCGCACCTCTGACGGAAAGATATTGAAATCCTCTTCCCTGTATATACGCAACAGCAAGGGCGTGGTGGTGGCGATTTTCTCCATCAACTATGATGTGACATCACTGATCATGATGAAGCAGGAGGTCGACGCGATGATCCTGCCGGCCGATAAAGAGGAGAAGGAGCCGGAGAAGCTTGTCAATGTCAACGATGTGCTTGATGACCTCATCCAGCAGTCAGTTGCGATGATCGGCAAGCCTGTGGCGCTGATGAACAAGGACGACAAGATTCGGGCCATTCAGTTTTTGAATGAGAGCGGCGCGTTCCTGATTACCAAGTCCGGTGATAAAGTGGCAAAATACTTCGGTATTTCCAAATATACATTATATTCTTACATTGATGCCAACAAAAAACAGGAGGAAAAATAACAATGGGTAAAATTGATCTGTCCATCAACAAGGCCGGACTGGACCACAATATCCAGAAGGCAAAGGAAAACAACATCATCATCCCCACCATCGCTCAGATGCAGAACCCCGATCTGATCCCCGAGAAGATCAAGGCCAAGCTCAGCAACACCGGTCTGTGGGATGTGGATCCCGTCAACCTGTTCCGTATTTCCTGGAAGAACGAGGCCAAGGAAAAGGGCGGTCTGTTCCAGGCTGTTCCCAACTATGTGGAAATCCCCAGCGCACTGTCCGGCGTTCCCTGCCGCATCATTGCCATGTCCGGTAAGTGGTTCCCCACCGGCTGCCACAAGGTCGGCGCATCCTTCGGCTGCCTGGCTCCCCGTCTGGTGACCGGTCAGTTCGATGCTACCTATCATCACGCCGTATGGCCCTCTACCGGTAACTATTGCCGCGGCGGCGCTTTCAACTCCAAGCTGCTGGCCTGCGAGTCCGTGGC
>SFIY01000024.1 GCA_004555205.1 Clostridiales bacterium
TTTTCAATGTTTTGACTTTTTTCGATGCTTGCGGCCCTCTCGGCGACAGCTCGTTTACTTTACCACATCTCCTACCCCTTTGTCAACGCTTTTGTGACACTTTTTCAGCATTTGTAATCTCTGTCAAAAGTGCTGCTTATATCCGCCTCGATTTCAGTCGTTTCGACCTAAGATTGCAAGATCCGGCACAATATGCTATACTATATTATATCAGTGCAAGGAGTCTATGGAACATGACACGCTATCCCTATCTTTTACTGGATGCCGATAATACCTTATTTGATTTCGACGCCGCCAACCGGAACGCTTTCCACCGGGTCTGTGTCCGGTGCGACATCCCCGACACGGAAGAAAATTTTATCCTCTACGAATCGTGTAACAACGCTTTGTGGGCCGCCTTTGACCGCGGTGAATGTACCAAGGAATTTTTGGTGGTGGAACGGTTTCGCCGTTTTTTGGCTAAAATCCATCTCGACCGCGATCCGGCGCTGTGCAACGATATTCACCTGACAGCTCTCGGTCAAAGCACGCTTCTACTGCCTTACGCAGAAGAAACATGCCGTGCCCTCGCCGCGAACCACCGCCTCTATCTTGTCACAAACGCGGTGGCCTCGGTGCAAAAAAGCCGTCTCGCCGCAAGCGCACTGCGTCCCTACATCTCCGGCGCCTTCATTTCAGAGGAAGCAGGCGCCAGCAAACCGTCAGCCGCCTATTTTGATTATGTATTTTCCCATATCGACGGCCTGACAAAAGACAATTGCCTCATGATTGGCGACAGCCTATCCAGCGACATACGCGGCGCCAACAATTACGGACTGCCCTGCTGCTGGTACAATCCCAAAAGACAGCCGAAGCCGGATGACCTGCGCATTGACTACGAGATCACCGATTTGCGCGAGCTATTATATATTGTATAAAGTATAAACCAACGGCGTGGCCTGTACGGGTCACGCCGTTGGTTTATTGACTTGTTCGTGCAGTTATTGTCTGTTTATAATCTTGTTCAAAATGTCCGTCACACCCTGATTCCCCTCATCCGGTGGTTCTTCTTCCCCACCGGGCTGTTCCCCACCGGGCGGATCATCAGGATCTGTCGGGTCTGTCGGCTCGACCGGCAAAATCGGCAAAATCGGCAGTGCGGTTTTATGCTTGGGGCAAATATCGCCTTCCGACGCCACGGAAAGCAGATACTGGTGATCGTCTGCCTTAATTTTACCTAAAATCGTGCGGTTCCAGTCGAGCAGCGCCACTTCCTTCACCTTGTCCTTCGGGCAATTCTCTGTCGCCACATGCTTACCTTCCGTGCAGTAGGACACCACCTTGTGCACATTACAGCTTTCGGTAGGCGCCGTGTCGGCAGCCACGGTTACGGTACGGACACGGCTGCCGCGCAAGTCCTTCTTGCAGGCGTCTGTGGCCAGCAATCCGCTGTCGGCGCACACGGTTACCTTGGTCAGGCCGGAGTCGCAATCGTGGAATCCGGGATCGCTCAAATCCTTATGGACGCGTTTCATAATGCTTTTCCATAGGCTGGCGGAGGCGTTGCCGACGGCGTAGGACAGTTCCTCGTTGGATTCATAGCCCGTCCAGACAGCCGCGCAGTAGTAGGGGGAGAAACCGACAAAGTAACGGTCGCGGTTATCTTCGGTCGTACCGGTCTTACCGCCGATCGACATGCCGGAGAAGTAGGCCTCGCCGCCTGTACCGCTGGAAATAACAGACTCCAGCATATTGCGCATCAGATAGGCCGTAGTTTCCTTCATGGCCACATGGGATTCGCTTTTATTTTCCAAAATAACATTGCCGTTGGCGTCCTCCACCTTCACAAAGGTGCGGGGCTTCGTATAAATACCGTCATTGACAAAAGCGCCATAGGCCGCAGCCATCTGCTCGGTGGTCACGCCGTAGGCAAGACCGCCCAGCGCCATGTTGCCGGACTGCACGCTGTCGGTATCCGTCAGGGTGGTGAAGCCCAGCTTGTTCACCATAAATGTGTAGGACGAATCCGTACCGTACAGCTCGTTGACACGGACCGCACAGGTATTGAGCGACTGTATGACAGCCGTCTGCACAGAGACCAGGCCGTCAAAGCCGGAGTGGCTGTTCCGGGGCCAGGCCGCGCCGTTCAGTTCGCGCACCGGATAGTCGTCGATCACCGATGCTGCCGTGATCGTTCCGTCATCCAGCGCCGGGGCATAGGTAGAGATCGGCTTGATGGCAGAACCGCATTGCCGCGTTTCCGTGGCCCAGTTCCAGCCACGGTCCTGCATTTTTGCGCCTGTACCGCCCACCATCGCCAGCACATCACCCGTAAAGGGGTCGATCAGCGTCACGGCCGCCTGCAGAGGCTGGTCGTTGGAATCGGTGTAGTCGGCAAACTTTGTATTTTCCATGACATCCTCGCAGATCTCCTGATACTTCATGTTCTGCGTGGTGTAAATTTTGTAGCCGAAACCGTAAACACGGTCGATGGCTTTTTTATAGGCCGTATATACTTCGCCGTTTTCATCGGCAGGGTCATCCTGAATGTCGTACTTCTCAATCAGCGCTTTGGCCACATCCTCAATGACCTGATCGGTAAAGTAGGAGTTCCAGGCCGTACTCTCGCTATTTTTGTTTTCGCCCTCCTCCAAATGGTCCTCTTTGTAGTTGCCCAGGCAGGTATAGCCGTCGGTAAAAACGATCTCCTCGTTTGCCGCCGCATCGTATTCTTCCTTGGAGATCTTCTCCTGATCCAGCATGGCCTCAAGCACCGTCAACTGGCGCTCGCGGTTATTTTCGCGGCACCAATCGCTGCGCAGCGGATCGTACATGGAGGGGTTGTTCGTAATGGAGATCAGGCTGGCACATTCAGCCAGGCTCAGCTCGGATACATCTTTGCCAAAATATTTCTGAGATGCCGTCTGTACGCCATAGCAGGAGTTGCCCAGATAGATATTGTTCAGATACGCCTCCAGAATCACATCCTTGTCGTATTCTTTCTCCAGTTGCAGGGCGCGGTAGATTTCTGTGATCTTACGCTTCACGGTAACCTGATTGTCGTCTGTCAGATTCTTGATGAGCTGCTGCGTGATGGTAGACCCGCCCTGGGTACTGTCAGAAGTCAGTGTGCTGAAAATCGCGCGCAGCGTGCCGTGCCAGTCCACACCCTTGTGGGTCATGAAACGCTTATCCTCAATGGCGATGGCGGCATCCTGCAAAGCCTTGGGTATCTCGTCCAGCGTGGCGGGGATACGGTTTTCGCTGTTCAGAAACAGCGTTTGATACATGATCCACTCGCCGCTGTCAGGATCCTGATAGTACAACTCCGTGGAGCGTTTCGTGTCATACTCGCTCATGTACACTTCGACCTTGCCGCGCATCGTCTTGTCGATGTATGTCATAAATATGCCGATAAACACAGCAACGGTCAAAACGAACACCAATGCGATCGTACCCACGATCTTCCATGCCCGCTTATGATCCGGTCTTTTTTTTGTGCCTGCCTTTGCCTGTTGTTTGTCACTTTGTCTGTCAAATAATTTCTTTTGACTCCAGTGACGCAGTTTTTTCATCACAAGGCACCTTCCTTTCCTTTCCAAACTTGAAAATCATTCTCTTTTGTGAATGACATACAATTCCAGTGTCTTTACCATTTTACCACATTTGTCAAGGCGGAAAAACATTCATTTTTCGCATTATTTGTTGTCATAATCGCCGTTTTCTTATTTTCTTATCCGTATATTGAGCTGATAAGTTCTTCAATTCTCCAAAACCGCACATTGTCCTTCTTGCTTTTCCCGCAGAAATCCGTTATATTGTATAGCACAAACAGTAAAGGAGGACCTTAAACGATGCAAGACGATTTCGGCCCTGATTTCATCAGCCTGACCGACGAGGACGGGAATGAATTTGAACTGGAAGTCATTGACGCGCTGGAGTATAACGGCCGGACCTATATTGCCTGCTTCCCCACGCTGGAGGAAGACACGGAGGAAGCGGAGGCGGAAGAGTACGGCCTGGTGATTCTCAAATCGATAGAGGAGAACGGCGAAAGCTATCTCGCCACACCCGACTCGGACGAGGAGCTCAATGCTGTCTACGAGCAGTTCATGCTGCAGTTGATGGAAGAAGAGGATGAAAATTCCTGAGATTTTTTCCCTAAATCCCTTTTCTTCTCCCCAAGAATCTGCTACACTGAATACAACCACCGCAATGGTGGCCTCTGCGCGGACGTGATGGGTCTTTTTTATCCTCACATTTTGTTATAGGGGATGTCGGATCAGTATGTGGTTTGCAGGCCTCCCGGCTGCCTTCTGCGGCTGGATGTTGGAAGCAGTAAAGCAAGCTGGAGACAACCCACCTGCTGAGAACGGTGCAGGTTATAACTTGGCCCTCACGACCCGCGGCAGATGTCTTCCCAATTGTTCTGATATGCCTGCCGGCAACCGGGTCGGCGGGCATTTTTTTGTTTTTACACACTGCCTCTTGCGAAAAAACAATCTTTCTTGTATAATAGGTGAGTAATTTTATCAATAAGGGTATCACGATACCTGTTTTTGAGAGGACGGAACGCAATGAGTGCTTCAAGAGAAAAGAAAATTCGTCAGGACATGGCCGCCAGCGGTGCCGTTGACCCCAAGGCCGCCCGCAAAGCGGAGGAAGCTGCCAAGCAGCGCAAGAGCAACATCCTTTACGGCTGCATTTTCGGTGCATTTGTATTGGTGGCAGCCGCCGTTGTGCTGTGGAACTCCGGCATCTTCCAACGCAACGCCACAGCGTTGACCGTGGATGGCGAGAAGTATACCGCCGCCGAGGTGGGTTACTACTATTCCTCCGCCTATAATTCCGTTGCCAGCGGCCAGTACGCCTCCTATTACGGTCTGGACAAGGACAAGCCCCTGAACCAGCAGAACATGAACGACATGGCCAAGATGCTGCTGGGTGTCAGCGAGGATATGACCTGGGATGCCTATTTTAAGAATGCCGCCAAGGAAACGCTGGTGAATATGACGGCGCTGTGCAAGGCCGCCGAGGCTGCCGGTTTCACCTTCGATGAAGAGATGCAGCAGGAAATGGATAACACGATGGATGTTGTTTCTCAGTATGCAAAGCAGAACGGCATGTCCGTCAAGGCGTATCTCAAGGCCATGTTCGGCACCTACATGACCGTCCCCACCTTCCAGAAGCTGACGAAGGACAGCATCCTTGCCTCCCATTATGAAGAACACTATGTCGGCGACCTGACCTACACCGACAAGGAGATTGCCGATTACTATCAGGAGAACAAATCTTCCCTTGATGTGGCCGATTATGAGTATATCTACTTCCGCGGTTCCGCTTCCTCCACCACCGATGCTGACGGCAACACCGTAGAGCCTACGGAAGAGGAAGAGGCCGCTGCCGCCGCCGCTGCCAAAGAGAACGCCAACGAAGCGCTGGAGCGCTATCAGTCCGGCGAGAAGCTGGAGGACATTGCCGAGGATTATGAAAACGGCACCTACGCAAGCCCCACTGCCTCCACCAACACCGGCGATGCGATCAGCACCTGGGTCTTTGATGAGGGCCGCCAGGCAGGCGATACGGAGCTTGTGCCCGATGGCGATAACTATTATTTGGCTGTGTTCCACCGCAGTGGCCGCAACGAGTATAATACCGTGAATGTTCGCCACATTCTCATCAAAGTTAACAGCAGCTCTTTGGATAAGGAATCCGAAACCTATGAAGCCGATCTGGCTGCTTTGAAGGAGAGCAAAAAGGCGGAAGCCGATAAAATTTTGCAGGAGTGGAAGGACGGCGCTGCCACGGAGGAATCCTTTGCCGAACTGGCTGACAAGTATTCCGAGGACGGCGCTGCCGGCGGTCTGTATGAGCAGGTGTACCACAACCAGATGGTCACCGAGTTTAATGACTGGATTTTTGATGCCTCCCGCCAGACCGGCGACACCGGCATCGTGGAAACCACCTACGGTTACCATGTCATGTACTTTGTCGGCACGGACCTGCCCTATTGGCAGGTGCAGGTGAAGAACGCCTTGCAGACGAAGGATCGCAGCGATTGGATCGCCTCTCTGACGGAAAATATGACCGCAGAAGAAGGCCCCGGCATGAAGTACGTCGGCTGAGTGTCCAAGTAAGCAAAAAGGCTGACGCTAAAAGCGTCAGCCTTTTTTAACAGAGGTATATACCATGAAGGAACAATTTTTACGAACAGAGATGATTCTCGGCGCGCAGGCGCTCGATAAGCTGTCCCGTTCCCATGTGGCCGTGGTGGGCCTCGGCGGCGTGGGCAGCTATGCCGCCGACGCCCTTGCCCGTGCCGGCGTAGGTGAGCTGACGCTGCTGGATCAGGATACCGTCAGCGTCTCCAATATCAACCGCCAGCTCTATGCGCTGCACTCCACGGTGGGCCAGGCCAAGGCCCGGGTCGCTGCCCGGCGCTGTCTGGACATCAACCCCGCGCTGATCGTCCATCCCCTTTGCATGACCTATGATGCAGCGCACCGGGATGTATTTTTCTCTGCCCGCTATGACTATATCGTCGATGCCATTGACCTGGTGTCCTGCAAACTGGACCTGATTGAACAGGCGATTGCCCGCGATATTCCCATCATCTCCGCGCTGGGCACGGGTAATAAGCTGCAGCCGCAGCTTTTGGAGATCACGGACATTGCCAAAACAACCGGCTGTCCTTTGGCGCGCGTTATGCGCAAGGAACTGCGCAATCGGGGCATCCGCCATCTCAAGGTGGTTTTCAGTCCGGAACAGGCCCATGAGACCCGGCAGTTGGAAACCCCCTCACCCGGCCGCCGCAGCGTTCCGGCAAGCGTTCCCTGGGTGCCTCCGGCGGCGGGTTTGATGCTGGCCGGCGCAGTCGTTGAAGATTTGATAAAAGAGGTGTAATAGCTATGATTTTAACCGGAGCCCTTGTCAATGCCGCGGCCATCGCCGTGGGCGCCATTGCCGGCATGTTCGGCGGCAAGCTGATGCCCGACCGGATGAAAACCACGATTATATCCGTGTTGGCGCTGATTACCATCGGCATTGCCGTCCCCGGTTTGATGGGCAGCAAAAATCCCTTGATCCCCATTCTGTCGCTGATTATCGGCACGATCATCGGCGAACTGCTGGATATTGATACCGCGGTGAACCGCTTCGGTGATTTTCTGCGCAAAAAAGTCGGCGGACGCGGCGCCTTCACGGAGGGCTTTGTCACCGGCTCGCTGGTCTATGCCGTGGGCGCCATGGCTGTCATGGGCGCCCTGGACAGCGGCATCAAAGGTGACCACGCCATATTGATCGCCAAATCTGTCATTGACGGCGTCTCTGCCGTGGTCTTTGGCTCTACTTTGGGCTTGGGCGTGGCCTTCTCCGGTCTGACGGTCTTTGCCGTGGAGGGTTTGCTGGCTTTGCTGGCCTCTGTGATCGCCCCCTATCTGGGCGCCGATGTGATTGCTGAAATCACCTTCACCGGCTCCCTGCTGATCTTCGCCATCAGCCTTAATATACTGGGCGTGACAAAGATCAAGGTGCTGAATATGACGCCCGCCCTGCTGCTGCCGATCGTGCTGTGTCTGTTCATGTGACCGTAAGCAAACCGCGAAACCGAACGGTTTCGCGGTTTATTCATGCCATATATGCTTTCGCTTTATCCACCAGTTTTCTGTAGATGCGCTCCACCATCCACGGTTCCGTGGAGGAGGCCAGCGCTTCCTGCGGCGTCATCCATTGCACGCCGCTGTTTTCATCGCGTTTGCAGCGCAGGGTCCCCTCCTTTGCCTGCAGCAGATAGGTCACATTCATGTGAATATGGCTGGGCACATAGACGCCTCGCTTGATGTGCCCTTCCACCGTCAGGTTTTCCAGCGAAAAGATCCCGTCCTTGAGCACCTTCAGTTCCCGGATACCGGTTTCCTCCTGCACTTCGCGGATCGCCACCGCCAGCAGGTCCTCCTCGCCGTCCGCGTGGCCGCCGGTCCATGACCAGGAGCGGTAAATATTGTGATACACCATCACCACACGGGTCCTGTCCGGGCTCAGTACCCACGCGCTGGCCGTCATGTGCGCCGTCAGGTTGCTGCGCAAAAAGGCGTCGTCATTTTCTGCAAGAAACGCCAGCATGGCCTCCTGATCCCGCCGTTCCTGCTCGCAGCAGGGCGTATAGGCTTTGATTTGTTCTGTAATCGTCATTTTTCCCTCAAATACACCGTCCGGTAGACAAGGCCGACGGCGCAGCCGCCGATGATGTTGCCCAGTGTGACCGGCAGAAGATTCCCTATGCACATGGTATAGACTGTTAAGTTTTCTGCCGATACACCGCAGCGTGCTGCCGCGAAAACACCTGCCGGCAGATAGAACATATTGGCCACAGAGTGTTCAAACCCGCACAGCACAAAAAGGAATATCGGGAAATACAATCCGGCGATCTTGCCTGTCACATTCTTGGCCGCCATGGCCATCCAAACGGCAAGGCACACCAGTATATTGCACAAAATGCCTCGCAGCAATGCCGCAGGCAAAGGCAGCGCGGCTTTTGCCGCCGCGGTGGCGATCACGGTGTCATACACGCTGTCAAATGTGCCGCCCCCTACGGTCATGGCGGCAATCAGCACGGCCCCGATCAGGTTGCCTGCATAGACAAGTGCCCAGTTGCGCAGCATTTGCCGCACGGTAATGGCCTTTTCCAGCGCTGGGATGATCAGCAGGCAGTTGCCGGTAAACAGCTCGCTTCCGGCGATAATGACCATAGCCAGACCTGCCGGGAAAACGGCAGCGCCCACAATTTTATTCCCATAGACATTGCCAAAGGTGGCGCCCACCCCTGCCAGTGCAATAAACATCCCTGCCAGTATCGCCAGCAGCAGGGTACGCAGCGGCGACATGGACACCTTTGCCCTTCCTATCTCCGGATAACTCCGTGCCGTCTCCATCGGTGAACCCATGGTTATCTCCTCCCATCTCTGGGTTTATCATAGCAAAACTCGACGAAATACGCAATTCTTATTTACATTTTTTCCCCTGTGCTATACAATAATGGAAAGAATTTTCAAAGGAGTGATCCTTATGACGTATGGCTTCATCGGCACGGGCAACATGGCCTCGGCTTTGGCCACCGCCGCCTGCCGCGCCGTCGATCCCCGGGAGATCTATCTATCCAACCGCACCGCGGACAAAGCGCGGAAGCTGGCCGAAAAGTTGGGCGCCAACCTGTCGGACAATGCTGCCATTGCCGGGGATTGTGACTATATCTTTCTGGGCGTCAAGCCGCAGATGATGGCAGATCTGCTGACCACTCTGCGCCCTGTTTTGAAGCAGCGGAAAACGCCCTTTGTCCTTGTTTCCATGGCCGCGGGATTGACCATCGGCACCCTTGCCGAAATGGCCGGTGTTCCCTGCCCCATCATACGCATCATGCCCAACACCCCCTGCGCCGTCGGAGAGGGGCTGACCCTCTATGCCTGCTCTGCTGAGGTGACCGACGCACAAGAGAAGGCATTTTTGCACCTGCTCTCCCGTTCCGGCGCGTTGGAGCCGCTGAGCGAATCGCTCATTGATGCCGGCAGCGCCGTGGCAGGCTGCGGCGGCGCCTTTGCGTGTCTGTTTTTGGAGGCACTGGCTGACGGCGCCGTTGCCTGCGGCCTGCCCCGGGACAAGGCGCAGCGCTACGCTGCGCAGATGCTCATAGGTACCGCCGAACTGGCCCTGCAATCGCAGCAGCACACCGGTGCGTTGAAGGATGCCGTTTGTTCGCCCGGCGGCACCACCATTGCCGGTGTCCGCGCCCTGGAGGAGGGCGGCTTCCGCGCCGCCGCCATGAACGCAGTGATTGCCGCCTATGAGCGCACGGCGGCACTGAAACAGGGGTAACAGCAGTGGAAAAGAAACATTGGAAAAAGAAAGCCGCCGTAGGTGTTATCTGCGCTGCGACCGGCGCCGGTGTATTGGTCAGCGGCGCCATTGACAGTCCCGTCGAGCTTTTGCAGGATGATGCGTCTGCCGCAGCGGTGACGGCGCAGGCAGATGACGGCATGACCGCACAGGAGGATGTGCGCAAAAACGCACCCCTGCGCCGCCGGCTGCTTTCCCTGCCCTTAGGGGTGCGCGCTTTATTCGTCATTCCCCTGTGGGCACTGGGTTGGGGTGTCACGGAACTGGCGGCGCTCTTATGGCAGGCCGTCTTAACGCCCATTGGCAGCAGCGTTGCTTCCTGGCTGTTAACTGCCGTTCTGGCGGTGGGCGCCTTTGCGCTGACAGCCAAAGTGATGTGCCCCGATCTTCCCTTAAAAAAACTCCTGAGGCCACGCAACATACTGATTATCGCAGGCGGCGTACTATGCTTGGGTCTGATTGACACGCTGCTGCCGCTGTTTTGGGAGGATTATCCCCCTATCGGACAATGGCTGCGCCTGATCGGCACGGCACTGATGATCGCCGCCGGCTGCCTGTCCCTGCGTAAGCTGCATCACAAAAAAGGCAAATCTCCTCCGCTCACAACAAAGCAGCAGGCGATGGCGCTGGCCGACACCGTCTGCCCGCCGCGCAATTCATAGCAAAAAAGACGACCCGTACGGGTCGTCTTTTTACTTATTTGGCATACAGCAGGCCGATCATCCAGTTAAGGAACCGGCAGGGCAAAATGCGGCTTAACAGCACGAACAGCTTGTAGCTTGCGCCGATGGTATACAGCGGTTTTACCGACGGCTTCATGGCTATGCGTGCAATAAACCTGCCGGCCACCGCAGGGTCCATACCGTTCTGTTCGTCCCGTTCCATGCGATGCACCGAGCGCTCAATGCGGCCGCCATACACATCATCACCGAGGATGACCTTTTCACGGGCCGCCGTAAAGCCGGTTTTAATATCCCCGGGCTGCACGGCGCAAACCGTCACGCCATAGGGGCGCAATTCGTTGGCAAGGGCCATGGTATACGCATTCACCGCCGCCTTTGCGGCCGAGTAATAGGCCTGAAACGGAATGGGGATCGGCGCCGCCACACTGCTCAGGTTCACAATACGGCCCCTGCCCGCTTGGCGCATCACGGGGATCACGCAGCGATTCAGATTTACCATACCGAAAAAATCGGCGTCAAACAACCGCTTGGCATCTTCCGTGTCCGTAAATTCGATGGCGCCGGAAATACCGAAGCCAGCATTGTTCACCAGCACATCAATATGGCCTTCCGCCGCCATCACCTGATCGACAGCGGCTTTGACGGCGTCCTCTTTTGTGATGTCGGCTGCGATGTGGTGCATCCCCTCCACGCCGGTCTCGCGGCGGCTGAGCTCATACACGGTGCAGCCCTCCCGCAGCAGCGCCAGCGCCGTCTGCTTGCCGATACCGGAGGTGCCTCCGGTGACTACTGCTACCTTACGCATGGTCGTTTACCAGCACATCCGCCATAATGTCCATGGCCTCGTCCAGCAGCGCCTCGGTATGGGTGGCCATATAGCTGGTGCGCAGCAGGGCCTCGCCCTCCGGTGTGGCAGGCGGCAGCGTGGGGTTGACATACACGCCGCGATCGTAGATCTTCGCCGCCACATTCAGCGTGCGATAGGTTTCATATGTATAGATGGGAATGATGGGCGTGGGGGCATTCAGCGCCGACTCGCGGATGGTCAAGCCCCGCTCCGTCAGCCCCTTGCGGGCATACAAACTCAATTCCTTCAGGCGCTCCGGCAGTTCCGGATGTTGTTCCAGATGGCGCAGGGCAGCCAAAGCGGTAGCACAGTTGGCAGGGGGAATGGATGCCGAGAAAATAAACGGACGGGACGCATGACGCACGAAGTCCGCCACCTCTTTATCGGCCGCCATATAGCCGCCCAGCGAGGCCAGGGACTTGGAGAAGGTGCCCATATACACATCCACCTGGTCCTCCAGGCCGAAATAGCTGGCGGTACCGCGGCCGCCTTCGCCCAGCACGCCCAGACCGTGGGCGTCGTCCACCATCACGCGGGCGCCGTACTTTTTCGCCAAAGCGCAGATCTCCGGCAGCTTGGCAATGTCACCGCCCATGGAAAATACGCCGTCGGTGACGATCAGCGCGCCGTTCTTCTCCGGCACACGCCGGAGCTGCTTCTCCAGATCCGCCATGTCACTGTGGCGGTAGCGCAGCATCTTGCCGTAGCTCATCTGACAGCCGGCGTAGATACTGGCGTGATTCTCGCGGTCGCAGATCACATAATCGTGCATACCCACCAGCGCGGAAATAATGCCCACATTGGACTGGAACCCGGTACCGAAGGTGACGACACCGGACTTGCGCAAAAACCGGCCCAGCTCCTGCTCCAGCTCCAGGTGCATATCCAGCGTGCCGTTCAAAAAACGGGAGCCGGAGCAGCCCGTGCCGTACTGTTCCAATGCCTTGATGCCTGCTTCCACGATTTCAGGGTGGATGGTCAGGCCCAGATAGTTGTTGGAGCCCAGCATGATGCGGCGCTTGCCTTCCATCATGACCTCCACATCCTGACGGGATTCCAGCGCATGGAAATAGGGATAGATCCCCTGCTCTTTCAGCTCATCCGCCAACGAATGCTGATAACATTTTTCAAAAATATCCATATGTTTCCCTCGTAAGATGTCAATTTGTTTGTGTTTTAACGGTTTATTATAACGCATCTTACTCGGAATTGTCAAATTGTCTGCGGTTAAGATTTGTTTAAGAATTAATGCTCCAATCGATCGATCACATACATGATCCCTTTTGTCAGCGTAGCCACACCGCATAAAGTGAATACCATCGTCAAAGCTGTCATACATTTGTCCTCCTTGTGATTTGTTGGGGACAGTCTAACAGCTCAGCAGTCCCGAAAAACGGACAGAAAAATCGCCGCAGAATTTTTCTGCGGCGATTTTGTTCTGCAATGACCTTACTTGGCAGCCTTCGCAGCCTCGCGGCCTGCGCGGAATGCCTTCAGATTCAGCTCCTTGACCTTAGCGGGCACGGTCTCGGCGACGATCTGCTCCCAATCGATGTCGGGGCAGCCCAGGCTATCGCACATAGCGCCGAACAGCACCACGTTCATGCACTTGGCATTGCCCAGCTCAATGGCAATGTCAGCGGCCTTGACAGCGATGGTCTTGAAGTTCTTTTCCATGGCCTCAACACAGCCTTCGGGATAAGCCTCGGCGCCGGAAGCGATGGTGGTGGACTTCATGGCATAGTCATTGATGATCGCCACGCCGTCGGGCTTGAGGAACTCAGCGTAACGGACGGCTTCCATCTTTTCAAGCGCCACCATGATGTCAGCCTCGCCCTTGCCAAACACGGGACCGTAAACCTTATCGCCCCAGCGGACCTGGGTGGAAACGGAGCCGCCGCGCTGTGCCATACCGTGGACTTCGCTCTGCTTGACATCGTAACCGGCCTTCATAAAGCCGTTGGTCATGATCTTGGAAATCAGAATCGCACCCTGGCCGCCAACGCCGACCAGCAGACAACTTTTCACATTAGACATGATTATTTCTCCTCCTTCTCGATAGCGTCAAACGGGCAGGCCTGCGCGCAGACGGTGCAGCCCACGCACTGGGTGCTGTCAATGACAGCCTTGCCGTTCTCCAGAGAAACAGCGGGGCAGCCCACCTTCAGGCAGCTCTTGCAGCTTCTGCACTTATCCGCGTTGACCTTGCACATACCCAGATCGTGCTTTACGCGCTTGAGGAGCAGGCAGGGACGGCGGGTTACGATGGCAGGATGCTCACCGTTATTGAGCGCGGCCACCGCATCGTCAACAGCCTTCTTCATGGCGGTCAGATCCTGGGGATCGACGGTGATGACGGGGGCAAAGCCGTAAGAGGTCAGAATACTCTCAATATTCAGCATGACGGCGGGATCACCCAGCAGGGTGTAGCCGGAGCCGGGGTTATCCTGATGGCCGGTCATGCCGGTGATGCGGTTATCCAGCACGCAGGGGATCATCTTGCCGTTGTTGTAGATGATCTCGGCGGCGCCGGTCATGCCGCTGTGGAAGAAGGTGGAGTCGCCCATGACGCCGAAGACCACCTTATCGGTCACACCTTCACGCTCGAAGGACTTGGCCATGCCCATACCGGCGGAGAAGCCGCCGCCCATGCAGATGCAGATATCCATGCAGTTGAGCGGAGCGGCGAAGCCCAGCGTGTAGCAGCCGATATCGCCGGTGACCACATAGTTCTTGTTCTTGCTGAGGGTATAGAAGAAGCCGCGGTGGGGGCAGCCGGCGCACAGTGCGGGAGGACGCTTGGCCGGAGCCACATCCACGCTCTTGTATGCTGTCTTCTCGCCCAGCACGCGCTCACGCACCAACTGGGTGTTCAGCTCGTACATCTTGCCGGTCAGTTCCTTACCGACACAGTCGATGCCGGCGGCCTTGATCTGCTCTTCCATGAAGGGCTCCAGCTCTTCGATGACATACAGCTTTTCCACCTTGGAAGCGAAGTCGCGGATCAGGTTCATGGGCAGAGGATAGGTCAGACCCAGCTTCAGGAAGGAGGTACCCTCGGGGAACACTTCCTTGGCATACTGATAGGAAATGGAAGCGGTGATGACGCCGACCTTGCCGTCGCCCAGCTCCACCTTGTTCAGGCCGTTCTCCACGGCGGTGGTGCAGCCGTACTCCTCCAGCTTGGCCAGGCGCTCCTCCACCAGAGGATGGTTCAAGTAAGCATTGGCGGGAGCGCAGATGTACTTACGGGTATTGCGTGCGTAGGCAGGAGCCACATGCTCGGTGCGCTCACCGAACTCCACCAGACCCTTGGAGTGGCAGACGCGGGTGGTGGTGCGGTACAGCACGGGCGTATCGAACATCTCGGAGATCTCGCAGGCGTACTTCACATAGTCCTTGGACTCCTGAGGATCGCTGGGCTCGACCATGGCGATCTTGGCAGCGCGGGCATACAGGCGGTTATCCTGCTCGTTCTGGGAGGAATGGCAGCTGGGGTCATCGGCGGACACGACGATGTACGCGCCGTTCACGCCCATGTAACCGGCGGTGAACAGGGGGTCAGCGGCCACGTTCAGGCCCACCATCTTCATGGTGCAGAAGCTGCGGGAGCCTGCCACAGAAGCGCCGTATGCCACCTCGGCGGCCACCTTCTCATTGGGTGCCCACTCGCAGTAGACATCGTCCTTGTACTGGGGCAGATTCTCCAGAATTTCCGTGCTGGGCGTTCCGGGGTAAGCGGAACAGACTTTGATACCGGCTTCGTAGACGCCACGAGCGGTGGCTTCGTTACCGGACATCAGATGTTTCATAATGTTTTCCACCTTTCCTTTTTTTAATTCTCCGTATATTTCCACTTTATGAAATACCTTCTCAATAAACGGCAGCTTCCTGCTCACCGTGCAGCACACGCAGGGCGCCTTCTGCCAGAGAGCGCATCTCCTCCTCGCCCGGCAGACGGATCACGGGAGCCAGCTTGCCCACATAGTCGGTAATATCGTCGCAGAAGAACTGCTCATAGGCCATACCGCCGGTGTAGACGATGGCGTCCACTTGGAACTTCAGCACGGCGGCCATGGCGCCGATGTCCTTGCTGAGCTGGTACACCAATGCCTGATAGGCTTCCACATATTTGGGGTCGCCCTCTACCACCTTGGCGCAGATCACACGGAAGTCCGTGGTGCCCAGATAGGAGAACATACCGGAGCGGCGGCCCAGGATCTTCTTCACCTCGTCCTTGCTCTTGCCGGAGTAGCAATAGTTGATGAGCTGGTTAACAGGCAGCGCGCCGCCGCGGTCCATGCCCATGGCGCCCTCGTCCTTCACATTGAACACATCCACCACACGGCCGTGGTCATGGGCAGCCACGCTGACGCCGCCGCCCAAGTGGCAGACGATCAGATTGGCCTCTTCATACTTCTTGCCCAGCTCCTTGGCGGCCTTGCGGCCGATGGACTTCTGGTTCAGCGCATGGAATTGGCACAGACGGCGGAACTCGGCAAAACCGGTATAATGGGCCACATCGGTCAGCTCATCCACGCACACGGGGTCCACAAAGAAGGCCGGAATGCCCACCATGTCGCCGATCTTCTTGGCCAGATAGGCACCCAGATTGGACGGATGCTCGCCGTAGGGGGCGGCCTCCACATCTGCCATCACCTTGTCGTTGACGGCGTAGGTGCCGGAGGGAATGGGACGGTACAGGCCGCCGCGGCCGCATACGGCATCAAAGTCCGTGAGATGGAAGCCTGCTTCGGCAACAGCCGTCAAAATAGCTTCCTTGCGGTAATCCGCCTGGTCGATGACCTTCTCAAACCGGTCCAATTCCTCGGCGGAATGGTCAATGCCCAGTTTGAAAAGCTGCCGGTCTTCCTCAAAAACAGCAATCTTCGTGGAGGTGGCGCCGGGATTGATAATCAACACTTTCATGGTGTTCTCCTCTCTTCTTGCATCTTGCAGAAAAAAATTTCACCGAATAACTTAATGAATATCTTTATTATCGCAGGATGAACCCCGTTTGTCAATGCCATTTCCCCATTTCTCCAAAAGTTGTGAAGGCGCACAAAAAAAGCAGCTTCTGATTGGCAAAATCATCAGAAACTGCTTCATAAGTCACTTTTTTCATTTACTTTGCTGCATAGCCGCGCAGTAAAACTCTCGCCATTTCACGGCCACGCGCCGCCATATCGAAAGAGTGCTCATAAATGCGCCACTCAAACAGCATCCCCCGGTGCAGCACCACCAACTGTTCCACGATTTCGTCCGTGTCATAATCGGAAGAAATGCTGCCCTCGCTCTGGCAGGCACTCACCAATTCGTGCAGCAAGCGGAAGTAGACGCGCTTTTCGCTGTTCTTCAGCACGCCCTGCTCCGGATACTTCAAGCCGTGGATAAAGCTTTTGTATAAGACAGGTTCCTGCCCGCTGATCTGCAAAGACCGGCCCACAAAGTCGATCAGCTTATCCTTTGCCGGCGTATGCCGATCGGACAGATACGCCTCCTCCAACTCCAGATAGGCCGCGTCCACAAAGCTTGTTACCTGAATGGCCAATTCATCTTTACTCTTAAAATAGTGATAGATATTGCCCACCGAGCAGCCGGCGCTCTGCGCGATCTCCTCCACGGACACATTTTCAAAGCCCTCTCTGTCAAACAGATCCAGCGCCACGGTCTGAATACGGCTGCGCATTTCCATAGCCTGTTTTTTTCTTGCGGTCATTCGTTCTGCCATTGATGAAACCTCGTGCTCCTTATCATTCTTTGTGAATATTATAACGCAGCTTGTGAAAAAGTCAACGAGGAATTATTTAAAGCGTCAAAGTGCCGGACAAAACGCCAAGGGAACGGCTTCGTTCCCTTGGCATCCTTATTCCTCGTCCTGCTGCACGGCACAGCCGCCCAGACCGAAGTCCTCCGCGGCGGAACTGCTGTCACGGCGCAGCATGGTTTCCATGACGCGGATGTCGCTGTCAATATCCAGCGCATCCGTCCGGTACAGCTCATCAAGCTGGCGTTCAAAGCCCGCCACCACATTGTCCATGGTCTGCTCGATCTTCGCCTTGGCCTGTGTCAGATTGTCACCGCTGACACCGGCCTCCTCAAACTCCGCGTAGGAGTCCAGCAGCTTTTGCGTGGTGGGCAGATAGTAATTGAGGAAAGTGCTTGCCTTATCCTTCTTGTCCGGTTCCTTTTCGATGATGCGGAAAATCTTACCGGCCACCTCCTCCAGACGGTCGATTTTCGCCGACAGCTCCGGATCGGCAATCCGGTCATTGGCCCGGCGAATCTGGCGCAGGATGCCGGAATATCCCTGCTCCGCCTGCTCCGGGGCAGGCGCCGGCTGCTTCCGGCTCTCAAAATACGCCGAGGCGGCCGCCTGGGAGCGAAACACCATGCCGCTGCCGATGTCTACATAGGCCTCCGCGCCCCACAGCCCTTTTTCCACCATCATCTCCAGGTCTTTTTCCGCCTTGCGCTCGGATACCTCCGCCGCCTTGGCAAGCCAGGCAATAGGCACGGCCTCCCGTCCGCCGGCCACGGCCAGGTACTTGCCGAACCGGCGGTTGCGCTTTGTCATGCCGCAGCCGCCCAGCCATACCGCAATACCGCCCACCAGCATGCCGACAGGGAAAAACATCTGCTCAATCAGGTCCCACCAATAGCCATATTCCATGTAAAATCCGGCATCGCTCAAAACACCCAGCATTGCCATGGCGCCTAATATGGCCAGGATGACGCCGACAATTTTCATGGATCGCGCACCTTTGGCGGAGTATTGCGGCGTTTTTGTCACGGCAGACACATGCTGCAGCGGTTTGCGCTCAGTGGCCGGACGCGCTGTTTTGCTTGCCGATGCGGTGCGTTTTTTGCTGCCATCGGACAATTTCCCGATCAGGAAAAACAGACCGATAGGCCATGCCACGGCAAACATCACGGCAATAAAAATCCACGAACCGATATCGCTGTCATTCTTCTTCGGCGGCTGCGGCCTGACCGGCTGTTTGTATTCGCCTTGCTGCTTGTACTCGCCGGACTTCTCATTGTAATCGCTCATCAGGACTTGATCCCTCCCCGCTTTGTCAGTTTGCGCTTGTTGCCGTAGGCATCCACCACATAGGTGTGCTCCAGCTCCTGACGCAAATTGCCTACCACCGCATCAATATACTCCCGGCGCAGCACATCGCGCTCCCGACGCTCCTCGTCAGTCAATCCTTCCGCCTTTGCCTTATGCGCCAGTGCATTGATGCGGTCAATTTTCTTCTGATCCATGACTCTCTCCTCATATATATCGCTGCAGGGTCACCCATACGCGGCCCTTTTTTGTCACATTTCCCACGCGCTCCAGCCGGCACTTGCCCAAGCCGCGCACGCTGAGCACATCCCCCTCAGACACCGCCGCATCGCTTTTCTGGCAGGTCGTCCAGTTCACCTGCACCCGACCGGTGGCAATGGCCTGCGCCGCCTTCACACGGCTGGTGGAAAAGCCTGCCGCCACCATGCAGTCAAGCCGCAAAGACGGCACGGTGTCACAAATCTCCTTCGTTTGCTGCCGGGGTATGTGCAGACAGTGCAAATCCTGCGGCGTGACCCTGAGCCTGATACGGCCTGCGGCGGTCCAATCGGCCAGCAGGAAGTCCGACACGGAGCTGCCCACCAGAATATCGGCGCTATGCTCTGTCACCAGTATATCGCCAATTTTTTCGCGGGTCAATCCCAAGCCCATCAGACTGCCCAAAAAATCGCGGTGGGTCAGCGCGTCCGCCTCATAAAAGCTGCAGCGCAGGAGCCGGACGGTATCCTCCGCTTCCTCCTGCCAGTCGGGCAAAAAATGCAGTTGGCGCCGCTCGGCGCCGTCATAGCCGCCCCAAAACAGGTACCCGGAGGACACACCCATGGCATGCAGCAGCCGCCTGGCCAGCGCCTGCTCCTGCGGGGACAGAAAACCCGTCACCGCAGGCACATGGCGGCGCTGACACTGCTCCCATTTATCCCAAATGCGGCCTGCCAGCAGCCGCTCATCCTCTGATGAGGCAATGCGGTTTAGCAGTTCACGCTTGTCCATACTGTTCTCCCAAATTCTGTGTGCGGTAGAGCCTGGCATAGGCACCGTCTGCCGCCAAAAGCGCTGCGTGGGTGCCCTGCTCGGCAATTTTGCCGTCCTGAATCACCAAAATGCGGCCGGCGCTGCGGATGGTGGACAGGCGGTGGGCAATAATGAGCGTTGTGCGGCCCACGGCCAGCTCGTCAAATGCGTGCTGAATTTTCGATTCGGTCACGCTGTCCAGCGCGGAAGTGGCCTCATCCAAAATTAAGATGGGCGGATTTTTCAGAAAAATACGGGCAATCGCCACGCGCTGTTTCTGTCCGCCGGAGAGCAGGGTACCGCGCTCGCCCACATAGGTGTCAAACCCATGGGGCAGGGCCATAATGTCGTCGTAGATCTCGGCCCGGCGCGCTGCGGCCATCACTTCCTCATCCGTCGCGTCCGGCTTGCCGTAGCGGATGTTTTCCCGGACGGTATCGGCGAACAGGAACACATCCTGCTGCACAATGCCGATGGCCCGGTGCAGCGACCGCTGGGTCACACGGCGCACATCCACGCCGTCAATGGTGATGCTGCCGCCGGTGGGTTCATAAAAGCGGGGCACCAACCGGCACAGCGTGCTCTTTCCGCCGCCGGAGGGGCCTACAATGGCAACGGTTTCGCCTGCGGCTACGGAAATGCTCACATGGTGCAGCACCTCCACGGCGTTGTCATAAGTGAAGCTGACATCGTTGATATCCACCTGTCCCGCCACATCGGTCAGCTCCACCGCATCGGCGGCATCCTGAATGGTCGGCTCGGTGGCCATCAATTCTACAAACCGGTTGAGGCCGGCAAAGCCGTTGGAGAACATCTCCGCGAAGTTGGCCAGCTTGCGCACGGGACTGATAAAGGTGGTGATATACAGGCTGAAGGTGATAAGGTCAATATAGTTCATGCGGCCCTGCATGATCAGCCAGCCGCCCACGGCGATCACCGCCACCGAGAGGATGCTGATGAAAAATTCCATAGAGGAGAAGAAATAGCCCATCGCCTTGTGAAATTCGCGCTTGGCCGTTTTGAACACCTCGTTGGCGCCGTCAAAGCGGCGGCGCTGCTCTGCCTCATTGGCAAACGCCTTGGTGGTGCGAAAGCCGGACAGCGCCGATTCGATTTCGGCGTTGATGGCGCCGGTTTTCTGCTTGGCGCGCTTGGACGCCTCCCCCATGTTGCGGCGGCAGCGCATGACCACCAGCAAAAAGACGGGGATAATCACGCAAACCACCAGTGCCAGCCGCCACTCCACGGAAAACATGACGGCCAGTGCGCCGATAATCGTGACGGACGAGATGAACAGGTCCTCCGGGCCGTGATGCGCCAGCTCCGTCACCTCAAACAGGTCCGTGGTCAGACGGCTCATCAATTGGCCCGTGCGGTTTTGGTCGTAAAAATCAAAGCTCAGCTCCTGCATATGGCAGAACAGGTCCCGCCGGATGTCCGCTTCCACGCGGATGCCGAAGGTATGGCCCCAGTAGCACACCACAAAATAGAGCAGTGAGCGCAGGGCAAAGGCCGCCACGACCAGCGCCATCACAAGGAAAAATACGCCGTAGCGCTTATCCGGCAGCCATTGATACATCGCCGTGCGTGAGATCAGCGGAAAGGCCAGATCCACCAGGGCGATCAGCAGCGCGCATATCATATCCAGCGCGAATAATCCGCGGTGCGGTTTAAAATAGCTGAGGAAAATCCGCAGCGGTGATTTTGTTTGAAAGTCCTTTGTCTTCATGTTCTGTTTCTCTTTTCTGTACGGCAGCTTTTAACAATATATTATATCAGGCTTTTCCCTCTGCCGCAAGTCCCGCTGACAGACAAAGCGCCCACCTATTGTAGGAGCCGCATTTTGTATCATCTGTCCCTGTAAATATGCACAGATATGTGCAAAAACGGCGCTCCCTGTGCAGGAGCGCCGTTGCATAACGCTGTTTAATTGACGATGACATCGCACTTCAAGGTCTGGCCGTCCACTTCGGCGGTGATGACCGCCTTGCCGCTGCCTACAGCCTTGAAAGTGCCGTCCGAGGCAATCGTCGCCACGCTCTTATTGGAGGACGACCAGGATACATCGGAGTCCGTACCCGAAACCATCATGCCGAAGGCATCACCCTCCGACGCGGTAAACTCCCAGTTCCCTCTGCCGTTCTTGTTCAGCGAGCCATAAATCGTTTCGAGCGCCAGATCCTTCTTCGGCTCCTCTTTCTTCTCCACCGTTACCACGCAGGCGACAGAGGCGCCATCGGCAGATGCGGTAATGGTGGCCGTACCGGCTGCCACGGCGCTCACCTTGCCGGTTTCATCCACGCTTGCCACGGCGCTGTCACTGCTGCTCCACTGATAACCCTCCGCGCCGGTGACGGTCAGCACGGCGGTATCGCCCACCGTCAGCTTCAGCTCCGTCTTGTCAATGGTCAGTACGGTGTCGGGGTCCACCGGATCGACGACCGGCGGCTTTTCCGTGCCGTCAAACAACGCCGCGATCTTGTCGCCCAAAAACGTGTAGATCAGGAAGCCTGCCAGCAGCAGCACCACCACGATCAGCGCCGGGCCGAGAATACTGGGGCTTTTCGGTTTTTCTACGCGGCGGCCGCGGCCTTTTGTCCTTTTGTTGCCGGACAGATACGCTTCGTCCTCTTCGCAAAACGGACATTCTTTATAGCTATCGGAGAACAATTCTCCGCATTTGGGGCACTTGAGCAAGTTCATTGTATTTCCTCCGTAAAATCAGCGCATGGCGCCGATACATTTTTCGACATATATTTACATAATACTCATTTTGCCCGCTCTCGTCAACTGTAATTCTTGGAAAATCTCCTTTTTTTTACAACTTCCATAGCTGCTCCTTGCTTTTTTTGTAACGGTTTTTTATAATAGATTTGAAATTACTTCTCAGGAAGGGGCACAGCTATGAACACGATTTTTATCGGCATCGCAGGCGGCACCGGAAGCGGCAAAACCACACTGACCGAGCACCTTTCTTCCCATTTCGGTGCAGAGATCAGTGTGGTGCATCATGATAATTACTATAAACGGCAAGACCTGCCGTTTGAAGAGCGCTGCAAGCAGAATTATGACCATCCCGACGCCTTTGACACCGATCTGATGATCGAGGATCTGAAAAAGCTCAAGCGAGGCGAAACCATTCACTGCCCCGTCTACTCCTATACCCTGCATAACCGCACGGAGGAAACGCTGGAGATCCGGCCCACCAAGGTGGTCATTGTGGAGGGTATCCTGATTTTCCACGATCCCCGGCTGCGCGAGCTGTTGGACATTAAGATTTTTGTGGAAACCGATGCCGATGTGCGCATTCTGCGCCGGGCGCTGCGCGATGTGGAGGAGCGCGGCCGCTCCATGCAGTCGGTGGTCACGCAATATCTCACCACGGTGAAGCCCATGCACGAGCAATTCGTGGAGCCAAGCCGGAAATATGCCGACATTGTCGTGCTGGAGGGCGGCTACAATCTGGTTGCCCTTGACATGATTATGCAGCGCATTGCCAACCACATTGCAGAGAACTGATATGAAAGCAACGCTTCGCCGCATCGGCGGTATACTGTGTCTGGCGCTGACCGCTTATTTTCTCCTTCCTGCTACCATGGGGATTTTGCATTGGGGCATGATCTGGCCGTCTGTGCTGCTGCATATCCTTGCCATCATGCTCCTGCGCCCCCACCGGCCTGACCGTGTGCGCCGTCACCGAACGCTCTGCCATGTGCTCAATGGCTGCCTTTGTCTTGTCCTTTCCGCGATTGCCGCCGTGTTTGTCCTTATGGGGCTTCGCGCGGCGGATCGCCCGTCACCCCAAGGCGAAATAACCGTGATCGTGTTAGGCTGTCAGGTCAACGGAACGGAGCCAAGTGTCATGCTGCAAAGCCGGATTGACGCGGCATACGATTATCTCATGCAAAATCCCGATGCCGTTTGTATCGCCTCCGGCGGCATGGATGATGGCGAAATCATCACCGAGGCCTCCTGTATTCGCGATCAATTGCTGCTGCGCGGCATTGAGGAAAACCGCATCTATACAGAAGACCGCTCAGGCTCCACAGCAGAGAATCTGTCCTTTTCCGCCGCCATCATCCGCGAAAAGGGCTTGCCGACCCATGTGGCCATTGCATCGGACAATTTCCACCAAATGCGCGCCGCCATTTTCGCACGGAATAACGGGCTTCACGCGCAGTCATTGGGCTGCTGCACCGTATGGTATCTGGCCCCGGGCTATTGGGCACGGGAAGTGCCGGCCATTGCCGCAGCGATGATCCGCGGCTATTGAGCAAAACAAAAATCCCGCCTGCTTTTGCCGGAGGCGGCAAAAGCAGGCGGGGTATGCAGGATACGGTGCAGCCGATCAGGGCTGCACCGTATTTCTCTTTTCACGCCACGATTGGCGGATTCTTGCGGATTCCTTCATAGGTTTCAAGGATTGTTTTGCCATCGGGGATTTCAAGCTCACCCACACCGATAAAATGCACCTTAATCGGAATATGCTTTTTCCCGTTCTCGCCTTTGGTGCTGTCAAGGACTTCATTCCTTGTTACCAGCCGATTCACAAGTTCCGGGGTCAGTTCCTTTCAGTCGATGCATTTGCGGATGACGGAAAGCAATGCCCGAAGGTCAACATTATCCTGTTCTGCATTGGCAAGTCGCTGGTCCGCTTCGGCAACTGCCTGCATCAATACCAGGTTTACGCTTTTTTAAGGCAAATATTCGCGAGCGGAGTGGCTCACTTTACATTTGCATTTACAGTAACACCCCTCTACTGCCGGCTGACCTCATTCAGCCGGAGTCTTCAAACGAATTTGCGCATAGCTCTTGACACTACCCTTTCTATGGAATCATCCATTTGCGCAGACGCAAACAGTAAGGACGAAGTGTCATCCACTGCGTCCTTGCAATTTCATAATATTGCCTTATTCTGCAATCATCGTTTATATTTTAGAGCGGATCGGGAGCAGCTCTATATATCCTCGCGTGCCGATGGGCTCAAGTTGAATCCTCGGGTTTGAATCGTCCCGCTGATAACCGATAATAGACGGATCGTATTTTTTCTCAGACTCCCAAATTTCCGAAATTGCCCGCTCGTAATCTTCTTCCTGAAATGGCTCTCCTTGTAACATAAGATACTGTGCAGCAGGAAGCTCAATCACATCAAGGCCGTCGGGGATTTCTCCGTTATAATCCTCCGGCACTTCAACACCCTGCACATACTCGCCTGTTCCCGGTTTGATATATTCCTGCATTTGTTGTACTGCCTCGATTTGTTCCTGCATTTCCTCACCTCCGGCATAATGACTTTACAAAATGAAGTTGGAAATTTCTCGACCTTTTTTGCTATGTTATTTAATGGCATTGCGAATCCAATGATCCAGAAACTGCATCTGCTCATTTGTATGGAACCAGTGTTCACCGTCTTTCATAACGGTAAGTGTTGCACCGATTTTATCTGCGAACGCAAATATGGTCTCTTTGGAAGTTAAATTATCCTTTTCACCGTATAAAATGCAGGTAGGAGTATGCCACTTAATAGGATGCTTGCGCACATAACACAGATATTCCCAAGACAGGGTTTCTCCAAACGGCGTTGGAATCTCTTTTTTGCTCTGCAGTTCATTCTCTGTTACATTTGCCCACATCATCATATCGGCAATCAGTTTTTCCATATCAACAATAGGGGAAATAAACAAAGCTTTTGAAATAACCTTATCAACG
>SFIY01000044.1 GCA_004555205.1 Clostridiales bacterium
GCAAAAAAAGAAAGCCCTTGCGGGCTTTCTTTTTTTGCATTTAGAGTGAAGCTCTAATTAGAACTCCTTCTTCTTGCCGATGACCACAGCGGAACCAGCGACGGAGGTCAGAGCCATACCGACGTACATAGCGATACCAGCGTCGAAGGTCTTGGGGCTGGAAGTACCATCAGTCTTAGTGCCAGCATCGTTGCCAGCAGCGGGGAAGTAATACAGAGTGCCAGTAACACCCTGAGCGCCAGCAGGGATGGAGTCAACGTTGGCAGCCTTCACAGCAGCCAGCTTGCACTTGGAGCAGGTGTAACCAGTGACCTTGCCATCAGTAACGGTAGGAACAGCAACGTGAGCGACCTGGGTGTCACCCAGCAGGCTCACATTGACCAGCTTACCGCTGACCATCAGAGAACCAGCATACTCATCATCGCTGGAAACGTACAGACGGGTAGCACCATCCTGCTCAGCGGTGTAATAGGTGTCGCTGGAGCTGTAGTTAGTGGGCTTAGCAAAGTGACCGCAAGCATCAGCGAAGCTGGTGTACACGGTACCAACATAGTAGTAGGGATCCATCTTAGCCAGATACATGATAACGTCCGTACCCTCGGTCTTGGACCCATTACCAGTAGTGGTGGTCTTGATGTCATTGTACAGAACGACATCAGCGTCAGCCAAAGTGGCCACGGTGACATACGTCAGGGCAGGCTGGTCAGAAACGTAATAATAGGCAACATTGCCCTTAGCAGTGGTCTTGCCATCCTTGACGGTGGGGTCCTTGGCAGCGGTGAAAACCAGGGTAGTCTTGGCAGTCTCGACAGCAGTACCGTCGGTCTTCTTCATATAACCTTCGACCGTGGTGGGCGCCGCAAACGCGGTGGTGCACAGTGCCAGAGCCATGACCATGGCCAGCACAGTTGCAATGATCTTCTTCATGTTTGTTTCCTCCATAAAATTTTGTTTGTGTCCGGCGCGACCTCCCCGCCCACGCCCACGGTTTACAACGTAATACATCATTATGTTGTAGACCGCAGACTTGAACAGATCGGCTTTGCCTTTCACGGTTGTAAGTATACCACATTCCGCGGATAAATCAAGGCATTCCGCGCGCAGATTTGCAAAAAAACTCGTAAAAAATTATTAAAAAAGGATTAAATTTTCGAATTAGTTGCAAATCAGTGTCAAATATGACAATTTAGAGAACTTTATGCGCCTTTTAGTTCCGGCGCGCGATGTGAAAAAAGCGCCGGTACACGCGATTTATAAACGATACGACGTATTTTTTGTAATTCACATAGCGCGCAGCCGTGTATTTGCTGGAATGAAATGGAAATTCTTTTGGGTGCGAAAGCGCCGCGAGCGGACATTTATTCACAATTTGTGTCCGCTTTGCGGACGGCGGCGGGTGCGTCAAGCGCAGATCGCGTAGGGCGGGGCCCGTGTGTCCCGCCGCGAAGTACGCATTGCTCCCGGCGGGGCACGCGGGCCCCGCCCTACAGGGTGCGGCGGTCGCATGGGGCGGACAGGGTCGTTCGCCCCTACACGTTTTGTGCGGGACGTCGTGGACGCCGTCCCCTACACACCTTGTCATTGCGAGCCAGTCCGCGCCGCGAAGCAAGTGCCCTTGGGGTACAGACTGGCGCGGCGATCCGTTTCCCCAGCGCTCGCCCCCTTGACAAACCCGGCAGGATGGGTATAATAGTAGATGTAAGGGGACGCTGCGACAAGCGGTCAGCCCCGGTGAGTGAAAATTTTAATGAACCTTATGGTTCGCAAAAACCGTCACTTGTCGGAGTGGCGGTTTTTGCTTTTCAGTCTTTGGACTCGTATCGAGATCGAATGACCCAGAATATGAATCGTGAAAACGAAAAACATGTATGTTACCCCCTTACGGGGCTGTGACTAACCGCCTGCCGTTCATTGCAGCGTCCTTGGGGTGTATTATAAGCCGTTCGCCGGTTTTTGTCAATTCGCACCGCTTGACAAACCGGTTGGGATGGGTATAATAGTAGATGTAAGGGGACGCTGCGACAAGCGGTCAGCCCCCTGAAGTAGAGATTCGAATCAGGTGCTCAGCACCAAATAGAAACCGTCACTTGTGGGAGTGGCGGTTTCGTCTTTTCAGCTTCTGTATCCTGATCGAGACTGAGTAGCCTGCGATATGGAATGTAAGCGTCCAAAACATGTATGTCACCCCCTTTCGGGGCTGTGACTAACCGCCTGCCGTTTATTGCAGCGTCCTTGGGATGTATTATAAGCCGTTCGCCGGTTTTTGTCAATTCGCACCGCTTGACAAACCCGGCAGGATGGATATAATAGTAAGTGTAGGGGGACGCTGCGACAAGCGGTCAGCCCCTTTCAGTGGAAGATTTTTAAGCGTTTAGCTTACAAAAACCGTCACCGTGCAGGGTGGCGGTTTTTGTCAATTCGCACCGCTTGACAAACCCGGCGGAATGGGTATAATGGTAAATAGAAGGGGACTCTGCATACGGCGGTCAGCCCCGGCGTATTACGGAAATTTAGTAGGTCTTATGACCCGCAAAAACCGTCACTTGGCCGAGTGGCGGTTTTTGTCAATTCGCACCGCTTGACAAACCGGTTGGGATGGGTATAATAGTAGATGTAAGGGGACGCTGCGACAAGCGGTCAGCCCCTCAACAGTTGAATGATTACTTTGAGCTTTTCAGCTCACAGAAACCGTCACCGTGCAGGGTGGCGGTTTCTGCTTTTCAGTCTCTGGACTCGTATCGAGATCGAATGACCCAGAATATGAATCGTGAAAACGAAAAACATGTATGTCACCCCCTCTCGGGGCTGTGACTAACCGCCTGCCGTTCATTGCAGCGTCCTTGGGACGAGTATACACCGCAGGCGGTTTTTTGTCAAATATCGGCGGGACACATGGGCCCCGCCCTACGGGGAAACGGATTCCCACGCCAGTGTGAGCACTGGCTCGGAATGACAGCGCTGCCGCGCTGATGGGACGTCGTATCCCAAGGGCATTTGTTCCGCTGCGCTCCACTGCAGGACCCCGTCCCCTACGAATTAAGGACGGACGCCGTCCACTACGATATGGCGCGGTGTGTGGGCACGGCGCTGCGGCGCTCACAGCACAAGATGCATCCGCTCCAGAAACCGGCGGTGCTCGGCGCCGGTGGAGCGGATGTAGATGCGCGTGGTGTTGATGCTGCTGTGTCCCAGCAGGTCGGCCAGCTTCGCCAGATCCTTGTCCAGCTGGTAGAACGTCCGGGCGAACAGGTGGCGGAAGTTATGGGGAAACACCTTCTTATCGGAGACACCGGCGGCGCGGCACAGCGCCTTCATCTCCCGCCAGATGTTGCTGCGATCCAGCGGTGTGCCGGTGCGGGTGACAAACACGGAGCCGCAGGCGATGCGGCGCTGCTTGATGTAGCGCAGCAGCTTATTTTGCAGGCGGGAGGGCAGGATCACCCGGCGGGATTTGCCCTTGCAGCGGACGACGGCCACGCCCCGGCGGGCGGCCTCGGCGGTGATGGCGGGCAGCTCGCTGATGCGGATACCGGTGGCGCAGATCGTCTCCAGCACCAGCGCCAGACGGGTGCGGCCTGTCTCCCGGGCGGTGCGGACAAGGGCGGCGTACTCCTGCGCGGTGATCTCCCGCTCCTCCGGCGCGTAGGCCTGGTACTGGACGCGCAGACGGCGCACACGGCAGTCCTCCCGGTCGAGCAGGCTCAAAAAGCGGTTCAGCGCGGCCAGGATGGAGTTGACACTGTCGGCGGCGTAGTGCTGTGTCAGGTGGGCCTTGTAGTTCAGCACAGCGTCGTGGGTCAGGGGCGCGTCACCCAGCCACTGGGCGAAGCAGCGGATGTCGCGCCCGTAGCGCTCCAGTGTGGCGGCGGATTTTTCCTCGTCCCGCAGAGTGGAGAGGAAGTTGTCGAGCTGTGCGGCGGTAATGGTCATGGCGGGGCCTCCCTGTATATAAAATAAGGTATATTATACGACTTTCCCGCGGATTTGGGGAGGTCGTTTTTTTACAACATAATGATGTATTACGTTGTAAACCGTGGGCGTGGGCGGGGAGGTCGCGCCGGACACAAACAAATTTTATGGAGGAAACAAACATGAAGAAGATCATTGCAACTGTGCTGGCCATGGTCATGGCTCTGGCACTGTGCACCACCGCGTTTGCGGCGACCAAGACCGAAGAGGTCGACAAGGATGGCTATACCCTGATGGACATGGCCAACAAGGAAGTTAAAATCAGCAACGACAAGTTCACCAAGACCGTGACCGACACCAAGGTTGAGACTTCCGGCGGCAAGACCACCACCACCTATTTTGCTGACGAGTATAAGATCGACGGCAATACCTACTATGCCTGCGATGCTGCTATCGCTTCTCACAAGCTGGTTAAGGGCAGCACTGTTGTGTTCTTGGTTGCTTCTACCGAGACTAAGGCTAACTTTACTGTGGGCACCACGAAGGTCGCTACCGCCTATGTCGAGGCTAAGGATGAGCCCGCTTGCGGTGAGATCGAGCAGAATTCCTACACCATCGATGGCGTGAACTATAAGGCTGACAAGGCAGCCACCAATCTGGCTGTTCTGAATGGCAAGTTCGTTGCTTACGGTGATAAGGCTACCACCGCTCACCACGATTTCGCCAAGAAGAACACCACCACCGACAACAAGGGCAAGATCGTTTCCATCACCTGCGATTCCTGCAAGAAGTCCTTTACCGTCGTTGAGACTGGTAAGGTTCCCACCAACTATACCGGTGAAGTCGACAACGAGACTCTGGACGGCATGGTGATCCTGCTGGGTACCACCACTGCTACTCCCGCTGGTTCCACCAACACCACCACTTCCCCCAAGACCTTCGACGCTGGTATCGCTATGTACGTTGGCATGGCTCTGACCTCCGTTGCTGGTTCCGCTGTGGTCATCGGCAAGAAGAAGGAGTTCTAATTAGAGCTTCACTCTAAATGCAAAAAAAGAAAGCCCGCAAGGGCTTTCTTTTTTTGC
>SFIY01000045.1 GCA_004555205.1 Clostridiales bacterium
AAGGTTGAATTTGTGGGACGAAGCAGTTGGCAGACTTTTGTAAATCATATTACTTTCGGTCTGTTCTACAAAGATGAGGTAACCGTAAAAGCAGAAGCCGATGACGGACTTTCCGGAGTGGCGAGCATTGAATACGCTGTTTCAGAGAAGGCGATGCCCTTAGAAGAGGTAATGGCAATCACCGACTGGACAGCAATGCCGAAAGACGGTGTATGTAAACGATGCGCCTGTCACGCCATCTTTTCGCACAGACCGCGGATCCGGCCCTCGCGCGCGATGGTATCGACCCATTCCTGCGGAATCTGCTCCAGGCCGTAATAGAGTCCCGCCAGGCCGCCGGCGATGGCGGCCACAGTGTCGGTATCCAATCCCAGGTTCACCGCCTTGAGCGTGCAGGCTTCATAGCTGTCGGTGGTGATCAGCGACCACACGGCCGCCTCCATCGTATCCACCACATAGCCGGTGCTGCGGATCTCGCTTTCAGCTACCGCTGAAAAATACTGCAGATCCAGCAGATGTCTGTAGTAGGCCAACTCCGCAGGGTTTGTGTCCGCCTTCGTGTAGAATGCCCAGCCGTCCGCCATGCCCTGCTGCAAGCAATCGATGAGCGCAGAAGCGTCCTTGCCATCAAGAATACTTGCCGCCATGAAATAATAGAGTCCGCAGGCGATCTTACTGCGCAGATGGGCGTGGGTCAGCGCCGATACGGCATGGATTGCGTTGATGGCCTCTTGACGATCCATCTTCCCCGCCTTCTCCTGCTCGTAACAGAAAAGGCAGGCGGGCATAATGCGCATCAGCGAGCCGTTGCCGTTATCGTGCGCCGTCTCGCCGCCGCAGGCAGTCACGTCCCTGCTCCACTTATAGCGGTTAATGGCCTGTTCCGTACCGCGACCCACATCGAAAGCCTCGCCATAGGGCGTATAGTCACCGCGATCGAACCACGCGGTAAACCTGTCCATGATATCCGGCAGTACGATGGCTCGCTTTTCGGCCAGACTGTCCAGCAGCGCCAGCGTCAGACTGCTGTCATCCGTCCAGCTGCCGGCAGGCAGGTGGAACGTACCGTAGCCGCGCATATTGACCACAGGGCCTTTTTTCAGCTCCCGACGCTCCATAAACTCCACGGGACAGCCGAGCGCATCGCCCGTTACCACGCCGAAAATACCGTCCAACCACTTATTGCTCATCCATTCTCCCCCTCTTCTTCCTCAAACATCATCAGTTCCTCTTCTTCCTCCTCCTCGCGACGCTGACGTTCTTCCTCGGTTTCCGGCTGTTTTTTTCGAAACCAGCACATAAATCCTCCCCCTTATTGATGATGGCGTTTCTTGTAATCCTTCTCGATTTCCTCACACCAGCCGTCTGCCAGCTTTGGCTTCGCACTCTTGCAGGCACGGAAGCCGGTCACGGTAGCACTCAGCACTTCATAGTTCAGCTTTGTGCCCTCGCTGTCGCACACGAAATTGACGGCACGATCGCGGCTGATACCGAAATGGCCTGCCGTTTCAATGGCATCCATGTTGGCACCCAGAAACAGGAACTCCCAGTTGTACTCCTCCTTCTGATGTGCCACCATTTTACGCACACGCTCATAATCGTAGCGTCGGCTGGCATTCTCCATGCCGTCGGTGGTAATGATGAACAGCGTCTTTTCGGGTCGGTCCTCCTCGCGGGCGTACTTGTGTACGTTGCCGATGTGGTGGATGGCGCCGCCCAATGCGTCCAGCAGCGCCGTGCAGCCGCGCACATAGTACTGCCTGTCGGTCATAGGCTCGATCTTCCGCAGATCCACGCGGTCATAGATGACCTCGCTGCGGTCATCGAACAGCACCGTGGAGATCAATGCCTCGCCGTCCTCCTTTTTCTGCTTGGCAATAAAGGCGTTGAAGCCGCCGATGGTGTCGTCCTCCAGCCCCGCCATGGAGCCGCTGCGATCCAGAATAAATACGATTTCAGTCAGATCCTTTTTCATGAGAAATGCCTCCTTTAAATTTGTTGATCGTATTCTAACAAATAAAAAGAGGGCTGAGGTCAACTGCGAATTGACATTTTCAGTACTTGCAGATCGTGGGCAGATTGGCGTCTGCCAGCGCCATATCGATGGCGATCATGCTGTATCTTTTGTGGCTGATGAAATACTGCACCACCAGATCTGACTTGCTGCTGCGAGTGAGAATATACCCCGCCTTGCCCAGCAGCTCCTGCGTCTGCTGCATATCCAGCTCCAGACCGACAGCTAACTGGACCACAGTATTCTTCTTGGGCTGGTAGTATCTGTCGTTGATGATCTTGTTGAAAAGCTGGCGGCTGATGCAGGCCTGATGGTATACCTCGGAATCCTTGCCGCCGCGTTCATTCAGCAGTCGCAGCAGCGCCTCGGTGAAGGTCTCGTCCGTATCGTTAAGCATATCCGAAAGCTTTTTGCCGACCGAATTCAAATTCGGTGCTGCCTGCACCGCCTTTTGGAAATGCAGTGTTTCGTCATCGGCTATGCTGTAGGATGCGCCGTCAAAGACCTCGTCCCTGTTCCGCCGTTCGCGGTAATTGCCTCTCCGGTCATAGCCGCGAGGATATTCCCACGCACTCTTTTCGGCCACATAGTTCTCGTCAATATAGCTTTTCACATCGGCAAACAGACCGCCGGAGAGGGAATAGGCCTCGCTGTTGAACACCACCAGATAGACCATCATTTCAGATGTCATTAAAAAATCGGTGAAGGCCTGCATGGCAACGGACAGCGCCTTATCCTTAGGAAAGCCGTAGCTGCCTGCCGCCATCAGTGGGAAGGCAACGGACTTGCATTTTTTCTCCTCGGCAAGGTGCAGCGCCGCGTCATAGGCCTGCCGCAGCAGCACCATCTCGCCGTGATCACCGTCGACCCATGCAGGGCTGACAGTATGTAACACATATTTGGCCGAGAGACCGAAGGCGGGCGTAGCCGCAGCGTGTCCGGGCATAATGTCACCGATCTCTCTGCGCGAGCGCAGCAGCGCAGGGCCTGCTGCGCGGTGGATAGCGCTGTCTGTCCCGCTGCCGATCACCGGGCGGGGATTGGCGGTGTTGACGATGGCGTCCACCTGCATATTGGTGATGTCATTGCGTACGATTTCAAAAGGCATAGAGAAGTCTCCTTTCTCCCGTGAATGCTATCTGTTTCGATTATACCATATCGTCAAAATATGCGCTACTGCACCCCGCACCTTCGCCTGGCCTGTTATGTCGCTCAGCCTGTCGTTTTTGATGTCCCCGTTGTATGCAGATGGTGATACTTTACATGACCTTCACTTCTGCATTCAACGTCATGATAAAGAGAAGCGGCAGGGGTACTGGCTGCTTCTCTTTATAGACTATTCCATGAAGAAGTTTTCATCAATGAGGCTTACTTCTTTCTCGTTTGTGGCTCTTGTCATCACGAGAATAACATCAGCCTCCTCCTCGCTATCACAGAGGGTGGCGCCCTGAGCATTGATGAGGAGCTCCAAATACCTTGATAGAGATAGCAAACCATGACGATGATCTACGCCGGCATACCAGTCATAGTGCCATTCTTGCGGAGCGCCATCGAATACGAGACAACGTTTTTGAACATCGATATAGCCGTAATTGATGGTTGCACATCTTTGACGCAGATTATGCTTAAAGATACAATTTGCCTCATTGTATAAAGATTCTTCCTGCCCATTTGTATTACCATACTTGTATAATATTGATCCAATAAAAATGGTAGAAGGGGCCGGAAAGTCGGCCGCGACAACTACCACTAATAATGTATCACAAACATCCACTAATAGTCAAACAGAGATTTTTCTTGACTATTTTCGAAATTCTGTGCTACATTTACATAGAAGTAGGTTCTGTTGGAGTGCGTGGGTCGGTTTAGCCGGAACATCCTCCCTTTCTGAACTTACTTCTTTTTTGTTGATAGTACGAATTCGTTTTGGCAGTGATGAGTACATAAAAGATTGATTATTGGCTTCTTCTGAGTATAATGATATTAGAATCTTCTGCAGCTGCGCTTTTAGGCGTTGCATCGGGGCATTTTGCATCGATGAACTGCAGAGATTCTTTTTTGCGAGTATAAACGTATACGGAGATTAATTCATGTTGACGTATGATGTAGATGCTGATACCATAAAAAGCAATAAGTTGGGCTCAAGAGAGTGGAGGGAACAAGATGACACAGAAACCACGCAACTATCCACCCCTGACAGAGAAAGCAGTTCTCGAAATGCTCGTACTAATGCATGACAAGCCGACTCTTACGGACCAGGAATGGGACGAGATGCAGGCGCGGGCGAAAGAGGTCATGCAGATGTACAAAGCGCGAATAGAACGGGAGCAGCAACAGAGTAAACTGAACACGAGGTGACATACAATGACCATGCTAGAGATCCGTCAGCTGACCGGATTAAGCCAGAGAGCATTTGCAAAGCAGTATGGCATACCATACCGTACCATCCAAGACTGGGAGTTAGGGAAACATACACCCCCTTCATACCTTCTTCCATTACTCGAGCATGCAGTCCGTACAGGATTTATCCTCAAGGTAAGTGAAGACAAGTAATGCTCTTATAAAATCAAATATACTTTCCTTTGGAAAATGCTTTCTATATTCATATAACTTTCGCCCTGAAATCACCATGTTAAACCATTCGGGTTTCATGCTCAGTAGAATTTCTTTCATGCTAATACCTCGCTAACCCTCTACCTTTGCACTTTTACCGCTCTTAACCCATTCATCGATTTCCGAGCATTTAAACTTCCATTGTTTACCAACCTTATGTGCTGGCAATGTATCATCTTTTCTTATCCACCCACGCAAGGTAACTGTTTTTATTCCTAAATACTCTGATTGACATATGCAACAGGCCAATTTACAGTTGAATTAAATATAAAACAACACCGAGCGCCCCGGATGTATCTGTGATCCAGGGGCTCTGATTATTT
>SFIY01000046.1 GCA_004555205.1 Clostridiales bacterium
CAAGCAGGTCTACCAGGTCAATGGTGAACTTCAGTTCAGCGAGCCGAAAACCAAAAACTCCATCCGCAAAATCGTCCTGCCGCCATCGGTGGTGGAGGTGCTGCGGGAGTATAAGAAAACGGTGGACTCTCGATGGATGTTCCCATCTCCGGTGAAGGAGGATCGTCCGATTACCCCCGGCGTGGTGCGCAAACGGCTCCAGCTTATTCTGGAACACGCCGGGTGTAAGCATGTAAGATTTCATGACCTCCGCCATACCTTCGCGACGCTGGCTTTGCAGAACGGTATGGATGTGAAAACCCTCTCTGCCATGCTGGGGCATGTGTCGGCGGCGACTACACTGGACATCTATACCCACATCACCGACGATATGCAGCGCACAGCCGCCGCCAACATCGACCGTGGAATCGGCAAAGCAGCGCCGTGGGAGAGCGATTGGGCGCTGGGGCGGGAAACTGCCCCCGGCCAGCCGGATAAGCCGAGAATGACCGATTTCAAGCCTGCCCTGCCCGCCCGCCGCAGGGTAGGCACCGGGTGCATCACGCAGATCAATGACCACTTGTTCGAAGGCCGATACTCGCCCATGTGGATCGACGGCAAGAAGCACTCCCGCAATGTCTACGCCCACACCCGCGAGGAGTGCGAGGAGAAGCTGAAGGTGCTGATCGTGGAGATGAAGGCCGAGCTGACGGAGCTGAAACGGCGGAAAGCGGAAGGGGCACTTCCGCCGCAGGGGCCGGAGCCGGGCAAAAAGAAAGGTAGGAAGAAAGTGGAGAGGTCTAAGAAAAAGAATAAGTAAAAGAATCACCGACATGGGTGCCGAGTAATCGGTACCCATGTCGGTGATTTTGTTGTTCGGCTATTTCAGCTGCGGAACGATGGTAGCTTGCTGGAACAATATTTTACAATTAGCGGAATAGTCCAATTTTGATTTGCCTGATTAGATAGGTGGTATATCTTTTTTCCCGTGAATACCACCGCCTAACCATTGGTTTGTCTCTTTCCATATTTCATAGTAAAACAACCACAAGGATGCCCAAGGGATTAAGGTTTCTGCCCATGAATCACTAAAAGACCATTCATTATAGTTCGGATAATACAAACACAGCGAACCGTCACTATATAAATGAGGGACTTTCTTTCCATTCACATTGCATTTGATTTGCGGCTTGACCACAAACAATTTTACGTTCTTGCTACCTTGTTTAGCATATAGCTTGACTGTGTACTCTATAGAATTCTCAGTTGGCTTCAAAAAAAGTGTTAATTCAACTTGACCACGTTTAATCCCGCCGATGGCAGTTGGAAATTTCGTTTTTACATCTGTGACATGTGTAAGCAACTCAGCGTAGGAGTAATGTTTTGATTTTGAATTGCCATGATAGCTCATATCTCTACCAACTCGTAACCATAAAATGTGTTTTTCTTTACTGGTATACCAGTTGCACTTGTAGTCAATACTCCATTTGGAGCAATATTCAATTTACCGGTGGCACGTTCTTCGTTAAGCTTTTTTGCGTAATCAGTAAGAACGAGGTTTGTAATTGCTTCTCCAAACATTTTCTTTGTCAACGCATTGATATCACTGTTTGTTGAGAAAGTTCGAAGCTTGCTTACATCGTCAGTTAGAGCTTTCATCATTGACACAAAATCATGATAATTCCGATCTTCGTCCCATTTCTCAGTTAAAATTTCATCTATTACAGGATTCTTTACCACAAACGGCTTCCCATTACTTTTTGCAATCAGCCCATTTACATAATTACAGAAACGTTCTAAGATTTGCAATGTATCACCTGTAAAACTGGTGATTCTAAACTCAAATCTGCACACAAGCAAAGAGCGATCAGCTAAAAACCGACCGCTCTTTAAAGTCAAATTATTTCTCCTGCAGCATGGACAGATACAAGTCCAACCGCTCGTTGATATATCCGGCGAACAGCTTCTCCATAGCCGACAGGTCATGCTTCAAATGATACGCATCAAAAGCGTTGTAGTAGGCCAGGCGATCCGTGAACTTGATGTCAATGGGGGGAAAACCGGCCTTCATCAGTTCCAGATTGACCAGCAAGCGCCCTGTGCGGCCATTGCCGTCGATGAAGGGATGAATACCCTCGAACTCTATATGGAACTGGGCCAGTTTGGTAACGATGTGCTCGGCGCTCTCTGCATAGCTCGCCATGAGTTGCTCCATGCGGGGCTGGATCAGATAGGGCTGCACCGGCTCATGCTGCGCACCCATGATGCGGACAGGCACCCGGCGGTACACACCCCGGTCATCTTTCTTATCCGCCAGGACCAGGAAGTGGATCTGCTGAATGATGCGCTCAGATAAGGGAGCCTTTTCCTGCACCAGCTCACGGACATAGTCAAAAGCCTCCTTGTGGCCCACGGCCTCCATGTGATCTTTCAGCGGCTTCTGGTCAATGGTCAGGCCCCGCAGAACCATGTCGGTTTCCCGGAGCGTCAGGGTGTTACCCTCAATGGCGTTGGAGTTGTAGGTGTACTCAACGGTGAACTCCTCCGTCAGCCGTGCCACCTCTCCCTCGGTCAGAGGGCGGCAGGCATCCAGATCGGCCTTCTTCCGGTCGATCATATCCAGCAGACTCTCGGTGGACTTGAACCGTCCGTCGGCAGGCTTCACGGCATCCATGGGAATCTTCCAACCACGCCCCTCCTGAAACGCACCGGGGATTTTTCCCTCGGCGCACAGAATACGAACGCGGCGGTCAGACAGACCCCATTTTTCTGCGGCCTGCTTCACAGTCATAAACATGAGCATCACTCCAATCCAAAGAAAGTATACCACCGTTGCGGAACAATATCAATGACATCGGAATGATATTATTTGAATTATCGGAATGATATAAATGATCAATCACGGCGACCGTCCTGACTAACACACTGTCAGAACGGTCGTTTTAATTTGCTCAATAAATGCGCCGCGATAAACAAGGAAAAATTTTTTTGAAACAGGGGGTCAAATAGCTGATTTCTCCGCGATAAGTGAAGGCCTATGTCATTAACCACAGAGAATGACTCTCTGAATTCAAATCTACCAGAAAGGAGTTGGTGCCTATGGCTGCGCCAGGGATCACGATCAACCACCACAATCAATACAAAGGAGGACACGCATTGAAAGAATCCAAGTTCACCAACTACGACGAGCTCCCGCTGTTCCTCAACGCAAAGCTCGTGGCTCAGACGCTGGGCATCGGACTGGCCAGCGCATACGAGCTCATGCACGATGAGGGCTTCCCGTCTATGCGAGTCGGCAGCCGCTTCGTAGTACCCAAGGATAAGTTCCGCCGGTGGGTGGAACAGCAAACAGGAGGTGAGAATTGATGTTCCAGCGCTGGCCCAAACGCGATACTGACAAGTGCTATTTCAAAATGCCAAACGAGGTCTTCTGTCTCGACCTGGACTCCAAAGAGATTTCTATCTACGCCTACCTGCTCCGGTGCGAGGACCGCGACACCTACCAGTGTCATCCCAGCTACCGCACCATCGGCATGGCGGTGAAAATGTGCGAAAACACGGTGCGAAAGTACGTCCTCAGTCTGGAGGAAAAAGGTCTTATCCACACTGAGCCGACCACCATCACTACGAAGGACGGACGCATCCGGAACGGCAGTCTGCGCTACACCATCCGTCCCATTCAGGAAGCGTTGGAGATCTTCTATCAGCGGCAGCTCGCACGCGCAGAGGAAGAAGCGGGGAAAGAGAGACTGCGGAAGCGGCTGGCGCAGCTCAATCAAGAAAATCACATCAACGAAACGAAAGGAGTCAGTGCATGATCATTTCTCTCGCAAACCTCATCGTCGACCACGACCCAATGACCGTTGCTCGACGCACTCAGGACACCATGCTCTACATCCAGAGCGAATGGAACAAGCGTCATGCAGACCCCATCGACAAAGGAGAACTCCACAAGTTTCTCTGCGATGAACACTACGGTGATCTGTCCGAGGAGCAGAAGGCGTTCACTCGCCAGCACCGTGATGAGATGCGGAATGTCTATGGCGTGACGGTGTGCCGCCTGCTGCTGTGCGAGGAAATGCTGCACCGAAATATGGTTGCAGACTTCCAGAGCTACCGCAGCGTGTTCTGCCCGGAAGGAGGTGATGTGCCGTGACCGCTTCACCGGGCTTGGTGACCGCCGCTTCGGCCGATTTGCCGCCGCCGAAAAGAGAGCAGGAGAAAGGACCGACGCCGTAAACGGCTCGGTCCACCCCACAAATGCCCGCAGTGCGGGCATTTTCAAGGGTTTGTGACCGGGGGCGTAGGGACGCTTTTTTGCAGCTTACGGAACCTATCTGACGCTCTAAATCCAAAAAAGTCAGTGTTTGCAAGGGTTTCCACCGACGGCGAAGCGGCTCCGTGGCCCGTTTTTGCTCCGTTTTCGGGCAAATTTCACTGTAAAACCCTTCAAATAATTCAGTAGCTATTTCACGCGAAGTGTGGTAGTTGTTTGTGTTGCCAAAACAGAACTCCACCAAGGAGGTGACCCAAATGGCAAAACGAAGGCCATCCGGCGACGGCATGGTGCGCAAGTGGGATGACGGCCGCTGGGAAGGCCGCATCGTGGTAGGCCACAAGAAAAACGGCGACCCCATCTTCCATCACGACTATGCCAACACCCAGAAGGAGCTGACAGACAAGCTTCACCAGAGCATCGAGCGCTATCAGGATGTGGAACTGACCGAGGACAGCCGCATGACGCTGGGCGAGTGGCTGGACATCTGGCTGGCGGAGTACAAGGAAGGTACCATCCGCCCCAGCACCATGAAATGCTACCGTCAGTTCATCGACTGCTACATCAAGCCCCAGCTGGGACAGAAGCAGGTATCCCTCGTCACCAGTCAGGACATCCAGCGCATGTACCGCCGCCTGAAAAAAGAGGGCCGTATCCATGAGCACGCCGAAGATGGATACGGATCCACACCATGCTCCACGGAGCCATGATGGACGCGGTGCAGGCGCATATCATTCCGAAGAATCCAACCGAGGGTCCGACTGCACCCAGACCAAACTACAAGCCCAAGCGCATCCTGAACGAGCAGGAACTGGACACCTTCATGGAGGTTATCCGGCAGGACGAGGTCTGGTATGAGTTCTTCTACACCGAGCTCATGACCGGACTGCGGTGGGGCGAGATCTGTGGCCTCATGTGGAAGGACTTTGACGAGAAGAAAGGCACGCTGAAAGTGTGCCGCACCCTCCACAGCAAAAAGATGGGCGTGTTCGCTCTGGGCGACACCAAGACCAGCAAGGGTACCCGCACCATCATCCTGCCCCCGAGCATCGTGGAACTCCTGCGTCAGAGGAAGAAACGAGCCATCAGTCAATGGATCTTCCCTCATCCCACCAGCCCGGAGCTGCCGGCGAATCCAGACTCGGCCTACCGCCACATGAAAACGCTCCTCCAGCGGGCAGGACTCCCCAGTATCCGCTTTCATGATCTGCGTCATACCTTCGCAACCCACGCCCTCACCAGCGGTGTGTGCAGAAGCAGGCCTGCGGTATCGTGGGCGGCTTCATGGAAGATCTCTTCGGAAAGGAGTTGAAACCGTGGCAAGAAAACGAAAAAACGGAGATGGAACCATAAGGCAGCGGGCGGACGGCCGTTGGGAAGGCCGCTATGTCATCGGCTACGATGACAAGGGCTATCCGAAGACGAAGAACGTCCTCGCCAAAACCAAACGGGAGTGTGCGGAGAAGCTCCAGAAACTGAAAGAGGAACTGGGCGGCATCAAGTCCGATAAGGTAAAG
>SFIY01000047.1 GCA_004555205.1 Clostridiales bacterium
GAACGAGACAGGCGGGCATTCACCTCGATCACCCGATAATCCTCGCTCTCCGGGTCGTAGGCATATTGCACGTTACACTCACCCACGATACCGATATGGCGAATGATGCGGATCGCCAACTCACGCAATTTATGGTAGTCGGTATTGCTCAATGTCTGGGAGGGAGCGATCACGATCGACTCACCCGTATGGATGCCGAGTGGATCGAAGTTCTCCATGTTGCAGACCGTGATACAGTTGTCGAAACGGTCGCGTACCACTTCATACTCTACCTCTTTCCAGCCTTTCAAACTCTTCTCGACCAACACCTGCGGAGAGAAAGAGAAGGCCTTCTCCACCAACGTGTTCAGCTCCTCCTCATTGTCGCAGAAGCCAGAGCCCAAGCCACCCAACGCATAGGCGGCACGCACGATCACCGGATAGCCCAATGCCGCAGCAGCCCGACGAGCATCCTCGGCATTCTCCACTGCCTCGCTCTTGATCGTCTTCACGCCAATCTCATCCAGCTTATGCACGAAGAGCTCGCGATCCTCCGTGTCCATGATGGCCTGCACCGGCGTACCCAACACCTTGACATTGTATTTCTCCAAAGCTCCTCCTTGGTAGAGCGCCACACCACAGTTCAACGCCGTCTGTCCACCGAAGGCCAGCAGGATGCCATCCGGACGCTCCTTCTCGATCACCTTCTCCACAAAGAAGGGAGTTACCGGGAGGAAATAGACCGCATCAGCCACGCCCTCAGAGGTCTGCACAGTCGCGATGTTAGGGTTGATCAGAATGGTCTGGATACCCTCCTCGCGGATCGCTTTCAACGCCTGGCTACCGGAATAGTCGAACTCGCCTGCCTCACCGATCTTCAAGGCACCGGATCCAAGCACCAGGACTTTCTTTATATCTTCTTTCATGATCTCTTAATTTTCTGTTTATCCAAGTAACTCCGCAAACTTATCGAACATAAACTCCGTATCCAACGGGCCGCTGCATGCTTCCGGGTGGAACTGCGAGGAGAAGAAAGGCTTCGTTTTGTGGCGAATGCCCTCGTTCGTGTCATCGTTCATATTGACGAAGAGCGGCTCCCACTCCTCGCCCAACGTAGCGCTGTCCACCGCATAACCATGATTCTGGCTGGTGATGAAACACTTCTCCGTGCCCACCATGCGCACCGGCTGGTTATGGCTGCGGTGTCCATATTTCAACTTATAGATCGTAGCGCCACCGGCCTTGGCCAGCAACTGGTTGCCCATACAGATGCCACAGATCGGCTTGTCGCCGCCCAACGCCTGACGGATATTCAGCACAGCCGCTTCGCAGGTATCGGGATCGCCCGGACCATTGCTCAGGAAAAGGCCATCGAAAGGAAGCACATTGAAATCATAATTCCAGGGCACACGGATCACAAACAGATCTCGCTTCAACAGGCAACGGATGATGTTATGCTTCACGCCGCAGTCTAACAGCACCACACGCTTCTTGCCCGCACTGTTCATGGCGGCGATCTCCTCCTCGCCAAACGCATCAGTCGGGAAACGGCGGCTCTCGCCATCGGGCGTATAGCAGATGATCTCCTTGCAAGAGACTTTATCCACATAGTTCACCTCGCCATAGTGCGCCTCCGCCGGCTGCTCGTCGATGCCCTCTAACAGGATGCGCCCCATCATGACGCCATGCTCACGCAATTTCTTGGTTAGCGCACGGGTGTCGATGCCGGTGATACCAGGGATATGCTCCTGTTGCAGCCAGTCGCCCAAGCTACACTGTGCGTTCCAATGGCTGTATTCCGGACTGTAGTCGCTGACGATGATCGCCTCCGCATGGATCTTCTCGCTCTCCATGAAGGTAGAGATTCCATTCGGTGCGAAATCACGTGGCGGCACGCCATAGTTGCCCACCAAGGGATAGGTCAAAACCATCAGCTGTCCGGCGTAGGAGGGATCCGTGAGGCTCTCTGGATAGCCGGTCATAGCGGTATTGAAGACGACCTCTCCCGCTACGGGACGCTCATAGCCAAAAGAGCGACCCTCGAAACGTGTGCCGTCGTCGAGGATTAAAGTTGCTTTTCTATTCATCTGCATAGCATCTATCTGTTGTGTCATTTTACTAAATAATCATCTTCCATGTAATTGATAAAGGCCTGATTGACCATGCGTGTGCCACCCGGCGTGGGGTAATCACCACTGAAATACCAGTCGCCTGGGTGATCAGGACAAGAGGCGTGCAACCCCTCCAAGGTCTGATAGACAATCTCTACTTTCGCCTTCGTGCCCTTGGGCGTAAGCAGCTCGACCATCTTCGCCGAGATCTCCTTGTCGGTGAAGGGCGCATAGATCTCCTTCACATAGTTCACCAAGGTCTCCGGCTCCTCCCGTTGTTGCTGCTTTGCCTTGCGGTAGGCCTCCAACAGCACCTCCGCCATACCTCGCTCACGCAACAGGGCTACCGCCGCCTTGAAGGCGATAAACTCATTCATGCGCGACATGTCAATGCCGTAATAATCGGGATAACGCACCTGCGGCGAGGAGCTGACGATCACGATCTTCTTCGGATGCAGGCGATCCAAGATGCTGATGATGCTCTGTCGCAAGGTCGTGCCGCGCACGATACTGTCGTCAATCACCACCAAGTTATCCACGAACGGCTCAATGCTGCCATAGGTAATGTCATAGACGTGGGCGGCCAGGTCGTTACGGCTGTTGCCCTCGGCGATGAAGGTACGCAGCTTGATGTCTTTGATCGCCACCTTCTCGCAGCGCACCCGCATAGAGAGGATCTGCTCCAACTCCTGCTCCTGCAAGAGGTGACTCCGGTCGGCGATCCACTCTTTTTTCAGCTTGTTGAGGTAGTTGTTCAACCCCTCCTGCATACCGAAGTAGGCCACCTCGGCGGTATTGGGGATGAACGAGAAGACCGTATGGTTGAGGTCATGATCAACGGCACGAAGAATCGGCTCCACCAAGTTCTCACCCATCCGTTTTCTCTCCTTATAAATATCAACGTCGCTACCCCGAGAGAAGTAGATCCGCTCAAACGAGCAGGCGCTATTGGCTTTGGGATCCACGATCTGCTCCGTGCGCCACTCACCACGCTTATTGATAAGGATCGCCTCGCCTCGATTCAACTCATGGATATCCTCCACATGCACGTTCATGACGGTCTGGATCACGGGGCGCTCCGAAGCCAGCACAACAATCTCATCGTCGGCGTAGTAGAAAGCGGGACGAATGCCCCACGGATCACGTACGCTGAACGACTCGCCACTGCCGGTAATGCCACAAATCACGAAACCACCGTCCCAGGTCGGCACGCAACGGCGCAACACATTCGACAGATCCACGTGCTGCTCGATCGCCTGCGTGATCTCCATGCCTTTCAGGCCCTCGCCTTCATAGAGCTGATACAACCGCTCCACCTCGCGATCCAAGCGGTGGCCGAGTTGCTCTAACATGATGTAGGTGTCTGCGTATTTGCGGGGATGTTGTCCTATGGCTGTGATTTCTTCAAATATCTCATGAACGTTGGTTAAGTTGAAGTTGCCACAAACGGCGAGGTTCTTTGCGCGCCAATTATTGCGCCGTAAAAAAGGATGGATATAAGAGATGCCGGATTTCCCGGTGGTACTGTATCGGAGGTGTCCCATGTAAAGCTCTCCGGCGAAAGGTAGGTTGGCTTTGGCGAAATAGGGATCGTTCAATTGTTCGGGAGGTAAATCCCGGTAGTGCTCGTGTACGTTGGCAAATATCTCGGTGATCGCCCCGGTTCCCAAGGCGCGCTCGCGGAACATGTATTCCTCTCCGGCATTTGCCTCTAACTTCACGCAGGCTAAACCTGCTCCTTCCTGCCCTCGGTTATGCTGCTTTTCCATCAGCAAATAGAGCTTATTTAAACCATACATCCAACTACCGTATTTCACGTGGTAATATTCCAGCGGTTTCAGCAATCGGACCATGGCCACGCCACATTCGTGCTTCAAGACTTCCATATGTTGAATCAACTTTTTTGATTTTGGTCGCGAAGATATAGACTATTTTGAATCGAACGGCAAAAAGATTCGTTTTTCTCAAACAAATAATCTATATTTGCGAAAAACTTCAAATACACAATCAAAAAGCAAATAATAGCATGTTAGATCTGACACACTTCACTCCATGGACCCTCTTCACAGACTTGGGATTTGTCTCCATTTTACTATTGATCGGAAAAATCATTCGCGTGAAAGTCAAGCTCATTCAGCAGCTTTTCATACCACCCAGCCTCATCGCCGGCCTCTTGGGTTTAACCTTTGGCCCCAACGGATTGGGTTGGATTCCCCTATCGAGCGAGATCGGCACCTATGCGGCGATCCTGATCGCCTTGGTGTTTGGCGCGCTGCCCCTCTCCTCGCCCAACGTCTCCATGAAGGAGATCAGCGAGCGGGTGGGTCCCATGTGGGCATTCGCGCAAATCGGCATGTTGCTGCAGTGGGGCTGCATGGGCCTGTTCGGTCTTTTCGTGATCAAGCTGATTTGGCCGGATCTCAACGACGCATTCGGCATCATGCTCTCCACCGGTTTCTATGGCGGGCATGGCACGGCTGCCGCGATCGGTGCCGCTTTTGAGCGTTTCGGGTGGGATGAGGCACGCAGCTTGGCGATGACCACCGCCACGGCGGGTGTTGTCTTCGCCATCATCGGCGGATTGCTCATGGTGAAATGGGCGGCCAAGCACAAACAGACCGCTTTTATCGCCGACTTCGACGACCTGCCCGAGGAGCTGCGCAGCCCATCGACTCCCTCACCTTCCACATGTCGCTCGTCTGCATGGTCGCCTTCTTCGGCTATTTGGTGAGTCAAGGGGTGAAGCTCTATTATCCCCAGTTAGAGCTGCCGGTGTTTAGCTGCGCCTTCGTGATCGGTCTTTTGTTGAAGAAGGGATGCGACCTGACCAAAGTCTCCCGCTATATCAATCCGCAGACCACCCAACGTCTCAGCAGCTCCTTCACGGATATGTTGGTGGCTTGTGGCGTTGCCTCCATCAAGTTAGGTGTGATCGTGAAGTACGCCATTCCGCTGATCGTCCTGTTGCTGGCCGGTGCGTTGATCGTCTTCGCCATCACCTTCTATTTCGGTCGTCACCTCAGCCACAACTATTGGTTTGAGCGCACCATCTTCGCGTGGGGTTGGTGGACGGGCACCATGGCTATGGGTATCGCCCTCCTACGCATTGTCGATCCGAAACTGTTCAGCAAAGCGATGGATGATTACGCGATGGCCTATCTGCCTATCGCCCCCATCGAGATCCTGCTGATCACCTTTGTGCCCATTCTCTTTGTCAACGGCTTTGGCCTCTGGCTCTCCTTGGGTTGCGTTGTGATCTCCGCCCTCATCCTCCTGCTCGCATGGCGTATGAAATGGTGGGTAAATAAAAATTAGGAATGAGGAATTATGAAACGAATCATCATCATCGGAGCGACCTCGGGCATCGGCCATGAGGTAGCCAAACATTATATAAAGGAAGGCTATCAAGTAGGTGTGGCCGGACGACGCTTGGAGCGACTGGAAGCGCTGCAAGCGATCGCCCCCACCCAAGTACATATTCAACCGATTGACGTGACAACAGAAGCTGCCTCTGCGCAGCTGTTGGCGCTCATCGAAAAGCTGGGCGGCATGGACATTTTCCTGCTCTGCTCCGGCATCGGCTATCAAAACCGCTGCCTCCACCAAACCATTGAGATGGACACCATCGAGACCAACGTGAAGGGTTTCACCCGCATGGTACTCACCGCCTACCACTATTTCTCCGGACATGGTGGCGGACACATCGCCGTGATTAGCTCCATCGCCGGCACAAAAGGATTAGGGGTTGCCCCCTCCTATTCCGCCACCAAATGCTTCCAAAACTGCTACATCGACGCCTTGGCGCAACTCAGCCGGATAGAACAAAGGCCGATCTCCTTCACCGATATACGTCCCGGCTTCGTGAGAACGGCCCTGCTCAATGATGGGCTTCATTACCCCATGTGTCTCTCGCTGCGGTATGCGACTCGATTGATCGTGGAGGCGATCGACCGCCGAAAGCGCCGTGCCATCATCGACTGGCGCTATGCCCTCTTGGTCTTCTTCTGGCGGCTCATTCCCCACTGGCTTTGGGAACGACTGCCGATCGCCAACTAAGTAGGCTCCTCCACTCTTCCTCTAATCAACCTCTATTGTTTCTCTAATTTACGTGTTCCTACCTATATTCTTCTATTGTCTGCATCAAGTCGTAGAACATCAAGCGAGTGTTCAATGATGTTCCTGAGGTGATATGACGGTAATCTTTCTCCTGTTGCTCTGTACTGAACACTGTTATGAAACCATTTTGCTCATAAAACGCCATTGTTTTTGGCGTGTTATATGCGTCAACAATCACAAATCGGCATCCAGTCTTGTTTAGAGGTTCAATGAACCAAATCTTAATGAAATCGAGAACATCACTGCCAATATGCTTTGAACGGAATTCGGAAGAGACTCCCAACCTTGCCACTAATACAGCGGGATAGTCCTTCAAGGCTTTTGCATGTGGTATGCCAGCCTCTATTTTCTTTCTGCGTGCATTAGGCAAATCGCTTACCCTGACTCCTGCATTAGCAAGAGTAAAAGCACATACGACTTTGTCAGGCTTTTCATTTAACCTATAACAATAGGTCTTGCCCAACAACTGTTTGGTAAATCCAAAACAATCATTGGCAAAGAACTCGTCTATGTCAAAGTCTCCACAATTAAAGCCTTCAAGATCCTTTGGCTCATTGACGGAAAACAGAGAGCAATGTTCTTTCAAAAAACTCATCTTTTTCCTAAATGGGCTTTTGACAACATGCTATACAACTCGGCAAACTTCTTTTCCAGAATTGCCTCATCTGCCTTCTTTTGCTCTTCTGTACGGTTGAGGTATCGCTGGTAATTAGCCTGCGCACGCTCCTCAAATCGCCGAGCCACTTCACCAGTCAGTACTGGTATAGATGCTATCGGTAGTGCCATATCTTTTACTTTTTACTATTCAACATTATACATTACCTCGCAAAAGTATCAGAAAAAAATGAGAGTAAGCAGAGTTTTGTGTTTTTTCTTTGTCGAGTGCGTCCGGACGGCATCAAAGATCGTTTGATATACATCAGCCAATCATCTGACAACCGCCAGATGATTGGCTGACATATATGGGACATTGCTTAATCGCGTTTACTTCAACACCTCACGCAGTGTCTCGTGCAATGCCTCCTCGCGGATGTCCTTGGCGATGATCACACCATTGGGATCAAGCAGCAGGTTAGAGGGGATGGCACGCACGCCGTAGAGTGCGGGAATCTCTGAATCCCAGTATTTCAAATCGGAGAGGTGTGTCCAGGTCAGGTGATCGTCGGCGATACCCTTCAACCATTTCTCCCGGTTGTTATCCAACGAGATACCGATGATCGTGAAGTTCTTGTCCTTGTTCTCTTCGTAGGCCTTCACCACGTTCGGATTCTCGCGGCGGCAAGGCGGGCACCAAGAGGCCCAGAAGTCGAGCAGCACATATTTCCCTCGGAAATCAGCCAAGGAAACGGAAACACCGGCCGTGTCGGGCAAGGAGAAGTCGGGCGCTACCTGGCCGATCTGCACCTTCTCTAAGCGGGCGATGATGGCATCCAAGTCCTGCACGTAGGGCGACGAGGCCAACGCCGGAGCCAGTTTCGCACGGGTGGCCTTCAGCTGATCCAACGGCAACTGATAGGTGAAGTAACGATAGAGGTAGAAGGCGGCCGCCGGATTGTCGGGGTATTGGCTCACCAAGCTGTCGATGCTGAAGCCCGGGGCGAACACCTTCTCGGCATTCCCCAAGAACAGGTCGTTCACCGCGGAGCCTTTCACGCTTAACGACTCGCCCTCCTTCGTCATGGATACCTCCATCGGCACGTTCTCCAAGAAGAGCTGCGCCGGATAATTCATCTCCTCCGTGGCCAAGCCATAGAGCAACGGCTGCTCGACGGTTCCCTCGAAGGTGAACTTGCCGTCGATTACCTCGGCGGTATCGACATCGAAAAACATTTTATTGCGAAATACCTTCAGGAAGACCTTCCCTGTCGGCATGTCGGCTACTTCGCCCTTGATCACATATCCCTTGGGTGCCTCTTGGCATCCCATCGCTAACAGCAACGATGCTAATAGCGCTACGCCTAATCCTTTCATCTTTCTTTTTGCTTTAAAGTGTTTATCTCGCTGAAGATCTGAAACTCGCTTCGCTCAAACAGCAGATCTTCTGATCGCTCGCCTCTGTCGCTTCGTTTTACGCTCACCAGCTTAGGCCGATTTTTCAGATCGCCTTCGCTTGCCTCTGTTGCTTCGCTTTACGCTGCGCTGCTAAGGCTGATTTTTTTCAAATGTCTTTGATGACAGATCTTTTCACCTTGTCCATATCGTTGCTGCTAAGAAATGACTATATTTGTGGCAACTGCGAGCATCCGTGCGGAGGGAGGCGGCGGCACCGCCAAAGATCGTGGAACGGCTTCCAAAGCATCAGTCCCACACAACATCGCCAACAAGAATAACCCCGTCCCGGATGGAAATGAAGAATTAAATGGATGGGAATGCGAGGAGTCATAAATTAATACAGTTTGTCAATAATACAGTTTGTCAATCATTCAATAAATAGTTACTTTTGCGAATCCTAAAAAACAATCACAAATCATGATGAATATGGCACATTTCAAAGTTCTTTTTACGACACTCATTACAGGCATATCTATTTTAGCATGTTCCAAAGACGATGACGTTGCTCCAGTCTCTCCTGTTAATCCTGAACCAGAAACACCCATAGTAGAATTGACGGATTACTCGACTGCGATCAATGATTATGTGGCAACTAAACATATTTTCGTCTTGCAATATAAGCTATCCAACCTTGACGGATTTATGATCCCGGACACCGTAAAACAACTGTTGTCCGGCGAAACCATAAAATTTACAGACGGAGGATCGGCAAGCATATCTGCCGATAGAAAGTTTATTGTCAAAGGAGACATGGCAAACGAAGCACTTATACGCATGTTAAATACCATGGAAAGATCTATGGTTTCAGATGATGTAGTAAGTGAGAGCATTACAGTTTATGGTAAATGGACAAATCCTCAGAATCCTGATACTACAATCTATACCATGTTTAGAAATGACCGTATTTGGATCGGTCTTTTTAATTACAATTCGGGAGAACAGTATGAAGAGTACTGGAGTTCAGAAGAATTTACTGATAAGACTATTCCGTATCATGCAGCTTATGGAATAAGTGGGCTAATTCCTTTGAATAAATTCACTACTAACACTGTTTCAAAGGACTATTTCGTGCTCCAAACAAAGGAAAGTAATCGGATTATTTTTTGGAAAGAGAATGGCCGTGTAATAGCGTTTAATGGATTAGTAAGCATTTGGAACTGGTATGACAATTCCTATTTTGTTTCAAGTGATAAAGCGTATCGAGTACTTAAGAAAGATGGTGAAATAGTGGTTGATTTTGCCGCATATAATCCATTTCCAACTATTTATTATCATGTCAAAAATGTAATTCCTATTAGTTATAAGGAATGCATAGAAATTCAATATAATCATTTTGAAAGGCGAGACATAACCCAACAACAATGCAGTTGGTTTGTTAATACACCCTTTGAAGCCATGAATGATGCTAAGTATACTTATAATCTTATCCACATAGAGGGTAATATTTACACGTTCGAAGGTTCTATGACACTGGTAGACGGTAGCACAAATAAAATAATTTTCAACATAGACATAGATAATGGTTATTTAGAAAAGATAGAATAGAATCTACCACATTACCTTCGCTCACCTTCCTCATTCCGCTTTACGCTCACCAGCTTAGGCCGGATTTTTCCTTGCTGTCGCAAAACAGGGAGGCTTCGCACATGGATTTTTCCTTGCTGTCGCAAAACAAGAAGGTAGATTCGAGGGTTCTTCTTTGGCTGATTGAAACAAGAAAGAGGATGCAATGATTCTGGCTTGTCGGCGCAAGAAAAGGAGATAGATGCGACGATTCTTCTTTGCCGACTCGAGAAAAGGGGGAAGATGCGATGATTTTTCTTTGGCTGCTCGAAAAAAGGAGGGGGATGCACTGATTCTGATTGCTTGTCGCCAAAAAACGAGGTAGAATCAACGATTCTGGTAACTTGTCGCACGAGGGGAAGGAAAAATCGCTCCGCAAGGGGTTGTTTTTACCAACAGACGACTCATAATCAACAAGCAATGCTTATCTTTGTGGCAAAGGCAACCTTTCGGTTGTTGCATTCACTTTATTGTTTCATTAAAATTTGCATTGTTATGGCAGAGATTCAAGAAATTTCTTTGGGGCGGATGAACAACGGTGCGCACTACATGTATGTGGCTGACATCCTTGCCCGCGCGGAGGAACATGCCTCCTTGTCTTCCAAGTTATCGAAGCAGATGACAGCTTTCAAGGCGGCTGTAGAGGAAGAGGATCGTTGCCTGAAACTCTCGCAGAAGAACATGCTGACCGACCAGATCGCTGATGCGGATTACGATCGGGACGCACTGTTTGGCATCTACAAGAGTGGGGTGACGCGCTATGCTGACATGCGGAATCCGGCTTATTCGGCTCCCGCAAAGATTCTGTTACAACATGTCAAGGATTACGGGATCGATCCGCAGATGCAGCTGAATCAGGAAACGGGTTTGCTGATCAACTTCACGCATGACCTGGTCGAGAAATACGCTACCGAGGTGGAGGAGTTGGGCTATACGAAGCTCGTTCAATTGCTCCAGGAAGCCAACGAGAAGGTGCGCAGCCTGACTGCTGAGCGTACGGATGAGCGGGCTAAATCTACTGTGGCTGCCATGAAACAGGCACGCGCGGCGACCGACCTCGCTTACCGAAATTGGGTAAAGGGTGTGAATGCCTTGGCTATCTTAGAGGGCGATGAGGACTACGCAGAGCTGATCGACTATGTGAATACAGAGATCGTGCAATATAAGCGGCAGGTGCTGAAGCAAAAGGCATCGAAGTCGGAGAGTGAGCCGGTCACACCTCCCGCACCTGATCCCGAACCCGAGCCGGAACCGGAACCCGAGAATCCGGATGTGGTTTGATAAATGATTTTTGTCGCCCCCTATTTGTAGAGACGTAGCGCGCTACGTCTCTACTTTTTTTGGGTAGGTAAAAAAATTACTCCGTCCGGATGCTCTCGATTGGATTGCGGAGGGCGGTGCGCAGGGCTTGGCCGAAGATGGAGAGGAAGGCAACCACCAAGGAGAGCAGGGCGGCAGATAGCCACAAGTGTCATCAGCAAGAAACCTTTGGAGAGCTGCCAGAGCGATGCCCGCACGCTGGCTCCCATCACCCGACAGATCGCGATGCGCTTGCGCTGCTGTTCGGTGTAGTAGATGGACATGGCCAAGAGACCCAGCATCGAGATCAGCGTAGCGATCACCATGAAGCAGATAACCAACAGCATGGTGTTGCGGGTGCCGGTCAACGCATCGTTCAGCGCATCCTCGATGTAGGTGGCGGGTAGCTCCTTCGGCATCCCCAATAGCTCCTTCGTTGTTTGCAGGCAGACGGCCTTCACTGCCTGCATCGCCTCCGAGCGATCGCCACGGATCTTCACCAACTGAAGGGCTGCCTTGCCCGGCTCAAGGATGTAGATCGCATTGTGGCTATCTTCGGAAAATTCCCACAAGGCGGTTCCACTGCGGTAATTGCGCACGATGCCACACACCGGATATTCCGGCGTTGCCGCCGTGCCACCGATATAGGCGTGCTCGCGGTTCACCCCATAATGCTGCTGGGTATCTTCGTCGATCCAACATTTCCCGGCTTGCAGCTCCTCGTAAGACTCCATGATCTGAAAACCCAACAGCCGGAAGCAGGTCGTATCCAGCTGCGCATAGCGAAGATATGACAGGGACTCTACCCCCTCCTCGTGTACCCCGTAATGCCCCACACTCGAAGGCAGGCTAACCCCCATGCCAACCGACTCCACCTGAGGCAAAGCTCGCAGGCGATCCGCCAACAGCTGTTGCCTCTCGTGGTTCCGATAGCCCAAGGAGAAGGTCTGGATCTTGATCAGATCAGCCGTCTGATAGCCGGTCGGCAGCGTGGCCAAATGATGAAACTGTAGCCACATGGTGCCGGCCATCGCCATGAGGCAGGTGCTGATCACGCACTGCACCACGATGAACACCCGGCTCAGCACCAACTTGCTCTGGAAGCGGAAGGCTCCCTTCATCACGTCGAGCGGCTTGAAGCGCAGCAGGAAGGAGACGGAGATCAACCCCGACACCAACGAGATGCCGATCCAAAGCCCGACGGCCACCAACCCCACCAAGGGATCTGTCAGCAGGTGAATCTCGGTGGATAGCATCCGGTTGAAGAAGGGCACGCAGAGCCAGGCAACCGCCAAACCCACCCCGAAGCAGCCCAGGGTGAAGAGCAAGGCCTCAGCAATGTAGCGCCCCATCACCGCCTGCGTGCTGTCTCCCAACAGCCGACGGGTAGCCATCTCCTTCATCCGTTTCCCCGTGAGGGCGACCGTCAAGTTGATGTAGTTGAACAGGGCCGAGAGCAGCAGCACCAAGGCCAACGCCAAGAGCAGGTTGACCTGCGCCCGATCACCTTGACGATAGCTATTATAAATCTGGAAATCGGAGAAATAGATCTCATCTGTCGGTGTCAGTGTGGAGCCCCAAAGGAGGGTATTGCCATCGCCGACCTCCCGGTAATAGTCCCAATAGGTCCTATATTGCTTCAGCAACTTCTTCGCCACCACTGCCGGATCCGCCCCCTCATGCAGGGTCACGAAGGCTTGCGTACTCCCGAAGTTATCCATGCGTTCCAGCAAGGGCTCCACAAAGCGCATGTTCACATAGAGGTCGCAGGGTAGCAGCAGATCTTTCGGTCCGCCATCGGCCACGACCGCCGCCACCGTGTAGAGCTGCTCCCCCATGCGGAGGGTTTGCCCTATCGGATCCGCTGTGCCAAACACCTTGCTGGCGAAGGAGGCGGTCAGCACCGCATTGTGTTCATCCAACAGTGCCTGTTGCGGGTCGCCACTGATCACTTCATAAGGGAAGAGCGCAAAGAAGCGGGCATCGACCGACCGGACATAGGTGGAGAAATAGTCGCTGCCAACCAGCACATCCTGATCCTCACAATCGACGAGTCGGGCCCAGCTGTCGATCTCAGCCACTGTAGGGAAAAACTCCTCCGGCGTGCCCAAGGTCATGCCATAGAAGTTGCCAGTGCCGATGGCATAGACCTGATGCGCATTGGAGAAACGAGTGCCGACCGTATATTCCGAGCGGGCATAGGAGGCCAACAACAGGATAAACCCCAAGGCCACCGAAAGCCCAAACAGCTCTATCAGCGTGTAGAGCTTGTTACGTGAAAGAAAAACCAAATAACTTTTCATCGTGCTTACAAGATTGTGTTATCGACAATAGCCCCATCCAAGAGGTTGATCACTCGGTTCGCGTATGTGGCATCGTGCTGTGAGTGCGTCACCATGACGATGGTGGTGCCCTCAGCATTCAATTGGCTCAGCAACGTCATCACCTCCTCACCGTTTTTCGAGTCGAGGTTGCCGGTCGGCTCGTCGGCAAGGATCAGTTTCGGTCGGCCCACCACCGCCCGGGCAATGGCCACCCGCTGTTGCTGACCGCCGGAGAGCTGCTGCGGATAGTGCTTCGCCCGCTGGCTGAGGCTCACCTTACGCAGGATCTCCAATACCCGCTCCTTGCGCTCCGCCTTGGGCACGTCGAGGTATTTCAATTGCAGATCGACATTCTCCTCCACCGTCAGCTCATCAATCAGGTTGAAGCTCTGGAAGACGAAGCCGATGCGTCCCTTGCGGTAGTTGGTGCGCGCCCGCTCTTTCAGGTGCCCCACCTCCTCGCCGTCTAAATAGTAGTTGCCCGATGTCGGGTTGTCCAATAGGCCGAGGATGCTCAGCAGCGTAGATTTGCCGCAACCCGAAGGCCCCATGATGGCGACGAACTCACTATCCTTCACCTCCAAACTGACCCCATTCAGGGCCGTTGTCTCTACCGCTTCCGTTCGGAAGATCTTCGTTAATTCCTCAATTTTGATCATCGTTTTTTACCTTATATATATTGTACATTCATTTTTCGTTTACCAAATCCTGGCGGACGCACGAACCGTGCGTCAATTTAAAATCAACTCCTCCCGTTCCTTGAAGGCTTCGTAGCCGCTGGTGATGACCTGCTCGCCCGGCTCTAACCCCTCCTCCACCTCGAAATATTGCGGGTTCTGGCGACCGATCTTGATGGTGCGGCGGTAGGCTCGCCCGCTCTGCTGATCCACCACGAAGATCCATTGGCCGCCTGTTGCTTGGAAGAAGGTACCCCGCGGGATCAGCACCGCCTGCGTGGGCTGCCCCAGTTCGAGGTTCAGGTAATAGGTCTGGCCGGAGCGGATCGTCTCCGGATGGGCCGACTCGAAGGTGAAGGCCGTGCGGAACTTGCCCTCGCGCACCTCCGGATAGACCTTGCGCACCCGCAAGGCATAGCGCTTACCGTCCCGCTCGAAGGTGGCAGGCAGCCCCTCCCTCACCCGGTCGATGTAGTGCTCGTCGATCTGCGCCTCGATCTTGAAATCACTGAGGTCGTTGATCTGGCCGATCTTCTGCCCGGCACTGATGCTCTGCCCCAACTCCACGTCGAGCAGTCCCAATTCGCCGTCGATCGTGGAGCGCACCTCTAATTTCCCCTTGCGGTCACGAATGAGCAACACATTTCGGCGCATGTTGTCGAGGTTGTCCTCCATCTGCTCCATCTGCACGGAGCGGTAGAGGCTGTCCTGCCGCAGTCGCTCGGTGACCAACGCCTGTTTCCGCTGTGCCAACTCGTAATCCTCCCGGCTCTGCTCATAGGTCTCCCGGGCGATCAGCTTCTCTTGGTAAAGTCGCTCGTTCTGCTGATAGGCCCGTTGCTTACGCCGCACGTCCATCGCCAAGGTCGCGCTCTCCGTCTCGTTGTTGAGCCGGTCTTGCTGCATCGCCACCTGCGTGTTGCGCAGCAGGTTCTGCTTCTCCGCTAACTCCGCCTCGGCGTTGAGAATCTGCAGATCGAGGCTGCTGTTGGCCAAGCGCAGGATCACCTCTCCCCGCTTCACCCGTTGTCCCTCCTCGACCACACGCTCCTGCACGATGCCTCCCTCCTCGGGCGAAATCTGTACCACTTGGATAGGGACAACTGTGCCGTTGAGCCGTACATAATCGTTGAACTCCCCCTGCGTGACGCTGCTGATCGTGAGTTGCTCCGCCGACACCCGCTGCACGTTCGATCCGCTGCCCGCAAATCCCCAGATCAGCAAGGCCATCAGGGCCACACCGCCCAAACCATAGAGCAGGAAACTTTGTTTCCAACGATGCTTTTGTTCGATTATTCTGTCCATAACGCTTCTCCTTTATAA
>SFIY01000048.1 GCA_004555205.1 Clostridiales bacterium
GACATGATTCTGGCTATTTTCTTCTTCGTGAAGCTGGGGACGGCGTATTTTGACTATCGGAAAACTGGACAATTCGAGTGGACAGCTCCCGCCATCCTGTTTGCCTGTCTGGTCTTTACGCTGACGGCTCCGCTGTATATTTGGAGTATTATCGGGGTATGAGTGGGAAATTGCGCTGTTGGTTGGCGGGACGGTTTTTGCATGTTCAGGAGGTGATGAATTGTTTATATGGGACTTTGTAGCGGACAAAATACTGGGCCAGATCGTGGACTGGTTTTACGGTCAGGTGGTGGGCTTTCTTGGGAACTTCTTTTCCGAGATGGGCAGCATGGGCGCAGAGCTCTTCGAGATGAACTGGGTGCAGAGCGTGGTGCTGTTTTTCTCCAGTATTCCGCTGGGCGGGGCAATGTGAAAGAGACGGCGCTGAATGTCCTTAAGGGCTTTCTGGCCGTCTCTCTTTTTACCCAGGTGCCGGTGCGGCTTTATTCTTTGGCAATTTCCTTGCAGGGCACCTTGACGGCGGGCATCACCGGCTTTGGGTCCACCAGCATCGGGGATGCGGCAAAGGTGGCGCTGGCAGATCTTGAAAACCTGGAAAGCCTAACGGAGTCCACCTATCCCCTGCGGGGCTTTGGGCGGGAGACCAGCGGGCTTATGGTTCTTTTCTGCCTTATCCTCATGGCCTATGCGGTCATCAAGGTGTTTTTCAGCAATCTGAAGCGCGGCGGTATTTTGCTGATCCAGATCGCCGTGGGGAGCCTTTATATGTTCTCCGTGCCCAGGGGGTATGGAGACGGATTTATCCAGTGGTGCAAACAGGTCATCGGCCTGTGCCTCACGGCGTTCTTGCAGGCCACCATCCTTGTGGCCGGGCTGATGGTATTCAAAGATCACGCCCTGCTGGGCTTGGGGCTCATGCTCTCTGCCGGGGAAATTCCCCGCATCGCTGGGGCCTTTGGGCTGGACACCACCACGAAGGCCAATCTTACCTCGGCGGTTTACACGGCCCAAAGCGCCGTCAATATTGCCCGGACGGTGGCGGCCAAATGAGGTGCATTACTATGGACAGCCTGTTTGACGGCATTGGCGGCTTTCCGCTGGCGGCTATACACAACGGTGTCATCCCCCTATGGGCCAGCGAGATCGAGCCGTTTCCCATTCGAGTCACGCAGCAGCGGCTGCCGGGGATCCAAATGGGCGCATATGTTCGTTAAACTTGTCCGGTATGCTGCCTCTGCGCTCCTATTCTCGTTAGACTTGTCAATAGCTTATGCGCCGCAGTTGGGCTATGCTTTGCTTGCCTCGGGAGAGGCGGAAAGGAGCAGGCTATGGAAGAAAAGAAGAACCTCTGTGCGCCTATCCCGCTGTCGCTGCACCAGCGGCTTCGGACGGAGCAGGAGCAGCGGGGCCAGACCCTGTCCGACTACATCACGGACATACTCAGAGAACATTTTGAAGGAGGAGCACGAACCATGAACGCCAACAATCGCACCATCGCCTTTCAGGTACCGGAGGAACTCTTCGGTCGTCTGAAGGACTATCTGGCCAGGAACGGCCTGAAGCAGAAGGATTTCATTCTGGGTCTCATTGAGCGAGAGCTGAATGATGCCGGGAACGAAGAATAAAACACACAGAAGCCGCAGGCACACACCTGCGGCTTCGCTTTTGGGAGGAGAACTATGTATCTATACCCTGAAAATTTAACGGCCCGGCCTATGCTGTGGCTGTGGACGCTGCGGGATGTGGCGTGGATCGGGACAGGGCTTTTGCTGTCGGTGCTGGCGCTGACCCAGACTGGCAGCATGATCCCCTTGGTCATCACGGCGGCGCTGACCTTTCTCTGCATTCGGCACGGAGGGATCAGCATGCTGGATTTCCTGCGCTATGCTGCGGCGTTTTTCTTTTTCGGACAACAATATTATGCGTGGAGGGAATCGGCATGAGCAGGAAAAAATCTACCCGGCAGCTCATCGGCATCGATGATATTAAAAACGGCAGCGTTGTAACGGCGGACGGAGAGCTGGCCATCTACTTCGTTCATCCCAGCAATCTGAATGTTTTGCCGGAGCAGGGCGTTCGGGCAAAGGTGCAGGAGCTGTTGGGCGTGCTGAAAGGCATGGCGGAGCTGGAGCTGCTGGCTCTGGACTCCAAGGAGTCCTTTCAGGATAACCGCCAGTTCTACCGGCAGCGGCTGGAGGAAGAAGATATGCCCGCCATCCGTGGGCTGCTGGTGCAGGATCGTCAGCATCTGGACAGTGTCCAGACCACCATGGCCTCCTCCCGTGAGTTCTGCTTCGTGCTGCGGCGCAGAAAAACGGACGGGGCCATGAACTATGCGCCCCTGGAGCAGCAGTTCCGGGACTGCGGATTTGTCGTTCAGCGTGCGGAGGGCCAGCGGCTTCTGGAGCTGCTGGCTATTTATTTTGAGCAGGACGCCACCCACGAGGTATTCTCCTTTGTAGACGGGGCACAGTGGCTGACAGCGGAAACGGAGGTTTGAAATGCGAATTCTGAAAGTGGAGCCGGGAAAAGCTCCGTTTGCGTCACAATTCAAAAAACAAAGCAAAGAAAGCGGAAACTGGTGCAGTTGTGGAGCGGTATGACCTTTGAAACTATCCGGCCCTATATTGAGTCTGTACTAACCTTGGAGTGAACTCAAAAAATTGCTATTCTTATAATACAAGATGTACTTCCTTGCCTTGAAAAACAAAAGCATGCCCATCAATCTTCTTATATCGCTTGACATAGATTAGTGGGCGTGATATACTTTCTAACAGGAGACGAACAAATGTTCTAATTCGTAGATGCAGCGAAACAGAAAGGGGCGCATGCAGATGCTCTGGCTTTCACGGAAAGACATCGAACACATTTCCCGCAGATTGCTTCGTGATTACCTTAAAAAAGTCCCTCAAAAGGTCGATCATATTGATCCGGCAGATTTTGCAGAGAAGATGTGTGGCCTGCAATTTACCTTTGCAGATATCAGTGAAGCACATGATGCCATCGGCCTTACGGCAACTTCGGGGGTGATCATAACGATCCCTCAAAGGGACGGCACAAGGCTCGACTATGAATTAGACGGGAAAACGGCCTTCATTGATCAGAGCCTTGTGGCAGAAAATCAGATTGGCCGTTTGAACTTTACTATGATGCACGAAGCAGCGCATCAACTGTTTTGGATGCTGTATCCGGAAGAATATGAGGCGCAAACTCCTCGCTGCGTATTTCGCATGGCAGATGAACATACTCAGTACCCTGTTCTTGATTGGGAGGAGTGGCAGACCAATGTGCTGACTTCATTTCTCCTCTTGCCAAAGGAACTGGTATATCGCCATATGGCAAATGTTGGCCTGAAAGATGGTATCAGCGTGCTGAATCGCATATACGCACGCAAAGACTATGAGCGTTTTTCGGAGGCCGCAAAGCGGCTCGGTGTGTCCAAAACAGCACTGACTATAAGATTATCCCAACTCGGTTTGGTAGGGAGAAATGATTTGTATGACCCGTATGCACTGGTAGATATATTTCCGGAGAAAAATGAGATCGCCTGATATGGCAGGGGGGAAGTATGGCAAAAATCAATGCAAGGGAACTTGATCCACAACGCTATTCCTGCATACAGACAGAGCAGCAGGAATTGAAAAAACAGTATTCCAGCCATATTACAATGGCGAGAATTTGCCCGTATTGCCAGAACAAATTAGAGATCCTGTGTAAAGGAAATCACGGCGCAGTTTATGTGAAATGTCCCCATTGCGGAGAGCAGGTGTTTTTCCCGCCAGTGGCATTTCGACTTAACCGATTCTAAGCTGTAACGGCGTGTAGGAAGCGCCTTACCCGTTACAACTAAAAATTGAATATCCAAGTTTGTACCCCGGAGCCGCTTGATGCGTGACCTTCCCATGTGTCGCTTGATTTGCAGTCCTTGCTCTCAAAGAGAGTGAGACGAATCAATGCGGTCATGGTGGTGAAGGCAGATCAAGCGGCTTTTTTCGCTCATTTGGTTCCAGAAAGGAACTGAATGAGCGTTTTGTTTTGCTGGCCTTCGGCCTGCGAGAGATGCCGAGGCCCTCCGCTTCATCGTTTTTGGATTTTTCAAAATGATGAAACGGAGGACAGAAAATGTCGTATCACAATAACCCATATCGGGTCGATTATTTGAAGATATATCCCTGCTTAAAAGAGCGCCCGGATGTGTTGGAAGTCTTGAAGAAAAGTGACCGCAAGATGAAATACATGGAGGTGGATCTGAAAAGCGAGCAGCGCAGGAAAAATGCTGCGAATGGTGCGGAGAGTTACGTTCCCAGCAAAGAGGATTCGCTGGAGCGGCTCGTATATTCTGCGAAGTGCCAGTTTGCGGACGATGCTGAAGGCGTCGAGGATGCCGTAATCAGGAAAGATGATTTATGCCGTTTACGGGCCGCACTGGATCAGTTGAGCGAAGAAGAAAGATTCCTGATTTATGCGCTGTTTTTCGACGAGCGCTCCGAGCGTGAGCTGGAAGAAATGATGGGTGTCCATCGAATGACGATCCATAATCGAAAGGTTCGTATCTTGCAGAAATTAAAAAAGATGCTGAGATGATAAAAAAGTTTGGTGCAAACGGTGTTTTCAGCGGCTAATAGAGTGAGAGGGCTTTGAACCTCACTCCGCGGCTGATAAATCAGCGGCTTTGTTCCTTGATAAACACCGTCTCAGACGGTCATATCCGGCAACTTGAATACATTAGCTGACGGAGCCAGCGTCAGGCCGAGTGCGCGATGACCACCTGTGCGGAGCAGCTCCGCATCAAAGGACGGCCAAGTAAGGTGCAGAGCGATACCCACTCAGGCCATGGCAGCCTTGGCAAGCTGTCCCCGCCATGATCCCGTCAGCCCATAATGATACTCCTGTACGCAGCTTCGAGAGTTCCTCGGAGGGGTGAGAGTCCCGTGATGTGCGCCCGCACAGTTCAAGTTGCCGCCAACCGTAAAGTTCTGGCCGCTCCGGTGATGGGAGCGTTTGCTTCCGCTGCCGGAGCGACCACACTCTTGCGGCAGAAGCATGGGAACTGTCCACCTCTCCAGTATTTTTATATTCGCTTTCCTTTGCCCAATGGTCCCTCTATTCTCTCCTGCCTCTTCCTTCTTCGGACGGTTCCCATGCTTGTGCCGCAGAGATAGTCGAATGCAGAAAGGAGAACATCTATGAACCCCAATATCAATTACTATGGGATCGTCATCCTACTCAGAAAGCTCCGGGAATGCGGTATTTTCACCGAAAAAGAACTGAGAAAAATCGCCGCACGGATTGCTGCGGACAACGGTGTTGAAGTCATGTTTTTTCTCTGATTTTCTTCATCTTTCTGTAGCTATTTGGATGCAGTTGTGGTAGTGTTTGTGTTGCAAAAAAGGAGGTGAGCGGATATGGATGAAAAGCGGCTGGTAGACGGAACAACAGCACTGGCAGAAAAACAGTCCCGTGTTATAAAGATCGAGCCTGCGGAGCGGCCTCAAAATGTGCAGCTGCGGGTCGCAGCCTATACTCGTGTCAGCTCAGACTCCGAGGATCAACTCAATTCCTTTGCGGCCCAAAACCGCTACTACACGGAGCTGATCTCAAGCAAGGCCGAATGGCGGATGGTTGACATCTATGCT
>SFIY01000049.1 GCA_004555205.1 Clostridiales bacterium
CGCAAGGCCGAGCGACGGCTCGTCCATCATGATGAGCTTCGGGCGCGCCATGAGCGCGCGGCCCACGGCCAGCATCTGCTGCTCGCCGCCGGAGAGTGTGCCTCCGGCCTGCCACGAACGCTCCCGCAGACGCGGGAACAGGTCGTACACCCACTGGATATCTTCCGAAATATCGTCGCTGCGCATATAGGCGCCGATTTTGAGATTTTCAAGCACCGTAAGGTTCGGGAAGATTTTGCGTCCTTCCGGAACAAGCGTTATGCCGCGCTTGACGATCACCGTACTGTCGCGCCCGGTAATGTTATCCCCGCAAAAGGTGATCGAACCGCCGGAGGGCTTGACGAGGCCCGCGATCGAGCGGAGAACGGAGCTTTTTCCCGCGCCGTTGGCGCCGATCAGCGTAACAATCTCTCCCTCGGATACGTCAAAGGAAATTCCCTTTACGGCCTCAATGCCGCCATAGTGAACCTGAAGATCCTTGATGGAAAGCATCGTATCATTCGTCATCGTCTGCCACCCCCAAATATGCCTCAATTACCTTGGGATCTCCCTGAACCTCCTCCGGAGCTCCCTCGGCAATCAGCTTGCCGAAATCCACGACATAGATGCGGTCGGAAAAGTTCATGACAAGGTCCATATGATGCTCAATCATGAAAATCGTAAGATCATATTTCTTTTTGATCTGCACGACAAACTCGCCCAGCTCCGCCGTTTCCTGCGGATTCATGCCGGCGGCAGGTTCGTCCAAGAGCAGGAGCTTAGGCTCCGTGGCAAGCGCGCGGGCGATCTCCAAACGGCGCTGCAAACCGTAGGGAAGCGAGCCGGCCGGCTCATTGGCAAGCTGCAAAAGATTCTGCTCTTCCAGCAGCTCCGCCGTTTCCTCGCGCATACGGCGCTCTTCCGCGGCGGATAGACGAAATGTGGCGGAAAAAACGTTCTGCCTGGCACGCATATGCTTTGCCGTGAGTACGTTATCGAATACCGTCATGGACTTCCACAGACGAATGTTTTGGAATGTGCGCGCTATGCCGAGCTTTGTGATCCGGTCGGGCGTGGGATTCAGAATCTTTTCATGCAGATACTTGTCGGCGTTGCTGCCGCGGTAGTTTTTTGCGGTTTTGCCCGTAGGATGTGCGCAGAGGATCGGCTTTCCCATGAAGGAAATGCGTCCGTTGGTCGGCTGATATACGCCGGTGATGCAGTTAAACGCCGTCGTTTTGCCCGCACCGTTCGGCCCGATGAGCGCAACGATCTCTCCCTTATTAACTTCAAGGGACAGGTTGCTCACGGCAACGACTCCGCCAAACTGCATGGTGATGTCTTCCATGCGAAGAATATTCTCACTCATGGCCGGCCGCCTCCTTTGCCGCTTTTTTCTTATGCGCACGACTTACAAGATGGAACGGATCGCGGAAAAACCGCAAAACAGCGTCCCAGGAAAACTCATTTTCTCCCATTATGCCGCGGCGGTAGAAAAGAACGATCAGCATAATGACGACACTGAAAACGACCATACGGAAGCCGCCGCGCATAAACGGTATATTCACATGCAGATACGTTACCGAGTCATCAAGAAAACGCAGCCACCACTCGCTGGCGGCAATATAAAGAAAGCTGCCGATAATCGACCCTGTGACAGAGCCAATGCCGCCGATCACAACGATCAGCAGTATTTCATAGGTCATCGCCGAGGTGAAGCCCTTTGCCTGCACGCTTGCCTGGAACATGGCGAGCAGCGCGCCGCCGATGCCGGCAAAGAACGAGCTGATCAAAAACGCCTGCATCTTTGTTTTTGCAAGATTGATGCCCATAGCCTCCGCTGCGATCTCATCCTCGCGGATGGCCTTAAACGCGCGGCCGTAAGAAGAATTGATGAGAAGCACAATAACTGCGATGCAGACGGCGGAGATAATCACCGGCGTCAAAATGCTGCTGAAGGAGGGAAAGCTCCTTAAAATGTTCGAGCCGTTTGTCACGGGGCCAAAAACGTCCCACTGGATCAGAGCGCGGAGTATCTCGGCAAAGCCGAGCGTTGCAATGGCCAGATAGTCGCTTTTCAGCCGGAGACACGGCTTGCCGACCAGCCATGCGAATACCACCGCAACGAGCCCCGCCGCAATAACACTCAAAACAACAGGCAGCGTGAAGGTGATGGCTCCGCCGTTAAAATACTGGTAAACGCTGGCCCTGCTTGCCGAAGGAATGGTAAATATCGCGTAGGTGTAGGCGCCGAGCATCATGAAACCCGCCTGTCCGAGCGAAAAGAGCCCCGTAAAGCCGTTGAGAAGATTCAGGCTGACCGCAAGCAGCGAATAGATCGCGGCTTTCTGAATCACAGATGCGAGCATGGTGTAGTGCGCCCTCTTGTCGATGAAAATCAGCACAGCCAGAATCACGGCTGCGGATGCGAGCGAGAGGATCCAATCTCTTTTTTTGTTTTTAATCATCATCACACCTTCTCACTCTGGGCTTCGCCGAACATACCCGTAGGCTTGAAGAGAAGCACGACAATCAGCAGGGCAAACGTGAACGCATTGCTGAAAATGGCAATGGCGTCGTTGCTTTTGATAAAGCTTTCACAGATACCGATAATAAACGCGCCGAGGACCGCCCCGGGTATCGAGCCGATACCGCCAAAGACCGCGGCAACAAACGCCTTCAAGCCCGGCATGGCGCCAATCATCGGGCTGACCTGTCCGTAATTGGTAAAATACAGGATCGAGCCGACGCCGGCAAGAAGAGAGCCGATCACAAACGTTACGGAAATAACGTTGTTGACCTGAATCCCCATAAGTCTTGCCGTTTCAAAATCCTTGGAAACAGCGCGCATGGCGATACCGATTTTCGTTTTATTGATAAAGATAACAAGGCCGGTGACCAGAAGAAGCGTAAGAATCGGGGTGATAATCGTGATCATCTTCACATTCATCGAGCCGATACTCAGCGTGGATTTGAGAAACGGGATCTCCGGATATGCCTTGGCAAGCCCGCCGGTAAGATACGTCGCCAGATTCTGCAGCAGATAGCTCACGCCGATAGCGGAGATCATCACCGACATACGCGGTGCGCTGCGCAGGGGCTTATACGCCGCCTTTTCAATGAGAACGCCCAGCAATACCGTAAGAATCAGTACAATCGGGATGGCGAGAAGCGGCCCGGTCGTGGCGCTGACATAGACCATAAAAAAGCCCGCCATCATAAAAATATCGCCATGGGCAAAGTTTATGAGACGAAGGATGCCGTATACCATCGTATAGCCGATGGCGATAAGGGCATACAAACTGCCGACGGTTATACCGGAAAGCAGAATATCCAATATGTAAGAAAAACCATGCATCGATAAAGCCTCCGCATTATTCGTGAGGTGGTAAATACTTAAATTCCCCGGAAGATCCGGGGAATTTAAGCGATATGATTTTTAAGAAAACAATCAGCCGGTGTAGGCGTCGGAGAAGATGATCTCGCCGTCCTGGAACGTCTTGATGGCAACGTAGTTCTTGATCGCGTCGCCGTTTTCGTCAAACTTCAGATCGCCGGTAACAAGTCCCGGAACTTCAAGATCGACAAGCGCATTGCGGATATCCTCGCCCTTGGTGCTCTGGGCTTTTTCAATCGCCTTATACGCCGCCATATAGGCATCATAGCCGCAGGGGGTCACGGAAGAGATGTTCTTGTCGCCGCCGTTATCCTTGCCGCCGTTGTTTTCCAGGCGGGCAGGATCGGCATTGACCCATTCAAGGAAGCCCTTGACAAATTCAGCGCCGGCAGCGTTCGACTCGTCGGTCTGGTCAAAGAAGCAGCTGAAGAACACGCCGTTGGCGTTCTCACCGGCACGGCTGGCGATGGAGGAATCGTCCCACGTGTCGCCCGCCATGATCTGGCACTCCACGCCCGCCTCACGCGCCTGATTGATGATCAGAGGTGCGGTTTCAATGGAAACGGGAGCAAAAATGCCGTCATAGCCTTCGCTCTTGATGTTTGCCATAATCGTGGAGAAATCCGTTTCGCCCATCTGGAAGGTGACGGTCGTGCAGGCAGCGCCGCCGTCGATCATCGCCTGCGCGAAGTAATTGCCGAATCCGGCAGAATAGTCATCGCCGGCTTCCACGATAACAACGGTGTTCTTGCAGCCCTGAGAGAGCGCATAGCTTGCCATAACAGCGCCCTGGAACGGGTCGATGTAGCTGATACGGAAGTAATAATCGTTGCCGAGCGTTACCTGCGGGTTCGTGCAGGAAGTGCCGATGGCAGGAATCTTGGCTTTGGCAAAATACTCGCCGCCCGCAATCGCGCAGCTCGAGCCGTATGTGCCGAGAACAACGGAAACGTTTTTGCTGATAAGCAGCTGCGCTGCCGAAGGAGCCTTCGTCGAGTCGGAAGCGTTATCGGCGTAGACCAGCTCGATCTTGTATTCCTCGCCATTGATGTTGATCGTGGGGTACAGAGAGTGCGCATACTCAATGCCGAGAATCTCTTTCTTGCCGCCGGCGGCGTTCTGTCCGGACGTCGGTTCGAAAACGCCGATCGAGATCACCTTTTCCCCGGAATCGGATGAAACGGCGCCGGTGCTGCCGCACCCGGCGAACAGCGCGCACAGCATGCATGCGCAAAGGACAATGGCCAAAATCTTTTTCATGGTTGATTCTCCCTCTCCGAAACACA
>SFIY01000008.1 GCA_004555205.1 Clostridiales bacterium
AGTTTGGATTTTGTAAAATCACCAATTGTACCAATACTATCCAAAATTTCTTGCATAAGTCGTGCCGTCCATTCGACATTTCTTTCCCATGTTGCAACATCCAGTCCGTAACAAACCTCATTATACTTGCCCATTTCAAATGTGGACGCAGCAGAGGAAGAAACCTCAACAAGTTTTTTTGCCATTTTATGATTGTCGTCTTCCATATATAGGATACGCAAATCATTTAATGTCGTTTGAATGTGCTGATACCCAGTAAAAATCAATTCTTCGTATGCACGATAAGCTTCCGCCCGTTTTCCTGTTTTACTGTTCACAAGTGCTTCCTTGCGTTTGCGTTCAGGGTTTTCCAGAGAGAAATAGTCCAAATATTGATTCGCCTTTTCATAATCCTCTTTCCGAACAAACGCATGGAAGAGCGAATCCGCTGCTTGATTACGAATTCGTTCATCCTCTGAAAGTAAACATCTCTCGAACCATCCGAATATCGCATTATCATAATTGTCTTCGTTTGGGAGTTCTATTGCCATTCGCTTCGCATCCAGAATGACTGCCGCCTGCCAAATCAGTTTCTCGCAATTAGGATATTCCTCGATTTTTTTCTTTACAGAAAGAAATACATCATGGAAGTCTTTGTTTTCCAAATCCTTTTGAATTATCAATAGATATTGGTTAATTTCTTCGTCTGTTAGATTATCTTTAAAGGACAGAAGTTCATCTGTGGTAATGCCAAGCAGCCGTGCAATAGGGGCAAGCAAAGAGATATCTGGCAGCGTATTACATCTTTCCCATTTGTTGACAGCAGGGGTAGTTACGCCGAGACAAGTGGCCATTTCCTCCTGTGTCATTCCTTTATTTTTTCTATATTTTTTGATGACATCTCCGATTGCCATGTTTAACCATCTCCTTCACAATTTCTGGATCGACCCTATGTATAGTATAGCGGATTGAAGTTCAAAAAACAATTGAATGTGGGTTAAACGACAGGAATTATTTTTTACTGCTGCTTAATTGTTGGATGTTCATATTCTGAAAATCTGTGTACGCACCGCAGGAGTTGCTGCGGCATAATTTTTTGCCTCAGCGTTCCAAGTCACGGTGCCTTCGCTGGTTCTTTTGCTGGGGGTGGGTGTCCCGTCTCTTGCCCTCTGCTTGTAACCGCCTGAGCGTATCACGGACACTTTCTCTTTCGGGCGGTGCATACCGTCCTTTTTCGGCGGGTCTGCGGCTTTCCTTTGCCTTGCGTTCCCACTCGGCAAGGTCGCGGTTATACTGTTCCACAACGGCCTCGGCTTCCCGGTAGGTTGCCATAAAGACCTGCACATCGGGATAACCGTCATTTTTCAGAATATCGGGTATTGCTTCCATCATAGCGGAGATTTTGCTTCCGTCTGCTGTATCTGCGTTTCTAACGCCTTTCGCTCCTTGCCTTTGAATATGCCCTTTGTTTCGGCAAGCTGTGCCTTTAACTTGGGTACTTCCTCCTGCAAGCTGCGGATTTCTCTTGCCCTGTCCTGCACCCGTATCATCAGCTTTTGCATTGTGCGGAACTCTGCCATATCCATATTGAGTACCGGCTTTGGCGGTAACCTGCCGTATTAAGTTCTGCGAAAATTCCTACGCTCACGCTACAAGGGAAGCGAAGCGTACTTCCGCAAGACTGCTGGATAAAGCAGTCGGCGGAGAATAAAAAAGTTTCCCTTGTTTCGGCTCATAAGGACAAAAACAAGGGAAATACATAAGGTTTGAGAATTACACAGGCGAAAAGCCTTGAAAATGCAGGGCTTGCAGAGGGTTGAATAGACAAACCGGAATATTGCCGTCAGAACTGTACCAAAAAAGCAGGGCAGTTTTATCCTTTCTTCCGTGTTAAGAAAATTCCAACGATTGCGCCAATAAAGATAATAGGTGCTAACCGGACAAACAGCCATTCAAACGCATGAAAAGCAACGCCGACAACTGCGGTTTCAGGGTCACTATAATCCCAACCTAAGTAAGGACTATTGAGTGCGATTAAGACTGCAAAAATCAAAACGATGACCGCACACAATGAGATGAGCAGCCAATAAAGCGTTTTTCGTCTCGTGGTCTTTCTTTGTGCGAGCTGCAAGTTTACGATCTCCAGTTTTTCGGAAATCGCTTTTAAGTCGTCAACTTCCGATTCCATAACAGTTTCTCCAAGCAAAGTGCTTACGGGTGTTTCAAACGCCTCTGATAGGGAGATCAACATATCGGCATCAGGAACCGATAATCCTTGCTCCCATTTAGAGATTGTTTGCCGCACCACATTCAGCTTGATGGCAAGTTCTTCTTGCGAAAGCCCTTTTGATTTTCTGATCGCTCTGATGTTTTCGCTTAACATTAGTGAACCTCCTTTTTTCGGTCGATAACACTATTGTATGGAAAACTGCCCGTTGCTGCAAGCAACGCATATTAACATGCAAATTGTGCTCGGTATCATCTGTTTATCCGATATAAAGACAAACTTCGATTTGCAGGCATTGTTCATTATCAAATTTAGGCCAGCGTGGCGACCCAACGGCTGTATTTTTCGAGATTTTCGTCACGCTCTTGTGCATCCTTGCCCATGGTCAGGATGTAGACCTTGATCTTCGGCTCTGTGCCGCTGGGACGGACCAGGATGGTGGTGCCGTCAGAGAGCTCAAAGCGCAGCACATTGGAGCCGCGCAGCTCCATCTGGCTCACTGCACCGCTGACGCAGTCGATCACGCTGCCGTCGGTGTAGTCCTTGCGCACGACCACCTCCGTGCCGGCAATCTCGGCGGGGGGATTTTCACGCAGCGATTGCATCAGGCTTGCCATCTTCTCCAGACCGTCCAGGCCGGGCATGACCAGATTGTGGGTCTTTTCGCCGTACCAGCCGTACTTTTCATACAGGCTCTGCAGCGCATCGTACAGCGTCATACCCTGGGCTGCATACCAGGCCGCCATCTCGGTGATGAGCATGGAAGCGGTCACGGCGTCCTTGTCACGCACATAGTCGCCCAGCATATAGCCGTAGCTCTCCTCGTAGGACATGATGACCTGTCCGATGCCGTCGCGCTCCAGTTGGTTCTTCTTCTCCGCCATGAACTTGAAGCCGGTAAAGGTGTCACAGGAGGTCACGCCGTTGGATTCGGCCACCTTGCGTGCCATCTCCGTGGTGACGATCGTCTTGAGAAGATAGGGGTGGGCAGGCATTTTGCCGGCGCGCTTCATAGCGCCGATCAGATAATCCAGCATCAGCACGCCGGTCTGGTTGCCGGTCACGGGAATGAACGCACCCTTGTCGTCACGCACCATAATGCCCACCCGGTCACTGTCGGGGTCCGTGCCCAGAATAAAGTCGGCGCCTACCCGGTCGGCCAGCTCTATTGCCAGATAGAAGCCCTCGGGATTCTCCGGATTGGGGGACACCACGGTGGGGAAATTGCCGTCGATCACCATTTGCTCGGGCACGCAGTACAGATGCTTCACGCCCAAGGCGCGCAGTGCTTCGGGCACCAGTTGATAGCCGCAGCCGTGGAACGGGGTATAGACCATCTTGAAGGTATCGGCCACCTTGGCCATGGCGTCGCGGTCATTAATCATGGCGGTAACGCAGGCCATGAATTTCCGGTCGGTCTCCTCGCCCATCACTTCGATCAGTCCGCTGTTCACCGCGTCCATAAAGTCCATACGCTTCACGCCGGTAAAGATGTCGATGTGCTCCAGCTCACGGGCAATGGCGTCGGCGTGCTGCGGCGGCAGCTGTGCGCCATCCTCCCAGTAGACCTTGTAGCCGTTGTATTCCTTGGGATTGTGGCTGGCGGTGACATTGATACCGGCCTGACAGCCGTATTCGCGCACGGCGAAGCTCAGCTCCGGCGTGGGACGGAGGCTGTCAAACATACGCACATGGATGCCGTTGGCGGCGCATACCTCTGCAGCGGCGCGTGCAAATTCCATGGAGTGGTTGCGGCAGTCCATGCAGATGGCAACGCCGCGCTTTTTGGCGTCTTCGCCCTCGGCGCAGATCACATTGGCAAAGCCCTGGGTCGCCCAGCGAATGACATACACATTCATCTGGTGCAGGCCCATCTTCATGGTGCCCCGCAGTCCGGCGGTGCCGAACTCCAAGGGGCCGTAGAAGCGGCTCTCGATTTCCTTTTCGTCGCCTGCGATGGCCTTCAGCTCTTCAAGCTCCGCCGCCGTCAGCACACCGCTTTGCAGCCACTTTTCATATTCCTGTTGATAGCGCATCATTCATCCTCCTCCATAGGCTTGGCCTCCAGAATGGCTTTTGCTTCCTCCCGCATGGAGGCCGGAACGTACAGCCCGGCGCCGTAGCCGGAGAAGCCGTTGATCACCTTGCCTGCACCGCCGTCCAGATCATAGTACTTGAAACAGGGGATGCCGTAAGCGGCAAGAAGAGAGATCTTCAGTCGGCAGAATCAAATGTATCCATCAGGCGTACCGCCTTGACTTTTTCGCCGTCCTCCTCCACAGGCCACTGAGGACCGTCGGGGGAAAAGGCCCATTTGCTCATATCCATATGTCAAAAACCTCCTATTTGTGATATTTGGTACCTTGCTCAATTTGATAGGCGCGGTAGATCTGCTCCAAGAGCATAATGCGCGCCATGTGATGGGGAAAGGTCATGGGTGACATACTCAGCCGCCAGTCAGCCTGCCGTTTCAGCTCCTCATCAAGCCCTACGCTGCCGCCGATAAGGAAGGTGAGCTGCGTCTTGCCTGCCACGGCGAAATCGGCCATGCGGCGGCTCAGCTCTTCACTGGAACAGGTCTTGCCCTCGATGCACAGGGCGATCACCGCGCCGCCCTTGGGCAGTTTTTCGCGGATGGCGGCGGCTTCACAGGCCAGCGCCTTTTGGAGCTCGGCGGGGGAGGGGGAGTCGCTCAGGCGGCTCTCCGGCAGTTCGATGATGTCCAGCCTGCAGTGACGCTGCAGGCGCTTTGCATATTCCGCGGCGGCTTCTGCATAGAACTTCTCCTTCAGCTTGCCCACGCAGATCACGCTTACCTTCTGCATATACTTACCTCCGCCCGGTAGGGGCCGCTGAGCGCTGCGCGGGGTGCGACGCTTACCGGTATGTCAAACCCTGCTCCGCGCAGGGCGCGCTGCATGGTGTCCAGTGCCCGCACGGGTGTGTTGTTCTCTTTGCTCAAATGCGCCAGCACGATCTCCTGCGTACCGCAGGCGGCCATCTGCGCGGCAAATGCGGCGGCGCAGTCGTTGCTCAAATGTCCCTGCATGCCCAAAATGCGCTCCTTAAGATAGTAGGGATACGGCCCGCTGCGCAGCCACTCCACATCGTGGTTGCTCTCCAACACCAGCAGGGCCACACCGCGCAGCGCGGCAAATGCGCTCTCGGTCACATAGCCGGTGTCGGTCAGAATCCCCACGCTGCCGTCGGTATCGTCCACGCGGTAATCCACGCTGCCTGCAGCATCGTGGGAGGTGGCGAATACGCGCACATCCAATGTGCCGATGGGGAACTGCGTCTCTGTATTGACGCTGTGCAGCAGCGGCTCAATGCCGGCAATGCGGTAGGCAAGCTGCCGTGCGGTGGGTGCGCTGGCATAGAGAGGGACGGCGTGGTGCTTGGTCAAAGTGTGCAGGCCGCTGATGTGGTCTGCGTGGGCATGGGTAATGAGAATGGCGGACAGGTCGTCCGCGGTCAGGCCCAGTTGGCCGAGCGCGGTTTTGATGCGCCGGGCGGAGATGCCCGCATCCACCAACAGATGCGTTGTCCCATCCGAGAGCAGCAGACAGTTGCCCTCCGACCCGCTGGCAAGTGTATGTAGCGTCAACAAAATGTATACCTCACAGTGCGAAATAGAGAAACACAGCGTTCGCCGGGGATAGCCAAGCGAACGCTGTTTAGTTTATCGTAATTGTTATCCGATGTTGGCTTCCGGCTTTTCCTCGTCGGGGACTTCCACCAAAGAGATGTCCGCGCCCACGGCACGCAATTTGCCGACCAAATTTTCATAGCCTCGCTCGATGTACTGCACCTGGCTCAGCTCGGTGGTACCGTTGGCGGCCAATGCGGCGATGACCAGGGCGGCGCCGGCACGCAGATCGCAGGCCTGGATGGGAGCACCCTCCAGATGATCCACGCCCTCGATCACGGCCACCTTGCCGTCCACCTGGATCTGAGCGCCCATGCGCTTGAGCTCGTCCACATATCTGAATCGGTTGTTCCACACACTCTCCGTCACCAGACTGGTACCCTGTGCCAGCGCCAGAACAGCCGCGATCTGGGGCTGCATATCGGTGGGGAAACCGGGATACGGCATGGTTTTCACATTGGTTTTCTGCAGCGGCTGGCTGCGGCGTACCAACAGCGTGTCTTCGTTTTCCTCCACGCTGACGCCCATCTCCATCAGCTTGGCGGAGATGCAGTCCATGTGCTTGGGGATAATGTTCTTAATCAGCAGTTGACCGCCGGTGGCAGCAACAGCGGCCATGTAGGTGCCTGCTTCGATCTGGTCGGGGATAATGCAGTAGCTTCCGCCGCTCAGACGCTCCACGCCGCGAATCTTGATGGAATCCGTACCGGCGCCCTTGATATCGGCACCCATGGAGTTGAGGAAGTTCGCCAGATCGACAATGTGCGGCTCTTTGGCGGCATTGTCGATCACCGTTGTGCCGTCCGCCAAAGCGGCAGCCATCATAATATTCATGGTCGCGCCCACAGACACCACATCCAGATAGATGCTGGCGCCGGTCAGACGGCCGTTCTTCGCCTTGGCATGGATGAAGCCGCCCTCTACGCTGACTTCCGCGCCCATGGCATTGAAACCCTTGATGTGCTGGTCAATGGGCCGCACACCGAAATCGCAGCCGCCGGGCATAGCTACCGTTGCTTCGCCGAAACGGCCCAGCAGTGCGCCGATGAGATAGTAGGAGGCACGGAAACGGCGGCATAAATCATAGGAAGGCTGCGTAGAATGAATGGAATGACTGGCAATTTCCACCGTGTGCTGATTCAGCACGCGCACCTTGGAGCCCAGCGCCTCCAGAATGGAAAAGAACAGCGTCACATCGCTGATTTGAGGTACGTTATCAATGCGGCAAATTCCGTCCACCATCAAAGCGGCGGGGATGATCGCAACGGCGGCATTTTTCGCACCGCTGATTGTGACTTCACCGAACAGCGGACGATTGCCGCGAATAATATACTGATTCAAAATAGGCACCCTCTCTTATTGATCGCAAATATCGTCGGGAATAGCATACCCGCATTCAGGAAACTTCATACCGCAGGGCAGAAGCATTATGATTTGTTCATACATGATAAGTATACCATAATTTTTCCCAAAAGCAATTGAAACATAAAAGTTTTTGTCAATATTTTTCCTGCTATGGCAAATCCACAAAAGCGCCGGATTTATTTACATAATCCGGCGCTTTTAGATGAACCAATGATTTAACCCAGCCAACGGAAATGTCCGGTGACGTCATGGGACGGGATATAATTCTGCTCCACGGCATCTTCAATGGGATTGCCGTGATGAATAAGGAAGGGGATGCCGTCTGCGTTACGCCGATCGGAGCAAATGCCGATGTGCGCTCGGTCGCCGAAAACCACAATGTCACCCGGCTGCCACTGTTCGGGATCGTCCGTATCACAGGTCAGAACCTGCGCATGACGGCGGAAAAAGGTGTCCAGCGAGTTGACCCGCCGGAAATCAATGTTGCCGTCGGGAATGTCAATGTGCGGATAGGCGTCGAAGTGTTCGGCAATGTCCTCATCCACAAGGTCTTTCAGCGTGTAACCTGCGGCCTGAAAAGCCTGCCATACGACATCGGTGCATACGCCAAGCCCGTCATCGGGATAGCCGCCGGCATAATATTTGCTTTTATAATGCGGATTCGTCCCGATGTATTCCCGGGCGCCCAGCATCATGTCCGTCCAGTCGTCCACGCCGTCGCCGTCAGCATCGTTGGGGCTTTGCAGTTGTGTAATGCCAAGCTCCTCGGCAGTATAATATTTCTGCGGCAGGAAGCGTTTGGCAACCAACACAAGAGCAACGACCAGAAGCAGCAGCAGGATCCACGGCAGGATGCGTTTGCGCCGTCTGCGCCGTCTGCTTCGATGGGGCGTATATTCGTCCATGGGCAGTCTCCTTTCAAATGTTTACATAATATATTATAAACTGTTTTCTGCCAAAAAGGCAAGAAAAATCTCCTGCGGCAGCAAACAGGCTGCCGCAGGAGATACGGGATATTTACTTTTCGTTCGGCATTTTCCAGCCGTGATGGTCGGTGTGCAGCAAATGATGCGCTCTCTCGCTCATAGGCTCCTTGAGATACTCGTGATACAGTGCCAGCACATCGCCGTTTTCGTGGGAGAAACGCAGCTTGTCGTTTTTATCCAGATTCCACAGCACATCGCCCCGGCACTCGGCCATTTCCACGCCGTCGTGAATGGGCTGACCGCCGCCGCCGGCACAGCCGCCGGGACAGGCCATGACCTCCACGAAGTCGTAGTCCACCGTACCCTCGTCCAGTGCGTTCATCAGCTTACGGGTGTTGCCCAGACCGCTGACAACGGCCACGCGCACATCCCCTGCGCCGGGAATGGAAAAGACAGCTTCCTTCCAGCCGTCCATACCGCGCACGGCGGTAAAGGCGTCGGGATCGGGATTCTCGCCGGTAATGAGATAGTAGGCGCTGCGCAGCGCCGCATCCATCACGCCGCCGGTGGCGCCGAAAATGACGGCTGCGCCGGTACCTGTGCCGAGAGGGCTGTCAAAGGGCGTTTCGTCCAGGACGGCGGGATTGATCTGTTCGCCGCGGAACATCCGCACGATCTCGCGGGTGGTCAGCACCACGTCCACATCGGCCTCGCCGCAGGCATCGTTCAGATTGGGCAGGGCCGCCTCTGCCTTTTTGGCCGTGCAGGGCATAACGGACACCACAAAGATGTCGTGGGGATCCGCGCCGATCTTCTTGGCGAAGTAGCTCTTTGCCACGGCGCCGAACATAGCCTGAGGGCTTTTGGCGGTGGACAACTGCTCCACATAGGCGGGGAACTGTCCCTTGATGAAGCGCACCCAGCCGGGGCAGCAGCTTGTGAACATGGGCCACTTGTACTTGCCGCGATGGGTAAAGCGCCGGACAAACTCGCTGCCCTCCTCCATAATGGTCAGGTCGGCGGCGAAATTGGTGTCGAACACATAGTCAAAGCCCATCTGTTTCAGGGCGGTCACCATGCGCTGGGCCGTGGCGAACTTGGGGTCCAGATGGAAGTGCTCAGCCCAGGCGCTGCGCACGGCAGGCGCCACCTGCACCACGGTGATTTTCTTGGGGTCGGCCAGTGCGTCAAATACCTTGCCGGTATCATCGCGCTCCTGCAGGCCGCCTACGGGGCAGTGGGTGATGCACTGGCCGCAGAAGGTGCAGTCGGACTCGCCCAAGGTGCGGGTCTTGGCAACGCCGATGGTGGTGTGGGAGCCGGTACCCATCAGATCCCAGATCCCCATGCCCTGCACCTTTTCGCAAACCTGTACGCAGCGCATACATTTGATGCAGCGGTTTTCCACGCGAACCACGGGATTGGAAAAATCATCCGGCGTGCTGCGCAGGTCCTTTATGTAGTGATCGCCCAGCAGGTTATAGTCGTTGCACAGCTCCTGCAGCTTGCAGTTGCCGCTGCGGGTACACTTGGTACAGCAAACATCGTGCTGGCTGAGCAGCAATCGCAGGTTGACACGGCGGGCCTCACGCACACGGGGAGAATTGGTATGTACCACCATGCCCTCGGCCACCACATTGTTGCACGACGGCACCAGGCGTTCGTGACCTTCCACCTCCACCATGCAGATACGGCAGGCGCCGATCTCGTTCAGCTCTTTCAGATAGCACAGCGTGGGGATATTCAGCTTGGCAGAGCGGGCCGCCTCCAGAATGGTGGTGCCCTCCGGCACGCGCACTGTTTTCTTATCAATTGTCAGTGTTACCATTTTTCCACTCGACCTCCTCTGAAGACTCCGAAGCCGAAGTGATCGCAGCGCAGACAGCGGGAAGCTTCCGTGCAGGCGCCCTCTTCGGTCAAGCCACACTCGATGTCGTCGAAATCGTGCTTGCGCTCGCAGGCTTCGCGTTCGGTAGTATTGATCCGTCCGTGGGGCGAACGGTTGTTCAGCTTGGGCGTGGGGATTTCCACATCCACATTGATTTCATGATGGAAGCCCAGATGCTCGTCAATGTTGGCCGCAGCCACCTTGCCGGCGGCGATGGCACGAATGGCGGTAGCGGGGCCGGTTACGCAGTCGCCGCCGGCGAACACGTTGTCCATATCGGACACCTGACCGCTGAGGCCCGCCACGAATGTGCCGCGCTTGATGGGCACGCCTGCCTGCTCAAAGCCCTGTATCTCGATGCCCTGACCGATGGCCACAATGACAATGTCGGCAGGTACGCGCACTTCGTCCAGATTTGCCTTGTTGGGACGGGGACGGCCGGACTTGTCCGCCTCGCCGATCAACTGGGGCTGTACCCACAATGCCTTCGCCACGCCGTCCTCGTCGCTCTCGATACGGACGGGCGCAGCCAGCGTCATCAGCTCTGCACCTTCTGCCAGAGCGCCCGTGATCTCGTCGGGCAGCGCGGTCATATCCTCCATGCGGCGGCGATAGACACAGGTGACCTTCTTGGCACCCAGTCGGATGGAGCTGCGTGTCACGTCCATGGCTACATTGCCGCCGCCGATGACCACCACCTGCTTGCCCTTGAAGTTGGGCATATGGTTGTCGCCGATGGCACGCAGCAGCGCCACGGCAGACATCACATTGCGGCTGTCCTCGCCGGGAATGCCGACCTTCTTATCCTGATGGGCGCCGATGGCAATGTATACGCAGTCGTAGTCCTGCTGCAGCTTCTCCACCCAAATGTCCTTGCCCACGGTCACACCGGTGCGGGTCTCAATGCCGAGGGACAGAATGGATTCGATCTCCGCATCCAGCTTCTCACGGGGGAAGCGGTAGCTGGGAATACCGTAGCGCAGCATGCCGCCCAGCTTTTTACACTCTTCATAGATGGTCACCTTGTGGCCCATCAATGCCAGATAGTAGGCGCAGCTCAAGCCGCTGGGGCCGCCGCCCACGATGGCGACGGACTTGCCGGTGCTCTCGGCACAGGCGGGCTGCGGTACATCTCCTGCATGGTCCACCGCGTAGCGCTTCAAGCCGCGGATGTTGATGGCGTCATCGATCATATTGCGGCGGCAGCGCGCCTCACAGGGGTGCTCGCAGATGTAAGCGCAGGCGGTGGGGAAGGGATTGTCCTTGCGGATCAGGCGCACGGCGTCGGCGCAGCGGCCTTCGCCCACCAGCGCCATGTAGCCGGGGATATCCACACCGGCGGGGCAAAGCGACACGCAGGGCACCGCATTCTGCAGACCTGCCAGGCACCGGTGATGCAGGACATGCTCTTCGTAGTCGTCGCGGAAGCCCTCCAGACCGTCCACCACCAGGCGTGCAGCGTCGCGGCCGATGGCACAGTCGGCGGTGTTGACGATACTGCGGGCGGTTTTTTCGATGATGTCAATGGTCTCCATGGAGGCGGTACCGTCAAGTACCTGGGAAATCAGCTTCGTCAACTGCCCCAGGCCGATACGGCAGGGCACGCATTTGCCGCAGGTCTGTGCATGGCAAAGCTGCAAAAAGCTCAGCGACATATCCACCGGACACAGACCCGGGGGACTGGCGGCAATGCGCCGCTCGACGTCACGATACAGATTATCCACCACAGTCTGTGCACGGCTGGGCGTTTTGATATCAAGTCTGCTCAATGTCGGTCAACTCCTTTTTTGCCTTTCACTATGAAATGATAACAGTAAAGGTATTTTAATTTAACATAGAATAGCACAAATTCTGAGAAAGTCAATATTTTCGAAAAAGTTATCAAAAAAAGAGAAAATTATCAAAAATACCAAGAAAAACTTGTTAAAAAATTTGCATAACTTTTTAAAGGATAAACCCGGTCAAACGGCGGATTTCGAGCAAAAACCCACATCCTCGCTTTAAATTGATAAAAATGCAGCGATTCCGGTAAGAAGATGTTTCGTTAAAATACAATGCGTGCCATGGGGAACATACCAAAAATCGGCTTGCTTGACATAAATTACACATGGGAGTATAATTTGTGCACAAAGCGTTCAATGTTTTTGTATGAACAGCGGGAGAACCGTTTTTTGGGGTGTATCTGCTTTAGCGGTAGGGGAGCTTCTTCACCCGAACCCGTCAGCTAATCCCGTCAACGCGAGAAGGAGAGACGGTAGGGGCAGCGGTGTCCCTGCGCCTTTTTTGCGCTGACGGATGGGTCAGTGCTATTTTTTTGTTGGAGATATGTTATGAATTTTCGCTTGATTGCCAATATTTTGGGCTATATCATGCTGGTGGAAGCCGGCTTTATGCTTTTTCCCTTAGCAGTTGCCTTGTATTACGGCGAGGGAACTTGGACGGCCTTTTTGTACAGCGCGTGTATCTGCGCTGCTGCAGGATGGCTGAGCTTGCGTGTGCCGCTGAAACGGCGCCGGATGCATCGCCGTGAGGGGTATCTTGCGGTAGCTGCCGCATGGCTGGTGCTGGGATTGTTGGGCGCGCTGCCCTATATTTTTACGGATGCGATACCAAACTATATCGATGCGGTGTTTGAAACGATTTCCGGTCTGACCACCACCGGCTCGACGATTTTGACGGAAATTGAACACCTGCCGCGGAGTGTACTGTTCTGGCGCTCGCTGACACAGTGGATGGGCGGTATGGGCGTCCTGGTGCTTTTTCTGGCATTGATGCCGAAATTGGGCGCCGGTGCCGTGTATCTGATGCGCGCCGAGAGCCCCGGACCCATCAAGAGCAAGCTGGTACCCAAGGTGGGAGAAACGGCGAAAATACTGTATGGTATTTATACCGGCCTGACGGTTTTGGAGATCATTGCCCTGCGTCTGGCGGGTATGAGATGGTTTGATGCCATCAACCATGCCTTTACCACGCTCGCTACAGGCGGCTTTTCCGTTAAAAATACCAGTATTGCCGCCTACAGCGCGTCACCTGCGATCCTTTGGATCATTACTGTTTTCACATTTTTGGCAGGTGTCAATTTTTCCCTTGTTTTCTGGATCATTCGCGGCCATATCAAGGATGTGCTCCGCAACAGTGAGCTGCGCCTTTATACGGCCGTCATTGCGGCCGCGACGCTGCTGATCTCTTTGAACCTCTGTATCCAGTCGGGTCTGCCTCTGGGGGAATCCGTCGGCGGTGCCGCCTTTCAGGTGGTCACGATCATGACCACTACGGGCTATGCCACGAAGGATTTTGCGCTTTGGCCGGCTTTTTCCCAAACCATACTGGTCATTCTGATGTTTGCCGGCGGCTGTGCCGGCTCCACAGCGGGCGGCTTTAAGATTTCCCGTATTCAGATTTTGGTAAAGAGTCTGCGCCGCGACTTGCAGCGGATCAGCCATCCCAATCATGTCAGCGTGATTACCGTGGACGGCCAGATGGTGGAGGAACATGTTGTAGCTTCTGCCCAGGCGTACACGGTGGCATACCTGCTGATCCTGCTCAGCGGTACGCTGGTCGTGTCCTGGGATAATCTGGGCTTTACCGAGTCGTTTGTGGCTGCGCTGACCTGTTTGAGCAATGTAGGCCCCGGATTAGGTCTGCTCGGCCCCATGGCGAATTTTGCCGGACTGTCTTTGTTCAGTAAAGCGGTCCTGTCACTGCTGATGCTGCTGGGCAGACTGGAGATCATGCCCATTCTGATGCTGATGAACCCCGGCTCATGGAAGGATTGATATAAAACGTCCCGTTTATCAGGATCATGCCTGCAAACACCCCCAAAGCCATAGGGCTTTGGGGGTGTTACTGTCATTTGAAAAGGCCGTCACATGCCCGCTATTGAGGGGACGGACCGTGTTTCTGCTCATCTGCCGCCTGTTCGTCAGGGACAGCGGGCTCCGTCTGCTCACAGGTGTCTGCAAGGGTGGGGATAAACGCCTTGGCCAGCTTACCTTTTCCCCGGTGCTTGATGTAGAAATAGCCGATGGTGCTGAATATTGCGGCACCGATGAAGTTGACGAACAGGTCGGCCATGGTGTCGTACAGCCCAATATCCAGATAGCCGCCGACGCCCAGCTCCCGCCCGTTGACCGCCACAGAGGTAATGCCGTCGATGGTGACGGGCGTATTGCTGTTTGTGGGGTCCAGCATGACGGAAGTGACGGAGCCGATGACGGTGTCTTTCTGCATATCCATAGAAAACAGCCGGTCCATGCCGAACTCAAAGAACTCCCACAGTACGCCCACAGTCATGGAAAAGCAGAATGCCGCCAGCGCCACATAGACCGGAGAAAGCGTAAACTTGATGCGGCTGTTGCGATTGAGAATGTCGATCATGGCGAAGCCTGTGGCGGCGCAGAGAAAGCCGGTGGTGGTGTGCAGAATGGTATCCCAGTGGGGATATGTGATAAAATAGCACTCCAGCTCGCCCAGAATTTCGGCGGCAAAGATAAACAGCAAAATGATGATCTCCAATGCGGAGGGCAGCTCAATGCCGAAGTTTTGCTGAATAAAGAACGGCAGCATGAACAGGACCAGTACCAGAAGGCAGATGAACGCGCTTTCATACTCACCGCGCAGAATCGAGGAGACCAGTATGGCGGCCACGATAAGACGCAGCACCAGATATACGGTAAAAACAGCGGGCTGGCGGCGAATGGTCCCGCGGAGATCGCGGGAGTTGGTGAACGGTTTGCGGTGTGGTGTCATGATCTGATTCCTTTCTGATGGCCGATGCGGCACACAAAACATATCTGTACCTTTTATTATAGCATACGGTCAAAAAAAGGCAACACCGCTCAAAAAAGATGGCTTTTTGTCCGGCAGCCGTATCTGCTCCTGCACCGGCACGGATGTCGCCGGACAAATCCGGCGTTAAGCGAGTGCGGCATATCCGCATCAAGCGCGGCGATTTGGGATTTATCCCACCAAATGCGCGGATAAAAGCGAAAACGGCGTGACCGAGGTCACGCCGTATCTTCTTGCAAGCACAGGGCTTTCGCCGTTTTTGGGGTTTCCGTTTTACGACCGCTCAACGCGGACGGAAACGCTTTTACTGTTTGGCGCAAAACGCATCATATGCCTCCTGCAGCCATTGCTTCAGCTTCGCCACACCGTCATCGTCCCAGGAGAAGTCCTGCTCCTTTACATCGGTGGCCGCCTCGTAGCAGTACACGCTGTATACCGCCGTATGCAGGAGGCGGTGCTCCTCGTCGATGGCAAAGCGATAGCGAAAATCACCGATACTGCCGGTGTATACATAGGCGCGTTTAAACCACCGGGGCGTCAATTCTTCAAATTGCGGATGCATGGCCTGTCTCCTTTGCGTTTTCTTGCGGTTATTGTATCACAGATGCAAGGCGTTGTCACGCATCGAATATGCCCAGAATCACAATACCCACCACCACCAGGGCGATCATGGCATAATGCTTCCACGACAGCTTTTCCTTCAAAAACAGGCGGCTCCACAGCACGCTGGCCACGCAGTAGGCGGAGATGATCGGCGCCGCCAGGGCCACATGGTCGGTGTCGGCCAGCGCATAGATGTAGGCGAACTGACCGGCGGTTTCGAAGATTGCACCGGCGTATTTGGGTGCCTCGCGCTTGGGGATCAGGCGGTCGCGCTTGATGAGCAGCACATAGACCAGGCACACCACTGCGGCGAACAGGAAGGTCAGCTCGTAGGCGCAGTTGGCGCTGTCCTCGTCCAGCGTTTCCAACACGCGGCTGTCGGCAAAGGTGCCCAGTGCATCCAACAAGCAGTAGATAATGGGCAGGATCAGCGCCAGCGCCGACTTGGCGTAATGGTGATTGCTCGCCTTTTGACGGGCGGCGCGCAGTTCCTCGTCCTCGTGAGCTTCCACAAAGCCCAGACCGATCACGCCGATGCAGACCAACGCCGTGGCAATCAACTGCGCGCCGGCCAGCTCACCGATACCGCCGAAGATCAGGCACATGATGGCGACCAGAGCACCGGAGGAATTGCAGATGGGCGAGGAGATGGACAGCTCTATGTAACGCAGCCCGATGTAGCCGATGGCCATGGACAGGATGTAGAGCAGGGATACCGGCAGGTAGGTCCAAATGACGGACCAGGAGATCTCCACGCCGCCGATAAAGATCTCATACGCGGCGTGCAGGCCCATGACCACACCCACGGCGATGACCATTTTCAAATGGCTGTACTTGTCGTCTGCGTCCTGACAGCCGATCTTGGAGAAGAGATCACTGCCGCTCCAGCAGATGAGCGCAATAAGGGAAAACCAAAACCACATATTTCAATACTCCTTACAAATTGATCAAACCTGCGTCCAGCATCTTCTGCAGGCTCATGAGAATACCCAGCTTGGCGTGATACCAGGTCAGACCGCCCTGGAAATACACGGCATAGGGCTCGCGGATGGGACCGTCGGCGGACAGCTCGATGGAAGCGCCCTGCACAAAGGCGCCTGCCGCCATGATCACATCACTGTCATAGCCGGGCATGGCCCACGGCTCAGGAGTCACATAGCTGTCCACCGGTGCGGCGGACTGGATGCCCTTGCAAAAGGCGATCATGCCCTCGCGGCTGCCCAATTCCACCGCCTGAATGATGTCGCGGCGCACTTCGCGGCTCTCGGGCACCACGCGGAAGCCAAGCTTTTCATAGGCGGCTGCGGCAAAGACGGCACCCTTCACGGCGGAGGCTACCACCGTGGGGGACAGAAACAGACCTTGATAGAATGAGGTCAAAAGCCCCAGATTGGCGCCTACTTCTCTGCCCAAACCGGGTGCGCTCAGACGGAAGGCACAGCGGTCAATGCATGCCTTTTTGCCGCAGATGTAGCCGCCGGTAGGGGCCAGACCGCCGCCCAAGTTCTTGATAAGGCTGCCTACGACCATGTCGGCGCCCACGTCGGAAGGCTCCAGCTCCTCCACAAACTCGCCGTAGCAGTTGTCCACCATGCACAACACATCCGGCTTGCACCGCTTGCAGAATGCAATCAGCTCGCCGATCTGCGCCACCGAGAAGGAGGGGCGGGTGGCGTAGCCCTTGCTGCGCTGGATGGTGATGAGCTTCGTCTTTTCGTTGATGGCCCTGCGAATACCCTCATAGTCGAAGCTGTTGTCCTCTTTCAGGTCCACCTGTGCGTAGCTCACGCCGTACTCCTTCAGCGAGCAGGGGGAGGGCCGGATGCCGATGACCTCCTCCAGGGTGTCGTACGGACTGCCCACAGGGGAGAGCAGCTCGTCACCGGGCAGGAGATTCGCGCCCAGCGCCAGCGCCAGTGCCGCCGTGCCGCAGGCGATCTGAGGCCGCACCAGAGCCGCCTCGGTGTGGAAGCAGTCGGCATAGACACGCTCCAGGTTGTCCCGCCCGTCGTCATCATAGCCGTAACCGGTAGACATGTTGAAATGGGTGGCATTGACGCGGTTTTTCTGCATGGCGCCGATCACCTTCGCCTGGTTGTATTCGGCGATCGCTTCAATGCGCTCAAATTGTCCGCGAATTTCGCCCAGAATCTTTTCGCCGAAATTCAGTACGGCAGGGGAGATCCCCAATTGTGCGTATATATCATGTGAGTTCATAGCTCTGTACTCTCCTTTTTCACATTACCTAAAATCTGCTGCGCCACTTGCTCCAGCACTTCCGGCTTGGTGACAATCAGGCCGCTTTCGCTGTCGCCTAAAATCAGCAGCGTGTCGCCCGGCTGAATGTCGTAAAAGCACCTCGCCTCCTTGGGAATGACGATCTGACCGCGGTCACCCACCTTGGCCGTGCCGAATATATGGTGGCCCTTGGGCTTGCCCAGAATATGTTTTCCGCCAGCCATGTGTTCACCTCGCAATGTAATCATATTTTTCATATTTGTATGACAGACGACAGTATAACACATATTTTGTAATTTGCAAGTACAAGTCGGAAAAAGTCCAAGATACCCTGTAAAAAGTCGAGTGTTGCTTTTTTCACGAAATGCAGTATAATTAAAATATCTGCGAATACCTATTCGCGAAGAATCTGAAAGGAAAAGAGAGAAAAAATCATGATTGAGAAAATGGATTGCGTTGTTAACGCGATCAGCAATTTCCTCTACAGCGGCCCTGAGAAGCTGCCCATTCCGTTTGTTATCGTATTCCTGATTTGCGGCGGCCTGTATTTCACCATTCGCTCCAAGGCTGTGCAGTTCCGTCTGTTTGGCGAATCCATCCGTGTGGTGAGTGAAAAGCCCAAGGGTGAAAATTCCGTTTCCTCCTTCGGCGCCCTGATGGTGTCCACTGCCTCCCGCGTGGGTACCGGCAACATCATCGGTGTGTCCACTGCCATCTGTCTGGGCGGTATGGGCAGTGTGTTCTGGATGTGGCTGATCGCTCTGATTGGCGGTGCTTCTGCTTTTATCGAGTCTACGCTGGCTCAGATCTATAAAAAGCGCGATAAGGACGGCTCCAGCTACGGCGGCCCCTCCTATTACATGGAAACTGCGCTGCATCAGCGCTGGCTGGGCGTGATTTTCGCCGTGATTATCATTCTGACCTATGCCGTGGGCTACAATGCGCTGGCTTCCTACAACCTGCAGTCCGCTTTTGCAGGCTTCAGCTTCTACAACAAGACTTCCACGCCCTGGATCATCGGTGCTATCCTGGCTGTCCTGTTTGCCGTTTGCGTTATGGGCGGCGCCAAGCGCCTGACCAAGGTCACCGGCGTGCTGGTTCCCATTATGGGCATCATCTACATCCTGGTTTCCCTGATCGTCATTTTTATGCACATCCCCGCCATCCCCGCTATGATCAAGGGTATCTTCGTCAATGCTTTTGACTTCAAGGCCATCTTCGGCGGCTTCTCCGGAAGCTGCCTGATGTACGGCATCAAGCGCGGCCTGTACTCCAACGAGGCAGGTATGGGTTCCGCTCCCAACGCCGCTGCTACCGCTGATGTGTCCCATCCTGTGAAGCAGGGCTTGGTGCAGATGCTGTCCGTGTTCATTGACACCCTGCTGATCTGCTCCGCTACTGCGTTCATGTGCCTGCTGTCCGGTGTGGCTCCCACCGAGGAAGCTGCCGGCGCTGCCTATGTTCAGGCGTCTCTGTCCGCCAGCTTCGGCGGCTTTGGCCCTATTTTCATTGCCGTTTCCATGTGCCTGTTCGCCTTCACCACCTTGATCGGTAACTACTATTACTGTGAAGGCTGCCTGAAGTACATCATGAAGCGCTCTCCCAGCAAGGCATTTATCACCGTCTTCCGCCTGGTTGCTGCTGCTATCGTCCTGCTGGGTGCCGTGATTACCATGGGCCTGGCTTGGGATACCGCCGATATGATGCAGGCTTTGATGGTCATTATCAATATCCCCGTCATCATCCTCCTCAGCAAGCCTGCGCTGGCTGCGCTGAAGGACTACACCGAGCAGCGCAAGGCCGGTAAGGATCCTGAATTTAAGGCTGCTGACATTGGCCTGAAGGACAAAACCGATTTCTGGAACTGATTCAACCGCAAAAAACAAGAGCAGCTTTCGCTGCTCTTGTTTTTTGTGCCTTTTTATGCCTTCGCGGTGGGAAAGACCACACCGTTGCATTTCATGAGTACGCGGATAGGGTAGTCACGGTCCAGGTAGTTGCGGCAGAACCAATCGAAGGTAGCGTCGGGCAAGTGCACCAGCTCCGGCGCCTCGCAGCGGAACAGCTCAAAGGTTTTCTGATCGCCGGAGAGCAGTGCGGCCAGTACATCCAAACGCTTTTCCTGCCGCAGCCGCTCCATACAGCCGTCCATGATGGCCACGCAAGCCTGTTCTTCCTCGCTGCCGTACAGCTCCTTGTTGCCCAGCCAGAAGAGAAATTCCTCCGGGTCCAGATCCATTTTGGTGGTAATTTGGCTCAGCTTAAAAAATTCCTTCCAGTTCTTGGTTTTCAGCACCTCGATAAGGTACTGTACCAAGCCGTCGTCCATTTCAATGCAGTCCAGAAATACCTCAAAGGCGTGTTTGCCCTTGTCGGGATCGGGTTGTACCTGCTGCGTTTCCTCCGCAGGCTGCGCCTGGCTTTCTGCATTTTTAGCAAAAAATTCCATCGCACTGGCATTCACATCGCCCTCAAACAGCGCTTCCGGAAGCTGTGTGCCGTCTTGGGCGGCGCAGCGGCGTACAAATTCCGCCATGCCCATAGCGCCCAGTTGCTCACCGAGCTGCTTCATGCGCTCACCCTCGTCACCGGCGGTCAGGGTGATGCCCTCGGGCGCCTGCCGCTTGCCCTCGAACACCTCGGTCATATATTGCAGATAGTATTCAAATAAAGTCATATCGCTTCCTCGCTTTCCAAGGCTCAACTCTACCATAACGCGGTTGTAATTGCAAGGAAATTCGTGTAAACTGTAAAAAACGGGAGGTGAGCGGATGTATTATATTTACATGGTGCAGTGTACGGACGGCTCCTATTACACAGGCATCACGCCGGATGTCTGCCGCCGTATGCAGTGCCATCACGCCAAAAAAGGCGCCAAGTATACACGCTCTCACCCCATTGTCTCGCTCTGCGCCCTGTGGCGCACGGAGGAGAAAACGGCGGCCGCGCGTTTGGAGTATGCCATCAAAAAACGCATGAGCCGTGAGGAAAAGGCGGCGTTGGTGGCCCGTCCGTCACTGTTGCCGACGTTCTTGCCGCATCTGGATGCAGGGGCGTATGCGTATGTGCCGGGTGTGACGCTGGAAATGTGTTTGCAAGGAGAATTTCATGACTGACTTAAAACTGTATGCCGCGCCGATAGAGGGTCTGACCACCTATCTGTGGCGCCGGCTCCAATATGAGCTGTTCGGCGGTGCGGACAAGTATTTCACGCCGTTTCTGTCTCCCAACAGCAATCTGTCGTTCCAGACGAAGGAACTGGATGAGCTGCGGCATAACGAGGGCATGCCGGTGGTGCCGCAGCTTTTATGCAATCGGGCGGACCACTTCCTCTGGGCGGCAAGGGCGCTGTATGACATGGGATACCGCGAGGTCAACTTCAATTTAGGCTGCCCCTCCGGTACGGTGACGGCCAAGCGGAAGGGCGCGGGATTTTTGGCCTACCCTGATGAACTGGACCGCTGTTTGGGCGAGATTTTCAGCGGCCTGCCCGGGGATATGCGCCTGTCGGTGAAAACACGCATCGGCAAGAGCGACCCCGCCGAATGGGAACGTCTGCTGGCGATTTACAATCAATATCCGCTCTCGGAACTGATCGTCCATCCCCGTGTGCAAAAGGCGTTCTACCGCGGTGCGGTGCATAGGGAGGCCTTTGCCTATGCCCGGGACCATACGACACTGCCGCTGGTCTATAACGGTGATTTGCATACCATGGAGGATGCGGCGCAGTTTTGCCAATCGTTTGGCGATATAGACACGCTGATGTTCGGCAGGGGGCTGATTGCCGATCCGTCGCTGCTGCGGCAATTGCGCGGCGGTCAAAGAGCCTCAAGGGAGGAGCTGACGCTGTTCCACGAGCAGTTGTACGAAGCCTACTGCGCGCGCCTGAGCGGTGATGGGCCGGTGCTGCACCGGATGCGCGAATTTTGGAATTACTACGCGCTGTCATTCGACCAAACAGAGCCTTATCTGAAGAAGATCCGCAAGGCGCAAAGCTGCGCGGCGTATCATGCCGCTGCCATGGCCTTGCTTCAAAACTGCCCCCTGCAGGGGTAAAGAAAAAGAACGCTGGCACATAGGGCGGTGTCCGTAAAACAGGGAATCCGACCTATGTGCGACCATAGGTCGGATTATTTTCTGTATGATATGAAAACTTGTCGGCGGAGAACGGTTTGCCAAAACCGTTTGGTCGCGGCAAGTCCACAGGAAATCGCCGCTTTCGTGGCGCAAGGGGATGCAGCCACCTTGACGAAAGGTCGTGACGCAGCATCCCGACAAATTTGAACTTATTTGCTGCAATAGACTTTAATTGCATCACAGATAAACGCTGCAGTACCATCAGCGTGTTTATCAATGTTATGCTTGAAGCGTTCATCTGCAACATACATTTGGCCGAGACCTGATAAAATTTCGTTTGTACAAAGATAGTAATTCTCGGTGATATGGCTCTGCAGCATTTTCACAAGGCTCTGTGCTTCGGTGGAATCAGGCGTTTCTCCGTTTCTCATGCACACCGCAAACTCTGCCATGATGTGTTCCATTTCCCCGGCAAGGTCATTCCACTTCTGCCCGGAGTAATTCTTGGTCCTTTCTGCGTGTTGCTTGTATGCGTCGGTGTTGCCCCATTTTTCTTTAGCTTCCGCCTTATGCTTTTCAAATTCGCTGTTATCAAATGCTCTCATAACATTTTCTCCTTTCATGGCATCGTCAATGGCAGAAATTAACCGCTCTAACCGTTCTTTTTTCAGTATGAGCAGGCTCTTTTGCTCTTCCAGTGACTTTCTTGTGTCATAATTGGGGGATGATAAAATTTCTCCGATGCTTTTTAAGGAGAAGTCAAGTTCACGGTAGAAGAGAATCTCTTGCATACGAAGGAGAGAATTGTTGTCGTAAAAACGATAGCCCGTAGACCTGTCAACAAAGGCTGGCGTCAACAATCCTATTTCATCGTAATAATGAAGTGTGCGCACACTTACCCCCGTTAATTCGGCAAATTCCTTAATCTGCATTTTCATTTTTTATCACCTCACAAAACGGAGTGTACACTATGACGGAGCGTGAGAGTCAATAGCTTTTTTTGAAAAAATATGGATTGGTGTTCGAAAGACTCTTATTTGTCTCATTCTTTTACTGAATAAAGCATATCGGTAAAATATGGTAAAGTCCGCTATCTGCACAGGAAAACACCCGAAGAAGTTTAGGCTTCTTCGGGTGTACTCAATACTGTGTTACGGACATCGCCTTATATGTGTCAGCGTTCTTTGCCGTCAGCTCAATACATACACCGTGCAGTCCCGCCGACCGAAGGCGCAGGCCTCATCGTAAGAGGTGAACCACAAATCCAGCTTATAGCCTTTGATACTGGTGCCGGTGTCACGGGCCACAGCCATGCCGTAAACCCAACTGCCGTCCACCGTCTGCACGAACATGCGTGTACCGTAGGGGAACACGGTGGGGTCCACGGCGATATTGCCTACGCCCACGGGATAACCGCTGGCGGTGGCCCAGCCGCCGGAATAGGCGGTGGTATTGCAGGTGGTGACAAAGTCATAGACCATGGTTTCGCCGGAGGCGAAGGTCAGATAACCGCCGCTGCCGTCATCATTGGGGTGTACGGATACAATATAGTCATCCCGGTCCACGGAGTTGACCAGCGTGCCGTATTCGATGATCTCCGTCACGGAGTTGTCGGGCGTTTCCCCGATCAGCTCCGAGCTGACTACCTTGCCCAATTGATAGGTTTCAAGATATGTCTTGACCACCGTACCCTCCGCGCCCTCCTGCTTGACCCGCTCTGTGCCCTTTTTCAGCATCGGATTGCTTATGCGCTCGGTAGTGTAGGCGGTTTTCACGGTTTCCTTGCGCTCAAGCTGCACTTCGTCATCAATATAGATGGAAATGCCGCCGTTGGTATCAAGGATCACCATTTCCTCTTCGGCCGGCTTGATTTTCAAGCGCCTTAACAAGTTGTCCACGGTTTCGTGCCGGGTTTCAGCGGAATAGGTTTGTCCGTTCCACTTGATGCTGACCTCCTGCTCGGCGTCCAGCAGCAACTGCGCGTCGGCGGCATGATCGTCCACCTTGACCTGCAGACCGTCCAATGACATATCGGCGGTGGGTCGGCCGCAAATCGACTGCGTAGCCGCGTCGCTGAGCAGCAGATAGTTGTATTCACGCTGCTCGATATCGCTCAGACAGAGGGCAAGCACAATGCCCAGACCCAGCAGCGGCAGAAAGATTTTCAGGCGCTGCATAATCCGTTCATCTATTTTTTCCAATAATCGTTTCATAGTACCTCACATAGCAGCCGCTTGGCGGCGCTTTTTTTCGTCAAGGAATGTACCAAATTGTAACTTTTGTAACAATTTGAAAAGTTGCATGAAGTATATCACCATTACCCACTTTTGTCAAGTTTTTGGCATTTGCAGGAACTGCCGTGCCCACTTATGGGGCAAAATATGACAATAATATGGAAGATGATGCTATATGTTGTGCTGCAAAAGTTACAGAAGTTACGATTGGAAACAAAATATAGCCCGCGGTAAAGACGGTTGAAAAAAGCGTGTTGGATATGATATACTAAATGCAATATTTATGTGTGAAGGAGAGCATTTATGCGCGCTATGTATATTCCCGTGGGCCGGATCGTCAATGCCCACGGCATCCGCGGTGAGGTGAAGCTGAACCCTGCCATGGGCTTTGATCCGGCGTTTCTGGCGGAATTTGATACCATATATATTGACGGCAAAGCTACGCCCGTAAAAAATGCCCGTGTCCATAAATCCACGGTACTGCTGACCCTGCCCGGTGTGGAGGATATGGATGCGGCGCTTGCACTGAAGGGCAAGGAGGTCTCCATCCTGCGCGACGATGCGGATATGCCTGAGGACGCGTATTTTGACATGGAGCTGGAGGGCCTGACCGTGCTGGACAGCGAAAGCGGCGCAGAGGTGGGCCAGATCAAGCGCGTGCTGCACTATCCGGCCCACAAGATCTATGAGGTCAAGGGCGGCGGCAGGGAATATCTGATTCCTGCGGTGCAGGGCGTGTTTATCGAATCCGTGGATATGGACGGCGGCACCATGCGCGTTCATATGATGAAAGGATTGGCAAGCGATGAGAATTGACATCATGACACTGTTTCCCGATGCCATCGAGGCGATGATGGGCCAGTCCATTATCGGCCGGGCGCAGGCAAAAGGCATTGTGACCATCGCCACCCACCAGATCCGCGACTACACCACCAATAAGCAGATGCAGGTGGACGATTACCCCTACGGCGGCGGCCGCGGTGCGGTGATGCAGGCCGATCCGCTGTACCGCTGCTGGCAGCATATCTGCGATGAGGCGGGGGAGCGGGTGCATACCATCTATCTGTCCCCCTGCGGCAGGGTGTTCGATCAGCAGCTTGCCAAGGAGCTGAAAGCGAATTACGACCGTTTGATTCTGGTCTGCGGCCACTATGAGGGCGTTGATGAGCGCTTCATTGAGGAGTGCGTGGATGAGGAGATCTCCATGGGCGACTTTGTCCTGACCGGCGGTGAGATTCCCGCTATGGCGCTGGCGGATTGCCTGTGCCGTATGGTGCCGGGCGTACTGCCGGAGGAGAGCTGCTATACGGAGGAGAGCCATTGGGACGGCCTTTTGGAATATCCCCAGTATTCCCGCCCCGAGGAATGGCATGGGCGCAGGGTGCCTGCCGTACTGCTCAGCGGCCACCACGGCAATGTGGCGGACTGGCGCAGGAAAGAGAGCTACAAACGCACCATGACACGCCGTCCGGACCTGTTTGCCCGGTTCGACGAAAGACAACTGACCACCAAGCACGACCGTAAGGTGCTGGCGGAAGCCAAGCGGGAATTGGCGGAAGAACAGGAATAAGCTCAAACAGTGCGGAAGGGAAGATTCCGCACTGTTTTTTTGAAAAATTTTTCGTCCAACCGCCCATATTCGCCTTGACTTTTCCGGGAACATCGTGTATGATATACCTTGTTGTAAAGGAATATAACTTTACAGAAGGAGGAAATTCCGTGAAAAACCAGACCTTTCGCATGACCATGCTGTTCGATTTTTACGGTGAGATCCTCACCGAGCGGCAGAAGGAGTTCTACGACCTGTACTATAACGAGGATCTGTCGTTGGCGGAGATTGCTGAAAACTACGGGATCTCCCGCCAGGGTGTGCGTGATGTGATCGTGCGTGCCGAGACGATCATGACGGAGCTGGAGGACAAGACGGGCCTTCTCAAGCGTTTTATGCAGATGCGTGATAAGCTTACCGCCATCGAGGAAGCGGCCGCCGAGATCCGTACCATTAACTGCCGCCGGTATGATAATCCCCGTATAGGGGAGCTGGCCGCGCTGATTGCAGACAATGCCGCATCGTTAAAGGAGTAAACCTATGGCATTTGAGGGACTTTCTGAAAAACTGAATGCCGCATTCAAGCGCCTGCGCGGCAAGGGCCGCCTGTCGGAGAACGATGTCCGCGAAGGACTGCGCGAGGTGCGCCTGGCGCTGCTGGAGGCCGATGTCAGCTATAAGGTCGTCAAGGAATTTATTGCCAAGGTGACCGAGCGCTGTATCGGTGCCGACGTGCTGGACAGCCTGACCCCCGCCCAGCAGATCATCAAGATCGTCAACGAAGAGATGACGAACCTGATGGGCGGCACCAATGCCAAGCTGACGATAGCCAATAAGGGCCCCACGATTGTGATGATGGTGGGTCTGCAGGGTGCCGGTAAAACCACCAACGGCGCGAAATTGGCCGGCCTGATGCGCCGCCAGTTCGGCAAACGCCCGCTCCTGGTCGCCTGCGACGTGTACCGTCCCGCCGCGATCACGCAGCTGCAGGTGGTCGGCAAGCAGTTGGACATCCCTGTTTTTGAGATGGGACAGGACAAGCCGGTACATATTGCCGAGGAAGCCTTGAAATATGCCCGTGACCACGGCCACGATATGGTGTTCTTGGACACCGCAGGCCGCCTGCATGTGGACGAGGCGCTGATGGACGAGCTGAAGGCCATCAAGGCAGCGGTGCAGCCCCATGAGATTTTGCTGGTGGTCGATGCCATGACCGGTCAGGATGCCGTCAATGCGGCGTCTGCCTTTGACGAGGCGCTGGGCATTGATGGCGTACTGCTCACCAAGCTCGACGGTGATGCCCGCGGCGGTGCGGCACTCTCCATTAAGGCCACCACCGGCAAGCCCATCAAGTTTGTGGGTACCGGTGAAAAGCTGGACATGATCGAGCTGTTCCACCCCGACCGTATGGCCTCCCGTATTCTCGGCATGGGCGATATGCTCACCTTTATTGAAAAGGCCGAGCAGCAGTATGATGAGAAGCAGGCCAGAAAGCTGGAGGAAAAGCTCCGCAAGAATAAGCTGACCCTGACCGACTATCTCGATCAGATGGAGCAGCTGCAGAACATGGGCGATCTGAGTCAGCTCTTCGGTATGCTGCCCGGCAATATGGGCAAGAATTTTGACATGAGTCAGATCGATGAAAAGCAGATGGCCCACACCAAAGCCATCATTCGGTCTATGACCCCGCTGGAGCGTGTGAATCCCCAGATCCTCAACGCCAGCCGTAAGCGCCGTATTGCGGCAGGCTGCGGCTTGGAGGTGGTGGATGTCAACCGCCTGCTCAAGTCCTTTGAGATGCTCCAGCAGATCACCAAGTCCATGAGCAAGGGCAAGTTCCACGGCATCCCCGGCATGGGCGGTATGCCCGGCATGGGCGGCAGGATGCACGGCTTCGGCCGGAAAAAGCGCCTGCGCTGAATGAAGTCTATAAGTGCTGAAGCATTTATGAAATAAAAAATCATCAATTTATATTATTGGAGGAAACAAACTATGGTTAAGATTCGTCTGAGAAGAATGGGCGCTAAGAAGGCTCCTTACTATCGCGTGGTCGTCGCTGATTCCCGCTATCCCCGTGACGGCCGTTTCATCGAGGAGATCGGTTCCTACAACCCCTGTGTATCTCCTGCTGAGATCAAGATTGACGCTGAGCGCGCCAAGGAGTGGATCAAGACCGGTGCACAGCCCACTGAAACCGTTCGTGCTCTGCTGAAGAAGGTCGACGTACTGTAATTCGGGGGCAAAACCATGAAGGATTTGCTGCTCTACATTGCCAGAAGCCTTGTGGAACACCCGGATCAGGTTACTGTGACTGAGGTGGAAAACGGCGATGAGCTGACGCTGGAGCTGCGTGTGGCACCCGAAGATATGGGTAAGGTGATCGGCCGTCAGGGCCGTATTGCCAAGGAGATCCGCACCGTGGTGCGCTCCTATGCCCAGCGCAAAGGCGTTAAGGTTTCGGTTGATATTTGTGATTAACGAAAAAAAGAACCGTTCCGGAAGGAACGGTTCTTTTTTATGGAATTGTATAAAACAAAAATTTTACAGCAGCATAATGCCGGCCTTTTCGCACTGCTCGCAGGTGTCGGCATCCCACAGGCTGGCCTGCACTTCACCGATATGGCAGGTGCCGATCATGAGCATGCACAGACGGGACTGACCGATACCGCCGCCGATGGTCAGGGGCAGTTCGCCGTTGAGCAGCATCTTGTGGAAGGGCAGTTCCCGGCGATCGTCGCAGCCGCGAATGGCCAACTGGCGATCCATGGCAGCCTCATCCACGCGAATCCCCATGGAGGAGATCTCAAGAGCGCGGCCCAGAACGTCATCCCAGAACAGGATGTCGCCGTTGAGCTGCCAGTCGTCGTAGTCGGGCGCACGGCCGTCGTGGGGCTTGCCGGACCGCTTCAGATCACCGCCGATCTGCATCAAAAACACGGTCTTGTGCTCTTTGCAGACCAGATCCTCGCGCTCTTTGGCGGTCAGATCGGGATACCGGTCCTCCAGCTCCTGGGTGGAAACGAAGTACACATCGCGGCATAGCTTTGTGTGCAGGCTGGGGAAGGCAATCTGCAGCGCATCGTTGGTTTCGCAGATGGCGCCTACGATGGCGCGCACCACCTGACGCAGATAGCTCTCGTTGCGGTCTTCCCGCTCGATGACCTTTTCCCAGTCCCACTGGTCCACATAGATGGAGTGCAGGTTGTCCACAGCCTCGTCGCGGCGAATGGCGTTCATATCAGTGAACAGACCCTTGCCCACATTGAACTCATAGCGCTTGAGCGCCAGACGCTTCCACTTAGCCAGGGAATGTACCACCTGACCGTTGGCGCCCACATCGGGGATGTCAAAAGCAACAGGGCGCTCCACGCCGTTGAGGTTGTCGTTCAAACCGGAATTTTCATCAACAAACAGGGGAGCGGACACGCGGCGCAGATTCAGCGCATTGCTCAGATTCACCTGAAAATTGCTTTTGATAAATTCAATGGCCCGCTGCATCTCGTAAATGGAGAGCGGCGTTTTGTAGCCTTCGGGAATGTAGACTTTGCTCATGCGTAAGCACCTCTTTCTGTAAAAAATATGTCATGTATTATATAACGCTATAAAGCGAAAAGCAAGAAGAAAAATCACAAAAATAAGAAAAATCGAAAAAAAGACAGGCATCGTCCGTAAAAGACGATGCCTGAGATGTTTTATTTTTGCGCAAATTGCTTCAATGCGGCAAAAGAGGTGTCGCTGATCACATGCTCAATGCGGCAGGCATCCTCTGCGGCGGTTTCCTCGTCCACACCCAGGCGCATCAAAAATTCGGTCAGAAATGTATGGCGCTCATAGATTTTTTCCGCCACCGCAAGGCCGGCCTCCGTCAGCGTTAAGAAGCCGCCTTCGTCCATTGTGACATAGCCGCCGCTTTTCAGCAGGCCCATGGCACGGCTGACACTGGGCTTGGAGTATCCCATGTACTCGCCCACATCAATGGAGCGCACCGTGTTGGATGTTCTGGATAACACATAGATCGTCTCCAGATACATTTCGCCGGATTCCTGCAGATGCATGATATACACCTCCTGATTAACATATATGGCAAGCATACCATACCCATTGAAAAAAATCAAGTTAGCAAATGATAACTTTACTATTGACTTTACGGTTAGCCTATGCTAATATGTGACCAAAGAAAAATACAAACCCGATGGGAGGCACAATATGACACTGAATGAATTAAAAGTCGGCAGCACGGCTGTTATTAAGACGGTAGGCGGCGAGGGTGCGCTGCGCTGCCGTTTGCTGGACATGGGATTGATTCCCCGTACATGGGTGACGCTGCAAAAGGTAGCGCCGATGGGGGACCCTATTGAGATCCGCGTGCGCGGCTATGAACTGACGCTGCGTGTGGACGATGCGAAAAAAATCGAGATTGAGGAGGTGGCCAAGGCATGATTTTTGCATTGGTAGGCAACCAGAATTGCGGCAAGACCACGCTTTTTAACGCCCTGACCGGCTCGAACCAGCATGTGGGCAATTTCCCCGGCGTGACGGTGGACCAGAAGATGGGTCAGATCAAGGCGTATAAGAACTGCTCCGTGGTGGACCTGCCGGGCATCTACTCGCTGCGTCCTTACACCCAGGAGGAGATCGTATCCCGGGATTTTATCATCAATGAGAAGCCGGACGGCATCATCAATATTGTGGATGCCACCAATATTGAGCGCAACCTCTATTTAACGCTGCAATTGCTGGAACTGCGCGTGCCCATGGTGCTGGCGCTGAATATGATGGACGAGGTTCATGCCAATGGCGGCACGATCGATGTGAAAAAGCTCTCGGGTATGCTGGGCATCCCCGTTGTGCCGATCACGGCCGCCAAGGGTGAGGGCGTGTCGGAGCTCATTGACCAGGCCGTGCAGACGGCGCGGCAAAAGGTGCAGCCGAAGGTCTACGACTTCTGCGCCGGCAACTCGGCGGTGCACCGCTGTATTCACGCGGTGGTACATATCATTGAAGACCATGCCGACCGCCTGGGCATTCCCGCCCGTTTCTGTGCCACAAAGCTCATTGAAGGCGAGGAGGGCTTTGCCGATGAAATGGGCCTTGACCAGAACGAAAAGGAGCTGCTGGAGCATTGTATCGTGCAGATGGAGGCGGAAAACGGCCTGGACCGCAATGCCTCTCTGGCCGATATGCGCTATACCTTCATTGAGGGGGTTGTGGCGGCGTCTGTGGTCAAGTGCCATGAGAGCAAGGAGCATCGCCGTTCCATGCAGATGGATAAGGTGCTCACCGGCAAATATACGGCGATTCCGGTGTTCCTGGCGGTTATGTTCCTCATTTTCTATCTGACCTTCCATGTGATCGGTGCGGCACTGTCGGATTATCTGAGCATGGGCATCGATGCCCTGACCGGCGTGGTGGATCACGGTTTGACACTTTACGGTATCAACCCTGTGGTACATAGCCTGATGATTGACGGCATCTTTGCCGGGGTGGGCAGTGTGCTGTCGTTCCTGCCCATTATTGTGACGCTGTTTTTCTTCCTCTCCATTTTGGAGGATACCGGGTACATGGCCCGTGTGGCGTTTGTTATGGACAAGCTGCTGCGTAAGGTGGGGTTGTCCGGCCGCAGCTTTGTGCCCATGCTGATCGGCTTCGGCTGCTCGGTGCCTGCCATTATGGCCACCCGTACCGTATCCTCTGACCGTGATCGGAAGATGACCATTTTGCTCACACCTTACATGAGCTGCTCTGCGAAGATTCCCATCTATGCGGTCTTTTCCGCCGCCTTTTTCCCTCGATACAGCGCCCTTGTGATGATCGGGCTGTATGTGACGGGTATCGTCATGGGCATTCTCGTGGCATTGGTGCTCAAGCATACGGCGTTCCGCGGCCAGCCGGTGCCCTTTGTTATGGAGCTGCCCAATTACCGTATGCCCTCTGCCAAGAGTGTGGGACTGCTGCTGTGGGAAAAGGCACGGGACTTTTTAGAACGCGCCTTTACGGTCATTTTTGTGGCCACCATCATCATCTGGTTCCTGCAGACCTTTGACACGCGATTGAATGTGGTCACCGACAGTGCCGACAGCCTGCTGGCGCTGGTGGGCCGGTGGCTCGCCGTCTTCTTCCGTCCGCTGGGCTTCGGTGATTGGCGCATGGCCACGGCGCTGATCTCCGGCTTTACGGCCAAGGAGGCGGTGGTGTCCACCATGTCGGTGCTGCTGGGCACCAGTGTTGCCTCTCTCGGCAGCGCACTGGGCGCATTCTTTACGCCGCTCACGGCGCTCAGCTTCCTGGTCTTTACGCTGCTTTATACGCCCTGCGTGGCGGCCGTAGCGGCCATTCGCCGTGAACTGGGCAGTGCGCTGGATGCCTTTTTCGTGGTGCTGATGCAGTGCGGCGTGGCATGGATTGCCGCCTTTGCAGTCTACCGGATCGGAGGAATGTTGCTATGACGCTTTTGGATGTTTTGCTCATTTTGATCGTGCTGACAGCCGTTGTCGCGGCGGTGCGTTACATGGTCCGTCATAAGGGCAAAGGCTGTCATGGCCATTGCGCCGGCTGCCGGAGTAAGTGCAGCCATTGTAAAGAATGAGAAAAAGGAACGGTTTTACCGTTCCTTTTTTTGCAGTCGATGCCGCCGCCTATCCCATAGAATGACCGCTGCGCAGATGACAAGCAGCGTCAGTGCGATAAAAACGGCACAGTTACGAAAGAATACCGCCGGCATGATGAGGATCACCGGGTCGGTGTCGGGATAAAAAAGCCAGTTGGATTTTCCGGGGAAAAAGATGCTGTGGAATATAACAAAGGCCCGGTTAAAATCCAATGCCACCAGTACGCCGATTACGAGAAAAAGACTCAATAACCCCACACATCCCCAAAAAGCGCCGCTGTGCCCGCCGATACGGCACAGGCGCCATTTTCTGCTGCGGCAGAATACGGCAATCAAAACAAGCGCGGCCAGAGACAGGAAGAAAACCTGGAAATCCAGCAGAAACAGCCGCCTTACATCGGCAAAATGGGAAGCGCCGTCAGGGGAAAAGGGGAGTATCCCTGCGGAAAACTCACTTTGCAAACCAAGGCAGTAGTCCATCACGTCCGAAAAAGCCGCTTTGATTTCGCTGCCTGTCAAACCGCTTTGGCTGCAAAGCTGCAGCGGGCGGATATGCAGGGAGAAAAACGGCTTCATCAGCAGCAGCGGAATGCCGATCGCGCCGCTCAGTATCGCCAGCGCCGAGAAGGGAATTGTCAGAACGGACAGCAGTTTCCTCATACCGTACTCCTTTCCTTAAAAGAAACCGTAATGCCGGACAGTACCAATAATACCTGCCCCGGCAGATAGAACAGCCACATACCGATGTGGGCAAAGCGCTCCCACCGGACGGGAAAGAGCGCCGGTGCATTGCTGATGCCCACACAAATGTCGCAGCACAGGAAGAGCAGCAGCCCCCAAAAGAACAGACCGCCCCGTGGGCACTCGATCACATTGCCGATAAAGGCAGAGAAGTAAACAGCCGCCAAAATATGCAGCGGCGTGAGTAAAGCCAGAAGATATTCCAGACACAGCACCGCAGACAGCAGCGCCAAACGCAGGTATAGGCGCGTTTGACGCCCGGTATCTCTCCGGATCCTGAAAAGATAGAGGATTTGCACCAACAAAAACAGCGCAACGCCCAACCCATACAGATCCTCCAACAGCAGCAAAAAAGTGTCCGCCGCCACGGTCAACCCGAGGGCCGCCGCCATCAGCCGATCACCGCCCCGCAGTGCGAGGTAGAGGGCGAAGAGAAAACACAGGACGATGGCCGTATATTTCACATACTTGCTGTCTGCGCCAAACAGGTCTGCCAGCAGGAACCATATATACAGAGCACTTTCCGCCGATAAAAACAGGCGCACGGAAGTAAAACGAAGAATTTTCAATACAAACCACCTCTGTGTAGCTATTTTATATCATATAAGTATAACTGTGTCAACGGGCGGTATTACCGGCCGTTGGTGAAAACGGTGCCGCAGGAAAAAGGCAAAACGGAAGGGCTTGCCGCCTGCTCTTCACAGACAGCAAGCCCTTTCGGCTGCTTGAACAATTCAAGTTAGAAATATTTGTCTAACTTTTTGGCCTCACTTCACTCTGCTGTTCGGCGTGACGCTGTTTTAGTAGCAGGGGCGGCGTTCAATACGCCCGCAGGCGATCTTCTCGCCGGCATTGCCGGCAGGCTGAGAGGTAAAATCGTCCGGATTGCGATGGATTACAACGGTTTTGCCCAGCACTTCCGATACGGAGAAGCGGTCCGTTAAAAAAACGGAAAAGGCATAGCCGTTGTTGGCGAACAGCGGCGGCATATCACCGGCATGATAGGGATGCTCGCAGCCCTTTGGGTTATAGTGACCCAATGTATCGGCGAAGTTGACATCGTCGCAGGAGGTGCCTTCGTGGATATGGAAGGCGAAGATTTTTGAACCGCAGGCTTCACCGGAACTGGGCAGACCGAAGATTTGTGCAGCGACCAATGTGCCTGCGGGAATTTGATAAAAGCGTACATTACCGGTGACGGAGGGATATGTGATACTGCCGCTTATTACGGCGCAGGCGGTAGGGTCTTGCTGCAAGACTGTGGCAAAATAGCGCGAGCGGTCGGGGGAATAGATGGGTTTTTCCATAGCGTTGACTCCTTTCCTATGACTATCATATGGTCATGGATACGAATAGGTGAAGGGAGTCAGGTAACGTGTAACATAAACGGGAATATTGCGGTATTTGTCCCCTGCGAGGGTGCTGCGGTTACGGTAAAACCTCTTCAGCTATTGCCCTCCTGCATCCGGTAGCCAACGCCCAGTTCGTTGATGATGTAGCGGTTTGCGCCGGGTTTGGCGCCCAGCTTTTTCCGGATGTTGGCCATGTTGACCTGCAGCTTTTTGATGCTGCCGTGATCGGAATAACCCCATACGGCCTGAATGATAGCGGCGTAGGTGAGCACCTTTCCGGCGTGTGTGGACAGGCAGGTGACGATGTTATATTCCGTCTGCGTCAGTTCAATGGGCTTGCCGCTGACCGTTACCGTGCGTGTATCATAGTGGATCTCCAGATCCTTTAAGACAAATTTTCCGCCGGGGACGGCGCTGATTTCTGCGCCGACGCGGTTGCTGCGCAGCGCCGCACGCAGCCGTGCCAGCAATTCTGCTGTGCCGAAGGGCTTGGTGATGTAATCGTTGGCGCCCAGATCCAGCGCTGCCACCTTGTCCGCCTCTGTGGAACGGGCAGAGAGAACGATGACAGGTACGGCTGACATCTGACGGACGGCCTTGATAAACTCCAGTCCGTCCCGGTCGGGCAGACCCAGATCCAGTATGACAAGATCGGGCAGGTGAGAGGTAAAAAGCATGATGCCCAAGTCGCATCTTGCGGCGGTCAATACCTGATAATTGTTGGCGTCCAGAATGGTTTCCACAAAGCTGCGGATGTTGGCCTCATCCTCCACCACGAGTATTTTGTATCGGTTGTTACTCAAGTGTATTGCCCTCCATTTCCAGCGAAAAACGGAAAACAGCGCCGCCGTTTTTCCTGTTTTCCGCCCAAATTTCACCGCCGTGAGCGCGAACGATGGTGGAGCAAACGGACAGACCGATGCCCATATTGCTGCGCCGTCCGTCGGCAGGCGAGGTGATATGCTCCAGATAGCCGCTGACCAGATCCGTCAGTTTTTCCGAGGGAAGGCCGCAGCCGTTGTCAGCCACCTCGAAGATGGCCCGGTTTCCCTCGGTATGTACGCTGAGGGACAACTCTGTCATGTCGGAGGCGTGATATACGGCGTTTTCCAGCAAATTGGATAGCACCTGTTCAATCAGCAGAGCGTCCATGGGAATGCTGATAAATTCATCGGGAATGGATACGGATACCTCCTGCTCGGGATAGCGTTTGCGGAACTTGAGCAGCACCGTGTCGATCAATTCCTCCAGGACGGTGGGTGTCTTGTTCAGCCGTACCGTTTCCTCATCGACCCGCGTAACGGAGAGCAAATTCTCCACCATGCGGATCAGCCAGTCACTGTCGGCCTGTACTTCGGACAGCAGCTTGAGCTGCTGCTCTTTCTTTAAAGAATCGTAATTTTCGATAATTGTGGAGGTAGCGCCGTAGATAGAAGTAAGCGGTGTGCGCAGGTCATGGGAGATGGCACGCAGGAGATTGGCGCGCATTTTCTCTTTTTCGCTCTCGGCGCGCACTTCGTCCTGTACGCGGATCGCCGTGTTCAGACTGCTGGTGACGATGGCAATGACAAGCATCAAGATAGCGGAGAAAACATTTTCGCCGCTGAGAAGAGCGGAAAAGGAATAGTAGGGGTAGGTAAAGGCGAAGTTGGTGGCAATGACGCCTAAAATGGCGGAAATCACGCACAGAATATAGCCCTTGGTCTTCAGGGAAATCAGAAACACGCCGAAGACGAAGATCATGGGTGTCAGCGATTGCGAGGGAAGCAGTGTGCGAAGCAGTATATTGGCGCCGAAGGCGGCACACATGACGATCAGTGTAAAGAGAATATCACTCAGCCATTTTTTCAGAGATTTGTGTTTCCATCCCATAGCGGAAGCTCCTTTATCTGCACTTATGTTTATTATACTCACTCTTGCCCGGCATCGCAAGAGTGTTCCCGTGTTTTACATGTTTCGGTAAAATTCTTTGCTGTATCTTTGCCAAGGGTGCGCTATAATCAAGAGAAGCTGTAAAACAGAAAGGAACTACCATATGCAGGAAAAAATCATCATTACCAGCGACAGTACCACCGACCTGGGTGAGGAGCTGATTGCCCGATACGGCGTCAAAATACTGCCTTTGAAGGTCACGCTGGGCGAAAAAACCTATGCAGACGGCGTGGACATCACGCCTGATATGATCTATGACCATTACAACAAGGAGGGTGAGCTGCCGCAGACGGCCGCCCCGAATCTGTCCGAGCTGCTGGACTTTTTCGGCGCGTTGGTGAACGACGGCTATACCGTGATTCATTTTACCATCAGTGCCGAGATGTCCTCGTCCTGCAGCAATGCCGCCATTGCCGCGCAGGAGTTTGACAATGTCCATGTGGTGGATACGCGGAATCTGTCCACCGGCGGCGGCCTGCTGGTGATCTCCGCCTGTGAGATGGCACAAAAGGGTATGGCTGCGGCGGAGATCGTGAGCAAGTGCCGGGAGCTGACGGACCGGGTAAGCACCTCGTTCGTGGTGGATGACCTGACCTTCTTACATAAGGGCGGCCGCTGTTCGGCACTGGCCGCTCTGGGCGCCAATTTGCTGAAGCTGAAGCCCTGTATCGAAGTAAGCGGCGGCAAGATGGATGTGAGCCGAAAATACCGCGGCAAATTTGAGAAGGTGCTGCTGCAGTACATCGACGATCAGGTGGGTGACGGCAGCCGGATTGTGCCCGACCATGTGTTTATCACCCATGCCGGCTGCGACGATGAAATCTGCCGGATGTGCGCAGAGGAAGTCAAAAAGCTGATGGATGTAAAGGAAGTCCACATTACAAGAGCCGGCTGTACGATTTCTTCCCATTGCGGCAGAAATACGCTGGGCGTGCTGTTTATTCGCCGGTAACGGTACGGAAAATCATGCAGCATGAAATCGATTGTGACAGCAGTGAGTTGGTATGAACGAGAGCAAACAAAATCAGCGCCGCGGCGCGCTGCTGCGTCGCCGGGCATTGCCGCCGCAGCAGCGTGCCGCGGCAAGTGCGGCCATCTGCCGGAGGTTGATGGAATTGCCGGAAGTGCGCAGGGCACAGGTGATCTTAAGCTATGCGGCGATGCCGGATGAGGCGGATCTGACCGCATTGCATAAGTGGCTGGAGCAGCAGGGGAAAGTGCTGGCGTTCCCGGTGACAGAGGGCAACGGTACGATGCACGCGGTACAGGCTGCAGGCCAATGGCGAACAGGCGGCTATGGTATTCAAGAGCCGGTGGGGGAGATCATGGCTCCGTCATCTATTGATCTTATCATCGCGCCTTGCGTGGCGTTTGATGACAGATGCCGCCGTTTGGGACATGGCGGCGGATATTATGACCGCTTTTTAACCACCTGTCCGCAGGCGATATGTATTGCTGCCGCATTTGATGTACAGCGTTTGGATAGGGTGTATACGGATCGTTATGATTACCCGGTCAAAATGGTGGTGACCGAGTGTCGCATATACAAAACGTCTGATAAGGAAATATAGGATGGAATTAACGGAAAAAACATTGAAAAGTGAGGAAGTATATCACGGACGCATCATCCGTGTGATGCGCGATGAGGTGGCGCTGCCCAATGGCAGGACAGGCGTGCGCGAGGTCGTGCGTCATCCCGGCGGTGTGGGTATTTTAGCGCTGGACGATGATTTCCGCGTGCCCATGGTGCGGCAGTATCGCTATGCCTTTTCCCGTGAGCTGTGGGAAATCCCCGCAGGAAAACGCGAACCGGGGGAGGAGCCTTTGGAAACCGCCAAGCGTGAGCTGCTGGAGGAGGTAGGCGCCACGGCGGAGCGCTGGCTGCCCATGGGCGAGATCATTGCCTCTCCCGGCTGTTACGATGAAGTGTTGTATCTCTTTCTGGCCCGCGGCCTGACCTTCGGCGAGAGGCACCCGGATGAGGACGAGTTTTTGAAAGTGGCCAATATTCCGTTTACGGAGCTTAAGGATATGTGCCTCTCCGGCGGTATTCAGGATGCTAAAACCGTCATTGCCGTACTGAAAGCGAAACACTTGATGGGCATCTGAAAAAACCTCCGAAATCATACGATTTCGGAGGTTTTATCCAATGTGTCAACAGATTTGACAACAAATAATTCTTTTTGATGGAAATAATGTGAGAAATATGCTGATTTTGCCGAAAAACAAAAACGGAGAGTCCTGAAACCCCTTAGGTTTCAGGACTCTCTGCGTGGTCGGAGAGAGGAGACTTGAACTCCCGGCCTCTTGGTCCCGAACCAAGCGCGCTACCAGCTGCGCTACTCCCCGTCAGCCCATCCATTATATTGTTTTTCCATGTCTATGTCAAGAAAAATTTATTCTCCACATAACCGCCCGCTGCCTTGCATAGATATAGGGCAAAAGGGAGGGGACAACATGGCAACACAGCGGGAATACAGCCCTCGACGCGCAGCGCAAAAGCCTGCCGGGTATCGAACGGCAAAAACGGGTGCACCCAAACAAAAAGCGTCGGTAAAAGGAAAACGCCGCATGGTGCAGTTAATTGTCAGCGCTGTCATACTGGTCATCGTCGTAGGTGTGAAGCTGTTAGCACCTGATACCCTGGCACTATGCCGTGATAAGCTGCTGGCGCTGATGGGCGAGGACACCGATTTTGTGGAAGCCTTTTCCTCGGTAGGCCGGGCCGTGTCCGGCGAGGGCGGGCTGTCTGATGCACTGCAGGATGCCTATACAGCGGTATTCGGCAAAGAGGACGATGTGGAGGAAACGGATGCGGCGGCGCTTGCCACAAATACGACCGGGAAGGAAGACATCCTCTATACGGCAGATAATCTGCCGGAGGATGTCTTTCTGACCCAGCGTATATTGGGTTTTGCCTATGCCGACCCTGTTGCGGGAGAAATCACATCCGGTTTCGGCTACCGTGCGCATCCCATCGAGGGAAAAGAACGATTCCATTACGGCATGGACATTGATGCCGAAAAGGGCACGGTGATCCGCGCCTTTGCTGACGGAAAGGTGACAGCGGTGGGCGAAAGCTCCGAGCTGGGGAAGTATGTAACCGTGCAGCATACAGGCGGTTACAGCACACTTTATGCCCATTGTAAATGTATCACCGCCTCCTCCGGCCAAACCGTGCAGTTAGGCGATCCCATCGCAGAAGTGGGGGATACCGGCCAAGCCACAGGCCCGCACCTGCATTTTGAGCTGCATCAGGATACCGCCTACCTCAACCCAATCTACTATGTGTCCCACTGAACAGACCGCCATCAAAGTATCGCCTGCAGCGGCAGCGGTACTGGCGGCATTTGTTTTGCTGTCCTCCCCGGAGATATTGGCGGCCCTGCTGCTGGCGGCGCTGGCGCATGAATGGGGGCACTATCTGGCATTGCGAGCGCTGGGCGGTCGGGTGGATGCCATTACAGTCACCGCGCTGGGAGCGGAAATGCATATCGCGCCGCAAAGCCGCCTCTCCTACGGCGGTGAAATAGGGGCAACCTTGGCAGGTCCGGCAGTGAACCTGCTGCTGGCCCTGCTGCTGGGCTTCTGCGGCCGCCGTGTGCCGTTTTGCTATTTACTGGCGGGCGCACAGTTTATCCTGGGTGTTTTTAACCTGCTGCCCATTACGCCGCTGGATGGCGGCAGCATCCTGTGGCTCGTCGTGGCTTGGCTCACCGAGCCGTATACGGCTGACCGTGCCGCCGCCGATGTGGGACTTGCCGCGTCAATCCTGCTTCTGGCCGTAACGGCACTTTTGGGCTGTCATATGGGCGGCGGTGGCTTTCTTGTGCTGACGGCACTATGGCTGCTGCTCACAGCACTGCGTCAAAAGCTGCGCCTTACCTGAAAGGGGGGGCGGGCGAAAAAAGTCTTGTCAAATACGGCGATGCAAGGTAAAATAATTTGCTGTGAGAAGAACTATACGACAGGAGAATGACCGTGGATAAAAGACTGGAACGCATTTTGCCCCGCGTACAGAAACCGGCACGCTATGTAGGCGGCGAGTATAATGCGGTGATGAAGGATAAGAGCGAAGTGGACACGCGTATTGCCTTCTGCTTCCCCGATACCTACGAGATCGGTATGTCCAATTTGGGCATGCGGATTCTCTACGGCGTGATGAACAACATGGACGGTGTGTGGTGTGAGCGCGTGTTTGCCCCTTGGGGCGACATGGAGGAGGAGATGCGCAAGACGGGTATGCCGCTTTTTGCGCTGGAATCCGGCGAGCCGATCACCCATCATGACATTGTGGCCTTTTCCGTGGGGTATGAAATGGCCTTTCCCACCATTTTGAACATGCTGGATCTGGCCAATATCCCCCTGCACAGCGCCGAGCGCACCGGGCTGACCCCACTGGTCATTGCCGGGGGTACGGCCATGTATAATGCCGAGCCTCTGGCGGACTTTATTGATCTTGTCAGTCTTGGCGAGGGTGAGGATATTACCGTGGAATTGGTGGAGCTGCACCGTCAGGCGCGGCGCGAGGGTTGGAGCAAGCACGAGTTTTTGTGTAAAGCCGCTCAGCTTGACGGCATTTATGTGCCGAGCCTCTATGAAGTGACCTACCATGAAAACGGCACGGTGAAGGCGATCATTCCTCACGACGGCGCGCCTGAGACGGTGACCAAGCGGATCGTGCAGGATATGGACAAGTCCTATTTCCCGGTGAAGACCATCGTGCCCTCTACGGAGATCGTGCAGGACCGCGTCATGCTGGAGCTGTTCCGCGGCTGCATTCGCGGCTGCCGTTTCTGTCAGGCGGGCTATGTCTACCGTCCGGTGCGCAATCGCAGCCGCGATCTGTGCGCCGCGTACGGTGTGGCGTCCTGCAACGATTCGGGCTATCAGGAGATGACGCTTTCCTCCCTCAGCACCAGCGACTATCCCGAGTTGACCGCTCTTTGCGATACGCTGGAGGATTTCTGTACCCGGCGCCATGTGAATCTGTCGCTGCCCAGTCTGCGCGCCGATAATTTTTCCATGAATCTGATGCAGCGTCTGGCCAAGGGACGCAAGTCCGGTCTGACCTTTGCGCCGGAAGCGGGGACCCAGCGCCTGCGCGATGTGATCAATAAGAATGTAACGCTGGAGGATCTGCTGACCTCCTGCAAGACCGCCTTTGCCGGCGGATATAACGCGGTGAAACTCTACTTTATGCTGGGTTTGCCCACGGAGACGGACGAGGATGTCCTCGGCATTGCCGATGTGGCGGCCCGGGTGATGCACGCATGGCGCGAAAGTGCCGCCGATAAGAGCCGCGGTGTGCGCATTACGGTGTCCACCTCGTACTTTGTGCCCAAGCCCCACACGGCCTTCCAGTGGGAGGCGCAGATCTCCCGGGAGGAATATGAGCGCCGCGTGAAGCTGCTGCGCGAGGCCATGACCACCAAGACCGTGACCTATAACTGGCACGACGGCGAAACCAGCTTTCTGGAAGCCGTGCTGGCCCGCGGTGACAGACGACTGGGCAAGGTGTTGGAAACGGCGTGGCGCATGGGGGCCAGGCTGGATGCATGGGAGGAGTATTTCTCCTTGCAGCGCTGGATGGATGCCTTTGCACAGTGCGGCATTGACCCGCATTTCTATGCCAACCGCGTCCGCGAAAGGGATGAAGTCATGCCCTGGAGCATGATTGCCAGCGGCGTGACGGAAAGCTACCTCTGGCGCGAACGGGAGAGAGCCTACGAAAGCGTTACGACGCCGGATTGCCGCAGCCATTGCAATGGCTGTGGTGCCAACCGACTGGTAGGAGGTAAGTGCGATGTCTAAGCTGCGTTTGTTGTTTGTCAAGGAGGCGCAGGCATCCTATATTTCCCATCTGGATCTGCTGCGTACCTTCCAGCGCGCCTTTCCGCGCACCGAACTGGAGATCAAGCACTCACAGGGGTATCACCCCCACCCCATTATTTCCATTGTCCTGCCTTTGCCGGTCGGACAGAGCAGCGACTGCGAGCTGCTGGACTTCGAAGTGACTCAGGAAACAGACGGCAGCGGTATTGCCGACAAGCTGAACGAGGGCATGCCGGCCGGCCTGCGTGTGCTGGACTGCTATGAGGCAAAGCGCCCGGTGAAGGAGCTGGCTTACCTGCAGGCAAGCATGGAGCTGGAATACGATCACGGTGTGCCGGAGGGTGCCTTGATGCGCCTGCAGGCGCTGTTTGAGCGGGAGGAGCTGGTGATCCAAAAGCGCACCAAGCGCAAGGATATGGCCGATGTGGACATTGCACCGATGATCCGCGAAATGAAGTGGACGGAGGAGCCGGGCAAGATCAAGACGCAGGTGACCGTGTCGGCACAGAATCCGGGATTGAATCCCCAACTGTTGGGCAAAGCCATTGAGCGCTATCTGCCTGAGATGCAGCCGGATTTCATTCGTATTCGCCGCCGACGCATTTTGGACGCAAACGGCGAAGATTTTCGCTGAAAACCCCATTTTTTGCAAAAAAGTGCTTGCAATTGCGGCACGTATGTGATATTCTATCATGGCGTAAAAAGGGCGGTCCTCTGTCGTCGGCGTCCCCAAGAGAGCGGATGCCATGGAAATGGCGGCATGAACACCTATAATATTAGGAGGAAAAAATCCATGGATCTCATCAAGGCATTGAATGAAAAGCAGTTGAAGGAAGTACCTGAGGTTGCCGTGGGCGATACCGTCCGTGTGCACGTGAAGGTCAAGGAAGGCTCCCGCGAGCGTGTCCAGGTCTTTGAGGGTACTGTCATCGCAAAGAAGCACGGTGGCATCGAGGAAACCATCACCGTCCGCCGTATCTCCTACGGCGTGGGCGTGGAGAAGGTCTTCCCCCTGCATTCTCCCATCATCGAGAAGTTCGAAATCGTTCGCCACGGTTATGTGCGCCGTGCCAAGCTGTACTACCTGCGTGACCGCGTCGGTAAGTCTGCCAAGCTGCGCGAGAAGCTGTAAGCCGAGAACCGAAAGAAAACCACCTGTTTATGTCAGGTGGTTTTTTCTTTTCTTTTTCGTCGGAATGTGTTATACTGACTATGATTAAGAAAAACGCGCAATGAGGTGATTGACCGTGCAGATGCAAGGCTTAAGCTGGTTTCCCGGCCACATGACAAAGACCAAGCGCATGATCGTGGCGGAGATCAAACATATGGACGCCGTGTGCGAGATCGTGGATGCGCGGATTCCGCTTGCCAGCCGCAATCCGGATGTGGACGAAATGGTGGGCGACAAGCCCCGTATGATGGTGCTCAACCGCGTGGATCAGGCCGATCCCCGCCAGACAAAGCGCTGGGCCGCCTATTTCCGCAACAAGGGATATGCTGTGCTGGAGGCCAACGCCAAGGGCGGCATGGGCACGGCACAGTTTGCCGGCACCGTGCGTGAACTGCTCCGCGACAAGCTGGCGTCTTACGCGGAAAAGGGGCAGGTGGGCCGGGTGGTGCGCGTGATGGTGCTGGGCATCCCCAATGTGGGCAAATCCACCTTTATCAACAAGGTGGCCAAGCGCAGGACCGCCAAAGCGGAAGACCGTCCCGGGGTGACCCGCTCCAAGCAGTGGGTGCCGGTGGACAGCACGCTGGAGCTTCTGGATACGCCGGGTATCCTGTGGCCGAAATTTGATGATCCCCAAGTGGGCATCCATCTGGCCTTCACCGGCGCCATCAAGGACGATGTGATGGATCTGGAGGAGCTGGCCTGCTATCTGATGGAGTATCTGGGCAAGCACTATGCCGATGTGCTGTCCGAGCGCTATAAGATCGAAGTGGAGCAAGAGGACACCGGCTATGACCTGCTCATCAAGGCAGGCCGCAAGCGCGGCTTCCTCATGCGCGGCGCCGAGGTGGACACCGAGCGCATGGCCCGCATTCTGCTGGACGAATTCAGAGGCGGCAAGTTGGGCCGCTTTACGCTGGAAACGGTGGAGGACGCAAAAGAATGAACACATTGGAGCATCCCTGGAGCATCGAACAGAGCTGGTTTGAGCGCGGCGCGGAGATCATCTGCGGCGTAGACGAAGCCGGTGCAGGCCCGTTGATGGGGCCGGTGTATGCCGCGGCGGTCATTTTGCCGCCCTTCTGCCAAATCGAGGGCTTGAACGACTCGAAAAAACTGACGGAGAAGAAGCGCGAAGCGCTTTATGAGCAGATCGTGCGCAAGGCCATCTCCTATGCTGTCGCCCGTGTGGAGGCATCTGAAATTGATGAAACGGATATTCTGAGCGCGCGCATGAAGGCCATGCAGACGGCCATTGACGGCCTGGATTTTTTTCCCGACATCGCCTTGATCGACGGCAATAAGGATCACGGCAAAACCGCGGCCATCACCACGCCCCACCAGACGGTGGTAGGCGGCGACGGGAAGAGCGCCAGCATCGCGGCGGCGTCCATTCTGGCCAAGGTCAGCCGTGACCGCTATGTGACGGAGGAGCTGGACAAGCAGTATCCCCAGTACCGGTTTGCCCAACACAAGGGCTACGGCACCAGGCTCCACTATGAGCTGCTGGACAAGTTCGGCCCGTGCCCGGAGCACCGCAGGACATTTCTGAAGAAGTGGGAGAGCAGGAAACCATGAGCCGGGCCGACGGGATATGGGGAGAGGCGCAGGTGGCCAGTTACCTCCGCGCCCACGGTTATCAACTGCTGGCGCACAGTTACCGCTGCCGCTATGGCGAGATTGATTTGATTGCCAGAAAGGGGAAGGTGCTGTGCTTTGTGGAGGTCAAAACACGCGCCAATCTGGATTACGGTCTGCCGCGTGAGTATGTGACCGCCGGCAAGCAGGAAAAGCTGCGCAAAACGGCGGCATTTTACCTGTCCGCCCATGAGCTGGACTGCCCCACGCGCTTTGATGTGGCGGAGGTCTATACCGACAGCGAACATACCTCGGTGCGCATAGAATATTGGGAAGAAGCATTTTGAGGTGATAGAGATTGAAGCCGATACCGTATTTTGACGCCCACTGTGACACCATCTACCGCTGTATGATGACAGACGGGGAAGTGACGCTGGATTTCGGGGAAGACGCGGAGGAACAAAAGCGGTTTTTTGCCAAGTGTGGCTGCCTGCGTGGAAATGAAGGGCATATTGACCTTATGCGAGGCAGGCAGTTTGCGCGCTGCGGTCAGTTTTTTGCCCTGTTTTTCGACGCGGCGGATGCGCCGGAGGACGGTATGTGGGCGCAGTGCCGGCGGCTGCATGATTGCTTTGTGCAGGAAATGGAAACAAACGCCGATCTGATCTGCCATTGCCGCACCGGCGCGCAGATCGACCGCGCCGTAAAAAACGGGAAAATGGCAGCCCTGCTGAGCATAGAGGGCGCCGATCTGATCGAATGTGATGTACATAAGATCAAAACCGTGGCCGATTGGGGCGTGCGATTCCTCAACCCTGTTTGGAACCGGGCCAATGCGCTGTCCGGCACCAACAGCGAGGAGAGAGAGCGGGGACTGTCCGATAAAGGCCGCGATTTTATCCGTCAGATGGAACGCTGCGGCATCTATGCCGATGTGTCGCATCTGTCTGACCGGGGCTTTTGGGATCTTTGCCGCATGACCGCGCGGCCTATCGTGGCCTCCCACTCCAACAGCCGCGCGCTGTGCGATCATCCGCGCAATCTGACTGACGATCAGTTCCGCGCCATCCGCGATACCGGCGGCGTGGTAGGCATGAATTTCTACAGCCATTTTATCGGCAAGCAGCCGTCTGTCGATGATCTGGTGCGGCATATCGAGCATTTCCTTGCCATGGACGGGGAAAAGACCGTCTGTATGGGCGGTGATCTGGACGGCTGCGAGGAATTGCCGCAGGGTATGGTGGGCATGGAGGATGTGCCGAAAATCTGGCAGGCATTGGAAGAACGCGGATACCCCCGGCCGCTGCTGGAGGATCTGTTCTGGAATAACCTAAGAAAACTGCTGTAAACGGAGAAACGCTATGGCGCTTTATGCAATCGGAGACCTGCATTTGTCGCTGTCGTCCAACAAGCCGATGGATGTGTTCGGCGAGGGATGGAAGGACTATGTACGCAGGATCGGGGAAGGTTTTTCACAACTGAATGACGAGGATGTGACGGTGCTGTGCGGCGATCTGAGCTGGGGCATGAGCCTGGAGGAATCGCTGGAGGATTTCCGGTTTATTGACGCCTTGCCGGGTAGGAAAATCCTGCTCAAGGGCAACCACGATTATTGGTGGAACACCGTGTCCAAGATGGAACGCTTTTTGAAAGAACACGAGCTGACGACCATATCGTTTCTGTATAACAATTGCCTGACCTACGGTGATAAGGCCATCTGCGGTACCCGCGGGTGGTTCTATGAGCTGGACAATCAGGGCACGCATAATGAAAAGATGCTGCTGCGGGAGGCCGGACGATTGGAAACCTCGCTGAAGCTGGCCGGTGAGCGGGAGATACTGTGCTTTTTGCACTATCCGCCCCTGTATCAGGGCTATGAGTGTCCGGAGATTTTGCGGCTTTTGCGTGAGTACCGTGTGAAAGCCTGCTATTACGGGCATCTGCACGGTGCATCGCACCGCCGAAGAATAGAGGGAGAACGCGGCGGAACGGACTTTTCGCTGGTTGCGGCGGACTATTTGCGCTTTGTTCCTAAAAAAATTTGCGAATAGCGCAAAAAAGTGTGGAAATTTCAATTGTTTTCTGGTAACATATAGAATTGCATTGATTAAATCTTTGCTGAACGGAGGAAAAAAACAAAATGAGTGTAAAATCCTGTGAAAAACTGGAAAAGAGCAAGGTCGCACTGACCATCGAGGTGGGTGCAGAGGAATTTGAAGCTGCCGTCAATAAGGCATATCTGAAGATGCGCGGCAAGATGAGCATTCCCGGCTTCCGCCCCGGCAAGGCCCCCCGCAAGATCATCGAGGGCATGTACGGCGCAGATGTGTTCTATGAAGAAGCAGTAAATATCGTTCTGCCCCAGGCCTATGAGGCCGCCGTGAAGGAACAGGAGCTGGACGTTGTGGGTTATCCCGAGGTCGATCTGGAGAACTGCGGCAAGGAAGGCGTCACCTTCAAGTGCACCGTCGCCGTGTATCCCGAGGTCAAGCTGGGCCAGTATAAGGGCCTGGAGGCTCCCAAGGCTGAGGTCAAGGTCATGGCCGCCGATGTCAATGCCCGATTGAAGGAAATGGCTGATCGCAACAGCCGCCTGGTGAGCGTTGAGCGCGCCGTGAAGAAGAACGATACCGCCAACATCGACTTTGAAGGCTTCGATAACGGCGTTGCCTTCGAGGGCGGTAAGGGTGAGAACTTTGATCTGGAGATCGGTTCCGGCAGCTTCGTGCCCGGTTTCGAAGACCAGCTCATCGGCATGAAGGCCGGCGAGGAGAAGGAGATCGACATTACCTTCCCCGAGAACTACACCCCTGAGCTGGCCGGCAAGCCCGTGGTGTTCAAGGTCAAGATCAACGAGGTCAAGGCCAAGGAAGTGCCTGCCATTGACGACGAGTTCGCCAAGGATGTCAGTGAGTTTGACACCCTGAAGGAACTGAAGGCCGATATGAAGAAGAAGATGACCGAGGAGCGCAAGATTGCCGCTCAGCAGGCATTTGAAGATGCGCTGATGAAGAAGGTGGCCGACGGTATTGAGGCCGACATTCCCGAGGAAATGGTGAAGGCGCAGGCCGAGCGTATGCTGGAGGGCTTCAAGCAGCAGCTTGGCTCTCAGGGCATCTCCTTCGAGCAGTATCTGCAGATGACCGGCATGACCAACGAGGCCTTCCTGGCACAGGCGCACCAGCCCGCGCTGGATCAGGTCAGAATGGATCTGGCTGTGGAAGCCATCGTGAAGGCGGAGGGTCTGGAAGCCTCCGACGAGGATGTGGAGAACGAGATGAAGAACATTGCCGAGAAGTACGGCATGGATCTGGAATCCGTGAAGAAGTACCTGCCCGCCGATCAGGTCAAGGAGCAGGTCATCCGCGAGAAGGTCATCAAGGTCGTTGCTGACGCCGGCGTGGCGGTGGCTCCCGTGGAGGAAGAGAAGAAAGAGGAGGAGAAGGCCGAATAATTCCGGCCCTTCCCTTGCTTAAATCCTATACAGGCGGGTATACTTGGTATGGAAAGCGACTTATTGAACAGGAGGTTATTTCTATGAGTTTAGTCCCTTATGTTGTGGAACAGACCAATCGGGGTGAGCGATCCTATGATATCTTCTCCCGTTTGCTCAACGATCGCATTATCTTCCTGGGAGAAGAAGTGAATGATACCACTGCCAGTCTGGTCGTGGCGCAGCTTCTGTATCTGGAAGCGCAGGATCCCGATAAGGATATTCAGATGTATATCAACAGCCCCGGCGGCTCTGTCACCGCGGGTATGGCGATTTATGACACCATGCAGTACATCAAGTGCGATGTATCCACCATCTGCATCGGCATGGCTGCCAGCATGGGCGCGTTCCTGCTGTCCTCCGGCACCAAGGGTAAGCGCATTGCGCTGCCCAACGCCGAGGTCATGATCCACCAGCCTTCTGCCGGTACAAAGGGCAAGGTCACGGACATGGAAATTGATGTGGAGCATTTCCTGAAGATCAAACAGCGTCTGAACAAGATCCTGGCCGAAAACACCGGCAAAACGCCGGAGCAGGTGAAGGCCGATTCCGAGCGCGACCATTGGCTGAGCGCGGAGGAAGCCAAGGAGTACGGCCTGGTGGATAAGGTGATCTACAAGAGGTAATAAGCAATGGCTGATGAGAAAAAGACACTGCGGTGTTCCTTCTGCGGGAAGCATGAAAATCAGGTGCACCGCATGATTCAGGGACCGGGTGTGCGTATTTGCGATGAATGTGTGCAGCTTTGTATGTCCATTCTGGACGACGGCTACATGGCAGAAGGCGTCGCAGAGCAGTACGATGCGCCGGATCAACTGCCCACACCTCGGGAGATCAAAGAGGTGCTGGACCAGTATGTCATCGGGCAGGAGGCGGCAAAAGTGGCCCTGTCCGTGTCGGTCTACAATCATTATAAGCGCATCTATTTCGGCGGCGCTGAGGATGTGGAGCTGCAAAAGAGCAATATTCTGATGATCGGCCCCACCGGCAGCGGTAAGACGCTGTTCGCTCAAACGCTGGCGTGTATTTTGCATGTGCCCTTTGCCATTGCCGATGCCACCACACTGACCGAAGCCGGCTATGTGGGCGACGATGTGGAAAATATTCTGCTGCGTCTGCTGCAGGCGGCGGATTTCGATGTGGAATTGGCCGAACACGGCATCATCTATGTGGATGAGATCGATAAGATCGCCCGCAAGAGCGAGAATACCTCCATCACAAGGGACGTGTCCGGTGAGGGCGTACAGCAGGCGCTGCTGAAGATTCTGGAGGGAACGGTGGCCAATGTGCCGCCGCAGGGTGGCCGCAAGCACCCTCATCAGGAGTTCATTCAGGTCAATACGCGCGACATTCTCTTTATTTGCGGCGGTGCATTTGACGGTCTGGAGAAGATCATCGAAAAACGCACCGACCGTAAGGGCATCGGCTTCGATGCCATCGTGGAGAGTAAGGCAGAGCGCCGCACCGGCGAGCTTTTGAAGGAAGTGCAGCCTCACGATCTGCTGAAATTCGGCATTATCCCCGAATTGGTGGGCCGCCTGCCGGTGATCGCCGCATTGGACGGCCTGGACCGGGAGGACCTGGTGCAGATTTTGACGGCGCCGAAAAACGCGCTGGTAAAGCAGTATCAGAAGCTGTTTGAATACGATGATGTGGTGCTTACTTTTGAACAGAGCGCCTTGGAGGCCGTGGCTGACCGCGCGATCGAGCGCAATATCGGCGCGCGCGGCTTACGCGCTGTGATGGAGAGTCTGCTGACCAAGATTATGTACGACATCCCCTCCGATCCCACCATCGTCAAGGTGACGATCACCGAGGACTGCGTGAAGAACGGCGCAGAGCCTGTGGTGGAGCGCGATCTGGGCAAGGTTGCCCGCCGCGCAAAAATGAAGTCCGGCAAGTCGGAGAAAGTATCCGAACCGGCCTCTTAACTTCGTGATAAACGAATAAGCAGAGGGAGAGGCGAAACCGTCTCTCCCTCTTTCCCCTAAAAGGAGAGTTACCCATGGAACTGTCAACTTTGAACCTTCCCGTCTTAGCCCTGCGCGGCTTGACGGTTTTCCCCGATCTGACCCTGAGCTTTGACGTAGAGCGCGAAATTTCCATCTATGCGCTGGATTGCGCCATGGAGGCAGATCGCCGTATTTTTCTTGTGACACAGCGGGAGATCGGCGTCATGCAGCCTCAGGAAGAAGACCTATATGAAGTCGGTACGGTGTGCCATATTCTGCAGATTATCAAGACCTCCGACAGCAGCGTCCGCGTGGTGGTGCAGGGAGAGAGCCGCGCACATATTCGCCGTTTGTGGCAGTTGAAGCCGTTTTTACAGGCCAATGTGGAGCTGCTGGAGGAGGATTTCCCCGGCAAGTTTACCAACCGCACGGAAGCGCTGCTGCGCCAGACCTATGCTATCTTCGGTGAATATAAAGAGTTGGTGAACAATATCCCCGATGAGATCGTGTCGGCCATTCTGGATTGCCGCGACCCGGGCAAGGTGGCGGACACGCTTGCCCAGCAGATTACGCTGCACCATGATGACCGCCAGACCATTTTGGAACAACTGCATCCGATCAAGCGCCTGCAGAAGATGAATGAGCTTCTGGCCTATGAAGTGGATGTGATTTCTCTGGAAATGCAGATGGATCAAAAGATGCGTCAGCGGGTGGCTCAGGTGCAGAAGGATATGATCCTGCGTGAGCAGGTGAAGGTGCTGCAGCACGAACTGGGCGAGGACGGCGACGAGGAAATTGACGAGTATACCGAGAGGGTAAAGGCACTGCACTTGTCAGAAGAAATTGAGAAAAAGCTGCTTAAAGAGGTGAACCGTCTGGCCAAGCAGCCCTATGGCAGCGCAGAAGCATCGGTGATACGCAACTATTTGGATGTGTGTCTGGAGATGCCCTGGAATAAGCAGACCAGGGACCGGGCCGATGTGGCAAAGGCAAAAGCGCTGCTGGACCGCGAGCATTTCGGCTTGGACAAGGTCAAGGAGCGCATTTTGGAATTGATTGCCGTGCGCCAGATCAACCCCGACGCCAAGGGCAAGATCCTCTGTCTGGTGGGCCCGCCGGGTGTGGGTAAGACCTCCATTGCCATTTCCGTGGCCAAGGCCATGAACCGCAAGCTCTCCCGCCTCAGCCTGGGCGGTGTGCGGGACGAGGCGGATATCCGCGGCCATCGCAAGACCTATATCGGCGCCATGCCCGGCCGCATTATTGATGCGATGATCCGCAGCGGTTCCATGAATCCGCTGCTGGTGCTCGATGAGATCGACAAGCTTTCCAGTGATATGCGCGGCGATCCGGCTTCGGCGCTGCTTGAGGTGCTGGACAGTGAGCAGAACTACGCATTCCGGGATCATTTCCTGGAAATTCCCGTGGATTTGAGCCGTGTCATGTTTATTACGACGGCCAACACCACGGATACCATTCCCCGTCCGCTGCTTGACCGTATGGAAGTGATCGAACTGAACAGCTATACCGATGAGGAGAAGGTGGAGATTGCCAAGCGGCACCTGCTGCCCAAGCAGTTGAAGGAGCACGGCTTGAAGAAATCGCAGCTTCGCTTGAGCGACGGTGCGCTGCGCAAGATGATCGCGGCCTATACCCGCGAGTCCGGCGTGCGTGTGCTGGAGCGCCAGATCGGCAGGCTCTGCCGGAAAGCAGCCATGCAGTTGGTGCAGGGAGATGTAAAGCGTGTCAGCATTACAGATAAGGACCTGAAAGACTTCCTCGGCGTGGAGCGCTACACGGAATCGGTACATATCACCAAGGATGAAACCGGCGTTGTCAACGGCCTTGCATGGACGGAGGTAGGCGGCGAAATTCTGGAAGTGGAAGTCAATGTGATGGACGGCAGCGGCAAACTGGAGCTGACCGGCAATCTGGGCACGGTGATGCAGGAGTCCGCCAAGACGGCATTGAGCTGTCTGCGCAGCCGCAGCCGGGCGCTGGGCATAGAAAGAGATTTCTATCAGACAAAGGACATTCACATCCACTTTCCGGAGGGCGCCGTGCCCAAGGACGGCCCTTCGGCAGGTATCGCCATCACCACGGCGATGCTGTCGGCGCTGACAGGGAGGAAGGTACGCGGCGATGTGGCCATGACCGGCGAGGTGACTTTGCGCGGCCGTGTGCTGCCCATCGGCGGACTGAAGGAGAAAACCATGGCGGCGCTTCGCAACGGCGTAAAGACGGTGATTATTCCCAAGGAAAACGAAAAAGACCTGGAGGAGATCGACCGGACCGTGCGCAGTAAACTGCAGTTTATCGGCGTGGAAACGGTGGACGCCGTGTTTGCAGCGGCGTTGGTGCCTTGCGGCGAATAAGGAGGCAGTAAATGGCGATCAATTTCAACAAGGCGGAGTTTGTGCTCTCGGCGGTGAGATCCGGCACATTTATCCGGGACGGAAGACCGCAGGTGACCTTTGCCGGACGCTCCAATGTGGGCAAGTCCTCGGTCATCAACCGGCTTTTGAACCGCAAAAATTTTGCCCGCGTGGGCGCCACACCCGGCAAAACCAACCAGATCAACTATTTCCGCATTGACGATCAGCTCTATTTCACGGACCTGCCCGGCTACGGCTATGCCAAGGTTTCCAAGGAGGAGCGCGACCGCTGGGGCCGGCTGATGGAGAGCTATTTTCAGGAGCAGGGCCTGATCACGCTGGGCGTACTGATCGTGGATGCCCGACACAAGCCAACGGCAGACGATGTGACCATGTGTGATTGGTTCAAGAGCACGGGCTGTCCGCTGATCGTCGTGGCCAACAAGCTGGATAAGCTGAAGAAAAAGGAAATTGAGCCGAATCTGCAGACGATCCGTGATACATTGGCGCTGGATGAAGACGATGTGCTGATTCCCTTCTCGGCCGAGAAGGGAACAGGCAAAACGGAACTGCTGGCGGCGATCGGCAGACACTGTCAGGGATAAATAAAAAGGACGGTACAGACCGTCCTTTTTTATCGGCCGGATATTCGCAAAAAAGGATAACGGATTATATGGACGAGCCTTGCGAAACGGCGAACCATCGTGTATAATATTTTAAATTCCCACATTATGCGTTTTTTTCACAGCAAAAAGGAGAACTGCCATGGCAAGGTTTACTGTAAACGGCGCTTCTGTCACCGTAGAAAAAAATCAGAAATTGATCCGTTATCTCCGCGACGAGCTGCACCTGACTTCCGTGAAGGACGGCTGCAGCGAAGGTGCCTGCGGTGCCTGCACGGTGATCATTGACGGCGAAACCTGCCGCGCCTGCACACCGTTTACCGATTCCCTTGACGGTAAGCATATCATCACGGTGGAGGGCTTGAGTGACTATGAACAGAAGCTCTATACCTATGCCTACGGCGAGGCCGGCGCTGTGCAGTGTGGATTTTGTATTCCGGGCATGGTCATGTGCACAAAGGCCCTGTTGGATAAAAACCCCGATCCCACGGAGGAGGAAATTCGCTACGCGCTGCGCAACAACTATTGCCGCTGCACCGGCTATGTGAAGATCATAGCCGCCGTCAAGCTGGCGGCGCAGATCCGCCGCAGCGGTGCGCCTATTCCTGCGGCATCTGAAACCGACTGGAAGCTGGGCTCCTCCGTCCACCGCCTGGATGTGGAGGAGAAGGTGTTGGGCTACGGCAAGTATCCCGATGACTGGTACTTGGACGGCATGGTGTACGGCAGTGCCGTGCGCAGCAAGTATGCCCGTGCCAGAGTGCTGTCTATTGACACCTCCAAGGCAAAGGCACTTGACGGCGTGATCGGCGTCTTTACGGCGGAGGATATACCGGCAGAGGGCGTAAATAAGATCGGCCATCTGGAAAAAGACCAGTATACCCTGATCCCGGTAGGCGGTCTGACCCATTATCTGGGTGATGCGGTGGCGCTGGTCGCGGCAAAGGATCAGGAAACGCTGGAAAAGGCGAAAAAATTGGTGCGCGTGGAGTATGAAGTGCTGCCGGTGGTCAATGGCCCGGAAAGCGCCATGGCGCCGGACGCACCCTGCGTTTTTGAGGAAAAAGAGGACAACATTCAGGCCCATAAGCATGTTTCCCGCGGTGACGCCTCCGGCGCCATTGCCCGGTCGAAATATGTGCTCTCCCGCCATTATGAAACACCGTGGACGGAACACGCTTTTCTGGAGCCGGAATGCTGCGTGAGCTATATAGATGACGACGGCGATGTGATGCTGCTGACCACGGACCAGTCTTCCCATACGACGCTGCATGAGTGTACGGCGCTTTTGGGCAATCACAAGGTCAAGGTGGAAAATCAGCTCATCGGCGGCGGCTTCGGCGGCAAGGAGGATATGTCCGTGCAGCATCATGCGGCGCTGCTGACCTATCTGACGGGACTCCCTGTAAAGGTGAAGCTTTCCCGTGCCGAATCGTTGCTGATCCACCCCAAGCGCCATCCGTTCTGGATGGATTTCACCATCGGCTGTGATGAGAACGGCATAATTCAGGGCGTGAAGGCAAAGGTCTATTCGGATACCGGCGCCTTTGCCTCGCTGGGCGGACCGGTTTTGGAGCGCGCCTGTACCCACGCCGCCGGGCCGTATGCCTATGAAAATTTTGAGATCGAAGGCACGGCTTACTATACCAACAACCCGCCGGCAGGCGCATTCCGCGGCTTCGGCGTGACGCAGACCTGTTTTGCCATGGAATCTCTGCTCAATGAGATGGCGGACATGGTGGGAATCTCACCGTGGGAGATCCGCTACCGCAACGCCATCCGTCCCGGCGGCGTGCTGCCGAACGGACAGATTGTTGGCGCGGAAACCGGCTTGGTGGAAACCCTGGAGGCCGTCAGGGAGGAATATGAGGCCGCGCTGGCAGCCGGCAAGCCTGTGGGTCTGGCCTGTGCCATGAAGAATGCAGGCGTGGGTGTGGGTATTCCCGACTGGGGCCGCTGCAAGCTGGTGGTGGAGGACGACGGTAAGCTGCATATCTATTCCGGCGCAAGCTGCATCGGTCAGGGGCTTGGCACGGTGCTGGTGCAGATGATCGTGACCAATACAAAGCTGTGCCGCGACCAGATCGTTTATGAGCGCTCCAATACATGGATCGCGCCCGATTCCGGCGATACCTCCGGCTCCCGTCAGACGCTGGTGACAGGCGAAGCCTGCCGCCGTGCCTGCGAAAAGTTCAATGCCGCGTATACCGGCAATCTGCGGGATTTGATTGGCCGGGAGTTTGTGGGCGAGTATCTGGCCAAAACCGATCCGTTGGGCGCCGACATACCGAATCCTGTATCCCATGTGGCTTACGGTTATGCCACACAGGTGTGTATTTTGGATGCAAAAACGGGTATGATTGAAAAGATGATCGCGGCCCATGATGTGGGTAAGGCGGTCAATCCCCGCGCCTGCGAAGGTCAGATCGAGGGCGGCGTGGTGATGAGTATGGGTTACGCTCTACGCGAGCGCTATCCCATTGATAAGGATACCTGCAAGCCCATTGACAAGTACGGTTCCCTCGGCCTTTTCCGTTCCCACGAGCTGCCGGAAATCGAGGCGATTGTGGTGGACAAACCCGGTCTGGATGTGGCCTGCGGCGCCATCGGTATCGGTGAGATCACCGCCATACCCACGGCGCCAGCCATTGCCGACGCCTATTTCAGGCTCAACGGTGAGCGGCAAACCAGCCTGCCGCTGCATAACACACCCTATGAAAGAAAGTGGTGAGAAGTATGGCTGTCAAAAAACGCTTTCCCTATCGGGCGGCATTCGTGGCCTGTAATGGCGGCTGCCGTGCGGATTGTCCCTATGGCTGTATTGCCTGCGGCGCCTGTGTAGACGCCTGTAAATTCGGTGCTGTTTCCCTCAATGAACACGGTGTGGCGGAAGTGGATGAGGATAAGTGTATCGCCTGCGGCGCCTGTGTGCGTAAATGTCCGCAGGGGATTATCAGCCTGCATGACTGCGCCAACAGCATAGCGGTGAAATGCGCCAATAAGGCCGCCGGTAAGGAGGCCCGCAGCCAGTGCGAAGTGTCCTGTATCGGCTGCGGTATCTGCGAAAAGATCTGTACTGCCGGTGCCATTAAGGTGACGGAGAATCTCTCTGTGATCGATGAACGGTATTGCCTGTCCTGCGGCCAGTGCGCCGTCAAATGCCCCCGTCATGCCATTTATGATCTGCGCGGTGTGCTGACGGAAAAAAGATAAGTAAAATCCTCTGATGTTCTCATCAAACATCAGAGGATTTCTTTACAGTTTCACCAGTTGTTCCGGGGTATCCACATCAAAAAGCTCCTTAGCGGGCACTTCATAGAGCAGCAGGTCCTCCTCATGACGGCGGATGACCGTGTTGCCGCCGTGGTCCTCGCGCAGTGCGATCAGCTCCGGGAAGAAGCGGGCAGGGAAGATACAGGGATTGCCGCGCACACCGTTATGGCTCAAGCCCACGATCTTGTCGCTGTGCCGGCGATAATAGTCCAGCATGGCGTTGACGCTCTCTTTTTGCAGCAGGGGCTGATCGGATACCTGAAACATGACGGCATCCAGATGCGAGAGCGTCTGCAGACCCAGGGAAATGGTATGACTGATCCCCCAATCGGGATGTTCGTTTTTCACACAGCCAAAGCCGAATGCGGCGGCAAGCTCTGCCACCTCCGGATACTGTGTAACAACGGTGACGGCGTCAAACTGTTCGGCAGGAATCGCCTCCAATGTGCGGAGAATCAACGATTTGCCGTCCACTTCGGCGGCCAGCTTGTTGGCGCCGAACCGACGGGCATTACCGGCTGCCATAACAACGCAGCCAAGGGATGTTTTTTTCACAAAAAGTCCCTCCTTCTAAGATATAGTATAACCACATGGTCGGCATAAAGTCAATCTTTGTCGGTATTCTTAAAATAAAATAACGAATGGACTTTTCAACTTGCACAAAATATGCTATGATTACATTGGCTAATTTTTAATATTAGAGATACTTTTTTGTAAGGGGGCAAGACCATGCCAATAACAAAAATCGATGATAGAATTATCAGAGTTGATGCGGTACAGAAGGCACGCGGTGAGGCAACCTATGTCTGCGACATGACATTGCCTGATATGCTGTATGCGTATATGGTGCGTTCAACGGTTTCCAGAGGGAAGATCAAGGCCATTCATCTGCCTGAAATGCCCGAGGGCTACTATTTCATCTCGGCAAAGGACATTCCCGCCAAGGGCAAAAACGAGCTGTGGATGATCATGAAGGATTGGCGCTGCTTCGCGGATGAATATGTTCTGTACTACGGCGAGACCATCGGCCTGGTGGTCGGTCCTGACCGTACCGTGCTCAAGGACCTGAAGGCGCAGATCAAAATCGACTATGAGGAAATGACGCCTGCCGTCACCATTGATGATGCCATCAACTGCGTGGGCGGTCCGTTCTTCCCGGAGAAGAACAGCAATGTGATGTGCGAGCTGTTCTGCGAGAAGGGCCGTCCCATGGACGAGGTGTTTGCCGAGGCGGACGAGATTTTCGAGGAGACGATCGAAACGCCCTATCAGGAGCATGTACATCTGGAGACGAACGGCGCGATCGTGGACATGGAGGACGGAAAGTTTGTCTTCTATGCTTCGGCGCAGTGCCCGTTCTACATCCGTAAGTCGGTAGCCGGGCTGCTGGACATTCCGCCGGAGGATATCATCGTTCGTCAGGCCACCACCGGCGGCGCGTTTGGCGGTAAGGAGCATTTCCCCGACGCGCTTTGCGGTCCTCTGCTGGTGGCTGAGAATATTATCCGCAAGCCGATCAAGATGATCTTTGACCGTGAGGAGGACACCCAGTTCTCCGTCAAGCGTCATCCCTCCAAGTGCATCTACAAGACGGCGATCAAGGACGGCAAAATCACCGGCGTCAAGGGCCATATTTACTATAACTGCGGCGCGTACCTGTCCTCTTCCTACGTTGTGCTGCAGCGCGGCGTGTTCCACGGCAACGGTGTTTACACATTCCCCAGCACCTATCTGAAGGGCGAGGGTATGGCGACCAATATGTTCCCCTCCGACGCTTTCCGCGGCTTCGGCGCACCGCAGACGATCTTTGCGGTGGAAACCCATCTGGATCACATTGCCCACCATCTGGGCGTGGATCCTTTGGAGCTGAAGATGCAGTACATTGCCAAGAAGGGCGACGAGACCACCACCAACGGCCACATCATTGAGGAGGTCAAGCTGCCTGAGATGCTGGATGTGATCTGCCGCGAGTCGGACTACTGGCGCAAGGCCAAGGAGTATACGCCCGGCTGCGGCAAGGGAATCGGCGTGGCGCTGTATAACCACGGCGGAGCCTTTACCGGCAACGGTGAACAGGCCATTATCAAGGCACATGCCCGTCTGGTGAGAACCGGCAATAAGGTCTCCATTCAGGTCGGCTCTACCGAGATGGGTCAGGGCTTCAAGACCAGCCTGCGCAAAATCTGCGCAGCAACGCTGGGCATCTCCATTGATGATGTGGAGTACCTGGATCCCGATACCTCCAAGGTCGTGGACTCCGGTCCGACTGCCGCCTCCCGTTCCACCATGGTGGTGGGCCGTCTGGTGGAGCGTGCCGCGCAGGAGATGAAGGAGCGCTGGGATGAAGGCGACATCACCACTGAGGTGGAGTACGAGCATCCCGAGGGCTATCCCTGGGATCAGGCAACCTTCCGCGGCGACGCTTACCTGGGCTACGGCTGGGGCGCCGTCATTGTGGAGGTGGAAGCAGACAAGCTGACCAACGAGATCAAGACCGTCGGCATTTGGTCCTCCCATGAGATCGGCAAGGCCATTGACGAGCTGATCGTTCACGGTCAGATCAACGGCGGTATCATGCAGTCTCTGGGCTACGGCGCCATGGAAAAGCTGGAGGTGAAGAACGGACGCTTCAGGCAGAAGAGCATGTCCGATTATGTGATCCCCACTTCCATGGACTTCCCCAAGCAGTTCTATCACATTCAGGACAATCCCTATCCTTGGGGCCCCTACGGTGCTAAGGGCATGGGCGAATTGGTGTTTAACGGTGCATCCGCCGCTTATGTGGATGCTGTGGAAAGAGCATTGAACACGCGGTTTAATGCCATTCCTATTCCGCCGGAAGATATTGAGGAGGCGCTGAAAAATGTACACTGAAATCCGTTTTATGCTCAACGGTGAGCAGAAAGTTTATACCGGCGATCCGCTGAGAAGGTTGCTGGATGTCCTGCGTGACGATTACGGCTTGACCGGCAGCAAGGAAGGCTGCGGCGAGGGTGAGTGCGGCGCCTGCTCCATCATCAAGGATGGCAAGCTGGTCACAAGCTGCATCATTCCCGTGGGCGGCGTGAACGGCTGCGAGATTTTGACGATCGAGGGGATCCGCGATACCGAAAAGGGCAAGTGCATCATTGATGCCTATGCCGAGGGCGGCGCTGTGCAGTGCGGCTTCTGCATTCCCGGTATGGTCATGGCGACCTACTGCCTGCTGGAGCAGAACCCCCATCCCACGGAAGAAGAAATCCGTATCGGCATCAGCGGCAACATCTGCCGCTGCACCGGTTACGATCTGATCGTTGAGTGCATTGCTTTGGCAGCACGGAAAGGAGCAGCTTTATGGCAGAAGTAAAATGCTTCATTCCCCAGACGCTGGAAGAGGCGCTGGAAATTCGTAAGGCCTATCACCCCATTCCTCTGGCCGGCGGCTCCGACTTGATGGTCGCCGGCAGCCGCGGCGCAGGCATCACGCCTGCCTTCAAGGGCGATGTCATGCTGATCGGCAACCTGAGCGAGCTCAAGGGTATTCGGGAAAACGCGGACGGCAGCGTGGAGATCGGTGCTGCCACCACCTCCGCTGAAATCGCCGCTTCGCCGCTGGTCCATCCGCTGCTGAGGGATGCCGCTTCCCGTATGGGCGCCATCGCCCTGCGCAACAGCGCCACCATCGGCGGCAACATCGGCAACGCCTCTCCCAAGGGCGATATGCCCCAGCCGCTGATCCTGCTGGATGCCGAAGTGGTGCTTACGAGCAAGGATGGCGAGCGGAGAATGCTGGTGGATGATTATATCATTGCCACCAAGAAGACCGCTATTCGTGATGATGAACTGATTACCAAGGTCATTATCCCCAAGCATGACTTTACGCACATCTTTTTCCGCAAGATCGGTATGCGCCGCGCCAATGCCATTTCCAAGCTGACGCTCTCCGCTGCCGCTATCGTGAAGGACGGTGTGGTGGTGGACTTCCGCGCTTCCTCCGGCGCAGCCGGCCCCAAGGTAGCAAGAAGCCGCAAGGCCGAGGAACTGCTGATCGGCAAAAAGGTGACAGAGCTGGCGCAGGTCAAGGATTCCTTCCTGGACGCCTGGAACGAGGTCATTTCGCCTCATGCCATGCCTGAATATCGCCGCAATACCACCAGAAGAATGCTTTCCTATTTCATCGATGCTCTGATCGCAGGCCATCCTGCAGGAAGAGTGGAGTAAGGAGGAACCCTATGATAATTCATCACCCCAAAACTGCTCTGGAAGCAGTCATGCTTCGCAAGAGCAATCCCAATACCGTCTATCTGGCCGGCGGCACCGATGACCTGCGTCTGGGCACGGCGGCCGAGGGTAAGGAACTCATCGACATCAACGGCCTGGACGAGAGCTATGATGCCATTACCGAAAAGGACGGCAAGATCTGGATCGGCGCCCGCTGTACATTGCAGCAGGTGGCGCAGAGCGAGCTGGTGCCCGCCTTCATTCGGGAGTCTGCCATGTTCTGCGCTTCCTTTGCCAAGCGCAACAGCGCCACTATCGGCGGTAATGTGGGCCTGCGCCGTCAGGACAGCTATATGGCGGCCGCTCTGACTGCGGCAGATGCCATGCTGGATACCGTTACGCCTCACGGTGAGGAAGAGAAGGCTATCGGTGAGTACCTGCAGAGTGACTGCAAGCGCTTCATCCGTGCCATCGTGGTGGATAAGGGCCGCACCGGTTGGGTCAAGCGCTTCGGCAACACTTCCTCCAGCCATGCTGCGGTGATCGCCGCACAGAGCGGTGACAAGTACGCCCTGAGCGTGTCCGGCAGTGATTTTGCCTACGGCACCTCCGCTGATCTGGCGGATACCATGACATTTGTCGATGACATCAACGGCAGCGCAGCGTATAAGAAGTATCTGGCAAAAATTGTTTTCACACTCGGGAGGTAACGGCGATGGAACTGAAATGTAGAATCAACGGCGAAGAGGTCGTCCTCTGCGCTGAGCCCACCGCAAGACTTCGTGATGTGCTGTACAAGGCCGGCTGTTACAGCGTCCGCGACAGCGATGACGCAGAGGGCTTTGCCGGTTCTGATACCATTATTTTTAACGGCGAGCTGAAGTATGCCAACTTTATCCTGTTCTATCAGGCTGAGGGCGCCGAGATCAAAACCGCCGAGTCCCTGCTGAACGGCCGTGAGCTGAACTATGTCCAGAAGGCCATGGTTGCCGCCGGCATCGTACAGAGCGCTTATAACGCGCCTGCTGCCGCGCTGATCCTGACCTGGCTGCTGGAAAAGAAGCCCCATCCCACCAGGGAGGAGATCAAGGAAGTGCTGACCAGTATCTTCATCCGTGATGCCGGTTATGAGCATTATTATCTGGCGGTACAACTGGCGACCGAGCTGCGTGACTTCGGCGAATTTAAGAGCGAGATTGCGCCGTCGTTCCGTCCCCATCTGGAAGTGGTCGGCAAGCCCTGCGGCAAGGTGGACGGTGCGGCACTGGTTTCCGGCGAGCCCGTCTTCGTGGAGGACAAGGTGCCCGAAAACGCATGGTGCCTGCATGTGCTGCGCAGCCCCTTTGCCAGCGCTTATATCAAGTCCATTGACACCAGTGAAGCGGAGAAGCTGCCCGGCGTTGCTGCCATTCTGACGGCCTATAATACCCCTGAAACCCATTACATGCAGGCCGGTCAGGGTAACCCTGAGCCGTCTCCCCATGACCGCCGCCTGTTCAACATGAAGGTGCGCCATGTGGGCGACCGCGTTGCCGGCATCGTTGCCCGCACACCGGAGATCGCCGACAAGGCCGCCGCGCTCATCAAGGTGGAGTATGAGCCTCAGGGCGCCGTGTATACGGTGGAGGAGGCGATGGCCGATGGCGCTCCTTTGGTCCACAACGGCGAAGTGATCTATAATGCCGGCGCTCCCGACGATCTGGCGGCGTTCAACAAGCTGGCCGGTGACGAGCGCGAAGGCAAGGTCGTGTATCAGTTCCCCCTGGGCGCCGATATTCATAAGAATATTGCCGCTTCCAACAAGGGCGGTATCGGTGACATCGAAAAGGGCTTTGCCGAGGCCGATGCCATCGTGGAGAGCACCTACCAGACCAGCCAGATCCAGCATACGCCGCTGGAGCCCCATGTCTGCTATGCCCATATTGAGCACGGCCGTTTGGTGATGAACTGCGCCACGCAGGTGCCTTACCATGTCCGCCGTATTGTCAGTTGGGTCTGCAATATTCCCGAAAACAAGATTCATATCATCAAGGAACGCGTCGGCGGCGGCTACGGCAGCAAGCAGGATATTCTTGTTGAGGATTTGACCGGTTATGCCGCTTGGGTCACCGGTAAGCCCGTTTACTACCGCAATACCCGCGCCGAGGAGTTCTATGCCAACTCCACCCGTCACCCCATGCGCGTGAAGGTGAAGATGGGCGGTAAGAAGGACGGTACCATCACGGCGATCTTCATGGAAGTGTGCGCCAATACCGGACCCTTTGGCAACCACTGCCTGACCGTTCCCATGAATAGCTGCTCCAAGGTGCTGCCTTTGTTCGCCGTGGATAACATGGCCTACGATCTGAAGGTGTTCTACACCAATACGCCTCCTGCAGGCGCCTATCAGGGTTACGGTACGCCCAAGGGTACTTACGGTATCATGATGACCATGGCGGAGCTGGCTGATAAGCTGGGGATTGACTACCGTACCATGGTGGAGAAGAATCATGTCAGCGAAGGCTATATGCTGGAGATCCTGAAGGGTCTGGGCGAAGGCCGTGAGGGTAATGTGGTGCCCGTCGGCTCCTGCGGTCTGGACGAGGCCATTGCCAAGGGCTGCGACATGATCGAGTGGGGCAAGAAGGAAGTGTCCGACGATCCCGATTGGAAGATCGGCAAGGGCTTTGCCATGATTATGCAGGGCAGCGGTCTGCCCGGCCTGGATCACGCTGAGGCCATTGCCAAGCTGGAAACCGACGGCACGGTGATTCTCAATAGCGGCGGTGCCGATCTGGGTACCGGTTTGGATACCATTTCCGCCAAGGCGGTGAAGGAAGTCTTGAAGCTCCCCATGGAGAAGATTACCGTCGTGTCCGGCGATACGGACTCCTGCGTGTTCGATACAGGTGCTTACGCTTCTTCCGGTACTTTCTTCAGCGGCAATGCCTCTTTGGCTGCGGCGAAGAATCTGAAAGAAAAGATTCTGAAGGAAGCCGCGCTGCAGATGGATGAGAAGGTCGAGGACCTGGATGTCCGCGCTCCCGGTGAGGTCTATTCCAAGGTTAGCGGCAACGCCATCTCCTATGGTGATCTGTCTCATGCGGCCATCGCCGGTGACGGCCGCGGCCAGATGGTGGCACATGGCAGCTATGTTACCACCGCGTCCTCCGTGCCCTACGGCGCTCACTTCGCACAGGTGGCTGTCAATGTCAAGACCGGCGAAATCAAGGTGCAGAAGTTCTATGCGCTGCAGGATGCCGGTACGCCCATCAATCCTGAGATCGCCCTGTGCCAGATGTACGGTGCGTCCATGAAGTCCATCGGCCATACCCTGTATGAGGATATGAAGCTGGATGAGAACGGTAAGTGCATCAATGCGAACCTGACCGACTACGGTACGCCTATGATCGGTGAAGCGCCCGATGATTTCAAGGCCGTGCTGATCGATGTGGAGGATGACTACGGTCCCTTCGGTGCCAAGTCCATCTCCGAGATCGCCTGCAACGGCGCTGCGCCTGCCATCGGTATCGCGATCCACGATGCCTGCGGCGTTTGGATGCGCAGCTGGCCCATGACGCCCGAGAAAGTGCTGAAAGAATTGGGTAAGATTTAACAGATACAAAAAAATCTCGGTTCCTTGCGGGACCGAGATTTTTTAAAAAGCAATTATTGAAATGTTTCGGCAAACAATTTATCGCCGTAAGCCTGTAATGCTGCACAAAAGGAATCATAGCTGCGCAGCATATGGGAAGCTTCCTCTGTCAGCACCGCACCGCCGCCGTTTTTGCCGCCGGTAACGGAGTGCAGCAACGGGAATCCAAGTGCTCTTTCCGAATTTTTAACGATTGTCCAGGCTTTGGAGTAGGCCATGTTCATGGACAGGGCCGCAGCGCGCAGCGAATGAAGCTGTTCCACTTGGTGCAGCAGCTTGGCAATGCCCGGCCCGAAGCTTTTTTCGTCGGAGAACAGGCGCACGGTAATGTTGTAAGTTAATTTCTTTTCCATGGCCTAATTATAGCATTGTGAAAGGAAAAGGTCAATTAAAAACAGAAATGGCCAAAGAAAAACTGAGAGGAGAATCAACGCATGATCGAAGTAAAATTATTGGTAGATTGCATTGACTACGATTCTGTTGTCGATTTACTGATGCCCGTGGTGGGCGATAAGCTGCAGGCCAAGGGCGGCATTGTCGGAAAAATCGGCGGCAAGAAGGAAAAATTGACAAAAATGGCGCATAAGCTGCTGGGCAAGGTGAGCCAGGAGAAGAAGGATCAGACAATTGTAGATTTGGCCACGAAAAAACAAGCAATGATTGTTGAAAAAGTATCGGCCGTTGCGGCGAAGAAGGGAATCGGCGTTCAGATTTGCGACATTTCCGTGCGGAAGATATGAGTGCTTATTTGAATGACGACGATAAGCACAGGAACTTCCGATTTCTTTAAACACAGCAACGATCTTTTCAATTTATGAAAAACATTCTGAATCTGTAAGGCTGCCATCGAAAACGATAGCCTTACTTTTCAAAAGACTTTGTTAAGAAAATGTATTCTCCATTTTTTCCATTGAACCGGACAGCTCTTTTCAAAGGAATGCAAAGACATGTAAGTAACATTTTCTTCATTTTAAAAATGTTGCAATAGGACATTTTAGTCGCTTGTGAGCTGCAGGGCATGTGATGCGATTAGTATCATCCGATACCCCTTTATTGTGAAAAAAGATGTAGTGCCAAAATTGTGTTTTTGGGGGTGAGAATATAAGGTTGTAAAATTGTTTCCAACGCTTATATCTACGCAAATTTTTTGACACAACCATAGGAAAGGAAAGGATAGTGTTATATGAGAGATGGAAAAATTAAATGGAAAAAATGGATAGCAGCTATATTGGGGGTGGTCATGATAGTTCAGTTGATTCCACTCCAAATTTATGCTGAGGAGCTTGCAAATGACGAGTCGGCAGGCTCCGCTGCTGAGATGTGGACAGATGCATCCATTCAAAATGAAAACGCAATTATTATTGGAGAGATTAGTGAAAAGCGTGAAGAAAATGTGAAGCATTTTCTCAACAACGATGGGAGTTTCACCGCTGTCAAATATTTTGAGCCTGTTCACTACAGAGATGGAAGCGGTAGGTGGGTTGATATTGATAATACGCTTTCATTGTCATCCGCTAAGATTGATGGCGAAAACGTGAAGGTTTATACTCCTGAAAATTCTCCACTGAATGTAGAGTTTAAGCAAAATTTCGGCGGCAATGGAACGGTCTATTTTTCAAGTCAGGGCTATCAGATCTCATGGACGTATTCCCAGGATCAGGATAATGATAGACTTTCGGTTGTAGATGAAAAAACTAAAACAGAAGAGACCGTTGAGGAACTTCCTGCTGTAGAAAAGAAGACAACGGAAAATGGAATTGTCGAGGAAAGTTCTGTTGCGGAAGAAGGTTTGGCTGCTGAACCGAAAGATATTACCACATCCGAACCTGTTGCAACAGAAGAAGATATGCCTGTAGCCAAAGATGTAGTTGAAGAAGATATTCAACAAAAAGCGGTGTCCGTTACAGCAGAAAAAATCCAGCAGGTTCCTATGCACGATAAACAGGATGTAAATGCGAAATTTACTGTATTGGAAGACCTGACAGATGGATTGTGCTATAGTAATGTATATCCCAATGTTGATTTGGAATATATTTTAGATTCTGTATATTTAAAAGAAAACATCGTTCTGAAAGATAAGACTGCTTCCAACAGATATGTAATTAACTACCACATCGGGGATTTGGAGGCAGAACAAGTTGATGCACAGGAAATCGCGCTGAAAGACTCTTCAGGTAAGCCCATTTTTACAATAATAGCCCCGTACATGTCCGACGCTGCTGAAAAAATATGCGAAAAAGTATCCCTGAATATTCTTTCTCAGGAAAATGGAATTGTACGGGTCGAAATCGAAGCAGATCGAGATTGGTTACAGGATGAAAACCGCGTATATCCAGTTAAAATTGATCCTTATGTAAATGAAATTGTCAGAAATTTTGAATATGATGCATCGGCTTTATATATAAGAGACACATATCCATACGGAACTCTTTGCGTTGGTAACGACCAGGGTGCAAACTATGGTAAGATGAAGTCATATGTTAAGTTTGGACTGCCGGCCTTGTCTGCAGGCGATGTCATCACTGGCGGCTATTTGCATTTAGCAAAATACGCCGGCGAGGCAGGTTATTCACATGTGGGTAATCCTAACCTCCAAATTAATGTGTATCGAGTGACATCAACTTGGAGCGAAAGTTCAGTTAAGGCGTCATCAGGGTACTCGGGGTTGCCATCAATCAATTCAACAGTTGTTGATTATCAGATAGTCCACGCAGAATCTGAAGCAGAATGGGTTACTTTTGATGTATCAAAGGTTGTAAAGGCATGGTATGAGGGTACAGCAAATTACGGCCTTTGCCTTCGAGCTAACGACCAAGACGCTTGGGCTTTTGCCAAATTTGTCGCATCAGATAATAGTGCTTACGCCAGTGCGCGACCCACACTGCAAGTGACCTATCGCAACAATAAGGGCTTGGAAAATTACTGGACAACCCATGATCAAAGCTTAGGTGAAAGCGGATGCGGGTATGTTAATGACTATACCGGCAATCTTGTGTATATTGCGCCTTTGCTCAGCACAACCGGAAATAGGATGCCTGTTTCTCTAAGCCTTATATATAATGGTTATCAGCATGGCAGCAATGTAGATCGCACCAACACCGTGGGCAAAGGCTGGCGCTTGAACATCCAGGAAAAGATTACGCCGATCACAAATTCCGGTGGATTGAATTCAAAGCTCTATGAGCAGGGCTTCAGGTATGCATATGATGACGCCGACGGAACGACCCACTATTTCAAGGCCGACAGCAACAACAGCGGTAAATTTGTTGATGAAGACGGCATGGGTCTGACCCTGACTGTAAACAGCACTGTTACTGACAGCGAAAAATACACCGTTACGGCAGATACCGGCGGCAAAATGACATTTATGCCGTCAGGACAGCTTCGCAAAGTATACGACGATAACGGAAACTATTATAAGATATTCTACGATGACAGCACACTAAGGATCAGCCGTATTGTAGACGGCGCCGGACGAACAATTACAATTAACAGCAATTCAAACGGCCGCATTACCAGCATCACGGATCCCGCCGGCCGTGCAGTTACATTTGTATACAGCAGTGATTGGGACGGGCTGAGAAGAATAGAGTATCCCGATGGCTCAAAAACGCAATTCTACTACACCGACTCAGGTGCAAGGCTGAATATTGTCGACGCAATAAACGGCAATCGCCTGACATATTCGTATCCTACCGCCGGCGACGCAGCGACAAAGAGCAGAGTCACGAATATAACCGAGTACAGCAGCGGCACGACCCGTGAGACCGGCAACAGCCTGACCATAGACTACGACGGCATGAACCGCACGAAGTTTACAGACAACGAAGGCCGTAGCGAGATATACCAGTTCGACAACTTCGGCAGAACGGTGGGGCTCATCGACGCAGCCGGCAACGGCAGTCAGTACAGCTACACCGACTCGGAAAACAAGAAAAAGAACAACACGTTGCAAAGCACCGGCGTAGCGTCAAAATATGCGGATAATCGCCTAATAAATCACAACTTTGAAAACAATCTGAGCAATTGGGACTACACCGGCGGCAAAGTTGCGACGGATTCGAGCAAGGCGTATTACGGCAGCAAATCCGAGAAGCTCAACCCCGAAGGCGTGGTATCGCAGAAGCTCAACAAAAACCCGAGCTACACCTATTACACCTCCTCTGTGTATGCAATGGGCAACTCGAACAACTCGCGCATCAGACTCAGCGTGTACTTCTACGATGCAGACGGGGCATATCTATCTTCAAAATGGTCAGAGCAGGACCTTCGGGCGAACACATGGGAGCGCAAGCAATTTACATTCACCCTGCCGGAGGGAGCAGCGAGCTTCCGAGTGCGTTATGTCAACTGCGGCACGGACAACATCTGGATAGACTGCGCACAGCTTGAAAACGGCGCCGCCATGAACGCATACAACATGGTGCAAAACGGCGATTTTGAAAATACAAGCGCGGATGTGTGGGAAGCCGTAAATTGCACAAGCAGCGACAAATACTACACCGGCGGAGCCTATGGCAGACACTTCTACATGAAAGGCGACGGCTCGACGGCTAAACGCCTTGTGCAGAAGATATACATAAACCGCAAAGCAAGCAAGCTGTTTTTAAGCGTAAGCGGCTACGCAAAAGCCGAGTCCGTGCCGCTGCACTGGACGCAAAGCCGCCAGTTTGCGCTCAGCGTGGCCTTCCACTTTACCGACGGCACGGAGTCATACGAGTACATCCCGTTTAACCCGGACTATGCCGCAGGCTGGCAGTATACCTCGGGGACCGTCGGAGTAAAAAACCCCGGCAGCAAAGTCGTTGACTATATCTACATCCGCTGCTGTTACTACAACAATGCCAACGGTGCGAATTTTGACCGTATTCAGGTGAACATCGATGAGTACGGCACAAGCTATACCTATGACTCCGACGGAAACCTCATCAGCGCAAAGGATAACGCAGGCCGCTACGAGACCTACGGCTACAACAGCGCCAGCGATATGACGAGCCTCACCACCGCGGACAATAAGGCGTACAACTTCACCTATTCCAATACATATAAGCACCGCCTGCTGAGCGCGGTTTCCGTGTCCTCGGGCATTAAAAACAGCTTTGACTATGATGATTACGGCAATTTGACCAAGACGACGGTACAAAAATCCGACGGCAGCGGCAGAGCTATCAAGCAGTATAATTCGTATACATCCAACGGCAACTATCTTGCTGCAGCATATAATGACCGCGGATATGCCACAACTTATGATTACGACCCGGACAGCGGCAAATTAAATCATGTGACAGATCCCAACGGCAACAGTACCTATTACGATTACTGCGCCAACAGCGACCGCTTATGTGCTGTCAGTGACAACGAGTATGCCAATGCATCCGGTGCTTCAACCGTTGGTTATACCTACAACAGCAATGGCTATCTAACCGCTATTACCGGCCCGACCACGGTTTACAACTTTTCCTACGATACATTTGGCAATCCCACATCGGTGAATGTAGGCGACAAAACCCTCGTCACGAACAGCTATGCGGAAGAAAACGGGAATTTGGCGCAATCGCAATACGGAAACGACTTTTCTGTGGGATATACTTACGATCAGCTTGACCGTGTTATTGGAAAATCGTATAATGGAAGCACAAAATACACTTGGCGGTATAATGCGGTTGGCCAGGTGGGCTATCACAAGGATTATGTGTCGGGAAAGGTGTACAACTATACCTACGATACGATCGGCCGCCTGATTTATGCAGATGTATCGGATGGCAGTTGGTTCCGCACGAATTACAACGAAGTGGATCAAACCACCAGCCTGCATTACCAATTTGCGAATAATGGCAGGCGTGATGTCTATTACAGCTATTCATCTCGTGACAATCTGCCGCTGAAAACACGCTTTGGTCCCGGCTCCGCTAACAGTGTGGAAAATGTCTATGATGATTTGGGCCGCCTGACGCAGAAGCTCTATACGGCAACGGACGGCTCTGCCTACAGTCCTGCCGCCACGTACAGCTATATAGACTGGTCCAGCGATACGAGCCGCACAACCGGTACAGT
>SFIY01000025.1 GCA_004555205.1 Clostridiales bacterium
GGGCGGCGAGTCGCCTATTGCGGCAAGAAAACTGTGGTACAAGGAACACGGCGAAGCGCTGAACGCCGCGCTGCAAAAATACTACGAAAAGCTGGGGCTGCCTGCAAAGGATGCGGCTGATGTGGTAAATGCAGAAACCGTTGCGGCAAAGATGCGGTATATGTTTGATGCGCGGAAATATCTGGACGGTAACACGGAGACTGTAACGGAGGAAGTGGACAGGGACGCTACCAACAAAGCTATCCGCGACAAGGTAAACAAGGCGGAATACGACCAGTGGCTTGACAATCTGTTTGACGGTGTTGTAAAAAACGAGGGCATTTACAACGGGAAGGACTACTATACATCCTCCGGCAATCGCAGGAGTTTTTCGGCAACGCACTATGAAATCACGCTGGAAAACATTGTTAAAGCGATGAAGCAAGGCGATCAGAAGGGTGCCAACACATTCTTTGGCGGCCAGGCAATTTGGGGTGTTGCGTCAAAGGATTACGGCTCTATTGACGAGATCAAGGCCGACTCCGGGCGGCTGCAGAAAATGACCGAAGAAGAATACAGCGCTATTCGGCAGAAATATTCTGAACGCCTTGCGGAGCTGACCAACGAGATCAAGGATCCTACAGCAAGTAATGAGTTTATTGCATCGGACGATGCGGCGTCGGCTATTGTAGAGACACTGCGAACAAAACGGACGGTTGCGGCGATTGACAAAGAGCTGCGGACATACCCCACGCTGCAAATCAAACCGGATACGGCGGAAAAGGTTCTGCAGCTGTATAAAGACATTTCCAATATGCCGACCGGGTATTTCGAGGCAAAGCCGCAAAGAGCCGTAGGTTTTGATGAAGTGTTGGCGGCGGTCATCCCTAACGATGCCAGTGCAGAGGTAAAGGCAGCGTTGGAAAACGCCGGTGTGCGGATGATCGAGTATGCCAGCGGAGATGAAAAATCCCGACTGGATGCCGTGAACAGCGTAGAGGGCGCCAGATTTCAGCTGCGGAGCACATCGGACATTGAGCAGGAGATGCGCGATCTGAAGCGGGAGCGCACAGCACTGGCCAGCCGAAACCGCGCATTGGAACAGCGAGTGCAGGACCTGAAGGGCGAAATGCGTATCAGCAAGGAGCCGTCCGTAGTTCTGCGGGACGTGAAGCGGCTGGGGCTGGATACCATCCGGCGGTATGACAGCGACGTAAAGTACGCGGACATTCAGACCGACATGGAGGCGCTGGGCAAGGCTGTGATGAAGAAGGACGTAAGCATGTCCGACCTGATGCCTTACGCAAAGCGCGTGGCTGAAAAGATCGTGGACAACACGGCGGAGCTGACAGAGAACGGCGCGGAGCTGCTGGAAATCCGGGATTATTTGAAGCGGCAGAAGATCCTTTTTAACGGGGATATGGATCACTACAACGAGTTCCGCAAACAGCACATTGGCACGATGAGGCTGAACAAGACGGAGGGAACACCGGTAGATACAATCTATGCGGAGATGTCGGAGATGTTCGGCGAGGGCTATTTCCCCAGTGACGTGTATACCGAGGCCGACAAGCTCTATCGGATTGCGGATGTGCTGGACGGCATGGACGCGATTTATCAGAATCCTTTCGCCGGGTATCGTGACGCAGCGGTGCAGGAGATCGCCAACGACATCATTGACGGCATGATCTCCGATCAGGTGCGGCAGAAGAAAACGTATGCCGACCGGGTGGCGCTTGAAAAGCAGGAAGCCGTAGGCCGTGTGCGTGAAATGCTCTACAAGGAGCGTGAAAAGCGGAAAGGACAGATAAAGCAGCTGCGCAAGGAGTACAACGAAAAGACCCAAAAGGGGCGGGAGAAACGGTATGCCACGGAGATGCGGGCACGGATTGCCCGGCACACAGGGTCTATCTCCGAAAAGCTACTGCGTCCCACGGACAAAAAGCACATTCCGGAGGAGCTACGCGTGGTGGTGGCCGATCTGCTGCGGAACATCAACCTGGAGAGCGCATACAGCTACGACGAGAACGGACGGCTGCGGAAAAACGCCGGCGGCGAGCCGACCCGACGGACGCAGGAGGCCGTGAAGCTGAAAAAGGCATACGAGGACATTATTGCCCGTGAGGGGAACATGGTGGTGGACCCCGATTTGCTGGACAGCGGCGGTCTGCTGGACAGTCTGGCGGCACTGGGCGGAAAGCGTATTGCCGACATGAACGTGGCGGAGCTGGAAACCGTATGGAACGCGGTGCGGGCCATCGAGGCCACGCTGACCAGCTACGACCGGACGCTGGCGAACCAAAAGTACGCACGGACCAGCGAGTGGGCGGACAGCCTTATGATGGGCAGCATGAGCCGGAAGCGGCGGAACCGGAAGATCTCGCTGGATATCGCGGACCCGTATACGTTCTTCTCCGCCTACGGCGATGGCGGCATGCAGATTTACCGGACGCTGCGGAACGCGCAGGACCGGGAGCATGTGATGCTGACGGAGCTGCGGGAGGCGGCTAAAAAGTATCTGGATGCGGACGTGTACAAAAACCGCTTTGAACGGCACACGTTCACCACAAGCCGTGGCGTGGAGCTGACGCTGACCAACGAGCAGATCATGAACCTGTACAACCTGGCCAAGCGCGGTGAGCAGGCCATGAACCACCTGATGGTGGGCGGCATCGTGCAGCCGGAGATCAAGCGGGACGGCAAACTGAAAGCCATCCCCCGCGGGACGGAGAACATCCTGCTGACGCTGGAGGACGTCAAGGCCATCACCTCCGTGCTGACACCGGAGCAGATCAAGGTGGCGGACGGCCTGCAAAAGCTGGCCAGCACGAAGTTAGCGGAGTGGGGCAACGAGGCAAGCATGGCGGTGTACGGCTACCGCAAGTTCATGGAGGCGCACTACTGGCCCATCAAGACGGCGAAAGAGGCCACGGCATCCAGCGTTGATAAGGGACCGGACATCGCCAGAGAGATCAAGAATATGGGCAGCGCAAAGGCCCTGACGCCCAACGCCAGCAACGCGCTGGACATCGGCGGCGTGTACGACGTGTTCGCGCAGAACGCCAGCGACATGATCAAGTACGCCACGCTGCTGGCCCCGATGGAGGACATCAACCGGCTGTACAACTACCGGTACCGGGACAGCATGGGCAATCTGACCGGAAAGAACGTTCGGCAGGTGCTGTCCGGCGTGTACGGCGACGCGGCGCAGAGCTACTGGCGGAACCTGATGCGGGACGTGCAGAACGGCATGGTTAAAAACGCCAGCGCCACCACAAGGGCCGTGGAGCGCATTGTGGGCAACACAAAGGGTGCCGCTGTGGGTGCAAATCTGCGAGTGGTCATCCAGCAGCCCACGGCGTACTTACGGGCGGCGGTGGCTCTTGACCCGGAGTATATGGTAAAAGGGGTTAAAAAAGGCGTGACAGCTGGAAACGGCTGGGACAAGGCCAGACGGTGGGCACCTATTGCGGGCATCAAGGACACATCCGGCTTTGATCAGGGTAGCCGGTACACCATCGCACGTGAGGTATACGGCACAGACGGCGGTGTGCTTGAGTGGCTGAACGACAAGAGCATGGCACTGGCTGGGAAAGCCGATGCGGTGACGTGGGGCAAGATATGGAACGCCTGCGAATGGCAGGTGGCATCTGAAACAAACCTCGAAGTCGGCAGCGACGCCTACTATCGGCAGGTGGCGGCGGTGTTCACGGATGTTATCGACCAGACGCAGGTGGTGGACGGCATCATGCAGCGGGCACAGATCATGCGGGACAGCGACGCACTGACACGTCAGGCCACATCGTTCATGGGCGAGCCGCTGAAAAGCCTGAATATGTTCATGCGTGCCTATGACGCATGGGCGTATGAAAATAACACGCAGAAGCGCAGTTCTGCATTGAAAAAGCTCAAGCGCTCCGTGGCCGCGCTGGTCGTGACAGATGTGGTCAACGCACTGGCGCAGTCCATCGTGGACGGCCTGCGAGACGACGACAAGGATAAAAACTGGGCGGAACGTATTCTGGAAGCATTTACCGGCTACTCCGGGGATGAAGAAAATGCGGGCGAGGCCGTAAAAAATGTTGTGCTTGGCGGAAACCTTATCAGCAACATGAACCCAGCAGGCCGTATTCCGTACGTGAAGGACATTTTGTCCATCTTGCAGGGGTACACTGTTGACCGAATGGATGCAGCAGCGGCAGATGACATTATCCGGACAGCCAAGACGTTCATCAAGGGCCTGAACGGTGATGCAAAAACCACAACTGCTTACAACCTGAAGCAGGTCATGCTCATGTGCAGCAAGGTTTTTGGCATCAGCATAGGCAACATGGGGCGCGACATGTGGTCTATCGCCCGCAGCATTGCCAGCGACACCGGGAATGTGCGGCTGATGTTTGAGATGGAAAAGGCCATCTACCGCATGGACAAGAGCGCCGGTAACAGAAAACGCTGGTGTGAGCTGCTGTACCGGGCGCAGAAGGATAACGACACCGAAACGGCGCGTCTGATCTACAAGGAGATGCTGGAACACGGCTACGAGGAAACGGACGTGCGGCAGGGTGTTGAGGCCATCATGAAAGCGGAGCAGAAGGTAAAATCTGTGGATGATCTGAAAAACCGGTGGAGAGCACCGTAATAAACGAAAGGAGTAACGGGCGATATGCGCAACAATCCTATGGCACCATACCGCCGAAAGGCGATCCGCAGGCCTGCGTAAGCAGAATGAAGCAGGAGCACAGGGAAATCCGCGCCATGCTGCAGGGCATGGCACCAAATAGGGCTACCGCATGGATCCAATCTTTTGAGTTACCCCAATAGGAAGCCCGGTGCATCGCGATGCAGGACACGTACGACCCCACGGTGAAAGAGGCGCTACGTCAAGCTGTGCACGTCACGGAGAACGCCTGACGGGCAAATGTCATCTGTAATTTCATATGTAATTCATATGTAATTTTCTTGTGATTTTTACAGATTAGGCGTAATTGACGCAAGATAAACGCAAAAGGTCAAAAGCCGGAAAGCGTTGAAAACAAAAGGAAAACCGGGGAAACGTTGTGTTTCCTCGGTTTTCTCTTTGGCGCGGAAGGAGGGATTTGAACCCGACAGAAAAAAGTTTGAAGGGCGCATAAACACACGGTTTTTTATTTTGCATCTGTAATTTCATCTGTAATTCGTGCTGAAAAGTAGTCGTTGATGGCGGTGTTTGCGGTGGTCTTAGCACTGTCGAACACATAGGAATATGTCTTTCTGTAAGTGCTTTCGCAGCTCCAGCCGCCGCGCTCCATTGCGATGCGGTCGTCAATGCCCAGCGACTTCATAACGGCGGCATTGGTGTGGCGCAGGCCGTGCACGGTGGTATCCTGAATTCCGGCGCGGTCGCAGGCGCGGTGGATATGCTTTCGGACAGTGTCGGGGTGCATAGCAAACAGGCGGCCATCGGGACGGTGCGGTAGCTGGCGTATTTTATCCATGATATAGTCCGGGCAGTCTATGGTACGCTGGGAGGATAGATTTTTTGCGGTGTTCTTCTGAACCCAGTGGTTATGCTCATCAGGGACGACGGCGCGGCGGATGTGAAGCAGATTGCGCTCCGTGTCCACGCAGTCCCAGCACAGACCCACGATCTCGGAACGGCGCATACCCAACCAGACGGCCAGCAGGATTGGAATCTCGCAGGAATCGCCCTGGACGGCCTCTACCAGCTTGCCGATGTCCTCCGGCTGAAGGTATTTTTTGACCGGCTTCTGCACCTGCGGCAAGCGGACGCCGAATACGTCCACGCCGCACTCCTTCAAGACGGGGCGAATAAGCCCATAGGCATTGGCTACGGTTTTGGCAGAGACGGCCTTGGCCTCCGCATTGACAGCAATCTGCACGTCCTGTTTGGTGATGGTGCGTACATCACGATTCATGAGGGACGGGAACCTGTTTTTCTGGGCGGTTTTATAGCCGCGGACAGTGGCCGGAGAGAGGACGGCGCTTTTGCTTGCAATGTAGTCGTCAATGGCGGCGGTGAGGGAAACGTGCTCCGCCTTAGTGTGCTCTTTGGCACCGGACTTTAGAGCGGCGGCTTCGTTCTCCGCCTCGCGTTTGGTGGGTGCGGTAACGGAGATGCGCCGACCGTCGATCATAACGTTAACGTTCCAGCTGCCGGAGGGCAGCTGCGTTGCTTTTGGTATTTTCATGGGGAACCTCCAATTGGAATTGCACACAAAAACATAACAAGAATCTTGTGAAAATCGCCACTTGATAACAAGATACTTGTGTTATACAATAAGGGAAAAATAGAACGTCCGTTTTACTTTTAGAACAGCCCTATATTGTGGTTCATAATATCAAGGGTGATGCCGTATGCCAGGGCAATGGCAAGGAGGATCATCAGGCCGATGATCAGTCTGTTTTTGTGGCGGATGGCTCTGGCACGGATCTGGTTCATCTCCCGCTCGTGTTCAAGCTGCGCTTCAAGGGACGGATCGGGGATGGGATGGATATCAAAAAAATCGTCTATCGAAACACCGAGGACGCGGCAGATGGGGCCAGCGGTGTAGATAGACGGCATTTTGGACGACGATGCAAAAAAGTTGTTGACGCTTGACAGCGGTACATCGGAATTGTCGGATATGTCCTGTGCCGTCATCTTTGCCTGGTATTTTGCCTCTCTGCAAATATCTTGTAAAGATTGTTCCATAATCCTACCTTCTTACTTCAACCGGGCACGGCCTGTCCCGTTTCGGTTTTGCGCGACGGGTCGGTCTGCCCTGTTCCGGCGTTGACCTGCCTAATGCGGTTTTGTTACGGTAAAGCCGCAGCAGGTGTGCGTGATGGTTGGTGTATCTGCTGTAATCCCCCGCCGCCGTTGCGGAGGCGGCGGGGGCGCCCGTGTTGTTAAATTGCCATAATTGCAATACAAATCATGGCAAACGATATATATAAAGCAATTGATCTAAAGCAGGTGTAATTTTCAGACGCTTTTTCCATTATAGATGCGCACCTGTTCAAATAAATACAATAGCGTTCCATTGTATCATTAAAGCCAATAACATCATCTATTGGAGGGAACCTATCTGAAAACTTTTTTGGACAAGAACACTTTTCTCTCCCAAACCGAGTAAACAAAAAGAAAGTAATAATGGGGATTGCGGCAAAAATAACCCCCAAAAGTAGATAATCACGGTTGGTTTGAGCGCCCCATATATAAAGCAAAGTAATTGCTGAAGCGGAAAACAAAAACCATTGTCCCCAAAATGTCCAAATGCTTGGAGTATCACAATAGCTTAATAAATATCTGGATTTTGCTTCCCCGTATGTTTGTAGTATTGCAGGAGCACATTTTGTTCTTATGCATATTTCTCCAGTTGCCGGACAAATGCCATGATTATGGCTGATACCGTCATTAAAGATAAGTAATAAATCACTTGGCGGAACTGCATTTTCTATACATATTGTCCCTCTATAAGCACAATAACCAATAATAACTCCAACAACGACAAGAAAAATAAACCTTGAAATAATCCAAAATGGCGGCGGGAACATGTCGCGGCAAATAATGCCTGCAATAATAATTATCCCGCAACTGGCAATAAGTCCATCTTTCATATACATTTTATACATAAATACACCCACTTTCTGGCACTTATTATATAACTTGGTGAAGAAATTGCAAGTGTAAGGCGGGGATTTTAGTACAACTAAATAAAACACTAGAGACAAATTGGACGATTTGACAGAAGAAAGGGGAAGAAAATGGACAAGGTGTTTACGAAAGAAAGTTATTTGGCGGAAATAGAAGCGGCAAAAGAATTGCCGGAGTGCGAAAGATTTCACGCATACGCAAAAATCAACGATGCAATAAACCGGCAGCTGTTTCCTGACTGGGACACGCAAAAAGCTAGGATGGTCAAGATTGAGGATCTTCCCGTCGTTGGATTCGATTTGACTTACGGCGAGCTATGTCATCAGAGACATATTGATTGGCGTACAGGGGCACCCATCCCTTGCGCAGAGAATCAGGGGTAACGCAAAATGCCGCAGCAATGCGCAGCAGCTCCTCATCGGTGGGGTTCACCGTACCGAATATCATGAAGCTGGCCCGGTCGGTATTGCAACCGACGATTTCAGCCAGAACAGGAGACGGCACGTCATACTGCGCCGCCAGAATGGAGACAGGTGCCGGAGCCCAGATCATTTTTGTATCCAAATCTACATAGGGACGCCCGCTTTCGGAAACGGAGGCGGGCGCTTTTTCGCCCGTCAGTTCTTCAATGGATACGCCGAGAGCGGCGGCGACGGCGGACACACGATCATACGGCGGATAGCTTTTTGCGGTTTCCCACCCAGCGATCACGCCATTTCCAAAACCTAAAGAACGCTCCAGCGCGGCCAGAGAAGTGCCGCGCTTTTTGCACAGCGCACGAATATTTTCGACAGGAAACGACATAGAAAAATTCCTCCTAAAATAGATGATTCCCTATTGACAATTAGGAGCACGGCTATTATAATTAGAAGCACAGAGGGCGCGAAAGCCAAAAGCCCCCTGAATGTCAGGCGGTTAGGGATAGTCTCAAATGTTGGTGGTTCATCTATTTTAGACTATTCTCTAACCGTTGTCAAGCCTAAACACGAAGGGAGGAGGATTTTTTTGTTTTACGAAAACGTGAAGAGGCTGTGCGAGAAGAAGGGGACGAACTTCTGCGCGGTGGAGAAGGCCTGCGGCATCGGTAACGGCGTTCTGGGCAAGTTCTCAGACGGAGACCGGGACCCCAGCGTGAAAACGTTGAAAAAGCTGTCCAAGTACTTCAACGTGCCGATGGACAAGCTGCTGAAATAGGAAAATGCCGAAGGAGGGAAAGAAATGTTGAGGCCGCAGCAGACGGCGAAGCGGAGGCGCGGGTTTGAGAGCGCGGTACGCGGCGCGATGGGACGGGCGCTGATCCGTACCAACAAGGAGCTGGGACAGGCTGTGGGCATGACAGAGACGCAGATGTCCTATCGGATGAACGGAAAGACCAAGTGGTCGATCGAGGAGGTGTGGGCGCTGGACAGCGTGCTGCACTTCACAGACGAGGAGAAGCTGATGCTGATCGGAGGTGCGAAATGACGTGGTTTGCATGGACGCTGGCGTTTATCGGCGCGGCGTGGCTGAGCTGGGCTATCGTCAAGGGCGTGGAGGCGCTGGGACGGTGAGAGAGCGGAACAGGCGGGCGCGGGAATACTCCCGTCTATGCCGCACCAGAAGATGGTGCAGGCGGCTGTGGGCTGTGGCAATCGTCCTGTGGGTGATGCTGCTGGCGTTTCTGGCGTGGTTCCTGACGCTGCCGGAGGTAGAGGACGAGCCGGAGCGCACAGCGGATCCGGTCATGACAGAGGCGCCGGTCGCCGAGGAGCCGGAGAACCTGATCGTGTGCGACATCACCGGGTACTGTGCCTGCTGCACACCATACGCCCACATGAACCAGCGGGACGGCAAGGTGCTGACAGCATCCGGCCTGTGGGTAAACATTGGCGAGGCTGTGGCGGTAGACCCGGACATCATCCCGCTGGGAAGCACCGTGACGCTGGGCGGTAAGACCTACATAGCAGCCGATACCGGTGTGTACGGCTACACGGTGGACGTTCTGATGAGCCACGAGGATGCGGCACATGCCGGTGTTGTGAAAGCGCTGGTGAAGTGGGAATGATTGGGCTTGTGAACCGTACGGCTCCGCCCTGCAAGGGCTGCCAGCGCAGACACGCGAAGTGTCACGGCCAGTGCGAGGACTATGTTGTGTATTTACAGGACGTTCAGACCGACAAGGCAAAGCGGTATGCAGCGTACAGCGAGGGCGATTTTTACAGTATGAATATCGCAAGGCGAGAGAGCGCCAAAAAGGCGATAAGAAAGAGGGATGGAAGATGAACCGACTGAAAGAACGGCGGCTGGAGTTGGGACTGACGCAGGAGGAGGTCAGCGGGATTCTGAAGCTGGCAGACCCACGGATGGATGTGAGCATGGTGAGCCGGTTTGAAAACGGCGCGTGCTTGCCTACAGAGGAGGTCATGACAGCGCTGGAGGCGGCGCTGCGGACAAGCAGGGCGTATCTGTTCGGCGAGGACGAGAAAGCCGACATTCCCCCGCGGACGGCGGAGACGGAGCGGATCGCCGGTCTGATCCCCAGCGGGCGCAGGAACGCCATCAGCCGCGAGGATCTGGCGGCGGCGCTGCACACCACCGACCGAAAGATGCGAAAGGCGGTGGCCGAGGCAAAGAAGCAGGGCTTGATGATCTGCAACGACGGTGACGGATATTACCAGAGCGACGATCTGAGCGACCTGTGGCGGCAATACAGGCGGGAAACGGCGCGGGCAATGTCTATCCTTAAGGCGCGGAAGCCTATGCGGGAAGTGCTGAAAGCGGCTGGGAGGCCGGTGTGAGCGTGTTTGACTACAAAGAGCCGCGTGTGGAACCGAAGCCATACAAGTTGCCGAGGTGCCCGGTGTGCGGCGAAGAAACAGATACCCTGTACAAGAATATTTACGGCGAGACCGTGGGATGCGATGTGTGCATCCGAACGGTGGACGCATGGGAGGAAAAGAAATGAGCTTGAGTTTATACCACATTGACCAGGCGCTGGAGGCGCTGATCGACCCGGAGACCGGTGAGCTGCTGGACTACGATGCTTTTGAGCAGCTGCAGATGGACAGGGAGCACAAGATCGAGAACATGGTGTGCTGGTCTAAGAGCCTGGACGCGGAGGCAAAGGCCATCCGGGACGAGGAAAAGGAGCTGGCGGAGCGCCGCCGCACGATTGAGCGCAAGCGTGACCGGCTGCGGGAATACGTTGACAGGGCACTGGACGGGCATCCCTTCCAGACGGCAAGGTGTTCCGTTACCTACCGCAAGAGCACGGCGGTAGAGATAACCAACATGGAGGAGCTGGTGCAGTGGTGCATGGACAACGGCTATGACGGAAAGGTGACGTATGCAGCGCCCACGGTGTCCAAGAGCGACATTGCACCGCTGCTGAAAGCCGGTGTTGCGGTGGACGGTGCGGAGATCACCGAGCGGATGAACATGGGGGTGAAGTGATGGAGAACCTGGCTATCTATAACGCGGTGCGAAGCGTGCCTGACAGCGCCAAAAGGCAGATCGGGGCAGGCCGTTTGAAGGGCAAGACGGACATCAACCCCATGTGGCGGCTGAAAACACTGACGGAGCAGTTCGGCCCCTGCGGCATTGGCTGGAAGTATGTCATCACAGATAAGCGGCTGGAACAGGGCGCAAACGGCGAGATGTCCGCGTTTCTGGACATTGACCTGTTTGTGAAGGTGGACGGCGCATGGTCGGAAGCTATACCTGGCACAGGTGGCAGCGCGTTTGTGGCGCGGGAGAAAGGCGGCCTGTACACTTCTGACGAGTGCTTCAAGATGGCACTGACGGACGCTATCTCCGTGGCATGTAAGGCGCTTGGCTTTGGCGCGGACGTGTACTGGGAGGCGGATAGGAGCAAGTACGACAAGCCTGCACCTGTAACATACTCTAAAGGAGAGGTCATCTGCGAGAGCTGTGGTATTCCCATCAAAGGAGTGACGTGCCAGGGCATTAGGTATTCCCCGGATGACATCGCAGACAAGTCCATCGATAGATACGGCAAGCGCCTGTGCTGGGGCTGCATGAAGGCGGCCAACGCAGCGGAGAAGAACCATGCAGCAGATAACGGTTAACGGTGCGAGGTGGCAGCAGGACAGTGATGGAGCGTGGCTGGCGCTGCGTGTGAAGTCGCCGCAGACCGCTATGGACGTGTGCGACTTCATGAAGCCTGACAAGGAGTACAACGTGACCATCAAGGGCAAAGGCCGGAGCCTGGATGCCAACGCCTATTGCTGGGTTCTGCTGGACAGGCTGGCGGCACACTACGGCATCTCCAAGCAGGAGGTTTACCGGCAGGAGATACGGAACATCGGAGGCGTGAGCGATGTGCTATGCCTGCGGGAAAAGGCGGCGGATGCGTTCTGCCGGAGCTGGGAGCGGAACGGTATCGGATGGATGTCCGATATCGGCCCCAGCAAGCTCAAGGGATGCGTGACCGTGACAGTATGGTACGGCAGCAGCACCTACGACACGGAGCAGATGTCGCGGTTGATAGACGCCGTTGTGCAGGATTGCAAAAGCGCGGGAATTGAGACTATGTCGCCGGTAGAGCTGGACGCGCTGGTGAGCCGGTGGGGAGATGTGAGTACATGTGGGAGATGAACATGCAGCCATGCTGGACATGCAAGAAGTGCTACGGGGATTGCAGCTGGACGAAGAAGAACCCGGAGCCGGTGCACGGATGGGACGCCACGCCGACGGTAAAATTTCACGGAAGCGGCGGCGGCAAGTACTGCATGCACAGCTACGCCATACACAGCTGCCCTGAATACGAATGGGACGGGACGGAGGTAAGCAATGGAGGACAAGCGGTGCTTTCTGTGCGGCAGGAATGACCCAAGCGATCCGTTAGAGAAGCATCATCTTCTGGGTGGTGCGAACCGCAAGAAGAGCGAGAAATACGGACTTGTTGTGTACCTGTGCGGCAACAGGTGCCACAGGAACGGAAAGATGGCAGTACACCGCAGCGGCGAACAAATGCGCAGGCTGAGGCGGTACGGACAGCTAAAGGCCATGCAGGAGCAGGGCTGGACGGAAGAGGACTTCCGGCGAGAATTTGGGAAATCATATTTGTAAGGAGATTTGACATGGTAAACAGAACGATTTTGCAGGGGCGTTTAGTTAATTCACCTGAGATGCGGAGAACCAACAACGGTACGGCGGTGTGTAGCTTCCGCGTGGCGTGGAGTGAGACCATCAAAGACCGGGAGACGAAGCTGTTCCTGAATTGCGTGGCGTGGCAGGGAACGGCAGAGCTGATCTGCAAATACTGGTACAAGGGCAAGGAAATTCTTCTGGAGGGCAAGCTATCCACCCGCGAATACCAGGACAAGAACGGCAATGACCGCAGCGTGACGGAGATGACCGTCGATCGCGTCCACTTCTGCGGCAAGAACGAGGACGGGCACGGTATGCCGCCCAGGCCGGATGGCAAGAGCCAGTTCGTGGAGTTGGACGAGGACGACAACGATTTGCCGTTCTAAAGGGGGTGGCGTGAATGGGTAAGATGCAGGAGGAGATCAAGGCATTGCGGCGGCAGAACACGCATTTGCAGAACGTGGTGCAGCGGCAGCGGCAGCACCTGGCAGAGCTGACCGGTGCCGTGCAGGATTACAGGAAGGCCATAACGGCGCACTATGTGGCCTGTGCCATTACCTTCGGAGAGAAGCGGGAGGACTGCGACACGCTGTGGGGTTGGCATCTGGAGGTGCCCGCCGATCTTGTGAGTAAGGCACTGGAGAACTATACAGGCGATGTGATGTTGGACAAGGAGCGCGGGGTGTACGTCATAGGCGTATCGCCGAAGGAGTGAGGGGCGGTGCATAGTGGCTCTTGAGTACATTCCCTTTTATTACAGTTATCGCAAGAAATTAGAGAAACTTTCAGATCAAGAGGTAGGCCGGCTTGTACGGGCTTTGCTGGAATATGGCGAGACCGGAGAGACGGAGGAACTTACGGGACGGGAGTCGATCGCATTTGATTTCATTGCGGACGATATAAACAGGGCGAAAGCAGCGTATGACGAGCGATGCGCAAAGAACCAGCGCAACATAGAGAAACGATATGCACGGCAGGAGGGTACGACCGTATACGATGGTATACGAACGAATACGACCGTATACGAAACGTACCAAACCAAAGACAAAACCAAAACCAAAGACAAAACCAAAGATAATTCACTCCCACCTAACGGTGTGAGTGATACACGCGCGGCGCGCTTCACACCGCCATCCGCTGATGATGTGTCTGCCTATGTAAAGGCGCAGGGCTACCACGTCAACGCAGAGCGATTTGTGGCCTTTTACGAGCAAAAGGGCTGGATGGTGGGGAAAAACCACATGAAGGACTGGAAAGCCGCTGTGCGGAGCTGGGAGACGAGATGGAAGGAGGAACACGGTGGTGGATGTAACGGCAGTGCTGGAGAATCTGCGAAAAAATGGAATATCCCCGGAGAAGTCGTACTTTGAGTGCCCGGACTGCGAGGACAGGGGTTATACGGTCACACGCAGTGCCACCGGTGAGCTTATGACCCGGAGCTGCCCTTGCCAGATACGCAAGGACAACCAGCGGCGCATTGAACAAAGCGGGCTGGCCGGTCTGCTGGAAAGCTGTACGCTGGAGACGTATCAGACGGCGGAGACGTGGCAGAAGCAGGCCAAGCAGATGGCCGAGGCGTATATCACGGGCTGGCGCGGAAAGTGGTTCTATGCCGGCGGGAACCCAGGCAGCGGAAAGACGCACCTGTGCACGGCGATCTGCGGGAAGCTGATGGAGGCAGGCTTGCCGGTGCGGTACATGCAGTGGCGGGCGGACATCCCCTCCATCAAAGCAAAGGTAAACGATGCGGAGCTGTATGCAGATGCCGTTGGGAAACTGAAAACCATCCGCGTGCTTTACATCGACGATTTTCTCAAGGGCAACGTGACGGAGGCAGACCGGAACATTGCGTTTGAAATACTCAACGCACGGTACATAAAGCCGGAGTGCGCCACGATCATCAGCTCCGAGCGGACGATAGGCCAGATATTGGACTGGGATGAGGCGATAGGATCCCGCATTGCGGAGCGGTCAAAGGGCTTTACCATGAGCGTGACGGGCAGCGGGAAGAACTGGAGGCTGAGATGAACGACGGCGCATGGGAGATCGCGTCCGGCAGGCTGTGCGCCGACTGTGTGCGGGCTATGTGGCCGGAGTACATATTTGCCCCCGACCCGTATATCTGGGCACCCGGAACCTGCGACCGATGCGGCGAGCAGAAGAAGCAGACCGCAAGGCTGCGGTACACGATGAACAAACGAGGATTGGAGAAAAGAGGACTTGAGAATGGGATTGAAAAGTGACGATCTGGCGCGGCTTAGCCCTGCGGCGCAGAAGCAGGTCATGGAGAAGATGCAGAAGCCGGGTAAGTACAAAGCGCAGAAGACAAAGCGCGGGAAGCTGACCTTTGACAGCAAGAAGGAGGCGGAGCGCTACGACGCGCTGATGCTGCTGCAAAAGGCCGGGGAGATACGTGGGCTGAAATTGCAGGTGCGGTACTGCTTGCAAGAGGCGTACACGACGTTTGAGGGAGACAAGGTGAAAAGTATCGACTACATAGCGGACTTCGTGTACGAGCGCAGAACGGCTCCTGACAGCTACGGCCAGCGGTACTGGCTGCCTGTGGTGGAGGACGTGAAGGGGTATAAAAATCCGAGTAGCGCTGCGTATAGGGTGTTTTCCATGAAAGCAAAACTGTTTAAGAGCAGATTTGGCTATGGAATTGTTGAAGTGTGAGGAGTGGTGAATTGTGAGACAAACGATATGCGAGTATTGCGGGGCAAATGTTGAATACAGGTATGAGAGCCAAAAACCGCGATTTTGCAGCCATTTGTGCGCAAATAGGTTTAACAAACTAGGAAAGAAAACAGCAAAAATGGTTGAATATACTTGCGCCTCCTGTGGTAAAAAATTCGAGGTAAAAGCAAGTGATTATCGTGTTAAAAATGGCGCAGTAAAATACTGTTCAAAAGAGTGCGGGTACATTGGATCGCGGACAGGAAGCATTTTGAAATGCAAGCAATGCGGTAAAGAATTTTATACCACAAGAAACGAGTTCTGTAGCCCGCATTGTGCGTCAGAGTATAGACACGACCACGCAAACGGGAAAACGTATTTTGAAAATGGCTATATTGTTCATCACGTTAGAGGGTACAACAAGCGAGGGAACGCCAAAGAACACAGGTTGGTTGCGGAAGAAATGATGGGCAGACCGCTTAAAGCAGACGAAGTTGTACACCACATAAATGGGGACAGAGCAGATAACAGAAAAGAAAATTTGCGTGTCATGACAAGAGGAGAACACAGCAGACTGCACCGAGAAATGGAAATAAAAAGCGGAAGGCTTTTATTTGGCCGTGGTCAACAAGCCGACATACGGGAGGTGTGACATGGGCAAGCAGCATTTGAGCAGGGACGAACGCATCTTTATGCAGGGCAAGCTGCAAGGCACACGGGAGAATATGGACATGGTGGCAATGGTTCTGATGGACAAATGCGGCTGGCACGTCTTTGAGGAGACAGCGGACAGCCGGGACACCCACAGCATCGCGTATCTGTATGAGTGCCTGGAAAAGCTGGCGGAGGAAATAAACGAAGGCCGCATCAAGCGGAAGCACATCAAGGACGTGCTGAAGGACGAGTGCGGCGTGGTGTTTGGAGATTGATATGAAAGTTTTAGTTGCGTGTGAAGAAAGCCAAGAGGTGTGCAAGGCGTTTCATGCACTGGGGCATGAAGCATATTCCTGCGACATACAGGAGCCGTCTGGCGGACATCCGGAGTGGCATATCCTCGGTGACGCTCTCGAAGCCGTTAAAGGCGGGAGCGTGATTACGATGGACGGACAAGGGCATGAAGTCGGTAAGTGGGATCTGCTGATTGCACATCCACCGTGCACATACCTGACTGTTACCGGGAATCGCTGGTTTAACACTGGAAGATATGGCGAAAAGGCGGTCAGACGGTTGCAGTTGCGGGAAGAAGCTGCGGCGTTTTTTATGGCCTTTGTAAATGCCGACGTTTGTAAAATCGCTGTAGAAAATCCGGTCGGATATATGTCTACACGCTATCGTAAGCCTGATTGTATTATCCAGCCGTATGAATTCGGGCACCACGCGAGAAAAAAGACTTGCCTATGGCTTAAAGGCTTACCCGCTTTGCGACCGACAAACATTGTAGATGCAGGAGATATTTTGCCAGGAGGGTACAGTGTGGGGGCAAGCGCGGACTCTGCAAAAGACGAGACTGGTAAGATTCTGCGATGGAATGACCCGCGTACAGCGAAAGCCAGGAGCAAGACATTTCCGGGCATCGCCAAAGCTATGGCGGAGCAATGGGGCGGAGATGCGAGAGGAGGAATGACATGACAAGAGATGAGATCGTGACCGCGCTGCGGTGCTGTGGGAACTGCGATGTTAACGAGTGCAAGCCGTGTCCGCTGCGTGCTAACGCAGAGTGCCAAATTAGACTAACACACACCGCCGCCGACCTGATCGAGAACCAGCAGCGGCACATCGAGGCACTGATGAAAGCCAACGACAGCCTGAAGGACGCCATTGCACGGCGGGATAAGCAGATAGAGGACATGAATCAGAGCATGGCACAGCTGGCAAAGGCTGTGGCGGTGAAGGAGGAGCAAAGCGAACTGCACGCCATGAAAAACGAGCTATGCCAATACTGCGGGAAGTACAAACGCTGGCGTGCTGTGCGTGGGCAGCTTTCAGTAACAAGTTTCGGGCTGTCTGCAAGGCGGAAAGACTGATTTTCGAGTATCGGAAGTACCGAGAACAGTTTTTGGCGTGGCTGAAACTTAGCGAGGAGGAGAAGTAAATGGGAGGTAGAGTGATGGACTGTTTTAATCATCGCTGCCCATTCCGTCAGAACACAACAAGTAGCCTTAACCGCTGCGAATGCGTAATGTGTCCGCACAGGATTGAAACGCCGGTTACATACGCCGTGAGCAATCGAACGCTGACGGCAGACGAAATTGCAAGGATGACCAACGACCCCAATTATGGTGTTGGGGCAGGATGTTAAGAGGTGGAGTGATGGCTGAGTATATCGAACGGGAAGCGTTGATGCGACGAATAAAAGAAATTCATTGCGCTGAGTGCGATAGCTACCACGGAGTAAGGTGCAGAGCATGCTGGGTAGATGACACTTTGGACTACATAGACAGCGAGCCCGCCGCCGACGTTACTCCGGTGCGGCATGGTTATTGGCGCCCCATTCTTCATGTAGGCGGGAAGACAGACTATGAGTGCTCCTGCTGCCTCGGGATTATCGCTGGTGTTCCTGACGATGATGAACACGATTTATGCGCGTGGTGCTCTATGTGCGGGGCAAAGATGGACGGAGTGCTGACAATGGATGATTGCAAGTGGTGTAAAGACGAAATCTGCGTCAATGCAGACTGCCCAATGTGTGCTGACTATTGTGAGTGTGCATTGTGCCGACTGTCCAGCTATGTTGCCCGTGTGACGCGGTGTAAGGACTGCAAGCACTACGACCTTGGAGTATGCCTAAAAATCTACTCGGACGGCAACATGCATACAGAGGCGTGGCAATCCCGGAGACCTGAAGACTTCTGCTCCTACGGGGAGAGAAAGGACGGGGCAGATGCAGAAGGGTGATGTGATCCGGGCGCGGTTTATGACGCTGCCAGACTTATTCCCCGGCAAGGGGTGCGAAGAAAAGAAATTCCCTATACGCAAGGGCACGGTGGTGTATGTACATCCGAAGGGACGGTACATAGTGGCGGAGTGCGGAGGCGTGCGGGAGACGTTCTTCCCGGAGGAGGTGCTGACATGAGCGAATTCCCGGAACGGCTTAGAAAGCTGCGGGAAAAAAAGAGACTGAAGCGGTATGTGCTGTCGGAGCGATGCGGGCTGAATTCGGACGCCATACGCCGGTACGAGCTGGGGACGGCAAAGCCGACGATGGACGCGCTGAAGAGCATAGCTGATGAATTTGGCGTGTCGGTAGACTATCTGATGGGCAGGACGGACTATCCCTGCGTGGTAGATATTGCCGAAAAATAATTTTGAAAATTCCACTTAAAAGTGGAAAAATTGAAAAAACGCACTTTATGATGGAAGATGCAGGGCGAACTCTGCATCTCCATCTTTTTTCTTTTCCCCCTTCTTTTCCTGATGGGCGGAGCTTCGGCTCCGCCCGGAGGGAGCAATATGCGGCATAGGTGCCCCGTAAGGGGAGACCACAGCGAGTGACGGGGACTTTCCCTGAAGCGCTAAAGCAGGGCAGGACCGCAATGCCGCAACAAAAGCGGAGAGCCGCTACCGTGGGCAAATGGCATAGCGCCGTCCGGAAGTGCGGTTATGCGCTGGCAGACCGCTGTATGGGATGCGTCCCAAATAGTCTGCTTACTGCAAAGGATTTCGCCGTGGTGGATGCTATGTATGCTTGCGGGGCACATAGCTCACGGCGGGAACATATTAGGCGAGGCGAAAGCCGGGTACAGACGTGCCAATGACAAAGGCCAGTGGTGGGAGGCCGGTGCGTCAGACAAGGAAGGAAGTGAGCAAAATGGCAAAGGTAGGATGCCCGAGAAAATACCAAAGCGTCAAGCAAATGCAGAAAGCCATTGACACTTACTTTGAAAGCTGCAAGGGAGAACCTATTATTGGCGACGATGGACAGCCCATTATGGACAAATACGGCAACGTCATCCTGATAGGGCAGAAGCCGCCTACGATAACGGGGCTTGCGTTGGCGTTGGGGTTTACGGGCAGACAAGCTCTGATCGATTATCAGGCGAGGCCTGAGTTTACGGACACGGTTACGCGTGCGAAGTCTATGTGCGAGGAATACGCAGAGGCGCGTCTGTATGACCGTGACGGAGCGAACGGCGCAAAGTTCAGCCTGAGCTGCAATTTCGGGTGGCGCGAGAAAGCGCCGGAGACTGACCGGCAGGAGATCGGCGTGGTGCTGATGCCGGAGGTCAAGGATGAGTAGCGTGGTATGGCGGCCGCAGGAGCGGCAGGCCATATTTATGGCGAGGCCAGAGTATGAGGCGCTGTATGGCGGGGCGGCCGGCGGCGGAAAGAGCGACGCGCTGGTCATCGAGGCGCTGCGGCAGGTACATATCCCCTGGTATAAGGCGCTGATCCTGCGCAAGACGTTCCCGCAGCTGCGGGAGCTGATCGACAAAACCCTGAACTACTACCCGCGGGTATACCCCAAGGCCAGATACAACGGAAGTAACCACACATGGAGGTTTCCGTCCGGTGCGCAGATCGTGTTCGGCAGCATGAACAGGCCGCAGGACAAGATACAATATCAGGGACAGGCGTATGACTTTATCGCCTTTGACGAACTTACGCACTTTACTCAGGAGGAGTACGAGTATCTTAAATCCCGTAACCGACCCAACGGGTCCGGTACGCGGGTGTATATGCGATCCACGGCCAATCCGGGCGGGATCGGGCATGGCTGGGTGAAGGAGCGGTTTATTACAGCGGCGCCGCCCATGCACACCATCACGGAAACGGCGACGTGGTACACGCCGGACGGCAGGCAGCACACCGGGGAGCAGAAGCGGATCTTCGTGCCGTCCTCGGTGTTTGACAATAAGATACTGATGGAGAACGACCCCATGTACGTCCAGCGGCTGGCCAGCATGCCGGAGGCGGAGCGGAACGCCCTGCTGTACGGCAACTGGGACAGCTTCGAGGGGCAGGTGTTCACGGAGTGGCGCAACGACAGCGAGCACTACATCGACCGGAAGAACACACATGTGATCGCGCCGTTCCGGGTGCCGGAGGATTGGACGATCTGGTGCGGACTGGACTGGGGCTATTCACGACCTTTTGCCGTGGGCTGGTTTGCCGTGGACAGGAACAGGCGGATGTACCATATCCGGGAGCTGTACGGCTGCACAGGCACACCCAACAAGGGCGTAATGTGGGAGCCGTCAAGGGTGGCGCAGGAGATACGGAGAATCGAGGACGAGGACCCCAACCTGAAGGGGAAGCAGATACACCGGGTGGGCGACCCGGCTATATGGCAGAGCGACGGCACGGAGAGCGTGGGCGCGCTGATGGAGCGGCAGCGGGTGTACTTCGAAAAGGGAGACCATGCCCGGATCAACGGCAAAATGCAGGTGCATCACCGGCTGGCTTTTGACGATGACGGGGTGCCCATGCTGTATGTGTTCAACACCTGCAAGCATTTTATACGGACGGTGCCGAACCTGGTATATGACCAGACGGACGTGGAGGACATAGACACAGACGGCGAGGATCACATCTACGACATGTGCCGGTATGTGTGCATGAAGAACCCCATAGGACCCAGAGACACATACAGGACGGTGGAGCGGCCATACTCCCCGCTGGAGACAGAGGACGAGTACAATCCAAGCCGGTACGCATTTTATCAAGTATACTGAGGAGGAAGCACATGGAGAGATTCGGAGTGCCCGGCATAACGGAGCAGGAGAAGGACATGTCGCCGGAGATGGCGGCTATGCTGCTGACAAGGCCAGAGGATGCGCCCATAATCACGGACAAGGATGTGGAGCGCGGCATTGATCTACTGACAAAGTACAAGGACGGAAAGAGCAATCTGGAAAGCCGCATCGTCAACGATGAGCTGTGGTGGGAGCTGCGGCACTGGGAGGGCATCGGCCAGAGCAAGGGCAAGCGGGTGGACAGAAGCGGCAAGGATGTCAAGTCTACACCGCCGCAGCCCAAGCCCACGTCGGCATGGCTGTTCAACACCATACAGAACAAGCACGCAGACGCGATGGATAATTACCCGGAGCCGGTTGTGCTGCCGCGTGAGAAGAGCGACGAGCAGAGCGCAAAGACGCTGAGCCAGATCCTACCTGTGGTGCAGGAGTACAACCATTTCGAGCAGGTGTATTCCGACAACTGGTGGGAGAAGCTGAAGCACGGCACGGCTGCTTACGGTGTGTTCTGGGACAGCCAGAAGGACAACGGTCTGGGTGACATTGAGATCAGGAACATCGACCTGCTGAACCTGTTTTGGGAGCCGGGCATTACGGATATCCAGAAGAGCCGGAATCTGTTCATCGTCGATCTGGTGGACAACGACCTGCTGGAAAAGGAATATCCGGAACTTGAGGGCAAGCAGAAGGGCAAGGTAATTGATGTAAAAGAGTACATCTATGACGACAGTGTGGACACCAGCGAAAAGAGCGTGGTGGTGGACTGGTATTACAAGGTCAAGACACCCAGCGGCAGGACGGCGCTGCACTACGTCAAGTTCGTAGGCTCCACCCTGCTGTACGCCAGCCAGAATGACCCGGAGTACCGGGAGCGCGGATTCTATGACCACGGCATGTACCCTGTAGTGCTGGATGTGATGTACCCGGAGAAGGGCACGCCCATTGGATTCGGCTATGTGGCGATATGTAAGGATCCGCAGCTGTACATTGACAAGCTCAGCGCCAACATTTTGGAAAACGCGATGATGGCCACCAAGAAGCGTTTCTTTGTCAGTGACAGCACGGCTATTAACGAAGAAGAATTCCTCGACTGGAACCGGCCGATGGTACACGTCAATGGTGAGCTGGGGGATCAGCGCGTCAAGGAGATCGTGACACAGCCCCTTTCCGATATCTACGTTACCGTGGCGCAGATGAAGATCGAGGAGATGAAGGATACGGCCGCCAACCGGGATGTGAACTCCGGTGGTACCACCAATGTGACCGCAGCGGCGGCGATTGCTGCCTTGCAGGAGGCGGGCAACAAGGCCAGCCGTGACATGATCGCCGCCAGCTATCGTGCATATACGCAGATAAACACGCTGTGCGTGGAGCTGATGCGGCAGTTCTACGACGTGAGCCGCAGCTTCCGCATTACCGGCGAGGGAAACGAGTATCAGTTTGTCACCTTCGATAACGCGGGATTACAGGATCAGGTGACAGGGCTTGACACGCTGGGCAACGAGATGTACCGCCGTCCGGTGTTCGACCTGAAGATCAAGGCGCAAAAGAAAAACCCGTTCAGCCGCATGGAGCAGAACGAGCGGGCGAAGGAGCTGTATTCCCTTGGCTTTTTCGCCCCGGAGAACGCGCAGGCCAGCCTAATCGCGCTGGAGATGATGGACTTTGAGGGCATACAGACGGTGCGTGAGAAGGTCATGCAGGGTCAGACGCTTTTGAACATGGTCATGCAGATGCAGCAGCAGCTTGCCGTGATCACGGGCGCCCTGATGCCGCAGGAAGAGACGCGGCAGACAGGAGGCAATAACACCGGAGGCGGTGAAGCTGAGGCGCACAGCGAGTTTGCAAGCGGCATTATGGAGGCGCAGACGCCCATGACCGGGTACGGGCAGGCTTTGGCGAAAAGGAGCGTGCCCAGCGTATGACGGAGGTAACGCTGCATTGCGGTGACAGCTGCTCCGTCAGGTGCCTGGGACATGCCACAGGTGCGCCGGATGTGTGTGCGGCGGTCAGCTGCCTGATGTATACGGCGGCGGGCTGGCTGCACAACACGCAGGAGGCGGAGCTTGTGCATGAAAAGCTGGAAAGCGGGGACGCATACCTCAGATGGCACGGCGGGAAGTGGCTGTATGACCTGCTGAAAATAGGATTTTTGCAGCTGGAAAAGATGGCGCCGGAAAAAATTTCTGTAAAATTTTGAAAATTCCACTTTTAAGTGGAAAAACAGAAAAAATCAATGTTACTGTGGGAGGTGCAGAGGCGAAACTCTGCCCCTCCCCTTTTGTTCCGGTCGGGGTGGCTGCGGTTATGAGACGCTGCCATTCCGCCCGGAACAGGGACGCCACACGGGAGCGATATGCCCGCGCATTTTAAGGAGGAACGATATGTACCTTTACGACATGACCCTCTGTCTGTTTGAGGGCGGCGATGGGGCGACAGCCGCCACCGCACAGGGCGAGACACAGGCAAGCGCTGGTAACACCCGCCAGAGCAAAACGGGCGCGCTGGACAACGTAAAGTACGGCAAGCAGCCGGAAAGCGAGGTACAGCAGGAACAGCCTGACGCCGGGGCTGAGAAGGTAAAGGACGTGGAATCCACGTCCGACGCGCTGGAAGCCAAGAAAAAGGCTTTCCGTGAGCTGATCAACGGCGAATACAAAGACCTCTACACACAGGAGACGCAGAGAATGATCGACCGTCGCTTCAAGGAGGCACGGGAGATGGAACAGCGGATGAAGTCATACCAGCCGGTGTTGGACACGCTGATGGAGCGGTACAACATCCAGGACGGGGACGCAAAGCGTCTGCTTGAGGCCGTGGACAACGATCATGCGTACTGGAGCGAGGCCGCAGAGGAAGCAGGAATGAGCGAAGACCAGTACAAAGAATTCCGGAAGCTGAAGCGGGAGAACGCCGAGCTGCTGAGAAGCCAGCAGGAGCAGCAGCGGAATGATTTCTTCCGCGCGCAGGGCGAGAAGTGGTACAAGGAGGCGGAGGCCATGAAGGGCAACCCCATGTACCAGAGCTTCGACCTGATGCAGGAGCTTCAGAATCCCGACTTCCTGAATCTGCTGAAGGCAGGCACACCGGTGGAGCACGCATACCGTGTTCTGCACTTTGACGAGCTGATGGGCAATGCGGTACAGGCCGCAGCCGCCAGCACGGAGAAAAAGGTGGCCGACAATGTACGGGCAAAGGGCAACCGCCCCGCCGAAAACGGAATCAGCTCCAACAGCGCGTTTGTCACAAAAACCGACCCCTCGAAGCTGACGAGAGCAGACTTTGAGGAGATCGAGCGGAGAGTAGCAAGAGGCGAACGCATTTCCTTCTGATCTACGCTCCGCAGCGATATGCTGAAAGGAGCAAATATGAATACTATTTACAACGATCTGTACCTGATGCCCGTGGTGCTGAACCTGTTTGACGGTTACACCAACACCACACTGGATGCCGGTCTGAGCGACGAGATGAAGACGTATTACAGCATGCGTCTGATCAATCTGGCCGAGCCTGAGCTGATCCACGATCAGTTCGCCCAGAAGCATCCCATCCCTAAGAACAGCGGCAAGACCATCGAGTTCCGCAAGTACGACAGCCTGCCCAAGGCGCTCACTCCCCTGACCGAAGGTGTGACCCCCGCCGGTCAGAAGCTGAGCATGGGCGTGATCACCGCCACCATCAAGCAGTACGGCGGATTCATCGAGCTGTCCGACATCCTGGATCTGACGGCCATTGACAACAACCTGGTGCAGGCCACCCGCCTGCTGGCGTCTCAGGCTGGCCGTACAGCCGATACAATCACCCGCGAGGTGCTGGCAGGCGGCACCAACGTGGTGTTCTCCGGCGGAAAGACCAACCGCGCCTCTCTGGTGGGCGGCAGCACCACCGAGGCGGACAACTGCTATCTGACCGTGGACGACATCCGCAGAGCTGTCCGCGCACTGAAGGTCATGAACGCGCAGAAGATCAACGGCTACTTTGCCGGTATCATCCATCCGGACGTGGCCTATGACCTGATGAACGACAAGAAGTGGGTGGACGTGAAGACCTATTCCGACCCCGACGGCATCTACGAAGGCGAAATCGGCAAGATCGAGGGCGTCCGTTTCGTGGAGACCACCGAGGCGAAGATCTTCCACGGCGCTGACCTGGCGTCCAACTCCCGCACGCTGAAGGTTGCCGATACGGTGTCGTCCAGCACCACCGTCAAGTTCAGCGGCGGTAACGTAGAGGCGGGCGCACTGGTGGGACGTATGGTCACCATCGGCAGCAACACCGTTCAGGTGACGGCCAACACCACCAGCCAGATGACCGTGGAAAAGGCCATCTCGGCATCTGCCAACGATGTGATCTATCCCGGCGAGGGCGGCAAGGATGGCCGCGACGTGTACTCCACGCTGATCCTCGGCGCGGACGCCTACGGCGTGACGGAGCTGGAGGGCGGCGGCCTGCAGCACATTGTGAAGCAGCTTGGCTCCTCCGGCACCGCCGACCCGCTGAACCAGCGCGCCACCGCAGGCTGGAAGCTGACCAAGGTGGCCGAGCGTCTTGTTGAGCAGTACATGGTTCGTATCGAATCCGCCTCTACCTTTGAGAGCGGCAGCATGAACTAACCACATAGCGGAGGGGGCGCTGTCCCCCTCCGCACGGACAAAAGGAGAAATGAACATGGCAGAGAAGAAACCGAGAACCCCGGAGGACATGGAAAAGGCTCTGGCCGCAGCGAATGAAGCGCTGGAGCAGGCCAGAAAAGAGGCCGAGGAGGCCAAGAGCGCCGCGAAGGAAGCGGAGGCGATGATGAAGGGCATGTCCGCCAAGGACACGGAGGATGACGGCATGGTTTCCTTCTTCGCGTTCAAGGACGACGGAAAGTACAAGGACGACATTGTGGTGGGGCTGAACGGCAAGATCTATCGCATCCAGCGCGGCAAGTATGTCCGCATTCCCAAGGATGTGTATGACATCATCCGGCAGTCTATGGCGCAGGACGCGGCGACGGCTGAGTATCTGGAGAGCAAGAGCCGGGAATACGAGGCCGTCAAGCAGCAGCTGAACTGACAACTGCATACCACCGCGAGACACGAAAAACAGCTGTGACACGGCGCAGCAAGCGCAGGAGAACGCAATTCCCCAGGCTTGCTGTGCCGTTTTTTCAGCGGAAAGGACACAGGGCATGATAAGGACAATTCCCCTGAAAATCCAGAACGAATATATCACCGGCGACAAGGGCATGATCGGCGCTGCCGGGAGCCACAACGATGTTATTCTCCGCATGGAGTTCTCCGGCATGTGGGACGGCCTGACAAAAATGGTGCAGTTCCGCGATGCGCTGGGGGAAGCCACGATAGAGGTGCTTCTGACCGCTGACATGCTGGAGGCGGACGATACCAGCGTGTATCTTGTGCCGGTGCCCAATGGGGCGAAAAAGTATGCCGGTGAAATGACGCTGTGCATCAAGGGTGCTGCGGTGTCCGCGCAGAAGGAGACACGGGCAACGCTGGCTGTGTACGGCCGATTCACAGTGGCGGAGAGCAAATGGAGCGCCGAAGCGGAGACAGAGGCGGATGTACCTGCATCTAACGTGGAGCAGCTGCAAGGGCAGATCGACAACGTGCTTGCCACCATCGTGTACGCGCGAAAGGCGGCAACGGAGGCGGCAAAAAGCGCAGAAGGCGCGGCATTGTCACAGTCCCGTGCACAGACTTCTGAGCAATACGCGGGTGAATATGCGCAAGACGCTGCTGACAGCGCAACCGCAGCGGCAAACAGCGCAGCAAGCGCATCTGACAGCGCAGCATCTGCGGCGGATAGCATCAAGCACGCGCCCCGCATCAACGCCAACGGTAAGTGGGAACTATGGGACGCAACGAAGAATGTGTATGTGGCCACCGAGTATACAGCCATAGGCAAGGATGGGACACGCGGTCTGGGATGGTATCAGTACGTCGTGACGACCTCAAATCTACAGATCTATTCATGGACTGGATGGCCAACCGCTCCTAAATGGGGCGAGGGTGATTGGCTTTATGACCCCGACAATGGTAATGTCGGACTATGCACGGTTCGCATAGATAACGCGGACGGCAGCGGCAACGCCAACATTACCTATAAGGGAACACTCAAAGGCACCGACGGCACCACACCCCACATTGGTTCTAACGGAAACTGGTTTTTGGGCGAAACGGACACCGGTGTGAAGGCGGCGGCTGAGGCTGCCACGCATGAAACGGCGGGCATTGTGAAGCCCAACTACGATTTTGACATCGCTGAAGATGGGACGCTGAGCCTTTACAAGGCCATCGCGGTCAACTCCCTGACGCTGAACAAAGACGCTGTGTATGAGATCGGAACCGCGGTAACGGGGCTTGATGCGGCGTGGGTACTGAACAAGACACCGGCGGAGCAGACCATTACCGTGCCCGAGTACGCCGTGACCATTGAGAACATCGGCGCGGATGTACGGAGCACCACGGGATTGACCGGCAGCGCTGCGACCCAGTGGAACGGGGTAAAAACGCAGGAGAAAACCTCCGGTACGCTCGCGGTTGTGCTGACCGTCAAGGATGATCGTGGGGCGGCAGCGTCGAAAACTGCCCGCATCCAGTGGCTGAACGGTGTGTATACCGGCGCGGCGGAAGCGCCGGCTACCATCGACAGCGCGTTTATCCTGACACTGACAAAGTCGCTGCAAAGCGGCAAAGGCAAGATGTTTACCGTCAATGCGTCGACTGGCGCATATATCTGGTACGCCTGTCCCGTGAGCTACGGCACCCCCAATTTCAATGTGGGCGGCTTTGACGGCGGCTTCTCGCTGGCAGCGACCTTCGGCTTTACTAATTCTTCCGGATACACAGAGGAGTATCAGGTGTGGCGCAGCGACAACGCCGGGCTGGGCAGCACCACCGTGGTGGTGAGCTAAGGAGGTGCAGAGAATGGCATACAACGGAAGCATTGAACTGATCTCCGGGCTGAAGCCCAAGAACAACGGCGATTTTCCGCTGGTAAACGCACCGGACGTGCAGGTGGACGAGGACGGCACGCGGCTGCCCGCTAAGCTGGCCAAGATCACGGAGGTGCAGAGTGTGGACGCGCTGCCGGCAAACCCCGACCCCAATGTGCTGTATCTGATCCGCGAGGAGGAATGACCGATGATCTATCTCAACGGGCAGATCGGTGCGGTGTATCTGGGAGGTCATTACCACAGTGAGGTGTATCTGGGCAGCGTGCTGGTGTGGAGTGGGGTCAAGAAGATTCCCGGTGAAGCCCACGCGCAGCTGGCCTTTGAGAACACGGCGGATGGCGTGGCGGTGGTTCTGCTGCCGGGGAACGTAGTAGGAACACTGTCGTTAGGTGCGGCAGCACTGGGCATCGCAACACAGGTTATTGCACCGGAAGCAACGGCAGTTGTCCGCGCTGAAACTGATGCTGCTGCCGAAGAGGGCACTGCTTCAGATGGCGCAGCGCAGCAGGGTCTTGAATTATCTACGGGAGCTGACGGCGACGCGATAACCACGGAGCATGGTGCGGCTGGGCAAAGTGTAACCCTGCACACGCCAAAACCGCCCGGGGAAGATATTTCTGTCGAGAATAGCAATTCAGGACAACTGCTGGACTTGCTTACTCCGCATCCTCTTTCCGATGCCGTTTTTTATAAAGACGATGTTTCCGGGCAAGTGCTTGGGCTGCATGCGCCAAAACCACCCGGAGATGATGCTTTTGTCAAGAACGGTGAACCTATTGAAATTGACGTTGCCCTGAATACGCCATCTGTGCCGGCGCAAGGTGTCATCGTAGAAAAAGACCATCTGACTCTTGGCTTGCAGATTGACACGGACTATTCCACGGGTGATGTGGTCAACGCATCTGACGCAGCAAGCACAGCGCAGATAAAGGTTTCTGCTGCGCCAACAGCACCGGGAGACTGTATTGTTGTTGAAGGAGCAACTGAAGCGCAAACCGAAATGTCTGCGAGTGCTGTACCCGGTGATGCAGCTGGCACCTCTGTAACTGGTCAATCGGGCCTAAATGTTAGTACAGAAGGTATCGGCGGTACGGCAACACCCACAGAAGCGCAGAGCATTGAGCAGCTGAAAGCCAAAGCGCAAGTTGAGCCGGGAGTGCTGGGCGTGATGGCAGCAACGACGGATGAAAAGGCAGCATTTGCAAGCCAAGTGGTTGGCAAGGCGGTGGGTTGGATCGACCCGGTACAATCCGAAAAGTTGCTGTATGTTAGGCAGGTGTATAGCGCTGCTGTAAAGCAGGATGGCGTGCTTGGAAACATTTTGGAGGTAACGTGATGGGCGCAAACATTAAACTGAAAGACCTATACGACGAAGAGCAGACCTACGATAATATTGGTACAGTGTCCGTTCCAAAGGCAGATGGCAGTGGCAGCGAGTTCTACGTAAAGCGTCCCGTTATCAACTACGCGCTGCTTGACCCGCCTACGCACGAGTTGACAATATCTTCCGGGAATAACGAGGTCGTAGCTTGGAACATTGGGGATGGATTGCTTTTTGACGATGTTGAGAATGATAAAGGTAATTTCCTTGCTTTGGTGTACGGCCCCCGAGAGGGCAAAACCACAAAACCCTTTGTGTATATGAACGTTGGGAAATACACTGCCGGTCTTTCTGTCAACTCGAAAGGAAATGCCCTCGTTATTTATCTATACGAGGAAGTAGCGGGCACAGTTCTGCAAGAAATTATCGGGTATGAAGGTGCGGCAAACTTTACCGCACAGATCGGGTGGGGACAACTGTTGATCGACGACAGCGACAATGTGACCGGTTACGCCAAGATCAATGACTCGTCCGCTGTGTCTATCGGAGTAGAGCAACCGAACCAAATAGGAAGTGCAGCGAACTTCTACGCCCTGCTGTCCGAGGTAACGCAGGACACCCAGAGCGTGGATGTGACGGAGAACGGAGCGCAGACCATTGTACCCACGGCGGGCAAAAGCGGCATCCGCAAGGTAGCGCTGAATATCAATGTGCCGTCATCTGGAGGCAATTTGCAGGAGAAGTCGGTGTCCATCACCTCCAACGGCACCACGGAGGTAACGCCGGATGCGGGGTATGATGGCCTGAGCAAGGTAAATGCAGTGGTCAATGTGGCAGGAGGTGGAGGCAGCGACTATTACCTGCTGCAAAATCCGACTGGAACGATGCCAACATACCCCAACTCAAGCAAAGTATTTGCACACGCAGATGCTGTCATTGCATCGGGTTTTAAGCCGTACATTTACAGCTTTGGCAACGCTAATGCTAATGAGTCTTATGGCATCCCCGGCACGACGATGATTGATTTTCGTTTCAAAGAACCGACTGCCGATAGCTACGCCAACCGCATCCTGTTTATAAACAGCGCTTCGGCAGCAACGCTTTCTCAGGACATTCTTCAACTGTTTCTTGGAAGTTCGTGGACGTTTGGGGCTATGACGCTGGCTGTCGGATGGAACGTTTGCACATTTACTGTTGATGATAGTGGTACAACTACGGCAGCTACCTGCACAGCAACGACGATAGATGCCATCAATATGACGCTGCAAGGCTACGGCGGTATTCCAAAAAACAACTTCGACTGGGCTGAAATGGATGCGTATACGCTGTCTTTCTTTAAGGACGCGGCGGAACCGGCAGGGGCAGACGCAAAATCGTGGGTTTTCACAAATGGCGTAGCATCTATATCTCAAGCGGATTTTAACAAGTATTTAGCACCCGGCGTCGTAGCTTCTATTTTCATCAACGTGCCGCTTGAACCAGTTGGCGGTACAGGATACTCGCAAATGCCAAATGTAATGCGCTCTGAAATCAGTGACGGAAGTGCGCAGTTAGTTTTTGCAGGGGAAGAATATTCTCTTGATGAGACTGCCGACCCTAAAATATTGACTCCTACCGTAAGCGGATTTGGAATTATCAGCAGAGCGAGTGCAGACGCAGATTTTGTTTTGAGCTATGTCAATGCTTTTGGAAATACAATTACGCCTGCTTTTACTTCCAACGGAGTGCAGGTCACGTTGTACGCGCAACTCCTGCAATTATAGACAAAAATTCAAAATCCCCGTAGATGACACAGGCACTCTGAAAGCAACAGAAGTAACAAACTAATTTTATAAAACGGAGGTAAAAACTATGATCGCAACAGAAAGAGCAAACAGCATCCTGAACACCCTTCTGCGGGCGGGGTCAGCAACCGCCGGGGATGGGGCCACTGAGTTGCCCAAGTATCTTGGCTTCAGCTCTACCGAACCCACGTTGAATGGCTCCGGAGTCATTACAAATTTCACAGAGCCGGCAGCTTCTACCGGATATAGGCGCATCAAAATGAATGCAGAGCATTCTTCTGCGCTTGACCCTGCTGAAAAGTCGGCCATTAAGAACAGCACGTACAACTTGGCCTTTCCTGTCCCGAACAAAGGCCAGCAATACGGCTCTGCAAAAGCTATCGGGTTTTTCGATACTGAAAGTGGCGGCACACCTTATTTCACTGCCATGCTGACGGCGGAGCAGACGCTGGGTCTGAAGACCACGCTGGTGATCTACAAAAACGACTTCAGCACCACCCTGACAGCCACGGAAACTGCCAGTGCGTAAGGCTGTGGCGCTGTACCACCTGCTGCTGACTGTTATCATTGGCGGTATCATCGCGCTGACGCTGTATGCGGGGATTTACTACCCACATACAGCGCAGCTACACGATGAGCGCCAGAAAATCGCGGCCAGCAGCGGTGAGGATACAGTAGACGCGCCGGGCGGTGCCGGAGAGATAAAAAGCACCCAGCCGGCGCTGTCACCCAAGACGGGCGGCAGTGAGCCGTGGTATGGGTGAGAAAGGAGAGCGAATGGAACCGTGGGTACAGCAGATTGTCGTACCGATAGCGGTAGCGGTGCTGACAAGCAGCGGCTTGTGGGCACTGGTATCTAAGCGGGCGGACAAGAACGATGCGGAGCGGAAGATGCTGGTGGGTCTGGCGCATGACCGCATCATCCATCTGGGCATGGTGTACGTGACGAGAGGGTACATCACGCAGGACGAGTACGAAAACCTCAATGACTATCTGTATCAGCCGTACGAGAAGATGGGCGGCAACGGCAGTGCAAAAAGGATCATGGAGGAAGTGAGGAAGCTGCCCATAAAGCGAGAGGCGTAAAGCCGGAAAGGATAAAACTATGGACATCAACACTATCGGAGTGGCCACTGTGGCCGCTATCATCGTCATCTGCTATCTGATCGGCATGATCGTGAAGGCCACGGCGCTGGACAGCAAGTGGATCCCCATTATTTGCGGTGTGTGCGGCGGCATCATCGGTGCGCTGGCGCTGGCATTCCACATGCCGGATTTCCCCGCCGATGACTACTTTACGGCGGTCGCCGTGGGCATTATGTCCGGCCTGACCGCAACGGGCGTTAATCAGATTTTTAAGCAGATGAAGTCTACCAAGAACGAGGAGGCCATGTAAATGGCCGCCCCGAAGGTCTACCTGTCCCCGGCTATGCACAGGGCAAACCCCTGTGTATATCCCAGCCCGGACGGGCAGCAGTGCTATGAGGCACTGGAGAACAACGAGTACATCGACATTCTGGAGCCGATCCTGAACCGCTGCGGCATTGCCACCAAGCGAGGGTACCGGCGTACACCCATGAACGGCGACAACGGCGACGCCATCATGAAGCAGAACGTGCGGGAAAGCAACGCGTGGGGCGCAGACGTGCATTACGTTAGCCACACCAATGCCAGCTCTAACGGCAAGGCGCAGGGCTGCCACCCCATGTACTACACCTACTCCAAGAACGGAAAGAAGCTGGGCGAGATCATGGTGAAGTATCGCAAACCCATCTATCCGGGTACAGTAAAGCTCGTCCCTCGGTCTGACCTGTATGAGCTACGTGCGCCGAAGGCCGTCTCCTTCTACGAGGAACACGCTTTCCACGACAACCTGTCAGACGCCACATGGTTCCACACCCACATGAAAGAGATCGCGGAGAGCGCGGCCAAGGGGATGTGTGAGTGGTTCGGGATTCCGTATGTGGAGGAGACGAAGCCGGAGGAGCTGTTGGAGCCTATGACCACCGGAGAGCTGTTGGTGAAGATTATGAACAGCACAGGAACGTCCGGCACGTGGGAGATCGTGAAGTGAGGTGAGGGCGAATGACCATTACACAGGCCATTTCAAGAGCGGATGAATTGCGGCTGAATACCATCAGCCACGACCAGAAGGTGGAGTGGGTGACAGGCATTGACCGGCAACTTGCGGAGCGGATGGATCATAAGATGCCGGAATACAACTGGCCTGCGGAGGACGATACGCTGCTGCTGCCCGCGCCCCACGACTGGGTGTATGTGGTGTATCTGTGCAGCCAGATCGACTATTATAACAACGAGACGACGCTGTATGCCAACGACAAGGCGGTGTATGATGCGGCGCTCAACGAGGCGCTGGGCTGGTGGCGGAGAAATCATTGCCCCGATGACAGCGGGAATGTGCAGGTGATGTGATGCGTTTGCCGGAGCTTCCATATGCGCTGCGCCCAAACAAAATAGAAACGGTGCAGATGCGCGGGATCAACTGGTCTGATAAACTGGCGGACGGAGATCTGCGGGACAGCCTGAACCTGTCCGCAAGACGGTGGCCGTATATCACCACGCGGAAAGGCAGGGTAAAGCAGACCGCGTATCAGAACGCCACGGCGCTGACGTCGTGGGACAAGCTGGTAGCGGTGCAGGGCACTTCCCTTCTGTACGACGGGCAGGTGGTCGGCACGGTGACGGCGGGCAAAAAGCAGTTCGCCGTGGTCAACACCAAAATGGTGATATGGCCGGACAAAGTATATCTGGACATTAAGGATCAGCAGGTAAAGCCGCTGGCGGCGGAGCTGTCTGGCAGCAAGGCCACGTTTGCCACAAACAAAATAACTGTGAACGGCTGGGCGGACTTGACCACGAAGTTCAAGGCGGGTGACGGCGTGACACTTTCCGGCTGCACTTCCAAGACGGAGAACAACAAGGATTTTGTCATTAAGGCGGTCACTTCCAACACGATCACGGTGGCGGACAACACGTTTGTGGCTGTGAACGAAGCAAGCACAGCTATTAAGCTGGAGCGGAAGATCCCCGACCTTGACTTTATATGCGAGAGTGAGAACCGACTGTGGGGCTGTGACAGCGATACGCAGACCATCTATGCCAGCGCCCTGGGCGATCCCACTAACTTCTACGTGTATGAGGGCTTGAGCACAGACGCGTATACGCTGGCTGTGGGAACAGAGGGCAAATTTACCGGGTGCTGCAAGTTGAGCTCGTCCGTGCTGTTCTGGAAGGAGACGAAGCTGCACAAGATGCTGGGCAGCTATCCCGCCGAGTACGCCATGTACACATACGAGATGGAGGGCTTGCAGGACGGGTGCCAGAAAAGCCAGCAGGTCATCAACGATACGCTGTTTTACAAGGGACACCACGGCGTGTACGCCTACTCCGGCGGAACGCCCACGCTGATCAGCGACAACTTCGGCGAAAAGGAATTCACCGATGCGATAGCGGGCAACGACGGTGACAGCTACTATCTCAGCGTGAAGGACGGAGCGGCACACAAGCTGATGGTATATGAGACAAAGACCGGTATATGGGTGCTGGAGGACGGCACGGAGGCGGTGGACTTCGCCCGGATCGGAAAGGATCTCTATATGCTGGACGGAAGCGGCGACGTGTACCTGCTGGACGGAGCGCCGACGCCGAAGGATCAGCGGTGGGTGGCGCAGTTCACGCCCATGTACGAGACGATTGACGGGAAGAAAACGTACTCCAAATTGCTTGTGCGCCTTGAATTGCCTGCCGGCAGCCACGTGATCGCAAAGGCACGATTTGACGGTAAGTCATGGCAGGAGTGCGGCAGAGTGGCCGGTCGGGACTACAACGTGACCGCCATGCGCATTGCCACAAACCGATGTGACAAGTTCGAGCTACGGCTTGAGGGTGAGGGAGAATGTACCATTCTGGGTATTTCCCGCGAGTTCATTATAGGGAGTGATGTGAAATGATCGTTTTCCCTGAAAGCCTGAACGATCTGCCGACGGGCAACCCGGAGGAGGCGCTGCGCATGGTGGAGCAGTACATCAAGTACATGTGCCAGCGCACAGACTGGGCGATGGGCAACGTGACAAAGAACGTCAGCAAAGCGGGCGTGTCCAGCGCGGAGATGTACATTCTGCTGACGGCTCTGCAAAACACGGTGTCTGCCCTGCAAAGCACGGTAAACAGTCAGAGTGCCAGTATATCGTCACTGGCCCAGATTGTAAATACACTGAGCAATGATCAGACAACGCTTGCGGGGCGCGTGTCTACACTGGAAACCAATTATGCGGCGCTGGAGCAGCGTGTAACAGCACTTGAAAACAACGGATAGGAGGACTGACAATGGCAGGTTATAGTGACCTCAGACGAACAATAGCAGGTGCCCTTTCCTCGGGCGATAAGGACAAGGCGAAAAAGTACGCTGCGGACAGCTGGGACAGCTTAGACGCAAAACAGAAAAACGAGCTTACCAGATTAGGCGTCGCGCCGTCGCTGCCGTCTAACGGGTACAACAGTGACCTGATCTACGGCGGCGCGGGAAAGATCGGCGGAGGCAGTAGAATCCCCTCCGTGTCGGACGTGTTTGGCCCCAACAGCGGCAACTACGACAAATGGGCGAATACAAAATCCGGGTCTATCGTCAACAACACCATCAGCACCACGCCTACCACAAACAATGGCACCAAAACCACGCAGACAGTGACTATGCCCACAAGCGTCGGAGATCTGCCTACCTACAACAGCGAATACATGGATCAACTGAACGCCCTGGCGCGGCAGCTGACAAGCATGAACTACGACGACTGGACAAAGGGCAGCCAGTATCAGGCATTGGCAGACCGGTACAGCGCCAGCGGCAGGATGAGCATGCAGGACGTGCTGGGGCAGGTGGCCAGCAGGACAGGCGGCCTTGCGTCCTCCTACGCCACCACGGCGGCGCAGCAGCAGTACAACCAGTATATGGCGCAGCTGGAGGAGGTGGCGCGGCAGCTGTATTCTCAGGAGCGCGGCGACCTGATGGACAGCGCCAGTCTGTACCGCAATCTGGCCAACGACGAGTACGACCGGTACCGCGACAGCCTGTCCGACTACGCGGCACAGAGCGCGGCGCGAAACGTGTATGGCGGCACGAGCTATAACAGCGGGAATAATTATTCCTTCGTGTCCGCCACAGGACCGAAGATTGGGAGAGAAAGCGCCTCCGAAACCGGCAGCACCAGTTTTAGCAACATCAAGCGTACCATCAGCGGCAAGCTGGCGGGCGGCGATGTGGAAGGCGCCAGCCGTCTGGTGGAATCCGTGTGGGATGACCTGAGCAACAAACAGAAGCAGGACATCAAGAAGATGGGATTCAGCGTGAGTTAATAGGAGGCCGTATGAAGGTAACATACACCGGCAAAACCGCAAGAAATAACAAGGAGAGAACCGTGACATACACCGGCGGCGTTGGTACGCCGTCGGTGAAGAACGGCGTGACCGCCACGTATATAGGCGGCAAACAGAGCAAAGCCGTTTACGACGCGGAGGCAAAAACCAGAGAGGCGCGGCGGAACGCTGCGGAAACGCAGCAATATACCGGGCGCGAGGTGGGCAACATCTCCGCGCTGGGCGCGGGGAACTACGGAGCGGACAAGCGCATCTTCGGCGATGGGTACAATGTAGGGCAGGGTTTGGCAAAGGCTGGGCAGATAGGCTTGACGCAGATAGCAAAAGCCGGAAGCTCTGCTGGCGCGTGGCTGGAGAACCAGCTGGGAAACTTTGCCAGAGAAGGCACAAACGGGTATTGGGATCCCGATACAAGCAAGTGGCTGTTTAACCGCTGGAATCAGGCCATTGACGCAGAGGCGCAGGGTGTGCAGCAGCGCTATGCCGAAAACACACAGCGCGGCGGGAGAGCGGCAGAGGTGTTTGAGGACATGGCCGCCGCAACAGTAGCGGCTATACCGCAAGCTGGGGCTGCGGTTTTGACCGGAGGCGCAAGTGCGGCGGCACAAGCGGGCGCACTGGCAGAGCGGGCAGCGGCGACACCGGGGCTTGTCGGTACTATATCCCGTGGTATGCGTGCGATGGCAAAAGACCCGAATTTCCAGCTTTCTTTTGTGCAGGTGTTCGGCCCAGGCTACGAGCAGGCCAAAGCAGACGGCGCAGACGACTTGCGAGCATCGTTGTACGCAGTTGGGAACGGCCTGATGAACGCTGCTGTAGAAGTGGGCGGCGGTATTCAGACGCTGCCAAAAGAACTGCAGACCGGCGGAAACGCATGGAAGTCATGGGTGGATTCCATGCTGGAGGAAGGTAAAGAGGAAGTGGTGCAGGGCGTGATTGAACGCGCCATGCAGAACACCGTCTATGGGCGGGATAACCCGTATATAGGCGTGGGCAACGGCGCTATTTTCGACCCGGCGGCAGCTGCGGAAGAGTTCGCAGGTGGTGCCGTCGTGGGCGGCCTTCTGGGCGGAGGGCAGATCGGCCTCAACACCCTTGCCAACCGCGCGGCATATAACGCGGCAAAAGCGCAGTATAACCGCGACGTGCGGCAAAACACCGCACCGGAGATGGACAGCAAGGCGGCACAGGCCGTGGACGCTATAACGCGGGGCGAGAGCATCACCGGCAATCAGGCGGCGGCTATTGCCAAGAATCCTGTGGCCGTGGAGACGCTGGAGGCCAACACCGGCGTGAAGCTGAACACACAGCAGCCCATCAGCCAGCTGAAACGTGACATTGCTGCCATTGCAAGCCGCGACATGACGCAGGCGCAGTCGCAGGGTACCACGGCTACCCCTGTCGCGCAGAGACGCGCACAGAAGCCCACAGGCGGCTTTCTGGAGGCCGGGCAGAAGGTGTATCAGGAAATGAGCCGGACGGCGGAGGACGTGCCCACCCTGTACGCAGGATTCTCCAGTGTGTACAATGCCGGGCTGAACGGCATTGAAGCAAGCAAGGCGAAGGGCGCGTATGCGGCCATGCTGACACCGGAGCAGAGATACGCGGCGTACAATGCCGGGCTGGAGGACGCGGCGGCACAGGTGGCGCGGGAGAACGCGGAGGTCAAGAGCGTGACCACCACGGCGGGCGCAGGCCTGGCGGATAACGTCTATTCCCGCGCGGTCATTGCCAAAAGCAAGCGCACGGCGGCCACGCTGAACGCGATGGGCAAAAAGCTGGGTGTGCGTATCGAGTTCGTGGACAGCATTATGGGCGGTCAGGCCAACGGCCAGTACATCAGGGATAAGAACCTGATCCAGATTGCCGTAGACAGCAACAAGCCCTATCTGAACGTAGCTGCACACGAGGTCACACACCGTATGCAAGACCTCTCCCCTGCCGAGTACAGAAAATTCCGCCAGGCAGCTATGGAGCACCGTATGCGCGAAAAGGGCATTGACGAAATGGCCGAGGTCGTGGAGTGGTACAGGGAAAAGGCGGAGAGCGCCGGCGTGACGCTGACGCATGACGAGGTGATGGACGAGATCGCGGCGGATTTCGCCGGGAACATGATGGATAACCCTGACCTGTTCCGTGAGTTTTCCCAGAGCAACCGCACGGCGGCGCAAAAGCTGCTGGACAGCCTGAAGGAGTTCATCGCAAAGGTTAAGTCCATCTTCACCGGCAAGGCCAGAGATATGGCGGCGCAGGAGGCATATGGTAAGGACTTTGCGGAGCTGGAGGCGGTGGCGCAAAAGTGGCAGGAAGCCTTTGACGCGGCGGAGAGACAGGCAGAAAGGGCGACCGTCAGCGCGACAGTACGCAGCGGCGATACAGTGCAGTATGACGATGCTGTATACTCCCTCCGGGTTACCGATAAGGACACGCTGGACTTTTTGGATAAGCAGAAAACCATCACAACGTACAAGACCATGCAGCTTGTGGATGGCAAACTGTACCCGCCGATGGCTGCCCGCGTGGATGGCAAGTACGAGGATGCCAGCGAACTTGGCGCGTGGGAAATGTCCGTGGAGCGCCCCGATCTTGTGAAGGATGGTAAATTCAAGTTGGACAAAGGCAAGGGCCAGGGGAGCATAACGGCGGCGTATAACCCGTATATGCACTCGTCCAATCTTGTAATCAACGACCAGTTCAGCGGCGCGTATACCCGCGACAACCTTGTGACCGTAGAGTGCGAAGTACCTGTAAGCGAGATGACTTCCGGGTACCACGCGGATGGGGCGAAAGATAGCGTTGGCTGGCATTCTTGGCATACCGGTACGGTGGCCGGGCAGGTACGAAGGGCGACCGGCGTGGAGCGCAAGGTGTTTCTTTCAAGGTGGATCAAGCCGGTACGTATCTTGCCAGATGCGGAAGTAGCTCATATGTACAAGGAACTGCTTGGCGATACCGGAATAGAGGTGCCGGACAATGTTGTTACACCCGGACTTTTGGCAGAGCTGAAGAAAGCGGGCGTTCCTATCAAGGAAAGCGGGCGCGTAAAAACCGCCGCCGGTGAGGGCAACGGTGCGCGGTATATGATCCGTAACGTCGGCGGAGAAACCATGACTGTTATCGACACAGAGAACGATACGCGCGATTTTAATGCGGCAGAAGCGTATTTGAAAACACTAGTGGATGCAGACCATCCCTTTTCCACTATCTTAGCGGATGCACAGCCTGTTTATGTGGGAAAAGACTTGCCTGGAGAATACAAATCTTCCGAGTACACAAAAACCATGAAGCCTGCGCTGCGGAAAATCAAAATGCAAGCAGCTACCAACTTGGATGAGATGCTTCTGCTGGCTGAAAATGGCGAGTGGCGAGAGAATGTAAAGCCGAAACACAGTAAAGACGCACAAAATGGATGGTATCGGTATGATACGCAGTTTGCGGTTCCTATTTTGAACGCAAAAAAAGCCATAGACCACTATACTGTCTACGGCGGGGCACTCTTAATCCGCAATGATGCAGATGGGAAATCGTATTTGTACGACCTTCTTGATGTAGAAAAAAAGAAGGTAATCAGCAAAACTTCCTTCTCTGCGGAAACGCATT
>SFIY01000009.1 GCA_004555205.1 Clostridiales bacterium
TTACGAAATCAGGAACTTTTTGGTGGAGACTGCTGGACTCGAACCAGTGACCTCCTGCGTGTGAAGCAGGCGCTCTAACCAGCTGAGCTAAGCCTCCGTTGGTGACCCGTACGGGACTCGAACCCATGTTACAGCCGTGAAAGGGCCGTGTCTTAACCACTTGACCAACGGGCCTTGTGAAGAAAAACCCTGCCGGGTACCGGTGAGATGCAGGCATCTCACCGGTGCTGGTAGCGGCGACTGGATTCGAACCGGTGACACCGCGGGTATGAACCGCGTGCTCTAGCCAACTGAGCTACGCCGCCATGCACATTACCTCGACAGGCAAGAATCAATATACCACATAATAGCGGCGCTTGTCAACACTATTTTTGCAAATTTGCCAAGAAAATTCCGGTACTGCGAGGTAAAACAGGGAAGAAGCGTCCGCTTCTTCCCTGCAGGGGAAACGAAGTTACTTTTTCAGCTCACCGTTGGCGGCGGCGGTCAGATAGGCGTTGATAAAGCCGTCGATATCGCCGTCCATCACGTTCTGGATATTGCCCATTTCGTAGCCGGTGCGGGTATCCTTGGCCAGTGTGTAAGGCATAAACACATAGGAGCGGATCTGGCTGCCCCACTCGATCTTCATCTGCACGCCCTTGATGTCGCTGATTTTCTCGGCGTGCTGCTGGATCTTCAGCTCCGCCAGCTTGGCGCGCAGCATCTTCATGGCGTTGTCGCGGTTCTGGAACTGACTGCGCTCGGTCTGGCAGAACACCACAATGCCGGTGGGTAGGTGAGTCAGACGCACCGCGGAGGAAGTCTTGTTGATATGCTGACCGCCCGCGCCGGAGCTGCGGCAGGCTTGCATTTCAATTTCCTCGGGCCGGATCTCAATCTCGTCGTCATCGGGCAGCTCAGGCATAACCTCCAGAGCGGCAAAGCTGGTCTGGCGCCGTGCATTGGCATCGAAGGGGCTGACACGCACCAGACGGTGCACGCCGTTCTCGCTCTTCAGATAGCCGTAAGCGTTTTCGCCCTCGATCAGGATGGTGGCGGACTTAATGCCGGCCTCATCGCCTGCTTCATAGTCCATTAGCTGATAGGTGTAGCCGTGGCGCTCGGCCCAGCGGGTATACATACGGTAGAGCATCTCCGTCCAGTCCTGGGCCTCGGTGCCGCCTGCGCCGGCGTGGAAGGTCAGGATGGCGTTGCAGGCGTCATACTCGCCGGTAAGCAGGGCGGACAGGCGGCGCTCCTCCATTTCCTTTTCCAGCGTGCTGTAGCCCTCGGCCACATCGGGCAGCAGGGAAGCATCGTCCTCTTCCTGTGCCATTTCGCACAGCGTCAGACAATCCTCCCAGTCGGACACCAAACGGTCGTGCTTCTTGACCTTGTTTTCCAGACGCTTGATCTGCTGGGACACCTTCTGACTGCGCTCCAGATCGCTCCAGAAGCCCTCCTGCTCCGTTTCTTTCTGCAAATCGGCCAGTTCTTCGCGGGCCTTGGGAATGCCCAGTGCCTTCTCCAGCTCGCCCAGTGCCGGCTCCAAAGCCAGTAATTTTTGCTTATATTCGTCGTATTCGATGACTGCCATGGTAGTCGCTCCTTGTTGTATCAATTTCAATAACTGATTTATTATATCCAAAAAAGGGAGCGCTGTAAAGGGAAAATCCTGATTTTCCTGCCGTTTCTCTCTGATATGTGGGATTGCATGAAGGCAAAAAGTATGATACAATACGCTATACTCAAAAAAGAATCACGCCAAAGGCAAAACCGGAGGAAGCGATGCAGAAGATAACGCTCAAACAACTGGAAATGTTTGTGGCCGTGGCGGAGTGCAGCAGCTTTACGCTGGCGGCGGAGCGGCTGTATACCACCCAGTCCACCGTCAGCATGCAGATCGCCGCACTGGAAAATGCGCTGGGCACGGCGGTGCTGCGGCGAGAAAACCGCAAAAAGGTCACATTGACACCGGCAGGTGAAACGGTTTTTGCCTACGCCAAGGAGATTTTGGGCCGCTGCAGCGAAATGGAGCAGGCGGTGCAGCCCAAGGGGCCGGATAAGCTGTTGATCGGCGCATCGTCCATACCGGCCCAGTGTATTTTGCCGGATATGATGGCTGGTTTTATGCGCCGGCGGCCGGACGGCGCATTTGCCGTGCGCAAGGGCGACAGCACGGCGGTCCACGATATGCTGCGCAGCAGGACCGTGCGGATAGGCTTTGCCGGTTCGGCATTGGATGAGGAAAACATGGAGTATATACCGCTGATGCAGGACACATTGGTGGTAATCACGCCTTGCACACCGCGATTTTTAGCCATGCAGCAAGCGGGAATTTCCGGTGAATCGCTGCTGAGCGAGCCGATCCTCCTGCGTGAGGCGGACTCCGGCAGCCGGAAGGAATTTGAGCGTTTTTTGCATCGGCAGGGGATAGCAACCGCGTCGCTGCGCGTTGTGGCAGAGATCGACCAACCCTCCACCATTATAGAATCGGTAGCCAAAGGCGTGGGTATTTCCGTGATCTCCTCGCTGGCGGCGCAGCAAGCGGTGGAGGAGGGAAAGCTTCTGACCTTCCCGTTGGGCGGCGGCCTGACGCGATATATCTATCTTGTTACCGCGAAGGACTTTTTGCCGTGCGGCATAGAACGGGAGTTTATCGAATATGTCTGCCAAACGATGAAAAGCTGACATGTATGGTAAGGGCGGACAGCAACCATAAAAAGCGGCCAAAAAGGAAAGGATCCCTACGGGTATCCTTTCCTTTTTGGCATCATCAGGTAAAAAAGTCACCTTTGTCCGATAGACAAAGGTGACTTTCTTTTCCTGGAGCAGGATACGGGAGTCGAACCCGCCTCCTCGGCTTGGGAAGCCGATGTACTACCGATGTACGAATCCTGCGATTACCTATTCATTATAACAGCCATTCGACCTGTTTGCAACCGAAAATTCTGTCGAACCCATCATGATTTTCCCCGTCATCTCATAAGGTGTTACAAAATCGGAAATCGGGGGAATCGATATGAAGAAACTGACACTTCTGCTGTCGGCGGTTTTGCTGCTTGTACTGCTGCCTGTGCGGGCCATGGCGGTAGATATTCCCATCACCTCGCGGGCCGCCATTTTAATGGAAAAGGAAACGGGAGAAATCCTCTACGCACAAAATGAGCATGAGAAGCTGGAGCCTGCCAGCGTCACCAAGGTCATGACCATGCTTTTGACCATGGAGGCCATCGACGCAGGCAAGCTGCACTACGACGACATCGTCACCGTCAGCGCCAATGCCGCGGCCATGGGCGGCAGTCAGGTGTACCTGAAAGAGGGCGAGCAGATGACGGTGGAGGATATGCTTAAAGCGGTGTGCGTGGCATCGGGCAATGATGCCTGTGTGGCGCTGGCAGAGCATATCTCCGGCGTTACCGAGCTGTTCGTGGAGCAGATGAACAACCGTGCCAAGGAGCTGGGTATGAATGACACCCACTTTGTCAACTGTAACGGCCTGACCGCCGAGGGCCATTTGACCAGCGCCTATGATATCGCTATTATGAGCCGCGAGCTGCTGCTGCACCACGACGACATCCACCGTTTTTCCACCATTTGGATGGACTCCATTCGCGGCGGTGAGTTCCAGCTTGCCAATACCAATAAGCTCATTCGCTTTTATGACGGGGCCACCGGCCTGAAAACGGGCTTTACTTCCACCGCAGGCTACTGCATTTCCGCCACGGCAGAAAGGGACGGCATGGAGCTGATCGCCGTCATCATGAAAGGCGAGACGGCCGACAGCCGCAACACCGATGCCAAGGCGCTGCTCAATTACGGCTTTTCCACCTACGCGCTGGTCAATGTGACGCCGGATGAATCGTTTGCCCCTGTCCCTGTGGCACTGGGCACGGCGGATACCGTGCAGCCGCAGTTGGCGGAGCAGGGCAGTCACCTGCTGCTGCCGAAAAATCAGGTGGGCGACCTGCAGCAATCCGTGGTAGTGGCGGAATCGCTGACCGCGCCGGTGGAAAAGGGACAAAAGCTGGGGGAGCTGACCGTCACCGACGGAGCGAATGCGCTTGTCACCATACCGATCACCGCGGCGGAGGCTGTGCCCCGTTTGACGTGGAGTGAAATGTATGTCCACTTGCTTCGCAACGCATTTTTGGCAAAATAAGGACGCCGCCCGGGTTTAACGGATAAATTCATTTTTCTCGTTGCTATTTCCCTTACAATGTGGTATCTTAAATATAGATCCCGGCCACCATTTTTCAAAGGAGTGATTACTTATGGTTAGATTGATTATGGGCACCAACGGCGCCGGCAAGACGAAGCAGCTTATTGAGCTGATCCAGTCTTCCGTTGCAGCCGAGGCGGGCAGCGTTGTCTGTATCGAGCCCAGCAAGGACATGACCTACGACATCAGCTACAATGTGCGTTTGGTCAACGCAAGCGAATACAATGTGGATTCTTTTGAGTGTCTGCGCGGCCTCATCAGCGGTCTGTATGCAGGCAATTACGATATTTCCCATATGTACGTGGATAATTTGTGCAAGATAGCCGGCAGCAGTGATTGGCAGGCCGTGGAGAAGTTCCTGAACTGGCTGGACCGTTTCAGCGAAAGGAATATGGTGAAATTCACCGTTACGATCAGCGCGGATGAGTCCGTTGCCACGGAGGGTATGCGCAACTTCCTGTAAAAAACGCAAGAAGCCATCGGCTTTTCAGCCGGTGGCTTCCTTTTTTGCGCAAAATGTCGGCCCGAGGAAAAAACCGGGCCGGTACAACATTTCAGCGAAAGGTGAGGAAAGGAAAAGCTTCCTGGGAACGGAAGCGGATGGGGGGACGCTGAAATGCAGCCGCGATAAATGACAGCGTCAAGAGACCGCAGCTTTTATGAAGAAAATTTATCACTTATAATTGCTAAATGCAATGGTGAGATATGATAAAAAATGAAGGGGAAATATGTGCAAGACCGATAATAAAGGCGACCTATTGCATTTTTGGCCGGGATATTTATAATAGAGAAAAAGAGTTTTATACAATGGGAGGCTCCACAGATGGGCGAGAGACGACAGATGAACGGGCAGGAAAAGGAAAGATGGTACCGCATGCTGTTGGAGCGCGCCAATCGCGCGGGCACATTTTCCCATAGCGCCGGCATACGCATCACAGAGGTGGGCGACGGCTGGGCAAAAGGGGAGATGGAGATCACGGATCGCAGCATGAATCCGTTGGGTATCGTGCACGGGGGCGTCATGTGCACCATGATGGACCAGGTGACCGGCGCGGCGTCATGCTCACAAGGCAGCACCTGCCGCACGGTCAACTGTGAGGTACGATTTATGGCGCCCGGTGTAGCGGGAAAGCTGTACGCCTATGCCGAAGCCATTCGCATGGGCGGCCGCATGGCGGTGATCCGCGCCGAGGTGCGCGACGATGACGGTGTGCTGTGTGCCGAGGGCACCTACACCCTGCGGTTAAAGCAGGGATTTTTCGTGGAGGAATAAAAAATACGCCGGCGTGTCGTCACGTCGGCGTTGCTGTTTCATTTGCGATAGACCTCCGCGTCGAAATCGCGGACGATCTCATCGCGTCGGGTATCCTGCACATAGACATTGGTGGTTTCGTCGAATGCCAGGCGCATGGCAAAATCCTTTGCCTCATAGATGTCGTTGGTTTCAAAAAAGGGACGGTAGGCGTCCTCGCCCTGATGAGTCCGCTTCCACATGACCACAAAACGCATGGTGAAAACTCCTTCGTAAAAAATGAGGGTTCATTATCCAGTATACGCACTTCAATGTAAAAAAGCAAGAGAAAGTTTTACCAAAATTTTGCCCGAAATTTGTACGAATATCGGACCAGAAAAATCGCAAAAATGACTTTTCACGGGACGAACGGTGTTGTATAATGACCAAGTTATTTGCAATATTTTGATGAGACAGAGGGGGTAATCAGAGTGAAACTCGGATTTGACAACGAGAAGTATTTGGCGCTGCAGGCGGAGCACATCAAGGAGCGCCGCAGCCAGTTCGGCGGCAAGCTGTATCTGGAGTTCGGCGGCAAGCTGTTTGATGACTACCATGCATCCCGTGTGCTGCCCGGCTTTCAGCCTGACAGCAAGATTCGTATGCTCAGCACCATGAGAGACGAGGTGGAGATCCTTGTGGCGATCTGCGCCGGCGATATTGAAAAGAGCAAGATGCGCGGCGATCTGGGCATTTCCTATGACGAGGACGTGCTGCGTCTGATCGATGTTTTCCGCAGTCTGGGTTTCTATGTGGGCAGCGTGGTCATTACCCAGTACGCCGGTCAGAGCGGCGCCGATGCGTTTATCAAGCGCCTTAACGCGCTGGGCATCCGCTGCTACCGCCACTATCCCATTGCCGGTTATCCCTCTGATGTGGCACATATTGTCAGCGACGAAGGTCTTGGCAAGAATGATTATATCGAAACCACCCGCTCCGTGGTGGTGGTCACGGCCCCCGGTCCCGGCAGCGGCAAGATGGCCACCTGCCTGAGCCAGCTCTATCATGAGCATAAGCGCGGCATCCGCGCCGGCTATGCCAAGTACGAGACATTTCCCATCTGGAACCTGCCTTTGAAGCATCCGGTCAATCTGGCCTACGAGGCGGCTACCGCCGATCTGAACGATGTCAATATGATTGATCCGTTCCATCTGGAGGCCTACGGCAAGACCACCGTCAATTATAACCGGGATGTGGAGATTTTCCCTGTGCTCAACGCCATGTTTGAGAAGATTCAGGGCAGCTCTCCCTATAAATCCCCCACGGATATGGGCGTGAATATGGCCGGCTTCGGCATCGTGGATGACGAGGTATGTCAGGAAGCCAGCCGCATGGAGATTCTGCGCCGGTATTACACCGGTCTGGAGGAGCTTGCCAAGGGCGAGTGTGACGAGAGCGTGGTGCGCAAGCTGGAGCTGGTGATGCGGCAGGCAGGCGTTACGCCTGAGATCTGCCCCGCCGTGGCCGCCAGTATCGCCAAGGCAGAGGAAACCGGCGCACCTGCCGGCGCCATGGTGCTGCCGGACGGCTCGGTGGTCACCGGCAAGACCTCGTCTCTGCTGGGAGCATCGGCCGCCATGCTGCTCAATGCGCTGAAGGAGATGGCCGGTATCGACCATAAGCTGGATTTGATTCCCGCCTCCGTCATCGAGCCGATCAGCCGCATGAAGACGGAAAACCTCGGCCACCGCAATCCCCGTTTGCACTCCGATGAGCTGCTGATTGCGCTGGCGATTTCGGGGCTGACCAATCCGCTGGCGGCCATGGTGCAGCGGCAGCTGAATAATTTGCGGGGCTGCGAGGCACACTTCTCGGTCATCATCTCCGAGGAGGACCGCAAGCTGTATAAGAGACTGGGCATCAATGTCAGTTGTGAACCGAAATACGAAGTGAAAAAACTCTATCATAAATAACGCTGCAAAGGTGACCGCAAATAGCGGCCACCTTTGTTTCCCGGGAAAGGAAAAGAACTATGCAAACCATTGCCGAACTGCTTGCCGCTGAGCTGAAGCAGCCCCTTGATTATGTGCAGAATGTGATCGCGCTTTTGGACGAGGGCAACACCATACCGTTCATCGCCCGCTACCGTAAGGAGCTGCACGGTGCCATGGACGACACCACCCTGCGCGATCTGGCCGATCGCCTGCAGTATCTGCGCAATCTGGCCGACCGCCGTGAAACGGTAAAAAACACCATTGCCGAGCAGGGCAAGCTGACGGAGGAATTGGCTGCCGCCATTGACGGCGCCGCCACCTTGGCCGAGATCGAGGATTTGTACCGCCCCTATAAGCCCAAGCGCCGTACCCGCGCCACCGTCGCCAGGGAGAAGGGGCTGGAGCCGTTGGCGCAGCTGCTGTTTGCCCAGGAGGAATCCTGCCCCCTGCCGGAGCAGGCGGCCGCTGACTATGTGGACGAGGAAAAGGGCGTCAGCAGCGTTGAGGAGGCCCTGCAGGGGGCCAATGACATTGTGGCCGAATGGATTAGTGACGATGCCTCCGTCCGCAAAACACTGCGTGAGCTGATGCTGCGTCAGGGCCGGCTTGTCACGGCCGCTGCCACGGAGGAAGACAGCGTCTACCGCAACTATTACGAGTTTTCCTCGCCGCTCCATAAGCTGCAGGATCATCAGGTTCTGGCCATCAATCGCGGCGAGAAGGAGAATTACCTGTCCGTCCGTGTGGAGATTGAGGACAGCGCGGCGCTGCCTGCCATCAACCGTCAGGTGCTGGGCTTTGCCTCTGCCGCCGTGCCCTTTGTGCGTGCCGCGGCGGAGGATGCGTGGCGCCGCCTGCTCCAGCCGTCGCTTGTCAACGAGATTCGCTCCCGGCTTTCCGATACCGCTTACGAGGGGGCCATTGCCAACTTTGCGCTGAACCTGAAGCCGCTGCTGATGCAGCCGCCTGTGAAGGGTCATGTGACCATGGGCCTCGACCCCGGCTATGCCCACGGCTGCAAGGTGGCGGTGATCGACGGTACCGGCAAGGTGCTGGATACCACGGTGGTCTATCCCACCTTCGGTGAGCGCCAGAAGAAGGAGGCCATCGCCAAGCTGTCTGCCATGGCAAAGCGCCACGGGGTGGAGCATCTGGCCATCGGCAACGGTACGGCCAGCCGCGAAACGGAGGCCATGGCGGTGGAAATGATCCGCGGCCTGCCGGGCGTGAGCTATATGATCGTCAATGAGGCCGGCGCGTCCGTGTACTCTGCCAGCAAGCTGGCGGCGGAGGAATTTCCCGATTACGATGTGAATCTGCGCTCCGCCGTGTCCATTGCCCGCCGTATGCAGGACCCGCTGGCGGAACTGGTCAAAATCGACCCCAAGGCCATCGGCGTGGGGCAGTACCAGCATGACTGCCCCCAGAAGCGTTTGGACGAAACGCTCAGCGGCGTGGTAGAGGACTGCGTCAACGCCGTAGGCGTGGATGTGAATACCGCCAGCGCCAGTCTGCTGGGCCGCGTGTCCGGCCTGAACGGCACAACGGCGAAGAACATCGTCAAATACCGCGAGGAGAACGGCGCCTTTACCGCCCGCAAACAGCTTTTGAAGGTGCCCAAGCTGGGCCCCAAGGCCTTTGAGCAGAGCGCCGGTTTTCTCCGCGTGCCGGAGAGCAAGTCCGTTCTCGACCATACCGGCGTCCATCCCGAAAGCTATGCCGCCGCGGAAAAGCTGCTGGCGCTGTGCGGCTATACGCTTGCGGATGTGGCGGCAGGGGAGATCGCCCTGCTTTCGCAGAAGGTGGAGCTGGCAGGGGAGGAAAAAATCGCCAAGGAAATCGGCGTGGGCGTGCCTACGCTGCGGGATGTGGTGAAGGAGCTGATGAAGCCGGGCCGCGATGTGCGCGACGACTTGCCTGCGCCGATCCTGCGCACCGATGTGCTGGACATCAAGGACCTCAAGCCCGGTCTGGTGCTCAGCGGCACGGTGCGCAATGTGGTGGATTTCGGCGTCTTCGTGGACATCGGCGTCCATCAGGACGGCCTGGTGCATATTTCGCAGGTGTGCAGTAAGTTCATCAAGCACCCCTCCGAGGTCGTTGCCGTAGGCGATATCGTCAAGGTGTCGGTGCTGGAGGTCGATGAAAAGAAGCACCGCATCAGCCTTTCCATGAAGCAGGCGTAAAACGCTTGCCAAAGGGAGAGCTGCCGCTTATAATAAAGGCAGAACACGCAAAGGAGGGATCGCCGTGATCGCGCAACTGTTTCCCCAACTCATCGAATTGTCTCTTGTCACGGTACTGCTGCGCCTGCTGCTGGCGGTGCTCTGCGGCGGCGCGGTAGGCCTGGAGCGTGAGAGGAAAGGCCGCCCTGCCGGTTTCCGCACGCATATTCTGGTGTGCGTGGGCGCGGTACTGTGCATGATGACCAACCAGTACCTGCTGCGGTTTATCGGCAGCACCGATACGGCGCGTTTGGGCGCAGGAGTGCTCACCGGCATCAGCTTTTTAGGCGCCGGTACCATCATGGTCACCGGCCAGCGTCAGGTGAAGGGCCTGACCACGGCGGCAGGCCTGTGGGCGTCTGCGGCCATGGGCCTTGCCATCGGTGTAGGGTTTTACGAGGCGGCGCTGATCGCCTGCGTGGTCATTTTCATCGTGGAGCGGGCACTGCAGAATGTGAGCCGTCAGCGTCAGCGGGTGAAGCATATGGAGCTTTATCTGGAGCTGCGCGACACGCACGCCCTGGGCGAGCTGATCGCCACGCTGCGAAGCCGTAGCTTAAAAGCGGAGGATGTGGATATTATTAAGCCGGAAACGGCGGAAAAACCGTCTCTGATCGCCTTCGTCACCCTGCGCAGCGGCGAAGCCGTCAGCTCGGAGGATGTGCTGACGATGCTGCGGGCCCTTGATGCGGTGCTGTGTGCCGAAGAAATGTAAATAAAAAGGGATCGTCCGACGGACGATCTCTTTTTTGACTTCATCCATACCGCGTGCGGAGCGATAAATGCCGCTATGGGGCGAATTTTGAGGAAATAAGCATAAAGTTGTTGCCTGCGGGGCCGCACAGATGCTATACTTATTACGGACGCGCTCTGCCATTGGCAGGCGGCGATGTTCAGAAAAAGAAAAGGAGAAAGAGAATGGACGGAGCAAATTTTGTTGCAAAGGTCGTACCGGAGAAAAAGCATTATAAAGAATTTGGACGGATCCACATGAAAAAAACCAAGTTGTTCATAGTGTATTTGATCCTTGGCATCGTGTTTTATGCGGCGGATTTTTGCTTTACCGCGTTTGCCGACTTGGATTTGGATGTCTATTTGATAACGGTGTCTTATCTGTTGATTTTCTACTGCCTGTTCATGGGTGATTTTCTGGGCAGCAGCAGTTATAAAGCCATCAATAAGAAACTGCAGGGCAATACGGAGACTTTCTATTTCGGTGAAACCGGCTTTTCCATCTATTCTGAGGTGCAGTCAAGCAATATCCGCTATGACGCCATAGAATCCGTGTATGAAAGTCCGGAGATCTTTGCGCTGTATGTCAATAAGAATGTCGCCCAGATCATTCCGAAGTCCTCCTTTGTAGAGGGCGAACCGGAAGCGTTCCGCCATTTTATGGAGGAGAAGGTGGCAGGGAAGGTAAAAGTTGTCAGCACCTCTAACCGCACGGCGCTGAAGATCGTAGCCGCCGTTTTGATTTTTGCGGCCATGATGGGCGGCCTGGTTCTGGCCGGCACCTTGCAGAAGCACCGCGCAGAGGCGCTGGAAACCTATACCTGTCAGGAGTATACGGTGACCCTGCCGGGCAGCTTTTCCGAAGTAACGGCCGAGGGCTTTGAATATGCCTTGGAAAGCCGCGATGCCGTCGTGTTGGTGGGCAAAGAAACCTTTGATGAGGTGGCTGAGTATCTGCCGGAGCCTGTCACCATGCAGAGCTATGCGGCAAATATCATGGAGTATAATGAGATTACGGAAGATATGCGTGAGCCCTCAACAGACGGCACAGCCCGTTTCTCCTATTATGTGGAGGACGATGACACGGAGTATTTTTACTATTTTGTCATCAGCGAAGGCGATAATGCGTTTTGGCTGACGAATTTCTGCTGTGAATCATCTGACGCAGAGGCGTATTATGATGATTTTGTCACGTGGGCAGATTCCATCACCGTGAAATAACAGGAAAGGGGATCGCCCGATGGGACGATCCCCTTTTTATTCGCCTTTGTATTTGCGCCGTGTGGCCATACCGCCGCGAATATGCCGCTGTGCCTTGTTCTCCTCCAAAATCTCCTTCACCTGCAGATACAATGTCCGGTTGTATAGCGGCAGCCGCTCCGAAAGATCCTTATGTACGGTGGACTTGCTGACGCCGAATTTTTTTGCCGCCGCGCGAACGGTCGTGCGGTTCTCTATGAGGTAAAGGGCCAGCTCACAGGCCCGTTCTTCCATGTTACCTTTGATAGCTCACCACTCCCAAGATGTACTTCAGCAGTACATACATATGCCGGCGCCGCCGCGAAAAGTACAGTTTTGCGGGCATACTACCGATAGGGAGGTGATGAGGATGAAAAAAGGCTCGCAGGGTCTGCCGCGGGACAGTACGCCGGATGTGCACCAGTTCCGCGGGATACCGGAAAGCTGCTTTGATCTCGTCAATCAGTACGGCACCTACGAAATTCAGGCGACCACGAATACGGAAAATGTATTCCCTCTGATCGGTCAGGGCCTGCCGGAACAGTGGAAGGACCTCAAAATCGACAAATACGATCTGGAGCGGGAGGAATAGCAGCAAAAGGACTGCCGACAAGGCAGTCCTTTTGTTGCATTACTTACTCTTTTTGTCAAATACGATGAACAGCAAGCTGCTCAGGCACAGCAGGAACGGGTAGAACAGCAGGGGAATGATCTCGAACGCGGAGACAGTGTAGCCCAGCGTGGCGCAGGCTGAGATCGCCACCAGCATCTGTGCACCGTAGGGGATAATGCCCTGGAACACGCAGGAGAAGGTATCCAGCAGGGAAGCGGACCGCTTGGCGTCGATGCCGTAATCCTCGCTGACCTCCTTGGCAATGGGACCGGCCATCACAATGGCCACGGTGTTGTTGGCGGTGGCAATGTCCATCAAACCCACCAGCAGACCGATACCCAACTGACCGCCGCGCTTTCCCTTAAACACACGGCGAATGAAGGCCAGCAGGCTCTCAAAACCGCCGTAGGCACGGATCAGACCGCACAGTGCGGACACCAGAATGGTGACCATAACGGTCTCAAACATGCCGCTCACACCGCTGCCCATGTTGCCCAGCAGCTCGAAGGCAGTCACCTGACCGGTAGATAGTGTGATGATCGCGCCGGTGGCGATACCCACCAGCAGCACCACGAACACATTCAGGCCCGCAATGCCGCCGATCAGCACCAGAATATAGGGGATGAGCAGGATCAGGTTGTGATCGCCGGTAGGCACACCGGACACATCGGCGCGCAGAGAGATCACCAGGATCAGTGCCAGCGTAGCCAGCGCGGCAGGCAGCGCAATTTTGAAGTTGGCGCGGAACTTATCCTTCATCTGGCAGCCCTGGGTAGAGCAGGCGGCAATGGTGGTGTCGGAGATAAAGCTCAGGTTATCGCCGAACATGGCGCCGCCCATCACGGCTGCCACGCACAGGGGCAGGGAGAAGCCGGAATCGGCAGCCACCGGCACGGCAATGGGCACCAGCAGCGTGATGGTACCCACGCTGGTACCCATGGCGACGGACACGAAGCAGGCCACCACAAACAGCACGGCCACAGCCAGCTTGGCAGGTGCCACGCTCAGCAGGAAGTAGGCGGCAGCCTCGGCGCTGGACCGGCCGGTCACGCCCACGAAGATACCGGCGGCCATGAAGATCAGGATCATGGTCATGATGTTCTTGTCGCCTACGCCTTTTGCCATCAGCTCCAGCTTGCCGTCAAACTTGACGGAGCGGTTTTGCAGACAGGCCACCAGGATGGCGGCAAGGAAGGCCACCACGATGGGGATTTGATAGAAGCCCATCTCGATTTTCAGTACATACTCGAAAAGAATGCCCAGGCCCAGATACAGGACCAGGAATACGGCGATCGGCAGCAGAGCCGCCGCCTTAGGTGCGGGTTTGTTGTTCATAATTGCTTTCCTCTTTCTTGTATAGATAATGTCTCAGGTGTTATGAATTTTTAAAGGTTGTTTCCGGTGCGCGGATCACCACGCGGGTCTCCGGCGATACGGAGGAGGTCAAAAAGGCGTTGCCGCCCACCACGCTGTTGGCGCCGATCACGGTGTCGCCGCCGAGGATGGAGGCGCCGGAGTAGATGGTGGCGCCGCTTTCCACGGTGGGGTGCCGCTTGCCGGGCAGGGAGGCGTGGCCGCCCCGGGGAGACAGCGCGCCCAGCGTGACCCCTTGGTACAGCTTCACATGGTCACCGATCACGGTGGTTTCGCCCACCACGATGCCGGTGCCGTGGTCGATGAAGAAGTAGGAGCCGATGGTGGCGCCGGGGTGGATGTCAATACCGGTACGGCTGTGAGCGTATTCGGTCATCATGCGGGGGATGATGGGCACATGGCGCAGATACAGCTCGTGTGCCACGCGATAGGCGAAGATGGCGAACAGGCCCGGATAGGCGAAAACAACTTCCTCCTTGTTCTGCGCCGCAGGATCGCCGTCAAAAATGGCCTCCACATCTGTCAGCAGCGTGGATTGAACGGCGGGCAGGCAGTCGATGATCTGTCCGGCCAGCACCTTGGCGCAGGCTGCTTTCTCCTCCGGCAAAGCCAGCGCGATTTGCGCGGCAAGCTGTTTTTCAATGCGCTCTATCAGCAGGGCAGCATAGTTTTCCGGCTCTAAAGCCATCAGCTCCTCGTCACCGAAGTAGGCGGGGAACATCAGCCGCCGCAGGTCGTTCAGAATCGTGATAATGGCGCTGCGGCTGGGTAAACGCAGATGCTGACCATACATGGGAATTTGCGCGTTGCGCATATTTTCCGCCAAAGCGAGGGCGGCGCTGCAAATATGTGCAGAATACATAACGGCCCTCCCTTATTCGGCAAACAGCGGCGTGGAGAGATACCGCTCGCCGGTGTCGGGCAGCAGGGCCACGATGTTCTTGCCCCGGTTTTCTTCGCGCCGGGCCAACTGCTCGGCGGCCCACAGGGCAGCGCCCGAGGTAATGCCCACAAGGAAGCCCTCGCTTTTTGCCAGCAGCTTGCCGCTGCGGTAGGCGTCTGCCTCCTTTACGCGGATAATCTCGTCGATGACCGAGCGGTCAAAGTTATCGGGCACAAAGTTTGCGCCGATGCCCTGCAGGCCGTGAGGGCCTGCGTGGCCCTCGCTGAGCATGGGGGAGGCGTCCGGCTCCACCGCCACGATCTGTACGGCGGGATTTTTCTCCTTGAGATAGCGTCCCACACCGGACACGGTGCCGCCGGTGCCGACCCCGGCCACAAAGATATCCACCTGCCCGTCGGTGTCGTGCCAGATCTCAGGCCCTGTGGTGCGATAGTGCGCCAGCGGGTTGGCGGGATTGTCAAACTGTCCGGCAATCAGGCTGCCCGGCGTAGCGGCGGCCAGCTCCTCGGCCTTGGCGATAGCGCCTGCCATGCCCTGACTGCCCGGGGTGAGGACCAGCTCTGCGCCGTAGGCTTTCAGCAGGGCGCGGCGCTCGGCGCTCATGGAGTCGGGCATGGTCAGAATCACGCGGTAGCCTTTGGCCACGCCCATGGCGGCCAGACCGATGCCGGTGTTGCCGGAGGTGGGTTCGATAATGGTGGCGCCCGGCTGAAGCTGACCGGCTTCTTCAGCGGCGCGAATCATCTGCAGCGCCACCCGGTCTTTGGCAGAGCCGGCGGGGTTGCAGCATTCCAATTTCACAAGTAAAGCGGCATCGAGGCCGCGCATTCGGCGGTAGTTGGCGATCTCCAGCAGGGGCGTGCGGCCCACCAACTGGTCAATAGAACGATAGATATTCATAGGTAAGTTCCTTTCTGAAAAAATAAAAAAGCAGAGAGTGTGTCATACACTCTCTGCTTGGGGATAACAAAATCGCCGGCAGGGGGCCTTATACCCCTATGCCTTCCGCAGAAAACGCATGACAAAATTGCGCGCAACAACACATACACATACACATGGGCATGTGCATCATCATGTTGTTCATGGCAAAACGGTTCATGCATTTTCTCCTTCGACAAATGTTGTAACTTATTATATGTTTTGCTTATGGCAAAGTCTATAGACAGAATGGCAGAAATACACGGCTCTCCGGCGGCGTATTTTTGTTATAACTGTAAAAATCCGTTACTTCTCGTGGATAATCAGTTCGGTCACATCGGGGCGGGAGTAGTGGCCGCAGGCATCGAATTCCATGCGGGCCCGGGCGGTTTCGTCGGGATTGATGTCGGCGTAGATAATGCACTCCCTGTCCCATACCGGCTCGGTGACATAGTGGCCGTAGGGGTCGATCACGGCGCTGCCGCCGTTGCAAGGCGCCTTGGGCAGGTTTTCGATCTCCCGGGCGGCCGGCCCGTGGTAACCGGAGGGATACATGTCCCTGGTGAAATACTGGTTTACATGGAACACATAGCATTTGCCCTCAATGGCGATGTGCTTGATAGTGTCGTGCCATTCGGGATTGTTGTTGGTGTTGGGGCACAGATACAGATTCACGCCCTTTTTGTACAGCGCCACACGGGCCAGGGGCATATAGTTTTCCCAGCAGATCAGCGCGCCCATGTTGCCCCAGGGCGTTTCCACGACGGGGAAGTAATCCCTGTCGGCGTCGCCCCAGATGATGCGCTCGGCGCCGGTGGGCTTTAGCTTGCGGTGATTGCACAGCAGCCTGCCGTCCGGCCCGAAAATCATGTTGGAGCAGTACAGCGTGCCGTTTTCCAGACCCCGCTCGGTGTAGCCCACGGACACATAGGCGTGGGCGTCACGGGCCGCCTGACCGATGCGCTCGGTGTCCTCGCTGGGGCACAGCACCGCGTTGTCGTAGTAGATTTTCCAGTCGTCGCGGCAGCTTTCCGTCCGCGAGCCCACGGTAAAGCCGTAGGTCAGGCCGTAGGGATAGCAGGGGATCAGGGATTCGGGGAATACGATCAGTTCGGCGCCGTTGCTGCCGGCCTCGCGGATCTGCCGGCAAACCTTGTCAATGGTGGCGTCCTTGTCGAACATGACGGGCGTGGCCTGTACCAAAGCCACCTTCAGATGCTTGCGGATGTCCTTCATGGTTGTTCCTCCCAATTAGTAATCAACTTTCATCAGACACAAACCCTCCGGCGGCGCGGTAGGCCCTGCCTGTTTGCGGTCCTTTGCCTCCAAAATGTCGATGACCTGTTCCGGCTCCCAACGGCCGCGTCCCACCTCCAGCAGAGTGCCCACCAGAATACGCACCATGTTCTGCAAAAAGCCGGTGCCGTGGAAGGTAAAGATAATGCGGTCCTTATTGCGCGCAATGCCGATGGTGTCTACCTCCCGCACGGTGGACTTTTTCATTCGCGGATTGCCGCAGAAGCTGGCAAAGTCGTGCCGACCCTGCAAATAGGCGGCGGCCTGCCGCATACGGTCCAAATCCGGCCGAAAATCCAGAACGGTCACATATCTGCGGTCAAAAACCGGCTTCACCGGCCCATCGAAACAGGTGTAGCGATAGGTCTTGCCGATGGCCTTGTACCGGGCGTGGAACCGCTCGGCGCAGGGCTTCACCTCGCGCACGGCAATGGCGTCAGGCAGATAGCGGTTCATGTAGTCGCGGATCTCCTCCGGCGACAGCTTCACATCCAGCACGGCGTTGGCCACCATGGCGCGGGCGTGTACGCCGGCATCGGTGCGTCCTGCGCCGATCACCTCCACGGCGTACCCCTGCAGCCGCTCCAATACGCTCTCCAGCTTTCCCTGAATGGTGTCCCGATCCGGCTGATGCTCCCAGCCGAAAAACCGCGTGCCGTCGTAGGCAATGGTCATCTTGTAATTCTGCTTCATGGCGTTACCTCATTTCCATGAGGTAAGTATACCAGATTCTTTCTCCGTTGAACAGAAAAAAATTCGCCGTATGTGACGGCGAATTTGTCATGACAGCCACCCCATCAGCTTGACAAAGCTGTACAGCAGCTTGCAGCCGTAGAAAATGATGAACGCGCCGCAGACCTTGTTGATGACGGTCAGGACCTTCTCGTTGATCTTGCTGCCCAGCAGGGAAACCGCGGTGCCCAGAAAGGTAAACCACAGCACGGAGGCCGAGGCGAAGCCGCCGATGAAAAACGCATCCGTATGGGCCGGCAGAGTGGCTCTGGCGGCGCCCAGCATCATGGTGCCGTCAATGAGTGCCTGTGGATTGAACCAGGTCACCACACAGGCAGTGGCCGCCGCCTTCCACAGCGGCACATTCACATCCCGGCCGCCGTCCAGCGACGCCTTGGAGCGCACAAGTCCGATGCCGATGTAGATCACCAGTAAGCTGCCGATCCCCAGAATGATCTTCTGCAGCCATGGCAGCGCCTCCATCAGCGCGCCGGCGCCCAGAAAGCAGGCCAGGCCCAGCGTCACATCGAAGAAAACCACAATGAAAATAATGGGGTACAGCCGCCTGCGCCTCTGGGTCAGAGCGGTGTCGATGACAAACAGATTTTGCATCCCGATGGGCGCGCAGTAGGAAAGCCCCAGCAGTAAACCTTGCAGATAGATGTTCATTTTGCGTATTTACTCCTTTTTTCTTATCTGCTATAATCATAGCATAAATCCCGATAAACGCAAGAACGCAGATTATTATGAGCAGGTCAGGAGGAACTTACCGTGTCAGATCATCATTACGACTGCCCCTGTATGGAGAAATGTCCCCTGCACTATGCCATGACGCTGATCGGCGGCAAGTGGAAGGTGCAGATTTTGTGTGCGATCAGCAATGGCGGCAGCCTGCGCTATAACGCCTTGCGCGCCAAGCTGGACGGCATCAGCAACACGGTGTTGGCCGGCGCGCTGAAGGAGCTGGAGCGGGACGGGCTGATCCAACGCCACGAGTATTTGGAGGTGCCTGTCCGGGTGGAATACAGCCCCACAGAGCGCTGCCGCAAGCTGCTGCCGATTCTGGAGGCGCTGAGCGACTGGGCAGAGGCGCAAATGGCATAAAAAGTGACCGGAAGAACGATCTTCCGGTCATTTTGCTTGTATCGTGTCCGATTTGCGCGGACAGTCGCTGTCAGTGCAGGTGCTGCATTGCGCCTGATAAACACAGCACATCATATAACTGCATTCGTCGCAGCAACATTCCAAACGATTTCCGTTCGCATCAAAATGCTTTCCGTTTCCCGGACAATCAGCGCCGCCATTACCCGGTGTCAGATAAATTCCGGTCACATCAAGTATCATAAAGCGACCTCCGTTCTTTTACATATAGACTAATACATTATATAATGTAATAGTCTATATGTAAAGAGGGAAAAAGAGATATTATCTCATTAAAAAATATATGATGAGGAAATATCTTATGATTAAATTAGATGTACTGCGCCTGTTGGAAGAAAACGGAAGGACAAAATATTGGCTCTACAAGCAAATGGGCATGAGTTATCAGAATTTCAGCAAGATGATCCATAATCAGACCAAATCCATTCGCTATGAAAACATTGAAACGCTGTGTCTGCTGCTCCATTGTACGCCCAATGATCTTTTTCAGATCACCGAAGAATAAAAGTGACCGGAAGAGGGCTTCTTCCGGTCATTTTGCTTATCCGATTTGCTTCTTAAAGCAGCGGCGGCGCTTGTGCTGCTCAATATCGAAGGTTTTCCACTGGGCCAGCACCTTGGCGTTCAGCTCCAGAGTGGGGCCTGTTTCGGCGCGGACAATGCCCATCTTTTTGCAGCCGTGCAAGATCTTGTTGATCACGATGGCATTCACGCCCTTGCTCTGCAGGTCGGGCCGAACGGCGATGAGCAGCAGATCAAGGGTGTCGTTCTTCACAAAAGCGTGCAGCAGCCCTGCCCAGCCAAAGGGGAAGATGCGTCCGCGGGATTTCTTCAGCGCCTTGGCAATAGACGGTGCCGCCACACCCAGCGCCACCAGGTTCTCGTCCTTATCCATGACAAAGCAGGTCAGATTCGGGTTGACGAGCGGTGCAAACTTGGCGGCATAGCGGCTGATCTGCTCGTTGGACAGCTCCACCGTGCCGTACAGCGGGGCGTAGGCCACATTGACCAGCTCAAAAAACTTCTTCAAAATGGGAATGTAGGAAAGACGGGTTCTGGCATTGAAAATGTGCAGGTTATTGCGTTTGAGCACATAGTTTGCCAGTTTATCCCATTTCGCGTAAACGGCGGGATCGGTAGGGATGGTGATCAGATTTTCAATCCAGTCCACATCCTTCACATAGCCCAAACGGGTCAAATGCGTCAGATAGTAGGGATGGTTGTAGTAGGTGAAGAAGCAGCTCTGACGGTCAAAGCCCTCCACCAGCATACCCTCCCGGTCCAGATCGGTAAAGCCCAGCGGCCCGTGCACCTCGTCGCAGCCCAACTCTTTTGCCCAGGTCTCCACGGTGGCAAACAGCGCGTCGGACACCTCCGCGTCGTCAATAAAATCCACCTGCGTAAAGCGCAGACGGCGGGTTCCCCACTTCTCGTTGGCTTTTCTGCTCAAAATGGCGCCGATGCGGCCCACAATCTCCTCGCCGCGCATGGCCAGCCAGCAGCGTGCCTCGCAGTAGGCAAAGGCGGGGTTTTTCTTTCGGTCCCAGTCGCTCATATCGTCGTCATAAGTGGCCGGTACAAACTGGGGCACATCCTTATATAATTCATTGGGATAGTCAACAAAGCGCCGCAGCTGGGCCTTTGTTGTCACTTCAACAACAGTAACCATATACTCCTCCTAACTCCTAGGCAAAGTGTACTCCAAATCTCGACAAAATGCAAGTGAAAGGTTTTCCATGAAGATTTATGCAAAAAGCAGTAGAAAAATGCCTTTTGGATGTGATATACTTTGGCAAAGGGAGGAATGAACATGGAATTGTTTTGGTATAATATTCGGGAAATGGATGAACAGGCCTATCTGCAGGCCCTGTCGCTGCTGAGTGCCGAGCGACGCAGGCAGGTGGCAGATCTGGCCATGGAGCAGGACCGCAAGCGCACCGTGGCAGGTGAGCTGCTGGTGCGCCGTGCCTTGGGCGGGAAGATGGGCATGGCGCCGGAGGATGTGCCCCTGCAGCGTGACGAAGACGGCAAGCCCTATGTGGAGGGCGCGCCGGTGCAGTTCAGTGTCAGCCATTCCGGGCTGTATGTAGTCTGCGCCGTGGATGAGCATCCTGTGGGCGTGGATGTAGAGGTGGTGCGCGGCGCGGAGGAGAAGTTTATGCGCCGCGTCTGCTCTGAACGCGAGATGGCGTATGTGCGCCCCTATGATGATGGCGGCTATGAGCGCTTTTGGGAGGTCTGGACGGCAAAGGAAGCCCTGTTCAAGCTGACGGGGAAAGGCCCGCTGCTGGGCCTGAGCTGCTTTGCGCTGCCCGAAAATGTGGCGCTGGAGCATCTGCACCTGCACGGCTGTACCGTTACGGCGGCCATTTCCCTGAAATAACATAAAAAACATAGGAAAACAGCAAAAAAGGGGATTCCCACCGACGGAAAAATTTGTTATAATAAGAAAAAAGTTTATTTGAGGAATGTAGATCTATTTAGAGGAGGGCCTATTTATGATCAGAGTTGGTATTATTGGCTGCGGAAAGATCGCACAGGTACGACATCTGCCTGAGTATGCATCAAATCCCAATGTGCAGTTGGTGGGCTACTATGACAAGAAACTGGCCCGTGCTCAGGAGATGGCGGCTAAGTATGGCGGCACGGCATATGAAAACTATTTCGACCTGCTGCAAAATCCGGAGATCGATGCGGTGTCCGTCTGCGTGGAAAACCGCAGCCATGCCGAGATCTCCACGGCTGCTCTTTACAGCGGCAAGCATGTTTTGTGCGAAAAGCCCATGGCGGTCACATTGGCTGAATGTGAGTCCATGGTGGCCGCGGCGGAGCGCAACGGCAAATACCTGATGGTGGGCCATAATATGCGCTTTGACCCTGTCCATCGCAAGGCGAAGGAACTGCTGGACGCCGGCGTGATCGGCGACATCATCACGTTCCGCTCCGTCTTGGGCGATGCCGGCCCCGAGGGCTGGTCGGTGGACGATGAATCCTGGTATTTTGATAAGAACAAGGCCGCTATGGGCGCGCTGTCCCATCAGGGCATCCACAAGATCGACCTGCTGCAGTATCTGACCGGCCAGAAGGTCATTGAGACCACGGCCAAGGTCCTGACGCTGAATAAGCGCGATGATGCAGGCAACCTGATCGGTGTGGATGATAACGCGCTGTGCATTCTGCGCATGTCCGGCGGCGCTGTGGGCACCATGGCGGCAAGCTGGACGGTCTATGGCCACGAATGCAATTCCACCTGCCTCTACGGCACCAAGGGCATCATGCTGATCTATAACGATCCCGGCGCCCCCATCGTGGTGCGTGATCTGAGCAGCACCAGTACCGCCTACAGCTTTGAGCCTACCACCCGTTCCGGTGTGATTGATGAGTTTGTGGACGCACTGGTCAATGACCGCGAGCCGGAGGTCAACGGAAAGGAAGCCCTGACCACCATGCGGGCCATCTTTGCCAGCATCAAGTCCTCCGAGATCAGCAAGACGGTGGCTGTCAACAGCTCTTTCGTCTCCCACTTCTGATTTCTGCATAAAAAAACAGAGCAGATACCTGCTCTGTTTTTTACGCTTTTCTGTGCGTTTTCTTGCGTCTTTTCCGCATATTTTTCTGCGTATTTTCTGCATATTTTTCTGCGTGTGGACAGAAAACGGCTCCCGGAGTTTCCGGGAGCCGTTTTTATGTCATGTTGGGAATGGACCGTGCGTATCAATCAGCACTTTTCAAAGACGGTTGCAACGCCCATGCCGCCGCCGATGCACAGGGTGGCCAGACCGGTCTTAGCGTTGTCACGGCGCTTGAGCTCATGCAGCAGGGTGACGATAATACGGGCGCCGGAAGCACCGACGGGGTGACCCAGAGAGATAGCGCCGCCGTTGACGTTGACCTTGCTCATGTCGAAGTGCAGCTCGCGTGCCACAGCGATGGACTGTGCGGCGAACGCCTCGTTTGCCTCGACCAGATCGATGTCATCGATGGTCAGGCCGGCCTTTGCCAGAGCGGCACGGGAAGCGGGAACGGGACCGACGCCCATGATCTTGGGATCGACACCGCCCTGGCCCCAGCCGATCAGCTTCGCCATGGGCTTCAGACCGTACTTGGCAACCGCCTCGCCGGAAGCCAGCACGATGGCGGCAGCGCCGTCATTGATGCCGGAAGCGTTGGCGGCGGTCACGCGCTGCTGGCCCTTATCCTCGGTTTCCTGAGCGCCGGTCACCTCGAAGGTGTGGACCACTTCGGGATTGGGGGATTCGGGGCCGACGGGGAACGCGCCGCGCAGCTTGGCGATACCCTCAACGGTCACGCCTGCCTTGGGATATTCATCGACCTTGAAATCGACCATAGCCTTCTTGACCTTCACGGGCACAGCGACGATTTCCTCGTCGAACTTGCCGGCAGCCATAGCGGCCTCGGTCTTCTGCTGGGAAGCGGCGGCGAAAGCATCCTGCTCAGCGCGGGAGATACCCCAGATGTCGTTGATGTTCTCAGCGGTGGTGCCCATGTGATAGTTGTTATAAGCGTCCCACAGGCCGTCCTTAATCATGGTGTCGACCAGCTTCTTGTCGCCCATGCGAGCGCCCCAACGAGCGTCCGTGGAAGCGTAGGGAGCAGCACTCATGTTCTCGGTACCGCCGCAGACAACGATGTCGGAATCGCCGGCCAGGATGGAGCGAGCGCCTTCGATGACGGATTTCATACCGGAACCGCAGACCATACCGACGGTGTAAGCGGGAACGGAATAGGGGATGCCAGCCTTGATGGAGACCTGGCGTGCGACGTTCTGGCCCTGAGCAGCGGTCAGGATGCAGCCGAACATCAGCTCGTCAACATTCTCGGGAGCGATGTTGGCGCGCTTCAGCGCTTCCTTAACGACGATAGCGCCCATCTCCGCGGCGGGAGTGTTCTTCAGGGAGCCGCCGAAGGAACCGATAGCGGTTCTGCAGCAATTGACAACATACAGATCTTTCATGGATTTGTCCTCCTATAAATAATAATAGAAAATTGCTTTTCCTAAGATGCTTTTATAATAGTCAATTTTTTAACAATAGTCAACTGGCAATTGTTCCAAAAACCAAGTGAAACGAAAAAATCGTGATTACGGGCATGAAATGCCCCAAATTTCCGTCACTTTGACGAAAATATAGCCCATCAACCGTCATCCTTGGCAGGGTTCTCCGTGTTAAAGGTGGCCGCAAGATTCTGGCGCGCCTGCAGCAACTCGGTGTAGAAACTGCCCACATCGACCTTGCCATAGACGGCGTCGTTATACTTCACCTTTGCCTCGGCAAGGGCACTTTCTATGGTCTGGCTGAACATCCGATCCGCCACGGCGGACAGATCCAGCGCCTGGCGCACCGCCACATAGAAACCGTTTCCGCTCTCGATCAAATCGCTGACGCCGCCCTCATCCAATGCTGCCACGGCGTTTGCCAGCAGCAGGTCTTCCTCGCCGCCCTCACCGGTCTCGGAGGCAGAGAAGGTCTGGCCGTTTTCGCTCACCGTCAGACCCAGCTCCTCGGCAAACCGGGCGTAGAGGGCATCCACATCGTCCGCTGCCTTCAGCTTGTCGGCGTAACCCCGGGCCAGATCACGGCGCTGTGCGATCTCGTCCTCGCTCAGCCCCTCGGTCGACAGGTACAGCAGCTTGGCGGTCATCAGACCGTTTTCCTCGGCAAAGGACTGCAGCTCCTCATCGCCGGGACGCAGCGAGCCGTCGCAGAAGGCCTCCTGTACGCGGGAGTAGAGATAGTACATGGAGTTAATGTTGTCAAAGGTCTCCTCGCTGACGCCCAGCAGTTGAATCTGCTGGAGGTAACCCTCCTCGCCGCCGTAGTATTCGATATACTGCCGGCGCTGCGCGTCCAGCGCGGCAAGGTCCTCATCGCTGAGTGTCACATGGCCTTTTTTTGCCATCTGACGAACGATGGCGTAAGTTTTCATGGTGTCGGTGACTTCGTCTTTCACATAGTCGGCATAAGTCATGGTGTCTGTTACGACCTCATCCCAGTCCAGAGACCCTGCATAGGCGGACAGGTATTCGCAGTCATACGCCAGCCAGTAAAGGTATTCCTCGGCGCTGATCTTCTCCCCGTTAACGGTCATGATGGTGGCGTCGGGATGGATACCGCTGACCTGATAGTACAGTCCGTCCGTGCGTGTGCCGCTGCCGCCGCCGTCGATCAGAGAGATGCAGCTCACCAGTAAAATTGCGGCAATTAAGCCGGCTACAAAGCGTTTCATAAAGTTCCTCCTTCTGCGGGCGCTTGACCCTGATTTTTCTCTTGCTGCAATCGCAGCTCCTCCACCAGCTTGGCGGCGGAGGAGAGTGCATTTTCCTTTTGCTTCAGCTGCAGCGTCAGATGGGGACGCTCCCCTGCCGACAGCAGTAAGCGGCTGCGGTAGGCGTTCATAGCGCAAACGCGCATCAGCGCCGCCACATCGATTTGGTCACCGAAACGGAAGATGACCTGTGTGCCCTTTTGGGAAATGTCGCAGATGCCCACCTGCGCGGCGTCGGCGCGCAGCAGCGCGATGTCCAGCAGCGCCATGACGCTCTTGGGCGCGTCGCCGAAACGGTCCAGCATCTCGTCGAGGATCTCCGCGGCGTCTTCACTGCTGCGTATGGCGGCAATCCGGCGGTAAAGATCCATGCGCTGCTCGGCAGAGGGCACATATCTCTCCGGAATATGGGCCGAAACGGTCAGATCGGCGGTACATTCCCTGCGAATTTCCTTCGCCTTGCCCTGCTGCTCCAAAACGGCATCGTTGAGGAGCTTCAAATACATATCGTAGCCCACGCTCATCATGTAGCCCGACTGTTCGGCGCCCAGCAGGTTGCCTGCCCCGCGGATTTCCAGATCGCGCATGGCGATTTTAAAGCCCGAGCCAAATTCCACATATTCGCGGATGGCGCTCAGGCGCTTGTCGGCCGCTTCGCTGAGGATTTTGCCGGTACGGTAGGTCAGATAGGCGTAGGCGCGGCGGCTGGACCGCCCGATGCGTCCGCGAATCTGGTGAAGCTGTGAAAGCCCCATCCGGTCGGCGTCCTCGATAATCAGCGTGTTCACATTGGGGATGTCGATGCCCGTTTCAATGATGGTGGTGCAGACCAGTATCTGGATTTCGCCGTCCGCCATCTGCTGCATCACGCGGCTCAGATCGCGTTCCGACATCCTGCCGTGTGCAATCCCGATGGTAAACGCATCGCCCAGCATCTGCTGCAGCCGCCCTGCGGTGGATTCGATGTTTTCCACCCGGTTGTGCAGATAATATACCTGACCGCCGCGCCCGATTTCGCGCCGTATGGCCTCGATAAGGGGCGGCCATTCATGCTCCATCACGTAGGTCTGCACGCATTGTCTGTCTTGGGGCGGCTGTTCGATGGTGGACATATCCCGTATACCGCTGAGCGCCATGTTCAGCGTCCGGGGAATGGGCGTGGCGGACAGGGTCAGTGTGTCCACCTGCTTGGCCCGTTCGCGGAGGGTCTCCTTGTGGCTGACACCGAACCGCTGTTCCTCGTCAATGACCAGCAGGCCCAAATTCTTAAAGGCCAGATTCTTCTGCAGCAGCTTGTGGGTGCCGATGAGCAGGTCGATGCGCCCTTCCTTGACGCGCTGTAAAATGTCCTTCACCTGTTTGGGTGTACGGAATCGGCTCAGCACCTCGATGGTCACGGGGAAGGAGCGGAATCGGTTCATGGCCGTGGCATAATGCTGCTGGGCCAAAACGGTGGTCGGCACCAGGATGGCGGCCTGCTTGCCGTCTAAAATGCACTTCATCACCGCCCGCAGTGCCACTTCCGTTTTGCCGTAGCCCACATCGCCGCACAGCAGCCGGTCCATGGGCACGGGGCGCTCCATATCCGCCTTGATCTCGCGGACGGCGCGTAGCTGATCGTCGGTCTCGGCGTAGTCGAAAGCGTCCTCAAATTCCTGCTGCCACGGCGAGTCCGGTGAAAAGGCAAACCCCTCCAGCCGCTGCCGCTGGGCATAGAGCTTGATAAGCCCCTCTGCCAGATCCCGCGCGGCGGCTTTGGCCCGATGGGTCGCCTTGGCCCATTCCGTGCCGCCCAGTTTGTTCAGCCGCGTGTGTTCGTTGTCCTCGCCGCCGCCGATATACTTGCTCACCAGATCCAACTGTGTGGCCGGTACATACAGGCAGTCGCTTCCTGCGTAGGAAATTTTGATATAGTCCTTCTCCACACCGTCCACCACCAGCCGGCAGATGCCGGCAAAGCGTCCGATACCGTGGTGCGTGTGCACCACCAGATCACCGGGTGACAGATCGGTGTAGGATTGCAGCTTCTGCCGATGGGGGTCTTTTGCCTGCCGCGGCTTTTTCGGCTGCTTGCCGGACAGGGAAGCGGTCAGCTGTCCCTCGGTCAGAACGGCCAGCTTGCAGCCGGGGTACTCACAGCCTGCCGACAGGGCGCCCACCGAGATGAGCACGCTGCCGCTTTCAGGAGGCTTACCGCCGGTCAAGTCCAGTGCGGCGGGAATCTTTCTCTCCGCCAGCAGCCGCTGCATATTTTTGGCCCGCACCTCGCCGCCGCACAGCACCATGACCCGGTAGCCGGCGGTCAGATAGTGCACGATGTCGGCGGCGGCAGTTTCCAGCGAGCCGCCGTAGAAGCTCAATTGCTTGGCGGCGATCTGCCACAGCGCTTTCGGCGCCAGCAGCGCCCGGGAGGTGGGCAGGCTCTCCATCTGACATACGGGAAAGTCCCCCATGCGCGCCGTCAGCTCGTTCTCTGTCAGCGTCAGCACGCCGAACTCGCCGCACATGGTGCCGCTCTCTAAGTGCAGGGTGATGTCCTCTTTCAACTGCCACAGCCAGCCGCGCAGCGCCTCCTGTACCCGACCGCTTTCGCTGACGCAGATCACGCAGTTTTTGGGCAGGTAGTCAATGGCGCAGATTTTTTCTTCGTATACGGCTGCCAGATAGCGGTCAATGCCGTTTGGCACAATGCCCTGACGCAGATTTTCCGCGTCCGTGCGCAGCGTGCGGCAGACGGTTTCCGTGTTTTCTTTGCGCGACAGTTTCTTGGCCGCCTGCTCCATCCGCTGCGCGGTCTTTTCGGCGTCGCGCAGCGGCAGTACCTCACCGGCAGGCAGCAGCGTCACTTCCTCGCAGTTATAAATGCGCCGCTGGGTGGTCACATCGAACGCGCCCAGCGAGTCGATCTCATCGTCAAAAAATTCGCAGCGCACGGCGTTTTCGGCGCCGGGGGAGTATACATCCAAAATGCCGCCGCGCAGGGCAAATTGCCCCGCGCCCTCCACCTGGTCGGTGCGTGTATAACCGGCGGCAATCAGATGGGATACCAACGCAGACAGCTCGTACCGCTCGCCCACGCGCAGCGTCAGCACGCTCTCGCGCAGTATCTCCGGCGCACAGCAGCGCGCTGCCAGCGCATCCGCCGTGGTCACGATCACATCGGCATCGCCCTGTGCCAGCCGGTGCAGCGCCGCCAGACGCCGGTACTCCCACTCCCGGCTGACCGCTGCCGAGGGATAAAGCTGCCATTCGCGGCCGGGCAGCAGTACCGGGTCGCAGCCGGTCAAAATGCGCAGGTCGGCACACTGCCGCCGGGCTTCCTTTTCGTCCTCGCACAGCATCAGAAGAGGACGCCGGGTGGCGTAACGAATGGCGGCGGCCAACTGGGCGCGCTGTACCGGACCGACACCGGTCACACGGACGGCGTCGGCGGTGCTGTTGATATGATCGACCAACTCACACACTTCCTGTATGGTGAGGATCTCTTTGACCAGTCCGTCCACGGTCCCCCTCCTTTCCTATGCTATCATATGGGGTTGTCTGCGGGTTTATGTGGAGATAACTCCACGCATCTCCTCTTAATTAAAGCGGTTCATGGCCCGGTCAACGCCTTGTTCGATCAGCACCGGGATGGCGGCCACCGCCTTGTCCAGCGCCTCAATAATGACCTTTTGGTCCTCTCCCATGGGCTTGCCGGTGACCCAATCCGCTATGTCATGCTCTGCCTGTTGGGGCGAGCCGACACCCACCTTGATGCGGGGAAACCTGTCGGTGCCCAGATGCTGTATAATGTTTTTCAGCCCGTTGTGACCGCCGGCGCTGCCGCCGGCGCGGATGCGCAGCTTGCCTGCGGGCAGGGCAATATCGTCGGAGATCACCAGCACATGGTCGGCGGGAATTTTGTAGAACCGGGCGGCCTGACCGACGGCTTCACCGCTGAGATTCATATAGGTCTGCGGCTTCATCAGCAGCACCTTTTCACCGCCGACCTCCCAGGTGGCGGTCCATGCCTTGAAGCGGAGCTTATTGAACTTGAGCTTTTCATTCTGGGCCAGCTTGTCCACTACCAAAAAGCCCATGTTATGGCGGGTGCTTTCGTATTTGGCGCCGGGATTGCCTAACCCCACCACCAGCCACTGTATGCCGCTGCCGCCGCTGCGTTTAAAAAACATAGGAACACTTCCTTTGACGCAAAAAAATCAAAAAATAAGGGAACTGCATACGCAGTTCCCTTATCATATCACAAAAAAGCTCAGTTGAACAGCTTTGCAATGGAAATTTCCTGATAGATGCGCTCAATGGCCTCGGCAAACATGGGGCCGACAGACAGATACTTGAGCTTGTCGCAGCCGGCGCCCATTTCCACGGGCAGCGTGTTCAGCAGGGCGATCTCCTTAATGACGCTGTTGCTCAAACGCTCCAGTGCGGGGCCGGAGAGCACGCCGTGGGAGGCGCAGGCATAGACGCTGTTGGCGCCGCCCACTTCCACGATGGCCTTGGCGGCATTGCAGATGGAGCCTGCAGTGTCGATCATATCGTCGAACAGAATGCAGTCCTTACCGGCCACATCGCCGATCACATTCATGACCTCGCAGTGATTGGCCTTCTGACGGCGCTTATCCACGATGGCCAGCCCCATGTGCAGCTTCTGCGCGAAGGTGCGGGCGCGGGCCACGCTGCCCACATCGGGAGAAACAACGACCATATCTTCGGCTCTCTCACCGAATTTCTTGGCATAGTAGTCAACAAAGACGGGGTTGCCCAGCAGGTTGTCCACGGGAATATCAAAGAAGCCCTGAATTTGAGAGGCGTGCAGGTCCATGGTCAGCACGCGGTCGGCACCGGCGGCGGTGAGCATATTGGCTACCAGCTTGGCGGAGATGGGATCACGGCTCTTGGCCTTGCGGTCCTGACGGGCATAGCCGAAGTAGGGAATCACGGCGGTAACACGACCGGCGCTGGCGCGCTTGCAGGCGTCGATCATGATCAGCAGCTCCATCAGGCTGTCGTTGACAGGCTTGCAGGTGGAGTTGATCAAAAACACATCGCTGCCGCGCACGGTTTCATACAGAGATACGGAAACTTCGCCGTCGGCAAATTGCTTGACCTCAGCCTCCCCCAGCTTGGTGCCGATGATCTTGCAGATCTCGGCGGCCAATGCGGGGTTGGAGTTACCGGTAAAAATCTTAATGTCCTTGCCATGAGAAATCATTTTTCAACACACTCACTTTCTATCTTATTCCAAAAATTCTCTCTCTTGGTTGGTAGGGTTATATTGAGCAGCCTTTATAAGACTGATACTCACTTTTTTCGGTCGTCCCAAAACCGGGCGGCCCACTTGTCCTTGTTGACCTGACGGGCACGGGCGATGCCCAGCGCGTCGGCAGGCACATCGTCGGTGATGGTCGAGCCGGCGGCGGTATAGGCGCCGTCACCTACGCTGACCGGTGCGATCAAATTGGTGTTGCAGCCCAGGAACACACCGTTGCCGATGGTGCAGCGGTATTTTTTGTGGCCGTCGTAATTGGTCGTAACGGTACCGCAGCCGAAGTTGACCTTTTCACCCACATCGCTGTCGCCCACATAGGTCAGGTGGGAGATCTTGGTGCCGTTGCCGATGACGGAGTTTTTCACCTCCACAAAGTCGCCCACGCGGCAGTGATCGCCGATCCGGCAGTGGGGACGGACATAGGTGAAGGGCCCCACCGTGGTATGGGCGCCCACGGTGCTTTCATTTACCTGAGAGGCGTTGACACTGGTACACTCCCCGATGACGCTGTCGCGGATCATGCTGTGGGGGCCGATCTCGCAATCGGCACCGATGACCGTGCGGCCGCGCAGGATCGTGCCGGGCAAAATCGTTGTACCGGCAGCTACGCTGACCCGCGGATCAATATAGGTGGCAGTGGGATCCATAACGGTAACGCCGTTTTCTATATGACGGCTCAGAATCGCGTCGCGGCACAGGGGCATGGCGCGATGAAGCTCCAACGCATTATGAACGGGAAGCCAGTACAGCGCCTCCTTGCCTTGCGCGGGGCGGTCGGTCAGCGCCGCGCCGCTGTCGCACATCCGGCGCAAAACGGCGCTGTCAGCGCTGTATACCGGACTTTGACCGAAGGCCGTCACCGGCAGCACCGGAGAGGGGATCACCAATACATCACCCTCGCAGGCGGCCAGAGCTGCGGCCGTATCGGGGAAGAAGGCAACCTCGCAGTCGGCCATGGCTGCGGCAATTTCCTCACGCCAACTGTCATCACAAATGACAAAAAACCGCTGTACGCCGCAGTTTGACAATTCCTGCGATACCCATGTCAGAACAGGGCAAAACAGGATCGTCTGCAGCATCAGCGGTTTTGCGCAGGAGGCGGAGGCACCCTTGCAGTCAAAGAGTACAATCTTGCAGTCCATGATAAACTCCTCCCCTCAATAACAAAGACATAAAATCAAGACTATTATAGCAGGGTTTACGGAAAAATCCAGTATTTTTACAGAAATTCCCGTCAATAATTTTTGTATATCGGAGATCGGAGAATGAATCAGGACGGGAAGAGAAACGGATAACTGCTGTTTTTCACACAAACAAATGCCTAAATTTGTATTTTAGTGAAAAAAACGGCTTTTTTAGGAATTTATAGTTGCATTTTTAGGTCAAGTGCATTACAATACAAGTATTTTCGGAAGGAGGCCGGCGTATGCTGAATATTGTACTGGTAGAACCGGAGATTCCGCAAAACTGCGGCAATATTGCACGCACCTGCGCCGCCACCGGGTCAAGGCTTCATCTGATCCGACCGCTGGGCTTTGACATTTCCGACCGGGCGGTCAAGCGCGCCGGTCTGGATTACTGGCAGTTTGTGGAAGTCCGCGACTATGAGAATCTGGACGCTTTTTTTGCCGCCAATCCCCAGGCAGCCGACGACCTGTGGCTTGCCACTACCAAAGCGCCGCAAAGCTATACGCAGGCCCGGTTTTCCGAAAACTGCTGGCTGTTCTTCGGGAAAGAAACGGCAGGTCTGCCGGAGGAGTTCCGCATGGCCCACTATGATCGCTGTATCCGCCTGCCTATGCGCGAGGAGGCCCGCAGCCTGAATCTCAGCAACTCCGTGGCGATCCTGACCTATGAGGCGCTGCGGCAGAATCAGTTCCCCGGACTGTCCGGTGAGGGCGAAATGCACCGGCCCTGACATGAGCTATCGGATGATAACCCTACATATATTTATCAAGGAGATGCTGCTATGAACTACAACAAGAAAACGGTCATGGATACAGATGTAGCAGGCAAGAAGATTTTGCTGCGCTGCGACTTCAATGTACCCCAGGATAAAGAAACCGGCGCCATTACCAGCGACAAGCGCATCGTGGCGGCATTGCCCACCATCCGCTATCTGCTGGAAAAGGGCGCAGCCGTGATTGCCTGCTCTCATCTGGGAAAGCCCAAGGGCGAGTGGAAGGAAAAGCTGACGCTGGCCCCCGTGGCCAAGCGCTTGAGCGAGCTGCTGGGGCAGGAGGTGATTTTTGCCGCCGACATTGTGGGTGATGACGCCAAGGCGAAAGCCGCCGCGCTGCAGGGCGGACAGATCATGCTGCTGGAAAACCTGCGTTTTGACATCCGCGAGGAGAAGAACGATCCCTCCTTTGCCAAGGAGCTGGCCTCCATGGCGGAGCTGTATGTGTCCGACGCGTTTGGCACGGTACATCGCGCACACGCCTCCACGGTCGGTGTGGCCGCTTACCTGCCTGCCGTGTCCGGCCTGCTGGTGGCCAAGGAGCTGGAGATCATGGGCGGTGCGCTGCAGGACCCCAAGCGCCCGTTTGTGGCTGTGCTGGGCGGCGCCAAGGTGTCCGACAAGATCGGTGTGATCAACAACCTGCTGGAGAAGGCCGACACCATTATCATCGGCGGCGGCATGGCGTATACATTCGCCAAGGCCCAGGGCGGCAGTATCGGCACAAGCCTGTGCGAGAACGACAAGCTGGACTATGCCCGCCAGATGATCGAAAAGGCCAAGGCACGCGGCGTGAACCTGCTGCTGCCTGTGGATACGGTAGCTGCCAGGGAATTTGCCGCAGATGCCGAGCCGTTTACCGTGGAGACACGTGCCATTCCCGACGACATGATGGGCCTGGACATCGGTCCCAAGACCACGGAACTGTTCTGCGCGGCTGTCAGGAAGGCCGGTACGGTGGTCTGGAACGGCCCCATGGGTGTGTTTGAATTTGAAGCGTTTGCCAAGGGTACCCGCGCTATGGCACAGGCGCTGGCTGACAGCGGCGCCGTGACCATCGTGGGCGGCGGTGACAGTGCGGCCGCTGTGGAGCAGATGGGCTTTGCCGACCGGATTACCCACATCAGCACCGGCGGCGGCGCATCCCTTGAGTTTTTGGAAGGTCTGGAGCTGCCCGGCGTGGCATGCCTGCTGGATAAATAAGATACAAATGTAATTAGGAGTAAAAAGACAATGAATCGCAGATATCGTAAGACTATTATTGCCGGCAACTGGAAAATGAACAAGACGGCCGGTGAAACCAAAAAATTTGCCGAGGAGCTTAAGGCCATCATGCCCAAGACCAAGTGGTGCGACGTGGTGGTTTGCGTGCCCGCTGTCAATATCCCTGCCGCCATCAAGGCCTTTAAGGATATGCGTGTATCCGTCGGCGCACAGAATGTGTTTTATGAAAAGTCCGGCGCGTATACCGGTGAGGTCAGCGCCGAGATGCTGAAGGACCTGGGCGTGAAGTATGTGATTATCGGTCACAGCGAGCGCCGCGAGCTGTTCGGCGAGACCGATTTCACCGTCAACAAGAAGGTGCTGGCCGCATTGGAAGCCGGTTTGCACCCCATCATCTGCGTGGGCGAATCGCTGGAGCAGCGCGAGCTGGGCATCACCATGGAGCTGATCGCTCTGCAGGTCAAGTCCGCTCTGGCAGGCGTGCCTGCCGAGAAGCTGCGCAAGTGCGTGATCGCATATGAGCCCATCTGGGCCATCGGTACCGGCAAGACCGCTACCGCAGAGCAGGCGGCTGAGGTATGCACCTTTATCCGCACCACCGTGCGCCACCTGTACGGCGCACGCATTGCCCGTTCCATTACCATCCAGTACGGTGGCTCCATGAAGCCCGCCAATGCCTCCGAGCTGCTGAGCCAGAGCGATATCGACGGCGGTCTGATCGGCGGCGCATCGCTCAACGCCGGTGATTTCATGGACATCATCAATGCCGCCAATCAGGACTGACAGGGAAGGAGAAAGCATGAACAAGACGCCGACTACACTGATTATCATGGACGGCTTCGGCATGGCCCCAAACGGCAGCGCCAACGCCGTGAGCGTGGCCAGAACCCCTGTGCTTGACCGCCTTTTCAGAGAATATGCCAACACCACACTGTCTGCGTCCGGGCTGGATGTGGGTCTGCCCGACGGACAGATGGGCAACAGCGAGGTGGGGCACACCAACATCGGCGGCGGCCGCGTGGTGTTCCAGGATCTGCCCCGGATCAGCCGCGCCATTGATGACGGCTCCTTTTTTGCAAATCCTGCCTATAACAAGGCGATGGATGACTGTCTGGCCAAGGGTTCCAGCCTGCACCTGTACGGCTTGCTGTCTGACGGCGGCGTACACTCTCACATAGAGCACCTGTTCGCCCTGCTGAAGATGGCTAAGGCCAAGGGTTTAGAGAAGGTGTATATCCATGCGTTTCTGGACGGGCGCGATGTGTCCCCCACCAGCGGCAAGGACTTCGTGGCGCAGTGCGTGGAAAAATGTGAAGAAATCGGCGTGGGAAAGATCGCTACCGTGATGGGCCGCTTCTACGCCATGGACCGCGACAAGCGCTGGGAGCGTTTGCAGCAGGCCTATGATGCCATGGTCTACGGCGAGGGTATTCAGAATCCCGATCCTGTGGCTGCCGTGGCGCAGTCCTATCAGAACGGCGTGACCGATGAGTTTGTGGAGCCTGTTGTCTGCGACAGCGAGGGTACCATTTCCGATAACGACAGCGTGATCTTCTTCAACTTCCGTCCCGACCGCGCCCGCGAGATCACACGCGCAATCGTGGACCCCGACTTTGACGGCTTCCGGCGTGAGTTTTTCCCCACCACCTATGTGTGCAACACCGAGTATGATGCCGCCATGCCCAATGTGCTCGTGGCGTGGCCCCGTATCAAGGTGGAGAACGGGCTGGGCGAATATCTCAGCTCCATGGGTATGACGCAGTTGCGCATTGCCGAAACCGAGAAGTATGCCCATGTCACCTTCTTTTTCAACGGCGGCGTGGAGACGCAGTATCCCGGCGAGGACCGGGTCCTGGTGCCCTCTCCCAAGGTGGCGACCTACGACCTGCAGCCGGAGATGAGCGCCTATGAGGTGTGCGACAAGTGCGTGGAGCGCATCCAGTCCGGCGCTTACGACGTGATTATCCTGAACTTCGCCAACTGCGACATGGTGGGCCACACCGGCGTGATGGAAGCGGCTGTCAAGGCCGTGGAAACCGTGGATGCATGCGTAGGCCGTGTGGTGGAGGCCACGCTGCAGATGGGCGGTATTGCCATGGTCACCGCCGACCACGGCAACGCCGAGCAGATGGCGCAGACCGACGGCAGTCCCATGACGGCGCATACCACCAATCCGGTTCCTTTTATCGTCTGCGGTGCGGCCAAGAAGCTGCGTCCCGGCCGTTTGGCGGATATTGCCCCCACCATTCTGGATGTGATGGGTCTGGCCTGTCCCGCCGAGATGGACGGCCAGACGCTGATCGTGGAATAACGCAAAACCATTCCCGAAACATTTCGTTTTGGGAATGATTTTCCATAGGAGAATTAAATGAACATTTGTGTTATCGGCTGCGGACGCTGGGGCTCGCTGATTACGTGGTACTTAGACCGCATCGGTCATCATGTAACGCTGTACGGCCGCAGCAGTTCAAAGCGTATGCAGGCATTTCTGGCAACGCGGAAGAATGATCTGCTGGCCTTACCCCTGTCTGTGACATTAACCACCGAGCTTTCCGCGGTGAACGAGGCGGAAACCGTCATTATTTCCATCGGCTCCCAGGGCTTGCAGGCGCTGATGGAGGAATTGTCCGTCTATCAATTGAAAAACAAGACCTTCGTGCTGTGCATGAAGGGCCTGGAGATCGGCACAGGCCGGCGTCTGTCCGAAATTGCGAAGGATAACCTGGACGCGAGCAATCATGTGGCGGTTTGGCTGGGGCCGGGTCATGTGCAGGAGTTTTATCGCGGCGTGCCCAACTGCATGGTCATCGACAGCGATGACGAGGACACCAAGCGCCGCTTGGTGGAGTCCTTTTCCGGCGATCTGATCCGCTTTTACTACGGCAACGACCTGATCGGCAACGAGATCGGCGCGGCGGCCAAAAATGTGGTGGGGATCGCCGCGGGCTTGCTGGACGGACTGCATCTGGGCAGCCTGAAGGGCGCATTGATGAGCCGCGGCACCCGTGAGGTGGCACGCCTGATCTGCGCGTTGGGCGGCAAGGAGCTGTCGGCCTACGGCTTGTGCCATTTGGGCGACTATGAAGCCACCGTGTTTTCCAAATACAGCCACAACCGGCAATTTGGCGAGAGCTTTGCCAAGGGCGAGCCTTATCACGACCTGGCAGAGGGCTATTACACCGTGCGCGCCATGCTGCAGTTGGGCGAAAAATACTGCGTGGAGCTGCCCATCTGCGAAGCGGTGTACCGCATCCTCTATGAGAATGCCGCGCCGGGGGATGTGCTGCGCGATCTGTTGGATCGCGGCTTAAAAGGCGAATTTGAAGATTAAAAACCCCATAAAATTTTGCTGAAATGTTTAAAAGAACCTCAAAGCGCTCATAATGAGTGCAGAGGTTCTTTTTTTGAACATTTCGGCGGGCCGCGCGCCGTCAACGCAGCGGCGGTCAGCATTTGTCTGATCAAAGAGGTAGTATATGAGCAAATATAATCAATCAAAGGTCAAGGCCATTTTCGGCGGCAAGGGCTTTTACATAGCCCTTGTGCTATGTTTGGCAGCGGCGGCTGTCATTGTTTATGCGGCACTGCTGCATCCGCTGCAAAAGGCAGAGCCGGTGGTGGAGGTTGATCCCGCACCGGTGGCACCGGTCATCCAGACCCAGCCGGTGGAGGAAGCGTCCGTAGATCCGATCACCGAGCCGGAGGTCACACCGGAGGAGTTGGTGCCCCAGGTAATCTCTCCGCTGGACGGTACCACCGTGACCGTATTCAGCACCACGGAGCTGATGTATGATGAGACGATGGCGGATTGGAGAACCCACAACGGTCTTGACATCCAAGCCGCCGAGGGAGACAGCGTCAAGACCGCCGCTGACGGCACGGTGCTGTCAGTGAAAAACGACGAACTGATGGGCACCACCGTCATCATCGAACACGCAGACGGCTACACCACCCAGTACAGCAGCCTGATGCCGGATCCTCCCGTCAGCGAGGGCCAGAAGGTAAACGCCGGTGATATTATCGGCTGCGTCGGCAATACGGCCGCCGCGGAGAACAGCATGGGCGCCCACCTGCACTTCTCCGTGTCTAAGGACGGCAAAGTGATCGACCCGGCTGAATACGTTGGGTAATATGGAACAAAAACAATCCCGTTCGTAATCACGAACGGGATTGTTTTTCGGGTTTGGCGGCAGGATTTTTAAGGTCCGAATTTGAACACAAAAATTACTGCAGCCTATAAAAAGAGGGAACAGTCATGACTGTTCCCTCTTTCGCTGTGTTGGCGTATGGCTTAATACATACCGCCCATGCCGCCCATATCGGGTGCGGCGGGTGCAGGCATGGGAGGCTGGGGCTTGTCGGCCACCAGAGATTCGGTGGTCAGCACCATGCCGGACACGGAAGCGGCATTCTCCAAAGCGCTGCGGGTCACCTTGGCGGGATCCACGATACCGCTGGCGATCATATCGCAGTAGACTTCCTTATATGCGTCGAAGCCGTAGCCGTCCTTGCCGGCGGAGCGTACCTTCTCCAGAATGACGGAGCCGTCCAGACCTGCATTGGCAGCGATCTGGCGAATGGGCTCCTCCAGCGCCTTGGCAACGATCTGTACGCCGGTCTTTTCATCGCCCTCGACGGTGTTCAGCAGCGCGGTGACAGCGGGAATCACATTGACGAAGATCGTGCCGCCGCCGGCCACAATGCCTTCCTCAACGGCTGCCTTGGTGGCGTTCAGGGCGTCCTCAATACGCAGCTTCTTTTCCTTCATCTCAGTCTCGGTAGCAGCGCCGACCTTAATGACTGCCACGCCGCCGGCCATCTTGGCCAGACGCTCCTGCAGCTTCTCGCGGTCATACTCGCTGGTGGTCATGCCGATCTGCGCGCGGATCTGGCTGACGCGCTCACGGATCGCCTGAGGATCACCGGCGCCGTCCACGATAATGGTATTCTCCTTGGTGACCTTGACCTGACGGGCACGGCCCAGCATATCCACGGTGGCATCCTTCAGGCTCAGGCCCAGCTCCTCGCTGATGACCTGACCGCCGGTGAGGATGGCGATATCCTGCAGCATTTCCTTGCGGCGGTCGCCGAAGCCGGGGGCCTTGACGCACACCACATTCAGCACGCCCTTGAGACGGTTCACCAGCAGGGTGGACAGGGCCTCGCCCTCTACATCCTCGGCGATGATGAACAGTTTCTTGCCGGACTGCAGCATCTGCTCCAGCAGAGGCAGAATGTCGGAAATGACGGAGATCTTCTTATCGGTAATGAGAATGTAAGCGTCGTCCACGACAGCTTCCATCTTCTCCATATCGGTGGCCATATAGGGCGTGATATAGCCCCGGTCAAACATCATGCCCTCGACAACCTCGCTGTAGGTTTCGGCGGTCTTGGACTCCTCGATGGTGATGACGCCGTCGGCGCTGACCTTCTCCATCGCCTCGGCGATCAGTGCGCCGATGGTTTCGTCACTGGAGGAGACGGTGCCTACGCGGGCAATGTCCTCCGTGCCGTTGACGGGCTTGCTCTGTGCGCGGATCGCGCTTACCGCGGCATCCACGGCCTTGCTCATGCCCTTCTTCATCACGATGGGGTTGGCGCCGGCGGCCAGGTTCTTCAGACCCTCACGGATCATGGCCTGAGCGAGCAGGGTGGCGGTGGTGGTGCCGTCACCGGCCACATCGTTGGTCTTGGTGGACACTTCACGCACCAACTGTGCGCCCATATTCTCAAACGGATCGTCCAGCTCGATCTCCTTGGCGATGGACACGCCGTCATTGGTAATCAGCGGCGTGCCGAACTTCTTATCCAGCACCACGTTGCGGCCCTTGGGGCCCAGGGTGACTTTTACGGTATCAGCCAGCTGGTTGACGCCGGCTTCCAATGCTTTGCGGGCTTCCTCGCCGCGCTTAATGATCTTAGCCATACTAATTGCCTCCTATAAAAAGATTCGCTTACAAATAAAATCAGCCTGCGACGGCAGAGCCGCCGCAAAAATTCTGCCCGGCCCGCCAACAAGTGCTGCAGCGGACCGCGAGAGGGATGCGATAGGGGGAATCCCCCGCCATCGCTTTACTCGACAATTGCCAGAATGTCGCCCTGACGAACGATGATGTATTCCACCTCGTCCAGCGTGACCTTGGTGCCGGCGTACTTGTCGGTGATGACCTTGTCGCCGGGCTTGACAGTCATGGTAACGGTCTTGCCGTCTACCACGCCGCCGGGGCCGACGGAAATGACCTCCGCCACGGAGGGCTTTTCCTTGGCAGAGCCGGTGAGGATAATGCCGCCCTTGGTGGTCTCCTCCGCCTCGGTCATCTTCAGCACGACACGGTCGGCAAGCGGTGTCAGTTTCATAATGTGTTCCTCCTTATATTTTTATTTATTCATAACAAGTTCAGCGTTAGCACTCTATGTGTTCGAGTGCTAACGCTGATTATCATACCACACTATTTGGATTTTGCAAGTGGAAAAAGGGAAAAAATTCAAAAGTTCACAAAAATGTAAAATTTCGAAAAATCAGCCCAGTGCGGTGCGGTTGCAGCTGCAGCCTGCAGGGCCGAAGAAGTTCAGCCGCTTATCGGCCAGACGGATGACCACATCGGAGTTGGTGACACACTCGCCGTCCAGGCAGGTGACGATGTCAGGCTGCCGGGAAGAGATGTGAATGACCTTCGGCGTGGAGCAGCGCGCCACATGCGGGAAGGTATGATATTTACCCTTGGAATAGGGGCCGACAAATTTGACAAAGGTGAGGCGGCTGACCTTTTTCACCACCAGCGTGTTCAGCACGCCGTCATCCATACGGGCCTCGCCCACCGGCATGAAGCCGCCGCCGTAATAGCGGCCGTTACAGACCGCCACCAGCGCATAATCATCCTCCACCGCCTCGCCGTCCAGCTCCACCGTCCAGTGAGAGGCAATGCCCTTGAACAGGAAGTTGATCAGCAGAGAGGCGATATAGCTGCTCTTGCCGTCCAACAGGGGACTTTCGCTGTATTTATGTACATCCTTTGCTACACGGGCGTCAATACCGGAGCAGGCAATGGTCAGCGCAACACGGCCGTTGACATCAATAGCGTCCATAGGGAACTGAGGGCCGTCCCACAGGTTTTCGGCGTCTTTGAATTTATCCATATCGGCGCCGAAGTTCTTCAAAAAGTCATTGCCGGTGCCCACGGGGATCACCGTCATGGCGGCGTTATCGTATCCGATGATGCCGTTGGCAACCTCGTTGACCGTGCCGTCGCCGCCGCAGGCGTAAAAGCGCAGCGCTTCGCCGCTTTCACAGAGCCTCTTGGCAATCTCTGTGGCGTGGCCCTGCTTCTTCGTCAGGATGCACTGCACCTCCAGACCGTGTTTTTGCCGCAGCATATCCGCCATGTCATAGATGCGCTGGCGGCTGTCATGCTTGCCGGCTGTAGGATTGATGATAAAAATGTGTTTCATACGGAAGCCCTTCCCTTACATATGTATCTGAAATGAATATTAAAAACAAACATTATACATTGCCGTACATGAAGACGTCACATTTCATCATGCCGTTATAGAGCTTGCGCTTCCTGTCGGCTGTTTTGCCGAAGGCGCGTTCAAACTCCGTGTGGCTGGAGAGCACCAGTGTGCGCCATTTGGGCGGCAGATCGCGCCAGACCCTGCCGAACCGGCGGTACAGCTCCTCCGCCTCCTGCTTTTCCAGCAGGCGTTCGCCGTAGGGAGGGTTGGTGACCAACTGGCCATACTCGCTGTCGCGGTGGAAAGAACAGGCATCCGCCACTTCAAAACGCACCGTGTCGTCCACGCCCGCCTTGCGGGCATTGTCCTTTGCGATGGCGACAGCCTGAGGATTCACATCGCCGCCCCAGATGTCGTATGTGCCGTGAAATTCCTTGTCCATGGCCTCCTCTGCCGCATTCAGCCACGCCTCGGCCGGGAGGAAACCCCATTTCTGCGCGTCAAAGCTGCGGTCAAGACCGGGGGCGCGGTTTTTGGCAATCAGCGCCGCCTCAATGGGGATCGTACCGCTGCCGCAGAACGGATCGCAGAAGGGGTCGCGGCCGCGGTAACGGCTCAAAAGCACCATGGCGGCGGCCAGCGTTTCGCGCAAAGGCGCTTCCACGCCGACGGCGCGGTAGCCGCGCTTATACAATCCCTCGCCGCTGGTATCCAGACAAACGGCGGCGGAATCCTTGAAAAGGGAAAAGCGAATTTGGTATTTTACCCCCGTTTCGGGGAACTGCTCCATATGGTAGTGGGCCTTGAGCCGCTCGACGATGGCTTTTTTGATAATCGACTGACAGGCGGGCACGGAATGAAGCTGCGAGGAAATGGCGTAACCCTTCACGGGGAAAGCCGCGTCACGGGGCAGATAATCCTCCCACGCAATGGCCCTGGTGCCCTGAAACAGCTCCTCGAAGCTGCGGGCGGGAAACTCGCCCAGCACCAGCATCACCCGCGCGCCGCAGCGCAGGTTGAGATTCAAACGGGCGCAGTCCGCCGGTGTGCCGCGGCACAGGATGCGGCCGTTTTCCACGCGCACCTCCTGCAGCCCCAGCTTTTTGACCTCATCGCCCACCAATTTTTCCAAGCCCAACAAGCAGGGAATCAAATATGCTGCCATAGGATACCTCATTTTGTATACATACAGTTTTGTTCAGTATACCGCGCGGAAAGAAAAAGCGCAAGACAGAAATTTACAGTAGCGCACAGCCGTATTTTCGGTTATAATGATAGCAACAGAGGGAAACGGACCATGTAAACTTAAAGTTGCGCAAAAAAATCAGACGGTGCAAATTGAAGTTGATAGACATTCGAGGCATTTTTGCTAAGATGACGGTAAAGAAAGACGAGGAGGAAGTATATGGCGTTTGGAGATCGTCTGCAGGAGATTCGCCGCTGCAGCGGTTTGACGCAGGAGCAGTTTGCCGAGCAGCTGCAGGTGTCGCGTCAGGCGGTCAGCAAGTGGGAATCCTGCCGCGGCTATCCGGAAATCGAGAAGATTCTGTATATTTGCTGGCGCTACCATATAACGCCCAACGAACTGTTTGGCGAGGAGGTGGGGCTGGAGCAGATGAAAGAGCCGACGGCGCAGCCGGAAAAGGCGGAAAGCCGAAATCTCAAAACGGCATTTACTTCGTTTTTCTACAATCTGTCGCCCAGGAACAAGTGGCTGGGTGCGGTGACCCTGCTGGGGATCGCCCTGCTGTCGCTGCTGTTGGGCGCATGCTTGAAAGGAGGAACGACGGATATGATGACAATGGTATGGATCGGCGCCATCGTGATTTTCGGTGTGGCCGAAGCGATCACGGCGGGACTGGTATCTATCTGGTTCGTGCTCGGCAGTGTTGCCGGCCTGATCGCCGCCATCTGCAACGGCCCGCTGTGGCTGCAGGTCGTGCTGTTCTTCGTGGTGTCGGTGCTGACGCTGATCGCCACAAGGCCCTTGGTGGCGCGTATGGTCACCAAAGACAATGTGGCCACCAATGCTGACCGTGTGCTGGGCAAAACGGCGCGGGTGACCGAGGTGATCGACAACACCATCCCTACCGGCGCGGTGTACATTGACGGCAAGACCTGGACGGCACGCAGCGCCAACGACGAGGTGATCGCCGTGAGCGAAATGGTGCGGGTGGTCAAAATGGAGGGCGTAAAGCTCATCGTGGAAAAGTAAGCAAAAATCAATCATATACATAATTTTAAAAGGAGGAAAAGGATATGGGCGAGATTATTTCTGCCAATATTCCCGGCTACATCGGTATCATTGTTTTGGTGGTGCTGGTACTGTTCATCATCGTGCGCAACATCTATGTGGTGCAGCAGTCCAAGGCCTATGTGGTGGAGCGTCTGGGTGCGTTCCATGCCGTGTGGGGCGTGGGTCTGCATCTGAAGTTCCCGTTCATTGAGCGGGTGGTCAAGAAGGTGTCCCTGAAGGAGCAGGTAGCCGACTTCGATCCCCAGCCTGTGATTACCAAGGATAATGTGACCATGCAGATCGACACGGTCATCTATTTCCAGATCACCGACCCCAAGCTCTATACCTACGGCGTGGAATATCCCATGAACGCCATCGAGAATCTGACCGCCACCACCCTGCGTAACATCATCGGCGATATGGAGCTGGACCAGTCCCTGACCTCCCGCGATACCATCAACGCCAAGATGCGTTCCATTCTGGATGAGGCCACCGACCCCTGGGGCATTAAGGTCAACCGCGTGGAGCTGAAGAACATTCTGCCGCCCAAGGAGATCCAGAACGCCATGGAAAAGCAGATGAAGGCTGAGCGTGAACGCCGTGAGTCCATTCTGCAGGCAGAGGGCCAGAAGGCCAGCCAGATTCTGGTGGCCGAGGGTGAACAGCAGTCCGCCATTTTGAAGGCGGACGCCGCCAAGCAGGCCAAGATCATGGCCGCCGAAGCCGAGGCCACTTCCATTCTGAAGGTGCAGCAGGCCATGGCCGATTCCCTGCGTATGCTCAACGAGAATGCGCCCAACGATCAGGTCATCAAGCTCAAGGCGCTGGAGGCCTTCCAGAAGGCAGCCGACGGCAAGGCCACCAAGATCATCATTCCCAGCGAGATTCAGGGTCTGGCCGGTTTGGCCGCCTCCGTCAAGGCGCTGGCCGAGGACGAGAAACAAGACGAGAAACAATAAAGACGAAGTGAACAGAGCAGGGTAAAAATGCCCTGCTCTGCCGATGAGGAGAAAGCTATGGCAGCAGAAAAGCGCTTTGAAAAAGTATATTCCCAGGGCATGGGCAGCGTTGTAATCCTGGTGGACAGAGAGACCGGGGTCAACTATATGGTGGCTTCCAACGGCAGCGGCAGCGGCGTGACACCGCTTCTCGACCGGGAGGGAAAGGTGGTCGTGACGCCCATCAGCCGCCATGTGAAAGGCCCTGAGCTGTAAGAGAGGAGAGGTCATGAGCAGTAAGATCATTCGGATGCAAAGACCGGCACAGGGCGAGCTGTCCGAGATCGCGGCGCGGCTGGAAAAGGAGCTGTGGCGCGCCGAGCCGATCGGAAAGACCTGCCGCAGCTGCAGCGGCGGCCATGCCGTGATGCTGAACTTTGAAAAGCTGTATTTCCGCAACGGCAGCTACGCCGGCCTTGCCGTCCTGCTGACCGATTTTGACGGTTTGCAGACCGCGGACATTGTGGGCAGCGGCGGCGGTGAGGGGATCTTCAATTTCAGTTGGGGAGCCAACGCCGAGTTTGCCGACGATGCCGCGCAGATTTTGCGGGAAATGGGTTTTACCGAAGAATAAAAAAATCCCGATGCGACGCATCGGGATTTTTTGCGCTTACAGCCGTGTGATCATGGGGATGACCATGGGAGAACGCTTGGTGTGCTTATAGAGATAACTGCTGATGGCGCTGCGTACGCTGCGGTATACCTCCGCGTCGTCCTTGCGGCGGCGGTTGGGCATGCCCTCCACCGTATGCATGGCGATCGTGCGCAGCTCCTGCAGCAGCTCTTCCGATTCCTTGACATAGACAAAGCCCCGTGTGACGATCTCCGGCTCGCACAAAAGGCGGCTGTCGTAGCCGGACATGGACAGCACCACCACCACCATGCCGTCCTCGGCCAGCAGCTTGCGGTCGTTGAGCACCACCGCGCCCACATCGCCCACACCACTGCCGTCAACGAACACTTCGCCGGCAGGCACGGTGTTTTCACACTTCAAATGCTTGGTGGTCAGTTCGATCACGCTGCCGTTTTCCGCCACACAGATGTGGCGCGGGTCCATGCCCATGGATTGGGCCACCCGCTTATGGATCTGCAGCATGCGCTGCTCGCCGTGAAGGGGGATGAAGAAGCGGGGCTTGGTCAGGGCGTGGATGATCTTCAGCTCCTCCTGACAGGCGTGGCCGGACACATGGAGCATATCTGCCTTGTCATAGACCACATCCGCACCCTTGCGGAACAGCTCATTGATGACGCGGCCCACGGTTACCTCGTTGCCGGGAATGGCGGAGGCGGAAATGATGACCTTGTCACCCGGGCCGATGTCGATCTGCTTATGGGTGGAGAACGCCATGCGGTACAGAGCGCTCATTTCCTCGCCCTGAGAGCCGGTGGTGATAATGACCTGCTGCTGCACAGGCAGGCCCTTGATGCGGTTGATCTCCATCAGTGTGCCCTTGGGGATCTTCATATAGCCCAGCTCCGTGGAAACGCGCATGATATTTTCCATGCTGCGTCCGGTGACGGCCACCTTGCGTCCGCAGGCGGCAGCGGCATCGATGACCTGCTGGATGCGGTGGACATTGCTGGCAAAGGTGGTGACGATAATACGCTTATTGCAGCCGGAAAACTGGCGCATAAAGGTCTTGCCCACGGCCCGTTCGCTCATGGTATAGCCGGGACGCTCCACATTGGTGGAGTCGGCCAGCAGCGCCAGCACGCCCTCCTTGCCCAGCTCGCCGAAGCGGGCCAGATCGATCACCTCGCCGTCGATGGGGGTGGAGTCAATCTTGAAGTCGCCGGTGTGCACCACCGCGCCCATGCGGGTGTGGATGGCGAGAGCCGCCGAGTCGGCAATGGAGTGGTTGACATGGATAAACTCCACCTGGAATTTGCCCGCTTTTACGGTTTGTCCGGCTTCCACCGTAATGAGCTTGGCGGTGTTCTGCAATCCGTGCTCCTGCAGCTTGAGCTTGATAAGCCCGGCGGTCAGGCGCGTACAATAGATGGGGAGATTGACCTGCTTGAGGACATAGGGGATAGCGCCGATGTGGTCCTCGTGGCCGTGGGTGATGAACAGACCGCGCAGGCGGGACCTGTTCTTCACCAGATAGCTGACATCGGGAATCACGCAGTCGATGCCGTACATATCATCGCCCGGGAATGCCATGCCGCAGTCCACCACGATGATCTCACCGCCGTATTCATAGACGGTCATATTCTTGCCGATCTCATTCAGACCGCCAAGAGGAATAATTTTCAGTTTTTCTGCCATATAATAACTCCTTTGATGTTGTGGTATCACACGGCAAAAGTGTGCAGCAAAACAAAGGCGGCCCGCCGCCGCACAGCCCTGCTTCGCTGTGGGAGGGAGGGGTCAACGCCCAAAATTGCCGTGTGTGGTTGTGATAGGGAACAAAGCCCTGTTTATTTGATACGGAAGCGCATCATCTTCCGCAAGATGAACAAAAACGAGGCGATATTTTTCGCACTTTGCACAAAGTATACCACACAATGCGCGATTTGTACAGCTTTTTTGTTCGACCCGATGTGACAGGCCGGTAAAATGCGGAAACATGCCCCGGGAGAGGGCCTGTTTATTGACAATAGGGGGCAATTATGCTACATTTAATAATGTATTACTATGGAGCGATATATCATTTTGGCGGCATACGCCTGCAAGGAGGCCTGCGCGGTGAATAAAAAAATCAGCCGGATTCTTAAAACAAATGTGACGCTGTATATGCTGTGCCTGGCCCTGTTTGTGCTGGCGGCGATCCCCATTGATCTGCGCCTTGCCATCGGTGAGGCCGTGATGGCCATACTGGTGTATGTGCTGTGCCGCAAGCGCAGCCGCAGCACGCAGCAGAGTCTGCGGCAATATCTGGATCGCCTGAACGGCGGTATGGACTCGGCGCGTGCCAGCAATATGCTCTTTGCCCCTCTGCCTATGATGGTGTTTTCCCTCCACAGCGAGGAGATCCTGTGGGGCAACGACAGCTTTATGCAGCTATCCGGCAAGGGCGAGGAGCTGTTTGATATGCATGTGGAGGCGGTGGTGCCGCAGTTCAACACCCACTGGATATTGGAGGATAAGCGGGAGTGTCCGGAGCTGGTCATGTGGAATGACCGAATATATCGCGTGTTCGGCTCCGTCAGCCGCCACGGCGAGATGGGCCGGAGCGAGGAGCCGTTGGCCACCACCTACTGGATGGATGTGACCGAGCTGGAGCAGATGCGTCAGACGCTGGAAATGACGCAGCCTGTTGTGGCCATTTTGATGATCGACAACTACGAGGAGCTGATGAAGGCCTGCCCGGAAAGCAAGCGCTCGGCGGTGCTGGCGGCGCTGGAGGAAAAGCTCAATGAATGGGCTGCACCCTCCAACGGCTTGCTGCTGGGCTATGACCGCGACAGGTTCCTATTCGTTTTTGAGGAAAAGGACTATACCGGCTATGCCGAAAAACGCTTTGACCTTTTGGAGCGTGTGCGCGAGGTGGTGGCCGGTGAGGGCGTGGCGGCCACGTTGTCCATCGGTATCGGCCGCGACGGCGACAGCTTTGAGGAGCTGTTCAAGAATGCCGCCATGGCACTGGAAATGGCGCTGTCCCGCGGCGGTGACCAGGCCGTGGTCAAGGACAGGCTGAATTTCGACTTTTACGGCGGGCGCTCCAAGGCCACGGAGAAGCGCACGAAGGTGAAATCCCGCGTGATGGCCAATGCGCTGGGCGAGCTGATCGACGATGCCAAGCAGGTCTATGTCATGGGCCACAAGTATGCCGACATGGACTGTTTGGGTGCGGCGGCAGGCATCTGCTGCATCGCCCGCAAGAAAGGCAAGCGCGTACAGATCGTCATGGATACGGAGAACAATGCCGTCCATCCTGTTTTGCGCAAGCTGCGCGCGCTGCCGGAATATAAGGATGTATTTATCGGCGGCGGCGATGCGTTTTTGCGGGTGCAGCCGGGTACGCTGCTGGTGGTGGTGGACACCAACCGGCCCGCCAGCGTGGAATCCGAATCGCTGCTGGAGACCTGCAACCGGGTGGCGGTCATTGACCATCATCGCCGCGGCAGCAGCTACATTGAAAAGATGGCGCTGAACTATCATGAGCCGTACGCCTCCTCGGCGTCCGAGTTGGTGACGGAGCTGCTGCAATACCTGGTGGAGCCGGGTGACATGCTGCTGGAAGAAGCGGAGGCACTGCTGGCCGGTCTGGTGCTGGACACCAAGAACTTTACCAACCGCACCGGCGGCCGTACCTTTGAGGCAGCCGCCTTCCTGCGGCGCAGAGGCGCCGATACCCAGGAGGTGCAGCGTATCTTCCAGAGCGACTTGCAGTCCATGATCTCCCGCTACGACATTATCCGTCAGGCGCAGTTGTATCATGAGGATATTGCCGTGGTGGCGCTGGAGGAAGAATGTGACCGCGTGACCGCAGCCAAGGCGGCAGATGAATTGCTGACGCTCAAGGGTGTGCAGGCATCGTTCGTTCTGTACAAAAAGGACGACGGTGTGTATATCTCCGCCCGCTCACTGGGTGATGTAAACGTGCAGGTCATTGTGGAGGCGCTGGGCGGCGGCGGGAACTCCACCACAGCCGGCGGACAGGTGGCAGATACCACCGTGGGCGAAGTGAGGGAAAAGCTGCTGGAAAAGATCGATCAATATTTTGAAAACTAATCATCAGGAGGATATAGATATGAAGGTCATTTTGAAACAGGATGTCCGCGGTAAGGGCAAGAAGGGCCAGATGATTGAAGTGGCTGAGGGCTATGCCCGCAACTTCCTGCTGCCAAAGGGCCTGGCCATTCCGGCCACTGCCGACGCGGTGAATACCATGAATTTACAGGCCAAGGCCAAGGCCAAGGCGGACGCAGAGGCCAAGGCGGAGGCTATGGCTGTCGCTGAGAAGCTGAAGGGCTGTCAGGTGAAGATCGCCGCCAAGGGCGGCACAGGCGGCAAGCTGTTCGGCGCTGTGACGGGCAAGGAGATCTCCGCGGCACTGAAAGAGCAGTTCGACATGGACATCGACAGCAAGAAGCTGGTGCTGGCCGAGCAGATCAAATCCTTCGGCGCATATCAGGTCAAGGCCAAGCTGGGCTTCGAGATCAGCGGCACGGTGAATGTGCTGGTTATCGAGGAAAAATAAAGGTTCTTCGCTTCGCCTCCGCGGCCTTTGAGCGAGAGCGGCGTATCTTCGTGCATCAGGCCCGTTTTCGGCGCCTGGGGCGAGGTGCGCTGCCGCACCTGTGCCGAAGGCGAAGAATGATCCGGAGCATTGCTGCCGTGCAGATGCGGCAGTAAAACAGCCGCCGATATGCGGGCGGTGCTGTTTTCAGAGAGGAGGATACTCTCAAATGGAGGAATTGTTGATGCGCGCCATGCCCCATTCGCCGGAGGCGGAGCAGGCGGTGCTCGGCTCGATGCTGATCGATGCCGATTGCGTCAAGGATGTGATGGACAAGCTGCAGCCGGAGGATTTTTACCTGCGGCAGAATCGAGAGATCTTTGAAACCATCTATACCATGTTCATCTACTCCAAGCCTATCGACGGCGTGACGGTGGCAGGTGAAATGGAGAAAAACGGGTTATATACCGATACGACCCGCAGTTATCTCCTGCAATTGATGGAGGTGACACCCACCTCTGCCAATGTGATGGAGTATGTCAGGATCGTGCGCGACAAGGCGCTGCAGCGTGTTGTTGCTTTGGCGGCGGCAGACATTACTGCCATGGTGCAGGACGGCGCCGGCAGCGCCAGCGATATGCTGGAGTCTGCCGAGCAGAAGATCTATGCCATTCGCCGCGGACGCAGCGCACAGAATATGGTACCCATCAGTGTGGTGCTGCAGGATGTTATGGGCCATCTGGCTGAGCTGACGGCCAACGGCGGCTCCACGCTGCCGGGTCTGTCCACCGGCTTTTCCGCGGTGGACGGCAAGATCAACGGCCTGAATAAATCGGACCTGCTGCTGCTGGCGGCCCGACCCGGTATGGGCAAGACCAGTATGGCGCTGAATGTGGCGCTGGCGGCGGCGAAAGAGTCGGGCAAGACCGTGGCGATCTTTTCTTTGGAAATGTCCCGTGAGCAGTTGGTCACGCGCTTGATCGCCGCCGAAGGCCTGGTGGAAAATACCCGGCTGACCACCGGCAATCTGCGCGAAAGCGACTGGGTGAAGATCGCAGAGGCGGCCTCCACCCTGAGCCGTACGGACATTCGGATTGACGACAATCCGCTTTTGACCGTGGCGGACATGAACGCCAAGTGCCGCCGCCTGGATAATCTGGGACTGGTGGTTATCGACTATCTGCAGTTGATGACCTCTGCCGGCGGCAAGAGCTACAGCGGCGAAAACCGTCAGCAGGCGGTGTCGGATATTTCCCGTATGATGAAAATCATGGCAAAGGAGCTGCAGGTGCCGGTGCTGTGTTTGAGCCAGCTGAGCCGCGCCAACGAAAAGCGCGAGGACAAGCGCCCCATGCTGTCCGATTTGCGTGAATCCGGCGCCATTGAGCAGGACGCCGATATTGTCATGTTCCTGTACCGGGATGACTACTACAATGAGGACTCGGAAAAACGCAATATTGCCGAGTGTATCGTGGCGAAGAACCGTCACGGTGAAACCGGCAAGGTGGAGCTGCGCTGGATGCCGGACTACACGGCGTTCGGTACATTGGAGAAACGCTACGGCGACGAGGCATAAAAACGGAGGCGCGGCATGAATCTGATGCCCTTTATGGAACAATGGCATATGCTGCCGCGCAGCGGCGGGTCGATTTTATGTGCCGTGTCCGGCGGCAGGGATTCCATGTGTCTGCTGCACTATCTGCATGAAGCCTCCCGACAGCATAACTTTACCGTGGCGGCAGCGCATTTGAACCATCTGATGCGCGATACCGCCCTGCGCGATGTGGATTTCGTGCGGTCGTTCTGCACAGAACGGGGTATACCGTTTTTTACGGAGGCAGCGCCGGTATATGAGATGGCCGAACAGTGGAACATCGGCGTGGAGGAGGCCGGCCGGCGGCTGCGGTACGATTTTCTGTACCGCACGGCGCAGGCGATAGGCGCCGAGAAGATCGCCACCGCCCATCACATGGGCGATCAGGCGGAGACCGTCGTGCTGCATCTGCTGCGCGGCACGGGGCCGGAGGGCCTGGGCGGTATCCCGCCGGTGCGCGGACGGCTGATCCGCCCGCTGCTGCAGACCTCGCGGCGGGAGATCGAGCAATATCTCGATGAAAACGGCATCGGCCATGTGGAGGATGAAACCAACGAAGACATGGCCTATGCCCGCAACCGCCTGCGCAGGATCGTCTGGCCGGAACTGGAGCGAATCAACCCGGCGGTATGTGAAAATGTGGCGCGCGCGGCGCGGATCATACGAAAAGAGAACGACTTTCTGGACGAACTGGCATCGTCGTATCTGCCGTCAGAGGGCACGGAAGTCATGTGTGAGGTATTGCTGGGCGCGCCGGAGGTGCTGCGCGGACGGATGCTGCGGCAGTTGATCGACCGGCTGAGCGTAGGGAAAAAGGACTTCGGCGCCGTGCATATTGAGGCGCTGCTGCGCCTGGCGGAAACCGGCGGCACATGGGACCTGCCCTCCGGGGTGAGAGCGCAGTGCAGCCATGGCACGCTGCGGCTTTCCGTGTCGCAGGAAGCACCGGCGGAAACGGTACTGACGGAGGGAAAATGCTGTTGGGGAGATTACACAATTTGCGTCAAAAAAACAATAAGAAATTTTTCGCAAAAAAGGGATGCAATTTTCCTAAACTGTGATAAGATAGATAAAAGTCTTTCCGTGCGCGCCTGGCAGAGGGAGGACCGCCTGTATTTGCCGGGTGGACGGGGCGAACGGAGCGTTAAGCGCCTGTTTGCCGAGCACGGGATTTTTCCGGCTATGCGTGAGCGGTGGCCGGTCATCTGTGTGGATGGCAAGGCGGCGGCCGTATACGGTATCGGCACGGATGAGAGATTTTTGCCGACAAATGACGGTAATGAGATGGAAATTACAATATACACAAACGCACAGGAGGACAGTGGGAATGGCTAAAAGCAACATGAATCAGGATATTTTGAAAATTTTGATGTCTGAGGAAGAAATTAAGAACCGTATTCAGGAAATGGGCGATGAGCTGTACGACCGTTTTGAGAACAAGAACCCCATGTTTGTGGGTGTACTCAACGGCTGCTTCATCTTTATGGCAGATCTGGTGCGTGCCGCGCAGCTAAAGAGTGAAGTGGAATTTATCGGCGTTTCCTCCTACAAGAACGCCACCAAGAGCTCCGGCGTGGTGCAGATCACCCGCGACCTGCAGCGTGATATCAGCGGCCGCGACATTATTATTGTGGAGGATATTCTGGATTCCGGCAATACGCTGCACTTCCTCAAGAGCTATATGGAAACCAAGGGCGCAGCGTCCATCACCATCGTGACGCTGCTGGATAAGCCCTCCCGCCGCGAGAAACCCATTACGCCGGATCTGGCCGGCTTTGAGGTGCCCGATGAATTTGTGGTGGGCTATGGCTTGGACTACTGCCAGCAGTACCGCAATATGCCCTACATCGGCGTGTTGAAGCCCGAGGTTTACAGCAAATAAGTAATTTGGATGAGAGGCGCCGGTTTCGTCGCCTCTCAGTCTTGCATGGAAAGAGGGGAAACAGTTTGGATAAACGAGAAAGCAGGGACTATCAAGGCAAGCGCGTTGCTGCACCGACGGATGAAACGGCGGATCACGGCACGGTGGAACGCCGTGAAAAGGCCGGTGCGCCTTCCGGAAAACGCGGATTCTGGCACGACTACGGTTTTCTGCTGATAACCGTTTTGGTGGTCGTTGTGCTGTTCCGCGGCGTTTTCCAACTGGCCTATGTGCCGTCCGGCTCCATGGAAACGACCATTCCCACCAACTCGCTGCTGATTGCATGGCGCCTGCCGTATCTGGTATCCGATCCGACCTTGGAACGCGGCGATGTGGCCATCTTCTGGGATGAAGAGATGGGCAAGATTCTGGTCAAGCGTGTGGTGGGACTGGAAGGTGAGCGCATTTCGTTTACGGGCGGACATACCTATATCGACGGTGAGAAGCTGGAGGAGCCCTATTTGCCTGAGCAGGGTATAACGGAAAGCGATAAGGTTTTCCAGGTGCCGGAGGGCAGCCTTTTTATGATGGGCGACAACCGTAACGGTTCATGGGACAGCCGCTTTTTGTCCCAGCCGTATATCTCGCTGCAGGCAGTGCAGGGCAAGGCACTGGTATGTATTCCCCTCAAACAGATCACGCTGTTTGAATCGCCGAAGCTGGGCCGGGTGAATATCTATTTGCCCCTGTTTGGCGATACCCATACCCTTTAAAGGAGGAAACTATGACCGAGAGAAGAAGATTCAGCATGGGCAGTGTGCTGCTGATCGTACTGGCCGTGCTGTTCATCTACTATCTGTTCAGCAACATGGGCGGCGGCAAAGATGTGACTTACGGTGAGCTGCGGCAGCTTTTTGAGCAGGAAAAGGTGCAGTCCTTTACCTTCGACAACGACCGTCTGACGGCTACACTGACCGATGAAAGCACGGTTTCCTGCGACTTGTACAGTGTGGAACTGTTTTACGAGGACATGAACGAGCTGGTGACGGCACAGGAGGAGGCCGGCATTATCACCGGTTACGATTATCCCACCGGCCGCACCACCAACTGGCTGCAGCTTTTGCTGCCGTATGTGTTGGCCATTCTGGCGTTCATTCTGCTGATGAACATGATGAGCCGCATGATGGGCGGCGGTCCGCAGGATAAAATGGCGCGTTTTGGTGAGGCGCGGACGAAAATACTCAGCGATGACGGCAAAAAAGTGACATTCCGCGATGTGGCAGGCGCCGACGAGGAAAAGGAGGAGCTGCGCGAGATTGTGGAATTTCTGCGGGAACCGGAAAAATATATAGAGCTGGGCGCCCATATCCCCAAGGGCGTACTGCTGGTAGGCCCTCCGGGTACCGGTAAGACGCTGCTGGCCAAGGCTGTGGCAGGCGAGGCGGATGTGCGCTTCCTGTCCATCTCCGGCTCCGATTTCGTGGAGATGTATGTGGGCGTAGGCGCCAGCCGTGTACGCGATCTGTTTGACCAGGCAAAGAAGGACGCCCCCGCCATCGTGTTTATCGATGAGATCGATGCCGTAGGCCGTCAGCGCGGCAGCGGCCTGGGCGGCGGCCACGATGAGCGCGAGCAGACCCTGAACCAGCTATTGGTTGAGATGGACGGTTTTGCCGCCAACGAAGGGGTGGTGGTACTGGCTGCCACCAACCGTGTGGACATTCTCGACCCCGCGCTGCTGCGTCCGGGCCGTTTCGACCGTCAGGTCTATGTGGGCTTGCCCGACATCAAGGGCCGTGAGGAGATCTTGAAGGTCCATGCCAGAAACAAGCCGCTGGCAGAGGATGTGGATCTGGCGCAGGTGGCCAGGGGCACACCCGGTTTTACCGGTGCGGATCTGGAAAACCTGCTTAACGAGGCGGCACTGCTGTCCGGCCGGTGCAATTTGCCTGCCATCACCAAGGATACACTGGACGAATCCATTATTAAGGTGATCGCCGGCCCCGAAAAGCACAGCCGTGTCATTCCCGAGCATGAGCGTAAGCTGACCGCCTATCATGAGGCGGGCCACGCCGTGGTGATGCAGGCGCTGCCCCACCACGATCCGGTGCATCAAATCACCATTGTGCCCCGCGGACAGGCGGGCGGCATGACGATCTCGCTGCCCGAGGAGGATCGCTCGTATCTCAGCCGCTCCCACATGACCGAGCAGATCGTCTCTCTGCTGGGCGGCCGGGCGGCAGAGCAACTGGTCTTAGGCGACATTTCCACCGGCGCTGCCAACGACATCCAGCGCGCCACTGCGATTGCACGCAAGATGGTGGGCACCTACGGCATGTCGGAGCGGATCGGTACGGTGGCGTTTGACGCCGGACAGGAGGAGGTGTTCGTGGGCAAGTCAATGGGCCATACACGCCCCTACTCCGAAAAGACGGCGGCAGAAATGGATGAGGAGATCAAGCGAATTATTGACGAGGCCTATGAGCGCTGTCAAGCGATTTTGAAGCAGTATCAGCCCCAATTGGAGCGTGTGGCGGCGTATCTGCTTGCCAACGAGACCATGTCGGCAGAGATGTTTCAGCGCGTATTTGCAGAGGAGGCCGAAGCAGCCCCCTCTCTGACATGAAATGAACGACCCGCGGTGATTACCGCGGGTCGTTTTTGCGCGCATGGCAAGAAAAGCTGTTTTTTACAGCTTTTTAACAGGCTGGCTTGTGCAAAATCACCAAATGACGTGTCCTTGCAATAAAGACAGAAGAAAAAACGGCGGCTGAGAATTTGTGCGGTCTGAAAAGGGCTGTTTTCTGTCGAATCGTCAAGAAAAAAATCAAAGAAATTGCGAGAAATTGTTTGAATTGCGTGGACAAAACACCATAATTTGTATTTGAAAAGCGAACAAGTCAGGGGCTTCCGGTGCATACGAATACGGGCACATACCTGGGAAAATAAGGAATTGTGCGCAGTCGGAGGACAAATGAAGCCGTTGGGGAGAAAAATGCGACAAATGGCTGCATAAATAAATCAAAAACTTTAGGAGGAATTACCCTTGCCAATCGGTAAATTTTTCATTACAATACAACTATCGATGCGCGATAGGGAAACCCTATCGGCAATAAGCGTAATAGGAGGAAATTACATGAAAAAAGTATTGTCTTTGATTCTGGCGCTGGTCATGGCTTTGAGCCTGGTCGCTTGCGGCGGCGGCAACGGTGACGGCGGCAGCTCCGACGGCGATAAGGTCGTCAAGATCGGTGTGTTTGAGCCTCAGTCCGGTGATAACGGCGCAGGCGGCAAGCAGGAAATTCTGGGCATGCAGTATGCCAACAAGGAGACTCCTACCGTTGAAATCGGCGGCGAAACCTACAAGGTCGAGCTGGTCATGGCTGATAATGCCTCTTCCAACGATAAGGCTCCCACGGCTGCGCAGACTTTGATCTCCGGCGGCGTGTCTTTGGTGCTGGGCTCCTACGGCTCCGGCGTGTCCATTGCGGCCGGTGATACCTTCCTGGCTGCCGGTGTGCCTGCGATCGGTGTTACCTGCACCAACCCCCAGGTCACGGCTGACTGCGATGTGTATTTCCGCATCTGCTTCCTGGATCCGTTCCAGGGCACTGTTCTGGCCAACTACGCCAAGAGCGATCTGAAGGCCACCAAGGCTTACTGCCTGGCCAAGCAGGGCGATGACTACTCCGGCGGTCTGTGCAACTACTTCATCAAGGCTTTCGGCGAGGACAACTGCGTGTATGAGCAGTTCCCCGAGGGCACTTCCGACTACTCCACCTACATCACCAACGCAAAGAACCAGGGCTGCGATGTCTTCTTCGCTCCTGTCTCCACCGAGGCTGCTGCGCAGATCATTGCCAAGGCTGACACCCAGGCGCTGGGTATGCCCATCCTGGCCGGCGATACCTGGGACTCCAACGTGATCCTGGAAGCTGCCAAGGGCACCGATGTGAAGATCTGCGTGACGACCTTCTATCAGGAAGGCGCTAACGCTGAGTTTGATGCAGGCATCAAGGCATGGATCAACAGCGATTCCACCGCTCTGGCCAACAACGGCGGCAACGACGAGCTGGCTGCCGTGAGCGTCATGGGTTACGATGCTTACTATGTGGCACTGGAAGCGCTGAAGCAGGCCGGTTCCACGGAACCCTCTGCTGTGTTGAGCGCACTGCCCAATGTGGTTCACACCGGCATTACCGGTGAGATCAAGTTCGACTCTATCGGCGATGCTGTCCGTGACAGCGCTGTGGTGAAGAGCTGCAACACCGAGACCGGCAAGTGGGACTTTGTCACCATCGCAACGGTCGGCTAATCGAATGATTTAAAGTATATACGATGCTGGCGGGAGCTTTGCTCCCGCCAGCTACTGTGCTCTTTAGACGGACCGCCCCGAAAGGGCAGATCGCCCTGTGCGGTACCTTTTCGGGATGGCCCGAGGAGATTGATTGAGCCATTTATCAAATGAGAGAGGAAGGAACCCCCATGAATGTAATGCATACCGTGCTGCCGTATATTATTTCCGGCATTTCGGTGGGCGGTCAGTACGCCTTGATTGCTATCGGTTATACGATGGTGTACGGCATACTGCGCCTGATTAACTTTGCCCACGGCGATGTATTTATGGTCGCGGGATTGATGATGGTATATATGGCGGCATCGCTGCCTTTGTATATCGCCATTCCGCTGATGATTCTGCTGACGGTACTGTTGGGCTTTGCCATTGAGCGTGTGGCGTATAAGCCGCTGCGTACCGCACCGCGTATGTCCGTGATGATCTCTGCCATCGGCGTGAGCTATCTGCTGCAGAACCTGGCGCTGTACATCACCGGCGGTCTGAACAAGAACTACCCGGCAATCCCCTGGATCTCCGACCGCATCACCGTGCTGGGTATGGAAACCACCCGCGTCACAGTGATTACACCGTTCCTGACCATTGCACTGGTGGTGGCGCTGGTGCTGCTCATTAATCACACCAAGATCGGCATGGCTATGCGCGCCGTGTCCGTGGACTTTGATACGGCTCAGCTTATGGGCATCAAGATCAACAGCGTGATTTCCGCCACCTTTATCATCGGTACCTTCCTGGCGGCCATCGGCTCCATGCTGTTCTTCACCAGCTTCCCCGGTATCGTGCCTACTTCCGGCGGTATGCCCGGCCTGAAGGCCTTCGTCGCTGCCGTGTTCGGCGGCATCGGCTCCATTCCCGGCGCCGTGATCGGCGCGTTTATCATCGGTATTTGCGAAAGTATTATCAAGGGCTTGGATACCATTCTGATTGTCAGCGGCTCTATCACCGAACAGGTCGGCTTTGCGACCTTCTCTGACGCCTTTACTTTCGTCCTGCTGATCGTGATCCTGGTCTTTAAACCCACCGGCCTGTTCGGCGAGAAGACCACGGATAAGGTGTAAGGAGGGAGGATACATATGCTGAACAAGAAAGACAACAAGAAATCCTTTATCTCCTTTGTTCTGGTGGCGCTGTTCCTGGTGCTGGTTATCGTACTTGACCAGGTCATCAAGCCCACGGATAAAATGTCCATGCTGCTGACCGTGCTGCAAAAGGGATCTGTGTATGCCCTGGCAGCCGTGTCGATGAACCTGCTCAACGGCTTTACCGGTCTGTTCTCTCTGGGCCACGCCGGTTTCATGCTGGTCGGTGCGTATACCTATGCCATTTTCTCCATCCCCGCTGCGGCGCGCGACACCGTGTATCAGTACTATGATGCCGTGATTCGTATCTCGTTCCCCGAGGTGTTCGGCAACGCTATGGGCGGATTCGGCACAGTGCTGGGTGTGACGCTGTCTGTGATCATGGCAGGTCTGGCGGCGGCTTTACTGGCCTTCCTGATCGGTCTGCCCGTTCTGCGCCTGAAATCCGACTATCTGGCCATCGCTACGCTGGGCTTTGCGGAAATTATCCGCGCCGTGTTCCAGTGGAGCAAGCTGGGCCCCGTCACCAACGGCTCCAACCTGCTCAAGAGCTTTACCCGTACCAGCTCTTTCCGTTTGACCATCGGCGATACGACCATCACGCTGGCCACCTTCGTGCCCGTGCTGATTGCCACGATCTCCATTATTGTGATCGTGCTGCTGGTCAATTCCACCTACGGCCGTGCCTTTAAGGCGATCCGCGATGACGAAGTGGCCGCCGAGGCCATGGGTATCGGCCTTGCCAAGCACAAGATGATCTCCTTCGTGATCAGCTCCTTCTTTGCCGGCGTGTCCGGCGCCACCATGGCCATGGTGCTCTCCATTGCGCAGGCCAGCAACTTCAAGGCAGCAATGACCTACGAGATTCTGCTGATGGTGGTGCTGGGCGGTATCGGCTCCATCACCGGTTCCATCATCGGCTCGCTGCTGTTCGTGGCTTCCTCCGAATGGTGGCTGCGCGGTTTGGACTCCGGTACATTCCTGGGCATCAATGCGCCGACCATCTTCCGCAACGGCTTCCGTCTGGTGGTGTTCTCCGTCATCATCATGATCGTGGTGCTGTTCTTCCGCAAGGGCATCATGGGCGACCGTGAGCTGCCGGAGGTTATTGCCGGCTGGAAACGGAAGATAGCAAAGAAAAAGGAGGTGGCGTCCAAATGAGTGAGAAGAAAAACATTCTGCGGGTAGAAAACGTCACCATGCAGTTCGGCGGCGTGGTCGCCGTCGATAACCTGAACATGGAGATCAACGAGGGCGAGATCGTGGCCCTCATCGGCCCCAACGGCGCCGGTAAGACCACGGCGTTCAATGTGATTACCGGCGTGTATGCGCCCAGCAACGGACGGGTGTGGTTTGACGGTGAGTGTATCGTCGAGAATCACCCGCAGGGCAAGATGAAGAAGCTCTATAAGGGCGAGCACAACGGCGAATACACCCATGTGAAGGAGCCTACGCCCGACCGGATCACCGCGCTGGGCATGGCGCGTACCTTCCAGAACATCCGCCTGTGGAAGTCCATGACCGTGTTTGACAATGTGCTGATCGCCAAGCATATGCGCCGCAGCAGCAATGTGTTTTCTGCCACCTTCCGCGGCAATTTGAAGGAAGAAGCGGCACAGCGCCGGGAAGTGGCCGAGCTGCTGGAGTTGGTGGGCCTGTCCGATGTGAAGGACGAGTTGTCCACCAGCCTGCCCTACGGCAAGCAGCGCCGGTTGGAGATCGCCCGCGCATTGGCAACCCATCCCAAGCTGCTGCTGCTGGATGAGCCGGCCGCCGGTATGAATCCGCAGGAAACGCTGGAGCTGACGGAGTTTATCGGTCAGATCCGGGAGAAGTTCCAAATTACCATTTTGCTCATTGAGCACCATATGGATCTGGTAATGGACATTTCCGACCGCATCTATGTGCTGGATTTCGGCAAGCTGATCGCACACGGCGTACCTGAGGAGATCCAGAATAACGAGCGTGTCATCGACGCATATTTGGGGGTGAGTGACGATGCTGAAGATTAAAGATTTACACGTGTCCTACGGCGGCATCAAGGCCCTGCGCGGCATTGATCTGGAAGTGCCGGAGGGAAAGATCGTCACCCTGATCGGCGCCAACGGCGCAGGCAAGTCCACCATGCTGCGTACCATTTCCGGCCTGGTGAAGGCAGACAGCGGCTCTATTACCTACAACGATAAGGAACTGCTGGGCCTGCCCATCAACAAGGTGCTGGAAGAGGGCATTGCCCATGCTCCCGAAGGCCGCCGTGTATTTGCCAACCTGACGGTGTTGGAGAATCTGAAAGCCGGTGCTTACCTGCGTAAGGATAAGGAGGGCATTCAGAAAGACATCCGATGGGTGTACGACCTGTTCCCCCGTCTGGAGGAGCGCCATTGGCAGTTGGCCGGTACGCTGTCCGGCGGTGAGCAGCAGATGCTGGCCGTGGGCCGGGCACTGATGAGCCGCCCGAAGGTGCTGATGATGGATGAACCCTCTCTGGGTCTTGCGCCCTTGGTTGTGCAGGATATTTTCTCCATTATCAAAACGATCAATGACCAGGGTGTGACCGTTCTGCTGATCGAGCAGAACGCCAACATGGCGCTGAAGATCGCCGACTATGCCTATGTGCTGGAAACCGGCAACATTACCAAGCAAGGTACCGGCGCAGAATTGCTGGCGGACGAGTCCATCAAGGAAGCCTATCTGGGCAAGAAAAAGAACTGAATGAACGAAAATACCGCTGCCTGAGGGCAGCGGTATTTCTTTTCTTCAAGAGATCTGCTATAATGATGCAAAACGGAGAGGAGGCGACGGCATATGGTTTGGCTGGCTGTCACTTTAGGCAGTGTGTTGGCGGGCGCGCTGCAGACCGTCACCGGCTTTGGCTCGGTGGTGCTGATGATGATTATTTTCCCCTTTTTCTTCGATATGATCGATGCGCCCATGCTGGCGCTGTCTATCAATATGCTATACTGCACGATTCTGTGCATCAAATATCGCCGGGACATTGACTGGCGCGTGACGGTCCCGCCCACGATCACCTATTCCCTCGTTGCCTTTGCGATTACCGGACTGGTGGGCGATGCGGATCTGCATGTGCTGGTGATGGTGTTCGCCGTGTTTCTCATGCTGCTGTCGCTCTACTTCCTGCTTTTTGCAAGCAGGGTCAAAGCGGCGCCGAAACCGATCGTGGGTGTGGGCTGCGGTGCCGCGGCCGGTGTGGCGGCAGGCTTATTTGCCATTGGCGGGCCGCCCATTGCGCCCTACTTTATCGCCGCCACAAAGGACCACAAAAGCTATGTGGCCAGCATGCAGCTCATGTTCGTGGTGACGAATATTGTCAATATCGCCGGGCGCATCATCAACGGTATTTTCAACTGGTCGCTGTGGCCTTACATCGCGGTGGGCAGCGGCTGCATTCTTGTGGGTCTGGAGCTGGGCGAATTTGTGGCAGGTAAGATCAACCCGGCGCGGCTGCGTCTGGTGGTCTATGCGTTTGTGGGTATTTCGGGCCTGATTTTGCTGCTGCAGCAGGTGTAATACACGGAAAAACAGCAGGTGCATGGCACCTGCTGTTTTTTGCGCTTACTGCTTCTTGAGAATCTCGCCTACCACGCCGGACAGCCAGTCGCCCTCGAAGCTCTCAATGTCGCCCTCGTCCACCAGCTTGGCCAGCGCCGGATCGATGGGCATTTTCGCCAGAACCGGCAGGCCGTACTTGGCAGCGGCTTCCTCGGTCTTGCCCTCGCCGAAGAGGTAGATCTTCCTGCCGCAGTCGGGGCAGGAAACATAGCTCATGTTCTCCACCAGCCCGACGATGGGAATGTGCATCATCTGTGCCATCTTCACGGCCTTCTCCACCACCATGCTCACCAGCTCCTGGGGAGAGGCCACAATGATGACGCCGTCAATGGGCAGCGTCTGGAATACATTCAGCGCCACATCGCCCGTTCCGGGAGGCATGTCCACAAACATATAGTCCACATCCTGCCACAGCACATCGCCCCAGAACTGCTGCACCACGCCGCCGATTACCGGGCCGCGCCAGATGACAGGGTCGGTTTCGTTTTCCAGCAGCAGGTTCACGCTCATCAACTGGATGCCGGTACGGCTTTCCACGGGGAGGATGGCATCCTCCGTGCCGATGGCGCGGCCATGTACGCCGAAGGCCTTGGGAATGGAGGGGCCGGTAATATCGGCGTCCAATACGGCCACATTGTACCCCTCGCGGCGCATGGCGACGGCCAACTGACTGGTGACCATGGACTTACCAACGCCGCCCTTGCCGGACACAACGCCGTATACTTTACTTACGCGGCAGCCGTCGCGCAGAGGCTTGATCTGAAAGGGACTGCCGCCTTCGCGCTCGGCGCAGCTCTCACCGCAGCTGCTGCAATCATGGGTACATTCACTCATAACACAATTCTCCTTTGAACGATTAGTATGATTAGATTACCACCAAATAGGACTTTTGTCCAGTATTGGCAGAAAAAGCACAGATTATTTCAAAGCCACAGACAATGCACGCCTTCGCGGTCGGCCAAATACCTTTGTTCCCGCATCTGGCAGCTAAACAGAAGGATCTGCCGCTTTTGGCTCTCCTGCACCAGATAGTCCAGTGCGGCATGCAGACGCCGCTCGTCGAACGACAGCAGTGCGTCGTCCAAAATCAGCGGCACGGCGTTTTCTGACGGCAGCACCATATCGCAGATAGCCAGACGCACCGCCAGATAGAGCTGGTCGGCAGCACCCTGACTTAAAAGCTGAATACTGCGGCCGGTGGGGTCATTCGCCGCCTCGGCGGACAGGGAAAAATCACGGCTGAGCAGCACCTTGTGATAGCGGCCTGCGGTGATAGCGGAGAAAATCTCGGCGGCCCGTGCGCCCAGAGCGGGTGAGAAACGGTTTTGCAGCGTCAAATTGGCACCTTCCAGCGCCTCCATCGCCATCTGCAGGGCGTCGTACTCCGCCTGCAGGTTCGCCAACTGTTCCGATTTGATTTGCCGCTGCTGCGTGATCGACGCCATGCTGCCCAATGATTGAATCTGACCTTGCAGGGTGTCAAGCCGGGTGCGTGCCGTCTGGATGTCAGCCATAAGCTGCGGAATCAGCGCGAGAATCTGTTCGTGGGGTATTTCCGGCTGCGGCAGAGGGGCGTCCGGATCCGGCAGCGGCTCATCGGGCAAATGCTCGGCCATGATTTGACAGCGCAGCGCGTCGTCCTGCGCGGTCTTTTGCGCCTGCTCCAGCGCCTGCTGCTTGCGGCGTATATCCTGCAGTGCGATCTGAATGCCCGGCAGGTCCACGGCAGCACGTTGAAAACGCTGCACCTGCCTCAATAGCGCTGACAGGTCCTGCTGATACTGCTGTGACAAGTCATCGTAAAGCGCCTGTGCCTGCGCAAGCCGCGCGGCGGCGTCCGCTGCAGCCTTTTGCAGGGGCAGATAGTCTGCCGTCTGAGCATCAAGTGATGCTTTTTGTGCGGTAATATCCGCTGTCTGCCGTAATACTTTTCGCCTACGCAGGACATAATAGAATGTACCGCCTGTGCCGGCGCAGAAAAGGACAGCGGCGGCAATCACAATCCATAGCGCATAGGGAATGACTCCGGCAAAAAGGAGCGCCGATACTGCGGCGGCGGCTCCGGCCACGGCGGCGCAGGCCAGCCAAGCCTTGCCGGGCGGCTTCGGTGCGATCAGGGCGCTCTTACGGCGCTCCAATTCGCCAGCATCGGCAGGGTAGAGCGGATGCTGATTGCAGGCGGTGCTTGCGCGGGATTCCTCGGTCAGTGCGGCGGCGCGGCTCTGCTCGGCGCGTGCAAGTCGCGCCTGCGCGGAGGCCAGTGCGGCGGTTTGCCCCTCCAACTGCGCCAAGGCAGCCTGATCGGGCAGCTCTCCGGTGATCTGCGTCAGGAAATCGGCACGCTGCTGACTGTCTGCCGCCGCCTGCTGTGCCCTGCGGTATTTTTGCAGCGCCTCCTGCTTTTCCAACTGCTCCCATTGCTCATTTTGCAGATTAAGTGCTTCCAGTTGTTCGGACAGTTCGGTCAGCCGCGTCTGCGTCTCCTCGCTCTTGGCGGACAGGTTCGCTAACTGGGCAAGCGAGTCGTCCAATGCGGCAATCTCCCGTTCCAATGCGGGGATCTGTCCGGTTTTGTTGTGCTTGCGGCGATTGAGCTGTTTTTTCAGGCGGTCGTATGCTTCGCTGTACGAGGTGTCCTCCTCGCCGGTGGTGATCAACGCGGCGATCCGGCGCTCCAATTCCGCGTCCTGATCCACGGCCAGGGCACTTTGCCGGATAAAGGCACTGCGCTCAAACACCTCACGCGGTACACCCAGCAGCGTCTCGCCCAGATTTTGAGCGGTTATGCCGGGTACGGGGGTAGCCGTGTCGCTGTAGGTGCAGGAAAAATCGCCCATGGGCACATTGGCGCGCTTGGTGTTGCGGATAATGGTATAGCGCTGCGTGCCGTCGGTCACATCCAGACGTCCATGCATGGCGCTGCCGTCCCAAGGCGCATAGCGGTTCTTGTCGGCCAACGCGCCGCGCTCGCGGGTCGATAGACCGTAGAGCATGGTGCGCAAAAAGGCAGCCCAGGTGGATTTGCCCGATTCGTTGGGCGCGTAGATCAGATTCAACCCCGGCCGGAGCTGCAGCTCCGATTGCTGCAATTTGCCGAAGGTGGCGATCATATGTGAGATCTGCAGAGGAAACACCTCCTAAGAGTAATATACAACATATTATTATAGCATATCCGTAAAACGTTGTCATCTCTGCGCCGCCTGAAAAAATTCGATATTTCAGAAAAAAGGTGTTGACTTTTGCTGTACAATTTGGTATTTTATTAAAGCTGTTTGTGACACACGATGCAGCTCAAAAGAGAAAGTTTGAAAAAACTCAAAAAGAGCCTTGACAATGTGGATGACCTGCAGTATAATAGCACTGTTCCGCAGTTGCGGGATGTGTACCTTGTAAATTAAACAATGAACGATCAAGAAGCACCAGACGAGCACAGAAATGTGCGAGAAGCTTGGGACCAAGGATAAAAAAGTTTTGATAGCTATGACAAATAGCTCTGTAAAGATTAGATCGTCCGAAAGGGCGCTTTAATACCATTTATAGAGAGTTTGATCCTGGCTCAGGACGAACGCTGGCGGCGTGCTTAACACATGCAAGTCGAACGAGAATCATAGGAAGGAGATTTCGGTCAACGGACTATGAGGACAGTGGCGGACGGGTGAGTAACGCGTGAGGAACCTGCCTTTCAGAGGGGGACAACAGTTGGAAACGACTGCTAATACCGCATAACGCATAGGAGCCGCATGACTCCTATGCCAAAGATTTATCGCTGAAAGATGGCCTCGCGTCTGATTAGCTGGTTGGTGAGGTAACGGCCCACCAAGGCGACGATCAGTAGCCGGACTGAGAGGTT
>SFIY01000050.1 GCA_004555205.1 Clostridiales bacterium
GCGGTCAAAGCCGATTGCCAGGTGCAGGAGATCAACAGCTTTTACTCTGTGCTCAAGCGCATGGAGATGCTTACGGTCAATGTGGAGGAGCTGAACTATCTCGCCAAGCGGCTGGATAGTTTCGATACCGGCGAAGCCGCGCAGTTTCAGGCGGTGGCCCACAAGCTGGAGCTTTTTGAACTGAAGGATCTAATCAACCTGACCTTCTGCTGCCAACAGGCCACGGTCATCACAGATTTTTCCGACCTCTCCGCTGTTGGCCGGAACCACTACATGAATTTACATGGCGGCAGTGCCAAAACGGATGAACTGAAAGCGCTGGACGGCGAAGCTGTGGCCCGGTCGCTCATAGCGGGAGGCAGCGGCACGATCACGCCCTATGGGGTCGTGTATGATAACGGCATGAAATTGGAGCAGGTCTACGACGGGCGGTTCTTTCCCTGCTATTACTATGAGCCGAATGCCATCACGGTTGCGGTGACCGCCAAGTCCGAGCCGGAGGATACGGAGCATATCACATGGCTGTACCTTCCTATGGCGCAGGAGGAGGTGGACCGTGCCCTCCAGCGTGCGGGCATTATGAATCTTGCGGATGCCCGGCTTCACTTGGAGGATACGCAGCTGCCGGATGAAGTGGATGCGCTGCTGGATATGGAACAGGAAAGCCTTGCAGACCTCAATGCACTGGCAAAGGCAGCGAGACCACTTTCCAATGACGACATCATAAAGCTGGGTGCGGCGGTGGCCATGGCAAAGCCGCAGAGCGCAGAGGAGATCAAAATGCTCGTGGAAAGCCTCGACTTGTTTGACTTCGTCCCCGGCGTTCATACGCCTACGGAGTACGGCAAGTACATGATTCAGGAATCTGAGCGCTTCGAGTACGATGAGAATTTGGAGGCGTTCTACGACTACGAAGGCTACGCCCTGCAGCGCATGAATGAGGAGGACGGAATGTTCACGGATCGCGGGTATATAGCCTACAAAGGGGGTATCGCCTTGAAGGAAGTTATGGAATGCGGGCAGGGCGAGCAACCAGCACCGGAGCCTTGGCAGGGTGAGAACCGGGACGAATCATATTTGGGCGTGGGAGATTTTGCGGAAGCCGTGATTCGAGATGTACGCTTCAAGGTGCCGTACATCGGTGAACTGATCTGCGACACGGACTGTCCCTCTGTGGAGGAGTACAACAAGTTTGCCGAGGCGATGGAGAGTATTTGGCAGAAAGACGGCGCTCTGCTGACCTATGCCGCTGTGCTGGATGCCGAGCGGCCCGACACTCTGGGCAGGGCCTACGAGCTGCTGCAAAACTTGGAGAACTACAAACGCATCGTCGAGGGCACCTACGGCTACGGCCAGCAGCGGCTAAAGGAGAAGCTGGGGCTGGATGACGCAGCGGTGGAAATGCTGGACGGCTACATGGACTTTGAGAAGTACGGCGAGGAGTGCATGGAAGCGGACGGCGTGGTTACGACGGAGTTTGGCCTGCTGCGGCGGTTGGAGCCGCCTTTTGCAGCGCACACCTTGCAGATGAGAGACATGGTATGAGTGAGAGTGAAATTCACATCAGGGGGCCTCCCTTTTCTTCGGGAGCGGCGCAGATTCCCATTGACTTATGGGCGGTCCTGTGGTAGTTGTGTTGTGTACCGACACAGAACGGAAAATAAAAAATGGAGGTACAGAATGAAAAAACTGCAAATCATGGCGTGGGTGCTGAGTGCGCTGCTCCTCACAGGCTGCGGCGGGTCTGGGACACCTACGAATACGGACAATCTGCCGCAAACATCTGCTACCGATGCTTCCGAGGCCACGACAACGCAAAACGGGAACGAATATGCTTCGGAGGAAGCGACGCCGGGGCAGGACGAAAAGTCCGGCGCTTCCGACGCAGCTCCTGGACAGGTGACTGAAAAGGATTCCTCTGCTGGAGATGAAAAGCCTGCGGTGGGGAAAACTCCTGCGCGGGAAAATGGGGCGAGTGCGCCGTCTAAGGCAGGGCCAGCTGGGGGTGAATCATCCGATTCGGCAGGGAGTAGTTCTTCCAAGCCTGCGGGAAATGAGCCGTCTAAGCCTGCGGGGGATAGTCCATCCGCACCTGCGGGGAGTGGGACGGATGCGGTGGAAACACCTGCGCCCCAGCCGGAGGAGAAAGTTTTTGACATGGACTACTGGCTGGGCTATGCCAAGGACTACGCCGTGGGCATTGGTCTGCGGCTGGATGAAAATGCAACGGATAGCTGGGACACGCCCATCCGATGCAGCAGTAAGACGGAGGATGTTCTGGCCGCCTATATCCGGGATGATCTGACATATTATAAGAACGAGGAAGGCTGCACGGCTGTGTGGATATGGGCGGAACAGGTGGGAAATGGGCAGTACGAACTGTTCATCGGTCGCGGGTAACGCAAAATTTATAAGAGAAAGGCTCTCATGGAGGGCCTTTTTCTTATGGCGAAATTTGGGAGAATGGGGAGGTTAATTTGAAACGAATTATCAAGTGCGTAGCGGCGTTTCTGCTGGCGCTGGTGCTGTGTTTATGCCTGCTGCCTACCACAGCTTTTGCGGCATCTAAGCAGGTGTATATTTGGAATTTTCCGCTGTCAGATGACACCTTGAGAACCAGCGGCAAGTGGGGGCATGGGGCGTTAAACCTGCGGTTTGGGTATCATGTGGCAGCCAACAACTACACGCAGTTTCGGTGCCTGGATTCCTGGCAGGGGGAGGTGGCCTACTGCATTGAGCCGGGTGTGCCGCAGAAAAACTATGATTCCCTTACGGACCACGATGACACCTGGTGGGACCGCATGACCCTGCCTGCCGGGCATCCCCTTACGCCCCGCGAGGTGCAGCGGCTGATCGGGCGGGTTATGAGCTACGGCTACCACGGCTCTATCGGCGGGGGCTGGTGGGCGGATGTGGAAGCTACGGCGGAGAAAATGGCCTGGGCCTATGCCACGCAGATTCTCATTTGGGAGGTGGTGGTAGGCGAACGGGACAGCAGCTTCCGTCATATTGATGTGAAGTCTATGGGTTATAACGAAGCCTTGGAACGGGTGGATAGTACCCATCCCCTGCGGAGTAAAATTCTCAGCTACTATAACTCCATCGTGACCTCGGTGCAGACCCACAGCAAGCGGCCCAGCTTCTGCGGGTCCTTGCCTTCCAATGCGGGGATGCTGGAGCTGAGTTGGGACGGAAGCAAGTTCGTGGGCAGCGTCACGGACACCAATGGAATGCTGGGAAAGTACAGCTTCAGCTGTGAGGACGCGGACTTGACTTTCAGCAAGAGTGGGAATGTGCTGACGGTTTCCACGGAGAAGCCTATCCCGGAGGCTGCCACCGTGGTGGGCAGCAAAAATGGCACTACTCATGCAGGCGTGGTAGTCTGGGGCGATGGCGTATGGGGATCGGCTACCGGTATTCAAGATGTGGTCACCTATTCCGCCAGCGTTCGGGACCCAGTGACGGCTTATCTCAAAATCAAGACCGCTGCCATCCCCGGCAGGATCACAGTAAAGAAAGTGGACGCCGAGGGTGCGCCTTTGCAGGGGATTCGGTTTCTGCTGGAATCCTCTGCGGACCAGGTGAACTGGCAGGAGGTGAGCACAGCGGAAACGGGTGCGGGCGGCTCGGTTTGCTGGGAAGATTTGACAGCAGACGGCGGCACCTACTACCGGGTGACGGAGGTGCAAACGGCGGAGGGAATGACGCTGCTGGCGGAGCCTTTGTTTTTGGGGACGCTGGATGCAGACAACCACGACATCACCATTACCGCCTGCAACAATGCGAGCTTTGCGCTGCCCTTTACGGGCGGGGCAGGCTTCACAATATATATTCTGTTTGCGGCACTCATGCTCGGCATGGGTGTTTATTTTTGCAAAAAAACCACGATGAAAAAGGAGAACTGAACGATGAAGAAAACGAAGCGACTTTGGGCGCTGCTCCTGGCTATGGTCATGGCCTTGGGGCTTATCACCACGACGTTCGCGGCGCCGACCATTGACTCCGGGCGAAAGGCGTCCCTTTCCCTTTACAAGTACGACATCACGGCAGCCAGCGCAGACGGAGCGTGGGATGAGGCGTCCTATGTCAGCACCGGTGTGCAGGACGATGCCGTTACCGACAAGCTGGCAAAGTACGCCATCCAGGGCGTGGAGTTTAGCTATCTGCGGGTAGCGTCCATCTCCACTTACAGTCAGCGGGAGAGCGGTCAGTACAAGGTGGGTGTGCTGTATGGCTTTGCGGACGACGCAGTGCTCCAGGCCATTGGACTGACTAAGGCGGACGCTTACAAGCGCGGGAGCGGTGTATTTTACTTCACCTCCGACAAGCTGAACAAAGCCCTGGCGGATGCCCTGGCTGTCAACGCCACTACCGTTAAAAATGCGCTGGAGATTGCCGTCCGGAACGGCGGCAAGGCCATGCCTGAGACGGACGCAAACGGACACAGCAAGGTCAGCGGTCTGGAGCAGGGGCTGTATCTGGTGGTGGAGACCCGTGTGCCGGAGAATGTCATCAGCACCTGTAACCCGTTCTTCGTCTCTCTGCCCATGACCACCACGGACGGCAAAGACTGGAACTACGATGTGACCGTGTATCCCAAGAACCAGACCGGCAGTCCGGACCTCGAAAAGGCTGTCCGGGAGGATAAAAACAGCACCGGCAAGAACGGCGGCACGGCGGATATTGCGGATGGCTATGCACATACTGCCACCGCTTCCGTGGGCGATGTGGTGGACTATCAGATCATCAGCACACTGCCCACCATTACCTCCAAGGCTACCAGCCTCACTACCTATACCTTTGTGGACACGATGAGCGAGGGCATCCGCTACAACAGAAGCGATGTGATCATTGAGTTCTTCCGGGATGCCGGATGCACCGATGAGATCACCGCTTGGGACGAGGATTCCGGCAAGTTTGTCGTCAGCTATGATGACGCTGCCAACACCATGACCATTGGTATGACAGAGACCGGGCTGGCGGACATCAACGAATCTGAGAGCGTCTACACGGACAGCGTGAAGCGTGGTTACAGCGACTGTACCATGCGGATCACCTATGCCGCTACCCTTACCGCTGACGCACAGCTGGGTGATACCGACAACCCCAACGAGGTGGTGCTGACCTGGAAGCGCACCAATACCACACGGACGGCTATTTTGTGACGGCAAAGCTGGTGGACGGCGTGTACCATGTCACCGGCCACGAGGCGAAGGAGAGCAAGGCCACGGCGTTCGTGCCCAACGGGGAGGGGCACATCCGGGTCATGGGTCTGGAGGACGATACCTATACGATGACAGAGACCGCCACCGACAAGGGGTATGTGCTGCTGAAAGACGGCATTGAAATTGTCATTACCGCTGCGGAGAGCGAGAGCGCCTGCGAGACCTGCGGCGTGAAGCTCCTGACGGCCAGCGGCAGCGTCAACGGCGACGCGGTGGACATGGAGGACGGCAATGCCATCGTGCCGCTGACGGTCATCAACAACCCCGG
>SFIY01000051.1 GCA_004555205.1 Clostridiales bacterium
AGAGAGCAGCCAAGGAAAATCAAGCTACACTATGTGTCCAATTTAGCGTCATTCTCTGATTCTGTCGAATATCGCTTACACAAGATTTTACGGAGTGCCTCAAGCTGTTTTCAAACTAGATTCTGTCAGCTTTTTGCACATATGGGGAAGTATGCTGACTTGGATAACTATTACCTCTTTATGCTTGATTATTGGGTGCTTATCTTATTCTAAGCTGCCAATAGAAATCCCGGTACAATGGAGTAATGGAGTAGCAACATCTTTGGTAAATAAAAACTGGATTTTTATTTGCCCGGTAATATGTATCATAATCCGTTATCTACTAAAGCCTATTCTCTATGTGAAACTACAGATGAACAATTATTATGGAGAAATTATAACGGAATATTTGACAAATTATATCTGTTTTATTGTGTTGTCCGTAGAAATTTTCTCCATACTTTTTACTTTTGGAGTTGTAAAAAGCATTGTTGTACTATTACTTGTGAACACGGCTGTTTTTCTTGGATTGTTATTAGTTGGATTGACAAAAATGGACTTGAGAGGAAAAGATTTTATATGATCCAGATTTCAAATACATGACTATGCTGTTTTGAAGCATAAATAATCTATCAAGCAAAGCGCCGGACGCAGAGGCCATATAGCCCCCGCGCCCGGCGCTTTGCTATACTTGGATCACTCGTCCGTGAAATGGAACTGCCGCGCCTCAAAGTCGGCGTCGTGCATGGCGTCCAGCTTGTCGGCAGTCTGGCGGGCTAACGCCGCCATGTCCTTATCCATGTCCGGCAGGGCGGCCCGGATGTTGGCCGCTGTCCTGCGCCGGTCGGCGTTGTGGTACATACAGATCAGGTTTTCTTCCTCCACGGTAAAGTGCATTTGTCATACCTCCAATTCCTTTTTCTTGGTTCTGGCCGCCGCCTTTTTCGGGCTGGCGGCCTGTTTGCTGTCGGTGAGCTGCTTGCGGATAGAGGGCCGGGGCCTGCGTATTGACACATCCCGGCGCTCGTCCTTGCCGATCATGGCATATACTCCGTGCCGGTCTTTTATGCCGGTAAAGCACAGGGACTTATAGGGCAGCATGGCAAAGAGCCGGTCATTGTCCTTGGTGGAGGCCAGCGCGTCAAAGTGCGGTGAGATCTCCACCATGAAATGCGTTCTGTTAGGGCTATTGGGTGCAGACAGATCTTTCAGCTTATCTACGATGCGTTGTGCCTCGGTTTTAATCCGGCTGTCATGCAAAGCGGTGATATGAGCTTTGAAATCTCCCGACCTTGCCTGCTCCCGGCTGTGCTGCTCCTGCTGTAACGCCTCCTGCAGCACAGCCGGGTCGCGGGGCTGGGCCTCATACCGCTGGAAATCTCCAAACACCCGATCAGGGCTTCCGTCAAAATACTGTTCCGCCGGAATATCACGGCTTCCATGCTCATAAAAGAGCCGGTTTACACTCACCGGCAAAGCAGCATCTATGACGTGTCGGAAATGCTGCTGGTAGTCCAGCTCATAGAGATTGCCCCGGATAATATCATCCTTGGTGCCGGTCAGCTCCACAGCGTAGGCTAATATCTTGTCGCGGGTCTGCTCCCCGTAGAAACGCCATGTATTGTGCTGCCGGGTATCTTTCAGGAACACATCACGTTCCCGGAAGCAGTACGTCCCGGAGGGCCGGGACATCCACAGTAGGGTCTTATCCACGGCCTGATCGCTGGCGGCGGCCCGCTGGATAAGACCCTTGTCAATGTTAAAGTCGCTCTGATAAAACGCGGTGTTCTGCCGCATGATCTCACCCAACGCCGCAATCACGTCCACATTCTCATACTTCTGCATCCGTTACACCTCCAATTCCTGTGATTTTTCCCGCGCTGGTTTCTTTTTTGCCTGTTCCTCCTGTGCGGCTTTGAGCTGCGCCCGGATGGAGGGCTTTTTCTGCTGGGTCTTGCGGGACTGTTTGGCCTTGGGCTTCTTGGCCTCGGCCTTGGCAGCATCGGCAAGTTCGGTAAGGGAAATCTGTTCCCCGGCTTTTACCTTGGCCTCCAACTCGCCCATGGACGGGGTGTTATTGATAACGCCGTCAATCATGTTTTCGTTCTGTTCCGTGGACAGCTCGGCGGTACGCAAGGGATTTTCCCGTAAAAACTCCGGCACCTGCTGAAAACCAAAGCTGTCACAGTAATGGGCCGTATCTTTGCCTCCCTGATGCAGCACCACCACGTCGGACACGGAAAGGGAATGTCCCTTGAAATCTGCCGGATGGTCGATGTTGAATGTGCGGTAGATGTCTTCCAACGTGGTCTTGCCATCCAGCGGCGCGGTGTAAACAAGGTCATAGTTGGCCCTGTCCACAGAGCGGCCCGTGGCTTGCAAGCGATCATAGGGTTCAAACCGATAGTCCCGCGTTTCATCACCACTCTTGATCTGATAGATCGAAAAGTTGTCCTGCTCCGGCGCTTCATAGCCAGCCGCCGCATATTCCTCCACGGTCATACCGGCTGCGGCGGCCTCCTGCGCGATCTCGGCCTGCACCTGCTCCTTGTAGTCCTGCAAGGTCTGGTCAAAATCGGACAGCTTCGGCGGCTCCGGCAACTGATATTGGCCCTGATTGAGAAGCGGGCGGCACTCCTGCACATAGTCAAGAACGGCATGGAAATAGGCGGACTGCTCCGGCGTCAATTCCTCCCCGGAACGCAAGGGCCGTCTGGCTTCCTGTTCCATGTGGGAGAGATTGCAATGCAGCTTCATATAAAGAACAAACTCACCCAGCAGCATTTCCCGTTCCGCTTTGTCCTGCTCCCAGCCCTCTAAGCCGGTTTCCGCAATCACATGGTTTTTCCAGTTTTCATCCTGGGCGTAGTATTCATGGTAGCTCTGGATATGCTGTATCAGAGAACCGTCCCTGTCGCCAAAGTCCTGCCGCCCCTCGTAGTTGTCCGGCTGGCCCCGGAAAGTAAAATCAATGCGGAACTTGGTCTTGTCATAGCCCGGCTCCTGAAACTCCGCGTCCAGACGGGCAAACAGGGCGTCAGCTTCATGCAGCGGCATGGTCTGACCCTCTTTCAGATGGGGGCTTTCACTCCAAAGCACCGTAACAACCGGCTCCGCTGCTGGATCAAGGGCCGGGGCCTCGATCTGGTCTGGCGTTTGCTGTTTCTGCGGCTGTTCGGCCTCCTGTTTTACCTCGCGCTCCTGCTGAAGCTGGGCCAGATGGCTGTCAATGTCGGTTATCAGCTCATTGGCCGCCTTTCGGATGGTTTCAAGGGAGGCTTTCAGCTCGGACAGCTCCCGCCCGGAACTCCAACCGGCCACATAGCCAAAGGAATAGTCCGATGTGTCCAGCCCGTAATGCTGGCAGACAGCATACGCCACGCTTTCGGCTTGCACCTCACGGGTGCGACGGTCGGGCCGGACAGGCTGCTCGGTGGCCGGGGCGTCCTTGTCGATGGCGTGGAGCTTGGCATGGGCGATCTCATGGATAGCCGTTTTCAGGGTTTGCAGCTCACTCATGCCCTCGTCAATGGCAATCCGCTTTTCTTCCAGATGGTAGTAGCCGTGTGCGCCGCCCTGGATGTTCTCAAAGGCTATCGGCACCGGCGACGCCTTTTCCAGCGCGGCAAAAAAATCCTGATACTGTTCCACGCTGCCGGTCAGTTCGGACACGGTAATGTCGGGGATTTCCTTGCCCTCGGTCTGGCTCACGTCAAAGACTGTGACGACGCGAAATGCCGGGATTTCAATTTCCCGTTCCTCGGTGACGGGCTTGCCGTCTGCGCCGATTACCGGCTTTTGAGTAGCCGGGTCGATTTTCTCCATCTGCTTTTTCACCTTGTAGGGGGACGGGGCCAGTATCTTGATGCCTTTTTCGCCTTTCTTCACATGGCGTTCAAAGTCGTCCCGCCACTTACCAAAACCGGCAACCAGAGAGGCGTCCGGCTTCTGCATGGCGATCAGCAGCGTATTGTTGAAGCTGTAATTGTGGAACTTGGACATCGCCGTGAGATAAGCTTTGTACTGCTCCCTTTCAAAAAGGGCCTGTATTCCAGCTTCCAGACGGTCAGTGATCACTTTCATGCGCTCGGCATTGTTCTTTCCGTTTAAGTCGATGGGGATAACCGGCTGGGGCTGCGGGGCCTCGGCAGTCAATACCGCTGCCTGCCGGGTCTTGATCTCGTCCCGCATAACCTCCGGCTGGGGAAAGGCCATTACCCGGTATTCCTCCGGCACCGGCTGGCCCTCATGGACGCGCTGC
>SFIY01000052.1 GCA_004555205.1 Clostridiales bacterium
CACCGAAAAGAAGCTGGCGGACAAGGTGCGTCAGGCGAAGAAGGACGGGCTGGTTGACAATTTCATCTACGGCTCCGTTTCTTCCACCTATCTTTCGGCTGTTATCGACGCTTTGTAAGGAGGACGGTGGTGATGGAATGATATGATTGCATTTGACGCATCTCCGTCCTCTGAACGGATGGGCAATGGCAGAAGCTCTCTTTGCCGTGTGGGAGAGCCGGTAAATCAATTCACACGGTCAAATCACCCGGCAAAATGCCGGAAAGAAAAAAGGAGGAATTGCTTATGAAAGCAAAAGTGAAACTACATAAGCTGTTGAGCCTGCTCCTCGCCCTTGTGATGGTGGTGGGGATGCTCCCGGCCATGGCCGCCGGCTTCGGCGATGTGCAGGTCACAAGCAGCTATCCCTATGACCCCAACCCCCAGTGGGTGGAGATCAACAATTCAAGTGGCAATAAAAGGGGAATCAGCTATCTCAAGTCTCTCATGGACACAACCGGTCCCGGCTACAAAGTCAAGTATATCAAGCTCACCAGCGACCTGGAGTATCTGGGCGACGATAACTTCAACCTGACTATGAGCGTCAACGAATGTGTGCATCTGGACCTCAACGGCCACGAGCTCATCTACGGCGTGGACGAAAAAGTGGGGGCGAAACCCTTCATCACGGTGAACGGCGGCAGCGAGCTGCACATCTATGACTCCCAGAACGGCGGCGGCTACATCCACTATGAGGGCAAGCTCACCAGCAAGATCGGTGCCATCCCCCGGGATCTCATTGTAGTCAAAAACGGCGGCAAGCTTTTCGTCAACGGCGGCGAGCTGGAGGCAGGCCGCTCCAAGGAGATTTTCGGTACCTGGAATGAAAGCTACCATATCGACAGTCAGCGTGACAACTATCAAGATATCGATATATGGACGGGCAAAATCCGCCATCTTATCGCCGGCGACGCCATCGACCTGCAGCCGGGCAGCCAATGCGTCATCAACGGCGGTGAGTTCTACGGCCGTGGTGACTATGATTGTCATGGTGCTGCCATAAGGGCCTGCGACGCCACCCTCATCATCAACAGCGGCTACTTTAAGGGCAATTCCGGCGCCGACGCCCTGTTGATCGATAATGGAGACAAAACCGGCACCTACATCATCAACGGCGGTGAGTTCGATACCCATAAAAATGACCGCTTGATGCGGAACAATGGTGACGGCCTCTGGGCGAATGACGGCGAGTTCTATTTCGGCATTTACGGCTACGCCATCAAGAATAAACAGAAAGTGACTTTCAACCCCGGCGCCGATGTGGCGATTTCCGGCACCGGCGGCAACAAAGGCCGCCAGACCATCAAGGTCACTCCCAAGCCCACCGGCGTGAAGCTTACGCCCACGGACTGGGATACCTTCTCTTTCGGCTACAGCGGCCTGGGCTCCAATGAGCGCATCCTTACCCTGGACGCCGCCAGCTACACCCCCCACTACAAGGGGCAGGAGCACTGGCTGAACCAGGACTATAGCAACAATAGCTACTACTATGTGGCGGCCATCTGGCAGATCTTCGACATGGACGGCCAGCCCGTCAGCGAGGAGATCGTCAAAACCGGCAACAGCTTTGATGAACTGGATAAGAGCGTGGATATGCGTACCTTCCAGAGAGTGGAGGGCACCGGCGCGCCCCAGCTGGAAAACGGCCATCAGTATGATGTGCGCTGTCAGCTGATGGAGAGCTGGTTCGGCTATGATAAGAAAGCCGCCGTCCGGATAGATGACACAACATTCCGGTTCTACGCCTCCAACTTCGACCAGTCCCACATCAAATTCGGCATTACCGGCGTTCGGCAGGACATGAATGCGTCCGAGTTCACTCTGGAGGTCAAGGGTGAGGATATAACCCCGGACTACAGCACCAGCATTACCGACCGTGGTTACACCTTCGGCTACCAGAGCGGCGATGAGTTTCTGCCTTTGGCGAGTGGCGGATCTGCTTTAGCGGGTGAATGGATCTCCCTCAGCGGGCTGCCCGGGGGAAAACAGACCATCGTGGGCTGTATGGACGGTGTGGACATCACCGGCATACGCCACAGCTTCTATAACCGTCAGGAAGTCTTTGTGATGCCCAACATCCAGTTCAAGCTTACGAACACTGACTATCGGAGCTATACCAACGACCGGATCACCATCCCCGCCAGCGGGCAAACCGTCTGGCTGCGCTCCCCCACCGATGAGCAGCTGGAGGAGATCGGCATGACCTCCTCCAGCGTCCAGTGGGAGATGCTCAACCAAAACACCGGCAAGTGGGAGATTCTCACCGGCAACAATACCCCCGGCATCCAGGAGGGCTGGGGCAACCTGCAGCTGACGGACGGCCGCTCCGGCACCTACCGGGCCAGCGTGGAGTTTAACGGCCAGCGCTGGTATTCCCCCGCCGCCTCGGTGGAGGGCAAGGACTACTCCGCAAGCCAGAAGCTGGAGGTGACCTCCGACTGCCAGTCGATGGAGGTAGACAAGAACAACAGTGCCATCTTCACCTATGCCCCCGTCCACAACAGCGGCGACTGGGGCGCCAGATGGTATCCCGGCGTCATCGTCTATAAGGACAATGTGCCCAAGGCCTTCTATGACGCTATGTATGCCTGGTCGGGGAATGAGAAACTGTCTGATGGCGGCGTTCTTGTCAGAATGAACAAAAACGGCAAAGGCCAGGACCCCACGGATTGCACGCTCTTCTCAGCCACCGCCATCTTGCGGAACAAGGACGCCATGGTACCCGGCAACTATACCTTCATCCCCTGTGTAAAGGTGGAACTGGCCAGCGGTGTCTATGCCCCCGATCTGGTGAAAGCCAACCCCATCAACCTGAGGGTGAATAAGCGGGTCACCAGTATGGATATCGCCATCAACGGTGAGAACCTCACCAACGGCGTGGAGCACACCCAGGACAACGCCCCCGTCTATACCATGAGCGAGTCGGTGAACAAGGTGTCCATCTCCGCCATGAAAAACCCCAGCAACGCCAACATTCCCAGCAGCAATGGCGCCGACATCTCCTGGTCTTCTTCCAACCGCAACATTGCAGAGGTGAAGGGCGGCCAGCTGTACGCCTACCGGCCCGGCACCGTGGTCATCACCATGACCTACAAGGGCGAACTGGTCAACAAGAACGGCGTGCGAGAGACCCTCAATTTCACCCGCCGGATCAAGGTGACCGTTCCCATCGCCGAGGTGAAGATCGACGAACCCAACTGGGAGAACAGCCGCAACCTGAAGTATTCCCAGGTGAAGCTGAGTGGTCTTCAGGTCCGCAGCTATAACGGCGAGTGGCAGTCCGGTAATGGCTATGTGGAAAATATCGTGACCCGCATCGCCCGCTACGAGGGCGATTACGGCTGGGACCCCTCCGAGAAGCGGGTACTCTACAACGACAACTACTATATAACATTTTCCATCGAGCCCAAGACGGGCTACCAGTTCCCCCTGCGGGCGACCTCCCTCAGCGGTGAAGGGTTGTATATGGCCAACACTGCCACCCTCCGCACCAACCGTGTGGGATCTAGCGACATGAATACCGCCGACAAGTTTGGCTATTGGGCCTCCGGAGAGTGGAATCCCAACACCCTGCAGACGCCCAGCGTATGCGGCATCGTCATCTCCTATCAGATGGAGCTGCTGCGTGACCCCAACACCGTGTATGTGGATCTCGTTGCCATCGAGACCGCCGAGCCCCGTGAAGGCGATCTGCGCTACGCCGGCGAGGTTTCCGATGATCTGACAGGTTGGAATCCCAATGATGTGATGGGCGTGCGTGTCCTCACCCTCAGCGGCGAGACGACACAGGACGGAAGCCCTCTCCTCGCCAGCAGCAGCAATGTGTTCAAGATCTCCACGCCTCTCCTTGGCTCCGGCACACCCTATACGCCTTTGGCAGACGGTGAGGCCACCAACAACGGCAACTTCTATGAGGGTTTTACTGTGTTCCGTGACGAGGAAAACAATCTCAGCCGTGAAAAGCTGGAAAATGCCCGCTATGAGGCAGCCACCTATGCCCATGAATTGGAAATTTATCTGGCAAATCAGAGCGCTGCCGGCACCAAGTATTACTTCTCTCCGGATGTGCGGGTACTGGTCAACGGCCATGAGGTACAGCTCATCGAC
>SFIY01000026.1 GCA_004555205.1 Clostridiales bacterium
GGTGCTATGCACCCAGCCGGGAGCATAGCGCCGTTTGTTGTCAGCAGCCCGTTTCACGGTCTGCGTGTAGTTCCTTGTAAACTGACCTAAATGGAATTGCAAATATCACATCGTATTTGCGCCGAAATATCGGCGCAAAGTATTTTTCGGTGAGAAGCGCAGAGAGATAGGGAAAATACTGCGGCAGTTGTGCGAATGGAAAAAGGTGACGATCGTAGAGGCGGAAGTATGCCCGGATCATATACACATGCTCCTTGAGATCCCACCCAAAATCGCGGTTTCGAGCTTTGTGGGATACCTGAAAGGCAAAAGCTCGCTGATGATCTACGAACAGTTTCCAAATTTAAAGTACAAGTACAGAAACCGCGAATTTTGGTGTCGCGGCTACTATGTGGATACCGTGGGCAAGAATGCAAAGAAAATTGAAGAATACATCCGAAATCAGTTAGAGGAGGATAGGATGGGAGAACAGCTGACAATGGGCAACTTCTAAGCCCGTTTACGGGCAGCTGGTAGCAAACCTATGCAAATGTCAGACCGTACCAACGCCGCATGAGGCGTGGCTGGTAACATAGGGCTTCGCCCGTAAAAGAAATACCCCCGGCTTCGCCGGGGGATATTTATTATGTAATTCTTACTTGTAGGACTCGATCATGGCCTTGAAAGCAGGCAGGGAGCGCTTAATCATGTCGTTGGCGACACAGTAGCTCAGGCGGAAGAAGCCGGGGCAGCCGAAACCGTCAGCAGGAACGACCAGCAGGTTGTGCTCCAGCTTTGCCTTCTCGGAGAAAGCGTTGGCGTCACCGTTGGGGGCCTTCACGAACAGATAGAAAGCACCGTCGGGCTTGGCGCACTCATAACCCATTTCGGTCAGTGCGTTATACAGCAGGTTGCGGTTCTCATCGTAAGCCACCAGGTCGGGGCGCTCCTCGGCGCAGCGCTCAATGACCATCTGCAGCAGCGTGGGCGGGCAGACATGACCCATAATACGGGCAGCGCCGGAAACGGCAGCATAGACGGCATCGCTGTCATCTGCGAAGCCGGGAACATACACATAACCGATACGCTCGCCGGGCAGGGACAGGGACTTGGAATAGGAATAGCAGACGATGGTGTTCTTATACAGGCAGGGGATGAAGGGGACCTTCACGCCGCCGTACACCAGCTCACGGTAGGGCTCGTCAGCGATGATATAGATGGGATGACCGTACTCGGCGCTCTTGCGCTCCAGCAGGGCGGCCAGACCCTTCAGGGTCTCCTCGGTATACACGACGCCGGAGGGGTTGTTGGGGGAGTTGACGATGATGGCCTGAGTGTTCTTGGTAATGCGCTCTTCCACGGCGTCCAGATGGATCTGGAATGCCTTGGTATCGGCGGGAACGACCACCAGCTTACCGCCGTTGGCGGTGACGAAGGGACGGTACTCAGGGAAGAAGGGGGCGATAGCCATGATCTCGCTGTCACTATCCACGATCATTGCCTTGATAATGGAGATCAGAGCAGGTGCGGCACCGCAGGTGAAGAACAGCTCGCTGGCCTTCACATCCAGACCGAAGCGCTTGCTCAGGTCGGCGGCAACGGCGTTGCGGCAGCCTTCAAAGCCGGGGGCCATGGAATAGCCGTGCAGCTTGATGGAGTCCACGGTGTCAACGATCTCGTGGATGGACTGGTTGACCTTGGCAGGAGCGGGGATGCTGGGGTTGCCCAGAGAGTAGTCATACACATTTTCGGGGCCCACTACAGCGGCCTGCTGCAGACCGTAGGCAAACAGCTGGCGAATGACAGAGGGGGCGGTACCCAGGTGATAGAACTCTTGATTAACCATAATACAATCTCCTTTTTATTTTATAATTTAAATTTATGAATGACAATCAGTTCAGATTCATGCGTGCGGCCAAAACGCTGCCGGCTGCAATGGAAGCCAGCTTGGAATAGGCGCTGTCAGCACGGGACACCAAAACGATGGGCACCTTGGCGCCGAGAATGATACCGGCGTTCTTGGCGTTGCCGAACAGGGAGGCGGCTTTGCCGATACCGTTACCTACCTCGTAGTTGGGTACCATCAGAATATCGGCCTTACCGGCGCCGGGTGCGGAATAATGCTTATGGTGGCAGGCCTCCTCGCTGATGGCAAGGTCCAAAGCCACGGGGCCGCAGACATTCATGTTGTACTTGCTCCAGCGATCGGTCATCTTGCTGAGCAGATCGGCGTCCACCGTGGACTGAATCTTGGGATTGACCTGCTCGGCGCCGCAGATGCAGGCGGCGTTGATCTCTTCATAACCCAGCGCCTGCAGTACCATGGCGGCATTTTCCAGGATCTCCGCCTTTTTATCCAGATCGGGGAAAGTGTTCACGCCGCCGTCGGTCAGAATCAGCATCCGGCCCAGAGCGGGAATTTCATAGAACATACAATGGGTGGTCAGGTGGGCGGTGCGCAGACCGCACTCTTTATTAAACACCGCGCGCATCAGATCGGCAGTGCCCAAAATGCCCTTCATCAGGAAATTGGCCTTGCCCTGGGCACAAAGTGCCACGGCCTTGGCCGCGCAATCCTGATCGGTATCGCCGGCGATGATCTCGTAAGCGGCGGGGTCTTCACCCAGCTTGGCCAGCATGGCGCTGATCTCCTCCACATGGCCCACCAGAATGGGCGTGGCGATCCCCTCCTTGCGGGCTTCTACCACCGCTTCGATGACCGGCTCATCGTGGGCGGCGGCCACGGCAATCACACCGGTAGTGCCTTGCTTGGCGGCCTCCAGAATGCCATCAATTGTACAAATCATAAAAAATATGCCTCCTCCGTCTATTTTTGCGAAAATGCACAATTCCTTTTGCTTATAGATAGTATTATACAACGTAATAATCAAATCGTCAACAAAATCGGTGAATGATTCAATAAAAATTTTTCTGTGAAATGGGGTTGACGCGAAATGAGGCAAAGGGTACACTGAATGAGGCAGATTAGTCCAAATGAGGTGAGTCATTGAAAGAGTTGAAAGCGATACCGCTTGCATTTACCTATGCAGGCTGTTTTTTAGGGGCCGGTTATGTGTCCGGACAGGAGCTGTGGCAGTTTTTCGGCTCCTTCGGCAACTGGGGATATGTGGGATTTGTGATCGCGATCGGCCTGTTTGTGATGTTGGGGATCATGTTGATTCGCCTGACACAGATGACAGGCTGTGAGGCGGTGGATCGGCTGTTGGTGCCATGGGATATACCCTGGCTGCGGACGGCTGCGGGACTGATTATGGCGGGAATGCTGCTGTGCACAACGGTGATTATGACGGCCGGTGTGGCGGCACTGTTACACCAGCTCTTTGCCGTTCCTGCATGGCTGGGCGGATTGGCTTTTGCCGCGGCGGTGGTACTGATCACCCTGTTGGGGATCAGCGGCATGATCCGGACGTTTGCTATGCTGATCCCCATTTTGGTGGGAGCCACCATTTTGTTTGCGGTAATAGCATTTTGTCAATTCGATTTGCACAACATCTTCCGTTTGACCAATACGAATACCAACCCTTTGACACCGAACTGGCTGATTGCGGCGCTGACATTTGTGTCCTATAATTTCCTGGGCGGTATCGGTATTATGACACCGGTGGGAAAACTGGTGAAGCAAGAAAAGACCGTATATGCCGGCATGATTTTATCCGGCCTTCTGCTGACAGGCGTGGCGTTTTCCGTACTGGGTTCTCTGGCTATTTTCCCCCCGGCAACAGAAGCGGAGCTGCCGATGGTGGCACTGGCAAGCCAACTCAACCCCATTTTAGGCGGCTGCTACGGGCTGATGATGCTGATTGCCATGTTCTGCAATTCCTTAGGCTCTTTGGTGGCATTGACGACCTATATGGAGCAGAAGAAACCAAACTTGATGAAGAAGAAAAAGACGGTTTGCCTGGCATTGGGTGTGTTTATCTGGGCCGGCAGCCTGATAGGCTTCGGCGACCTGGTGGGCACGGTTTTTCCGTTTTTCGGGTACATCAGCGTGGTCTACATGGTGGGTTTGACGGTACACTTTGTGCGTGAAAAGAAAAAGGGCAATGAAAAAATTCCGGAAGCATGAGCTTCCGGAATTTTTTTCTTACACAGAGAACAGTATATCGGCATAGGTGGGATAGGGCCAGTAGGAAGCGCCGGTGAGGGATTCCAGCTCGCCGATCACGCTGCCGGCCTTCCTGACACGGGAAAAGATCTCATCACGGGAATAGCTCGCGGAGCGGATGTCGCCGACGATGGCGGGCGCGTGATCCAGTGCATCCTGCAGCTCATTGCACAGCTCGTACAGACTGTCCGTCAAGACGGTCAAACGCTGCAGCGTGCTGTGCTCCGCATTTGCCGAACCGACAATTTCACGCTTGCGGAAGATGGTCTTGGAAAGAGCGTCGGAATAGGCGAACACAGCCGGCAGAATGTGGCGGCGGGACATATCCAGCAGGGTATTGGCCTCAATGGAATTGACCTTGCAGTAGTTTTCCAGATGGATCTCATAACGGGCGTGCATTTCCGCCTCGGAGAGAATGCCGTATTTGGAAAACAGCGCAATATTTTTCTCGCTGATGTAGGCGGGCATACAATCCACCGTGTCATGCAGGTTGCTCAGACCGCGGCGCTCTGCTTCCTCCACCCAGGCGTCGTCATAGCCGTTGCCGTTAAAGATGATACGCTGATGATCGCGGAAGGTGTCATGCAGGAGCCTTTGCAGCGCGCTCTGGAAATCGTCTGCCTGCTCCAGAATATCGGCAAATTGATGCAGCTGCTCGATCATAATGGTGTTGAGCACCACATTGGGACTGGCGATGGACTGGGAAGAGCCCAGCATACGGAACTCAAACTTATTGCCGGTAAAGGCGAGGGGAGAGGTGCGGTTGCGGTCCGTGGTATCCTGCGGGATTTCAGGCAGGGTGTCCACGCCGATTTCCAGCTTCTTTTTCGTCACATCCACATACTTGGTGCCGCTGATAATGGACTCGAGAATCGCAGTCAGCTCATCGCCCAAAAAGACGGACACCACGGCGGGAGGCGCTTCGTTGCCGCCCAGACGGTGGTCATTGCCGGGATAGGATACGCAGCAGCGCAGCATATCCTGATATTCGTCCACGCCCTTGATAAAGGCTGCCAGAAACAGCAAAAACTGCGCATTCTGGCTGGGCGTCTTGCCGGGCTTGAGCAGATTCTCGCCGGTATCGGTGGCCAGGGACCAGTTATCGTGCTTGCCGCTGCCGTTGACGCCGGCAAAGGGTTTTTCATGGAGCAGGCAGACCAGATTATGGCGGTCGGCCACCTTCTTCAAAAACTCCATGGTCAACTGGTTATGATCGCAGGCGGTATTGGCGTCGGTATACACCGGAGCAATTTCGTGCTGGGCAGGCGCCACCTCGTTATGCTCCGTTTTCGCCAGTACGCCAACCTTCCACAGCTCCTCGTCAAGCTCGTGCATGAAGGCGGCCACACGGGGCTTAATAGCGCCGTAATAGTGGTCGTCCAGCTCCTGACCCTTGGGAGGCTTGGCGCCGAACAGCGTGCGTCCGCACAGCATCAGATCCTCACGCCGCTTATACATTTCCTTGTCGATGAGGAAATACTCCTGCTCCGGTCCGACCTGAGGAGTAACATGCTGCGCTTCGGTGTTGCCGAACAGACGCAGAATACGGATGCACTCCTTATCCAGCAGGTACATGGAGCGCAGCAGCGGCGTCTTTTTGTCCAGGGTTTCACCGCCGTAAGAGCAGAAAATGGTGGGGATATAGAGCGTTTTGTCCTTGACAAAAGCGTAGGAAGTGGGGTCCCAGGCAGTGTAGCCGCGGGCTTCAAAGGTGGCACGCAGACCGCCGGAGGGGAAGCTGGAAGCATCTGCTTCACCGCGGGATAATTCCTTGCCGCTCAGCTCCATGATGATCTTATCGCGGTTGACGGGAGAGATGAAACTGTCGTGCTTCTCGGCGGTAATGCCGGTCATCGGCTGGAACCAATGGGTATAGTGCGTGGCGCCCATTTCAATGGCCCAGTCTTTCATGGCATTGGCAATTTCGGATGCAATGGAGCGATCCAATGAAGTGCCGTGAATCAAGCATTGCTGCCAGGCATCATAGACGGCTGCGGGCAGACGCTGACGCATTTTCTGTTCGTTAAACACCATGCTGCCAAACAGTTCGGGAATGTTCTTGATTGTCTTGTTCATTGTAAGCTCCTTTCGCCGCCGATGCGGCCGTTTTATAGGAATAAATTCAAAATACGCGGTGTAATATACGCTTCTACAAAGGCTGCCGCCAGAAGCAGGGGAGCAACCTGGAAGGCAATGACACGCATAATTTGCTTTACGGTCTCGCCCACAATGTTGTTTTTCTTTTCCTTGCTGCGGATGCTTTCCGTGATACAGCGGCATAGGTACAGACCGCAGCTGAGAGAAATGACGAGGGCGGGCAGCTCAAAAATACCGTGGGGCAGGATACCGGCCAAATAGGCCAACAGGGAAAAACCATTATGGACATAGTAGGCGGCAAACAGGCCCAGGAGAACGGAATTGAGACCGAGAGAAAGGGCAGGCAGGCGGATGAAGGGAATAAATCCGTAGCAGATAGACACGATCATCGCCCGCATATTATTGGCGAAGAGCATCATGGCGCTGATGGAGCCGTCCGCCTCCTGCACGCCCAGATCTGCCAGTTGTTGGATAAACTGCTCCACCATGTTATTTGCCAAATCAGGCATAAAGAATCCGGCAAAGAAACTGATCAAAACCAACGCACCGAAAGCCACGGTTGTCATGATCAGATCGTGACGGAAATCGCTGCTGTAAAACTGCCGCAGCGCAGCATACTGTCGCTTCAACATGAGGCGAGCATGGCCATGCCGGCTTTCAGGCGGCGAATGGTTTCGTCCTTACCGAGAATGTGGCAGATCTCCACGGCGCCGCCGGGCGTAACCGGCTTGCCGGCTGCGGCAATGCGTACAGGCCACATCAGCGTGGCGTTCTTAACCTCCAGCCTGGCGGCCAGATCAATCAGTCCGTCGTGGATATTTTCCACCGTCCACTCATCCAGCGCCTCCAGCATGGGCACGGCGGCCTCCAGCATTTTCAGGGAAATCTGAGGATCGGTTTTGGATTTTTTGTTGGTGTAGAACGACACATCGTATGCCGGCAGCGCGTCGAAAAAATCCACCTTTTCGGGAATGTCGGTCAGACGCTCGCAGCGTGCCTGCAGCAGTGCGGCAATGGCGGCCATGTCAAAATCACCCTTCACACTTTGGCGGATATAAGGCTCGGCAACCTTGCAAAATGCCTCGGCGGACAGATTGCGCAGATAGACAGCGTTGAAATGGTCCAGCTTCACGCGGTCAAAAATGGCAGGGGACTTGGAAATGCCGGTGATATCAAAGGCCTTGACCAGCTCCTCCAGCGAGAAAATTTCCTGCTCTGCCTGCTCACCCTTGGGGGACCAGCCCAACAGCGCCACATAGTTGAGCACAGCCTCCGTCAGATAGCCCTGTGCAATCAGATCTTCATAGGAGGGATCGCCGTGACGCTTGGACATTTTGTTCTGGCTGTCGCGCATGACAGGGGAGCAATGGACATAGGTGGGAACCTCCCAACCGAAGGATTCGTACAGCAGGTTATATTTGGGTGCCGAGGCAAGATATTCGCTGCCGCGCACCACATGGGTAATGCCCATCAGATGGTCGTCGATCACATTGGCAAAGTTATAGGTGGGCAGACCGTCGCGCTTTAACAGCACCTGGTCGTCCAGCGTGCTGTTTTCCACCGTGATGTCACCGAAAATGGCGTCATGGAAGGTGGTGGTTCCCTCGGTGGGGATCTTCTGGCGGATCACATAGGGCATACCGGCATCCAGCTTGGCCTGTACTTCCTCCATAGGCAGATCACGGCAGGGGTCGGCGGCGCGGTTGAACGCACCGGCATCCTCTTCCGACTCCGTCTTTTCGCAGAAACAGTAGTAAGCGCCGCCTTTTTCCACCAAAAGACGGGCATACTTACCGTAGGTGTCACGGCGCTCGGACTGAATATAGGGAGCCACGGGACCGCCCACATCGGGCCCCTCATCATGGTCAAGACCGCATTGCGCCATGGTGCGGTAGATCACCTCCACAGCGCCGTCCACATAGCGGCCCTGATCGGTATCCTCAATGCGCAGAATGAATGTGCCGCCTGCAGCGCGGGCAATCAGCCAGGTATACAGCGCCGTGCGCAGATTGCCCACATGCATATAGCCGGTGGGAGAAGGCGCAAAACGCGTACGCACTTTACCGTGGGGGATTTTGGCTTCCATCTCCTCAAAATAGTTCCTATCCATCGACATCCTCCTGTTGCGTGATGATCAAAAAGCAAAAAAATTACTTATATATTATATTTAATACTGGAAAAAAGTCAATATTGATTGCGTATTTCCGTTGCATTTCCCACAAAAACATGGTAAGATAAAGCAACATAGTGATACTGGGGCAGTTTGGCTCGGTGTTCAGATAAAGGCTCCCCATGCAAATGGGGAGGCAATAGAAGGCGAGGTCATTATTGTGGAAGAGAAGAAAAAGCGGATTTTCAGCGGCATTCAACCCTCCGGTGAACTGACACTGGGCTCTTATATGGGTGCCATCAAGAATTGGGTGGCACTGCAGGATGAGTATGACTGCTTGTACTGCATCGTGGATATGCACGCCATTACCGTCCGTCAGGAGCCGGCCTTGCTGCGCAAGCGCAGCGTCAACCAACTGGCACAGTATATTGCCTGCGGTCTGGACCCCAAGAAGAACATCATGTTCATCCAGAGCCATGTGCCCCAGCACGCGGAGTTGGGCTGGGTATTGGGCTGCTATACCCAGTTCGGTGAGCTCAGCCGCATGACCCAGTTTAAGGCCAAGGCCAAGCAGCATGCCGATAACATTACATCGGGCCTGTTTACTTACCCCGTGCTGATGGCGGCGGACATTCTGCTGTATCAGGCGGATCTGGTGCCGGTGGGCGAGGATCAGAAGCAGCATGTGGAGCTGACCCGCGATATTGCCCAGCGCTTCAACGGCGTATACAGCGACACCTTTACCCTGCCCGAACCGTTTATTCCCCAAATGGGCGCCCGCGTGATGAGCCTGGGCGATCCCGGCAATAAGATGAGCAAGTCCGATCCCGACGGCTGCGTGTTTCTGATGGATAAGCCGGAGGACATCATGCGTAAGTTCAAGCGCGCTGTCACCGACTGCGAGACCGCCGTGAAGTTCGACAAGGTCAACAAGGCCGGTATCTCCAACCTGTTGACCATCTACTGCACCGCCACCGGCAAGACCATTGAGGAGGCGGAAGCTGAATTTGAAGGCCGGGGTTACGGGATCTTCAAGCCTGCTGTGGGCGAGGCCGTGGTGGAGCTGCTGCGGCCCATCCGCGAGGAGTCCGAGCGTATGATCGCTGACAAGGCGTACCTGGAAAGCGTCTACAAGGAGGGCGCGCAGCGGGCGCAGTATTTGGCCAACAAGACCTTGAGCAAGGTCTACCGCAAGATCGGCTTTGTTGCCCGCTGAAGGCGCGAATACTTTGTTGAGAATCAATTTTGATTTGATATAATACCCCGCAAATATCCAAAAATAAATCACAGAAAGGAAATCGTTATTATGATTTATACGACCGAGGTTCAGCATATGTGTCCTGTCGCTAAGGGCGCTTATCACGGTCCTGCTCCCATTCCCGAAGAGGGCAAGTGGGTCCAGGCCAAGGAAATCTCCGATATTTCCGGCTTTACGCACGGTGTCGGTTGGTGCGCTCCCCAGCAGGGCGCCTGCAAGCTGACGCTGAATGTGAAGAACGGTGTCATCGAGGAGGCGCTGGTGGAGACTATCGGCTGCTCCGGCATGACGCACAGCGCCGCGATGGCCTCCGAGATCCTGATCGGCAAGACCATTCTGGAAGCACTGAACACTGACCTGGTATGCGATGCCATCAACACCGCCATGCGCGAACTGTTCCTGCAGATCGTCTATGGCCGCACCCAGTCCGCATTCTCCGAGGGCGGTCTGGCTGTGGGTGCCGGTCTGGAGGACCTGGGCAAGGGTCTGCGCTCTCAGGTGGGCACTATGTTCGCCACCAAGGAAAAAGGCCCCCGCTATTTGGAAATGGCCGAGGGTTATGTGACCCGTCTGGCGCTGAACAAGGACGATGAGATCGTCGGCTACGAGTTTATCAGCCTGGGCAAGATGATGGACTTCATCAAGAAGGGCGACGACGCCAACACTGCGCTGGAGAAGGCAAAGAGCCATTACGGCCAGTTTGAGGGCGCCGCCAAGTATATTGACCCGCGTCAGGAATAAGAGAGGAGGACGAAAAAAATGGCATTGTTTGAAAGTTACGAAAGAAGAATCGATAAGATCAACGGCGTCCTCGCTCAGTACGGTATCTCCTCCGTGGAAGAGTGCCGCGAGATCTGCCGGGCCAAGGGCTTTGATCCCTATGAAATCGTTAAGGGCATTCAGCCCATCTGCTTTGAGAACGCCTGCTGGGCTTACACCGTGGGCGCTGCTATTGCGCTCAAGGCCGGTGTGAAGAACGCTGCCGAAGCGGCCAAGATGATCGGCGTCGGCCTGCAGGCCTTCTGCATCGACGGCTCCGTAGCCGATGACCGTAAGGTCGGTCTGGGCCACGGCAATCTGGGCGCGATGCTGCTGAGCGAGGAGTCCAAGTGCTTCGCCTTCCTGGCCGGTCACGAGTCCTTCGCTGCGGCGGAAGGCGCGATCGGTATTGTGAAGAACGCCAATAAGGCCCGTAAGGAGCCGCTGCGCGTGATTCTGAACGGTCTGGGCAAGGACGCTGCACAGATTATTTCCCGCATCAACGGCTTCACCTATGTGCAGACCCAGTTTGACTATTTCTCCGGCGAGCTGAAGATCGTCCGCGAGATCCGCTACTCCGAAGGCGAGCGCGCCAATGTTCGCTGCTACGGTGCCGACGATGTCCGTGAGGGCGTTGCCATCATGCACAGCGAGGGCGTGGATGTGTCCATCACCGGTAACTCCACAAACCCCACACGCTTCCAGCATCCCGTGGCCGGCACCTACAAGAAGGAGTGCATCGAGCAGGGCAAGAAGTATTTCTCCGTGGCCTCCGGCGGCGGTACGGGCCGTACCCTGCATCCGGACAATATGGCGGCAGGTCCCGCTTCCTACGGCATGACCGATACCATGGGCCGTATGCACAGTGATGCGCAGTTCGCAGGTTCCTCCTCCGTCCCGGCCCATGTGGAGATGATGGGCTTCCTGGGCATGGGCAACAACCCCATGGTCGGCGCTACCGTCGCTGTGGCTGTCGCTGTGGCCGAGAGCCTGTAAAATAAACCATAGAGTAATAAAAAGGAGATCCGAAAGGATCTCCTTTTTTGCGGATTATTTATGGATTTTTATAATAAAATCGCGTTTTTAGCATGAAAAAATGTAAAAACTTCCGGCGCCTTTCGGACGCCGGAAGTTTAACGGAAATTTGCTTGTGATATATTACTTGGTCGCTTCCATACCGGCCAGCAGAGCAGCCTTGTTGCCGGGCAGGAACTTCGCCTTGCGCTCACCGAGCTCAATGCGGATTGCTTCCATCATGCTGTCAACGGAAGTGACAGGGCAAGCCTGCATGACAGCGCCCAGGATCGCCACGTTCGCGCCCTTGGGGTTGTTGATGGACTCGGCAATGCCGTTGGCATCGCAATAAACGACCGTGATGTCGTCGCGGACGGCCTTGCGGTCGATGATGCTGCTGTTGATGACCAAAACGCCGCCGGGCTTCACGGAACCTTCGAACTTATCCAGAGAAGGACGGTTCATAGCAACGATCACGTCAGCCTTGTCCACCAGGGGAGAGGCAACGGGTTCGTCGGAAACGATAACGGAGCAGTTGGCGGTGCCGCCGCGCATCTCGGGGCCGTAAGAGGGCAGCCAGGAAACGTGCTTGCCATCCAGCATGCAGGACATAGCCATGAACTTACCGATCAGGAGCATACCCTGACCGCCGAAACCGGCAAAAATGAAGGTTTTTTCCATATTACTCGGCCTCCTTGTCTTTGAATACGCCCAGAGGATAGTAAGGAATCATGTTCTCTTCCAGCCACTTCATCGCCTCGGTGGGAGACAGACCCCAGTTGGTGGGGCAGGGGGACAGAACCTCGACCATGCAGAAGCCCTTACCTTCCATCTGATACTTGAAAGCCTTGGCAATGGCCTTCTTGGTCTTATTGATGTTGACCGTGTTATTCACGGCAACACGCTCAATATAGTAGGAGCTGGGGACAGCGGCGAGCATCTCGCACATCTTGATGGGCAGACCGGACCACTCCTCACTGCGGCCGGCAGGACAGGTAGTGGCCTTCTGGCCGATCAGGGTGGTGGGAGCCATCTGGCCGCCGGTCATACCGTAAATGGCATTGTTGACGAAGATGGTGGTGATCTTCTCACCGCGGTGAGCGGCGTGAACGATCTCAGCGGTACCGATGGAAGCCAGGTCGCCGTCGCCCTGATAGGTAAACACCAGGGTGTCCTTGCCGACAGCGCGCTTGATACCGGTGCCGACAGCGGGTGCACGGCCGTGAGCGGCTTCGTACATATCGCAGTTAAAATAGTCATAGGCGAACACGGAGCAGCCCACAGGGGCGATACCGATCACCTTGCCGTCCAGGTTCATCTCCTCGATGACCTCGGCGACCAGACGATGAATAATACCGTGGCCGCAGCCGGGGCAATAATGGAAAACCTTATCCGTCAGGAGCTTGGTCTTATCAAATACAACAGCCATCTTATTTACCCTCCTTCATGCTGAGAATCTTATTGACGATCTCGTCGGTGGTGGGCATCTGGCTGCCGCAATGACCGAAGAAGTCAACCGTCTTGGCACCGTTGATAGCCAGCTTGACATCCTCAAGCATCTGGCCTTCGTTCAGCTCCACATCCAGGACAGCCTTGACGGAATCCTGAGAAACGACCTTCGTGACAGCGTCATAGGGGAAGGGCCATACAGTGATGGGACGCAGCAGACCGACATTGATGCCCTTGGCCTTCAGCTCGGCAATAGCGCTCTTTGCGATACGGGCGACGGTACCGAAAGCGGTGATGATGTACTCAGCGTTTTCGCAGTTGTACTCTTCCCACTGCTGCTCGTTAGCAACGACTTCCTTATACATGGCCTGCAGATCATCGTTATGTATGGCCAGGCTCTCGGTGTCGATGTAGATGGAGTTGATGATACCGCGCTTTTTGGGATCGTCGCCGGGCTTCCAGCCGGTGCAGGCCCAGGGCTTCTTTTCAGGATCGACCTTATAGTCGACCATCTCGGGCAGCTCCACAGGCTCCATCATCTGCGCGATGATACCGTCAGCCAGGAACAGAACGGGAATACGATACTTCTCAGCCTTATCATAAGCGATCATCATCAGGTCGATGGCTTCCTGCACGGAAGAGGGAGCGAAGGTCAGCAGGTGATAGTCACCGTTGCCGCCGCCCTTGACGCCCTGGAAATAGTCGCCCTGGGAAGCCTGAATGTTACCCAGACCGGGGCCGCCGCGCATCACGTTGATGATGACAGCGGGGACTTTAGCGCCTGCGCAGTAGGAGATACCTTCCTGCTTCAGGGACACGCCGGGGCTGGAAGAAGAGGTAATGACACGGGCGCCGGTACCGGCTGCGCCGTACACCATGTTGATAGCTGCCACCTCGGACTCGGCCTGCAGGAAGCAGCCGCCGATTTCGGGCATACGAGCAGACATGTATTCGGGAATTTCCGTCTGCGGAGTGATGGGGTAACCGAAGAAATAGCGGGCACCGGCACGAATGGCAGCCTCCGCAATAGCCTCGGAACCCTTCATAAGAGTCAAAGCCATGTTGTTTCCTCCTTAGTCTTTTTCAATACGAATTACCACATCGGGGCAGGTCTTTGCGCAGGAAGCGCAGCCAATGCAAGATGCCGCATCGGTGAGCTCAGCGGGGTGATAACCCTTTGCGTTGATCTTAGTCTTGGACAATGCAAGGATGCCCTTGGGGCAAGCTCTCACACACAGACCGCAACCTTTGCACAGGATTTCGTCGATTGTAAGTTTTACCACTCTTTACACCTCTTTCCTTTTTTTTCATGAATTGCTTATTTTTTCCCATTACTGGGGGTTGCGCATATTAATACATTTCCTTTCTGGGATCGGTCGTATTCAGACCGTACTGAATGTAGCTGTCCCAGTCACGGTGCATATACATATCGATGGCAATAGGCTTACCCACATACTTGGGGTCAGGATTTTCCGCCAGAAAGGCATCAAGGAACTCCTTTTTACCGGTGGTATAGGCAACGGGAATGCCCGTAATGTCGGAAACCTCCTTCAGCACCTCATAGCCATCCCGCAGTTCCTCCACACCGGTCATGGTGGCCAGGTTGGCATTATTGATCATGCCGGTGATAGGTAGGCGTGCGTGAGCCTGCATACCCTCCTGAAGACGAAGAATCTTCTCCACGGTGCTGGACAGGGGACGGCGGATATTGACCACATTCAGGACCTCCAGTGCCCCGGGCTCCAGCGCCATAAAATCCTCATGATAGCGGCCCAATGCGGTGGCGCCCACATCGTCACCGCCCACATCGAAGATGACGCTGTCCCAATCCAACACGAAAGCGGAGGCCACCTCGGCAGGGAGAGAAAGCGTCTCAATGCCGGAACAGGCAAAATTGGGGGAAACCAGACGGATTTCCTTTTGCTCGACCATTTTGCCGCGCTCGGTCAGACGGAAGTAGGTGTTCACCATATCCAGATCGATCAGCTCGGTCTTTTCCCCGCGCGCAGCGGCCTGCATAGCAAAGTTCAGCGCCAATTCACTTTTGCCGCTGCCGTAGTTGCCGATCAGTACTTTCACATTTTTCATAGCTTGGTATCTCCTAATGCTTATACGAACACAATGCGCCGTATCACGGGAATCCCCGTGAGGGAGACAGCCTGTGTACGCAGTAAATATTGTAAAACCGTTTTCTGCTTCAAAGTTTCATTCATCCCGTAGTGAGGAATGACCGATACTTGTACATACTTCCTTACCTTGTTATTAAAGCACAAAAGTGCGAAAAAGTAAACAAGCGAATCGGAGAAATCCAAAAATAAGTCACCTAATTTTGATTTTTGGCGACAATAACAAAAACGAAACGCAATAAAATGTCATATTCAACAACCAAAAATCATAATTAGCCGTGCCTGCCGTATTTTATGGGAACGGTTGCCGTTTTCCGCCGCAGGGAATCCTGTTGACAGGCGGTAATGCGATCAGGTATTCCCTTCGCATCGGCGTATCGTCTGATAAACAAGCGCCTGAGAATACCGCTCCGTCAGGCGTGGTAGTATTTTTTCGCACAAAACTCGCGGCGGACCTCAATTTTGCCGGTATCTGTGAGATAGGCTGCGTAATTGGAAAAATTGCGCTCCACAATGCTGAATTTCAGCTCATTGCGTGTGAGGATATTCTCCTGCTTGCAGAAATTATAGATCCAATCGGAAAATGTCATGCCGTCACGCAGGCAGTCCAGTATTTCCCGCTCTTTTTCCTGCAAAAAAGAAATGTTTCGGTCGATCAGGTCATGAATATCCGTGAGGATCTCTTTGTGCGCGATAATATAGGCCGGACAATCCAATGCATGGAGGGAACGCTTACTCTCCAGATCGCGGGCGATGAACATGGAGGTGGGCAGCTTAGCATTGTCGATTTCGCTTTGACTGATCAGACAGTCGCCCAAATAGGCGACACCGTCGGGCGTGACAATGCCGATGTGTCCGGCGCTGTGGCCGGGCAACTGTAAAATGCCGAAACGCACGCCGCAAAAATCGAGAGATGTGGCATCGGCAGGAATGATGACATCGGCCGTGAAGCACTCCTCCAGAAAATACTCGCGGCTTTTTCCGTAGGTCAACGCCACATAATTGGCGCGGTAAGCGTCGGGATTGACGGAAATACCGGCCTCGATGATCTGCGCCGCGGCAGGACAGCCGTAACGCTCCTGTAAATAGCGGGTGTTGCCGGTGTGGTCAAAATGCGCGTGGGAACAGATAATGCCCTTCAGCCGGAAACCGCTGCCGTCAAGCAGCTTGGTCAATGCGCTGCGATCCAGCCTGGCATAGCCTGTGTCCAGAAGAACAATGTCCGTGTCGTTCAGCTTATAAATCGGCATCAGCGCCGTGGCGCCCACCGCCGCATAGGTATTTCGATAAACATGCTGCAGTTCCATAGAACACCTCCCTGTCTTTCCTTTATTATACACCTTCGACAAATTTTTTCAACGGAAAACAGGCTTGTAATTTGTGGGATTTGTGGTTATAATGTACCGTAACCATGGGAAAGAGGGGAGGCGGACGGATGGCCTGTTATATCTTCGGGGCAGGCGGTTTTTACGGCCTGCAGAGCCAACCGCAGCAGGATGACTATGTCATTGCCGCAGACGGCGGCTGGGCGGTCTGTCAGCGCTGCGGCATCCGCCCCACGGTTTTGATGGGCGATTTTGACTCGCTGCAGGAGGTGCCCGATTTCCCCTGTGTTAAGCGCTTTCCCGTGGAAAAGGACGACACGGATATGATGCTGGCCATCAAGGACGCACTGGGGCGCGGTGAAACCGAATTTCACCTTTACGGGGGTATGGGCGGCCGGCGCACCGATCACACCATCGCCAATCTGCAGGCCCTGCTCTATCTTGCCAAACACGGCGCACGGGGCCGGCTTTACGGAGATGGGGAGGTATACACGGCACTTTATAATGGCACAATGACCTTTGAGGCACGCCCGTCCGGTATTCTGTCTGTGTTTTGCCTGGGCGCAGATGCGGAAGGGGTTTCGATTCTCGGCGGAAAGTATGAGGTGGCGGATGTTACCTTGTCTGCTGATTTTCCCTTGGGCGTGAGCAATCATTTTGTCGGCAATCCGATGATCGTATCGGTGAAAAACGGCTGCCTGCTGATTGGCAGCCGCAATGAATAAGGAGGAAAATATCATGAAGCGTTTTTTACCGCTGTTCCTGTCGGTACTTATGCTGCTGTCCCTGGTGGGCTGCGGCGGAAATGCCGGTCAGCCCGCAGGAAATAAAGTAATCGAAGACGGCGCAACCATTGGTGAGGGCGAGAAGTCCTTTGTGACCGAAGTCGTTGATGCTGATGGCAACACGGTGAAGTTCACCGTACAGACCAATGAGAAAACCGTAGGCGAGGCCCTGCAGAAGCTGGGTGTCATTGACGGCGAGGAGGGCGATTACGGCCTGTACATCAAGACGGTCAACGGCATAACAGCAGACTACAATAAAGACGGCGTCTACTGGGCATTCTATGTGGACGGCGAATACGCTATGACAGGCGCCGACATGACGGATGTGGTCGACGGCACAGTCTATACATTCCGCGTAGAAAAGTAAAGACAGGCGAAAAGAACAAGCGGACTGATTACATCAGTCCGCTTGTTCTTTTCGCAAAAGCCGCAATTTACGGTGCAATTCCTGCAGCTGTTTTTTGTGATGGCATAGGTGCTCCCGACAATTGGCGCAGCGCAGGGCATCGTTGCTTTCTTCATAAAAGCGCTCCGGATGCCTGTGATAGATCCACTCCCACTTGATCAGCAGCGCAATGGCCAGTGCCAGCAGGCTCCAGTTAAACAGCGAGGGGATAAACAGGAGCGGCGTAAACATCATGGCATAGTCCCAGTTATAAATGCGGCAGGTCACACAGCATTTGTTCTTCATAAACCATGTTTGGAACGGACAGAAAAACAGAATACAGATCATGTCGCACACGGAATAGGCCAGACAGATCAGCAGGAGAATACTGCGGTCGATAAGGCGCGTGAAGTACAGCACGCCGATGATGCCGTTGAGCATGATCCACGCAATGGCAATCGCCGGGAGGGAGCGCCTGTCGTTCCGGGCTGCGGCAGGCGCGGCGGCGGGCTGATAATTTTTCGGAAACTGCTTCTGACATCCCATGCTCTCTATGCCGGAGGGGAAGAAACGCAGCACCATCTCCACGGCAAAAATGACCCATATAAAAAGGTACAGTCCCGGATGCCGGGCGAATCCGTCGATCGGATGCTGCGGAATGGCGCGAAGACGGTCCAATAGATAGATGACCAATGCGGTCAAAAACAAGACAGAGCGAAAAACCAGCTTTGCATAGTGCAGGGAGGAGGTTTTGGATAGTTTTTTCATAAAATTTCTGCTCATGATTTAATCCCTGCTTACGGCTTCCTGTAATATAGTCGCGGCGATCGATCCGGCCACGCTTGCCCCGCCGCCGCCGTTTTCCACAAGAACGACGAAGGCCAGCGGATGATCGGCATCGTCGATAAAGCCGGTGAACCAGGCGTGAGGCGATTTGCCCTCCTCCACCTCGGCGGTGCCGGACTTGGCGCATACGGCCAGATCACCGAACCGGTCCTGCCCGTAGGTGAGCAGTACATTGCTGCGCATCATGCTGCGCAATGCGGCATAGGTGTCGGCAGACCAGACGGGCTTGCCGACAGTCACTTTTTCGGAGTCAATCAGGGAAAGGCCGGACATGGAGGTCTCCCTGGCGATCAGATGGGGCTGTGCTGCCTTGCCGTCTGCGGCAATGGCGCCCATCAGCGTCATCATGGCACACGGATTCACCAGATCGTGATACTGGCCGATACCCGACCAGCCCAACTGATTGTCGTTGCCGATCTCAAAGGAACCGGATTCCGTGCCGATGCCGCTGACCTTGTGTGCCGATAACAGCCCGGCATCCCGGGCATAATGCTGCAGGGTGTCGCCGCCCAGCTCTACGGCAAGCTGCGCAAAAACGCAGTTGCAGGAGTTGGCAAGCGCCTCCTCAAAATCCATGGTGCCGTGGACATACGGGCAGGTGATGACATCGCCGCCGATTTCCGTGCGGCCGGTGCAGGTAAAGGTGCGTTCCTGCACATCGGGGATGTTTTCCAGCGCCGCGGCAGTGGTGACGATCTTAAATACCGAGCCCGGGGTATAGAGACCCGACAGGAAACGGTTGAGATAGACGCCGCTGTACTGCTCGTCATCATCGGAAATGTCGGGCGGATCGGCAGGGTCATAGGCAGGAGCGGAGACCATGCAAAGGATGTCGCCGGTTTCGTAATTGTATACGGCCACCACGCCTTTACGGCCGTTAAGCGCCTCGTAGGCGGTTTTGTTCAGCTCGGAGTCAATGGTCAAATACAGCTTGTGTCCGCCGCCGGCGGTGCCGGTGACAGGGTTAAAGCCCACCAGGTGATCGCGGAAGAATGACAGTGCGGAGGTGGAAATATTGCCCCATTCGTCACCGACTGCGTGCAGTGTCGCCTCACGGATGACACCATCCTCGTTATAAGACTGCGACGATGCATCATAAAGAACCACGCCGTTGCGATCGAGAACCTGACCGGAGGAGAGAAGCCCGTCGGTGAAAGCGTGATCGTTGGCGGAAAAGGAAGCCCACCGGCTGCCTTGCGTCACATATTTCACGCAAAACCATATGGTGCCGAAAGCCAACATCAAAACGAGAAATAAAATGAGAAATGTGCGCTGCTTGACTTGCTTCATTACGGTTCCTCCTTTCCGAAGATCTCATCCACGGGTATATCCGGCATATCGGAGAAGAATCCGCTCTGCACCTTGGCTTGCGGTGGGGAAACAGGCTCCGCAGCGGCAGGCTTGGGAACTTTCTTCGGCAGACGCAGAATAAAGCTGGCATTCTGCCGGGTATCGGCGGCTTTCAAAAAGGCCAGTAATCCCCAACAGGCCATCATACTGGAACCACCCATGGACACGAAGGGGAAGGTGACGCCGGTCAGCGGCAGCAGATCCACCGCGCCGAATACATTGAGCATTACCTGAAAAACAAACATAGCGGCCGTGGCACAGGAAACGATCGTGTAGAAGGTGGAGCGTGCCACGGCGGCGGATTCCAGTGCGAAAACAGCGAGAATCAGAATGACGGCCACGGCGCACAGCGACAGGAGAAAACCGAATTCTTCCGAAACCACACCGAATACAAGGTCGGTGTTGGCGGCGCCGACATATTTCAGCCAGCTCTCCTCCGGCCCCACACCGAACAGACCGCCCGAGGCAACGGCTGACATGGTGCGGCTTTGCTGATAGCCGGTAGACTGCGTAAACTCCCATGCGTGGCGCCATACGGCAAACCGATCGGCTATGTACGGCTTAAAGTGCAGGACGATGCCGCCTGCAAAACCGGCTGCGGCTGTCATCATGACGATGGACGGCAGATCGCCGGAGCGCAGAAAGGCGATACACAGGAACGCCACAAAGAAGATCAGCGCCGTACCGAAATCGCTCATCAATGCCAGGCATCCCACGCAGTAAGCGGAGAACAGCACCGTAAAAATCAGGTTTCGCTTGGCAAAGAGCCGGTCCAGCGTAGCGGCGCCTGCCAGGATAAAGGCAATTTTGACAAATTCGGACGGTTGGAACGAGATGGGCCCGATGGCCACCCAGTTTTTAGCGCCGAAAATACGCTCGCCCAACACCAGATTAAAGGCCAGCAAACCGGCTGCCGCCACAGCCACCGGCCAGCGCAGCTTGACCGACAGGCGCAGATTGCGCAGTACCAGGCTTAAACATAAATAAATCGCAATGCCCAGAACGGCCGTAATCATTTGTTTTAATAAGGATTCGGGCGCGTAGGCGGATGTGACGGCGAAGCCGATGGTGGACAGGAAGAATACCAGCGTCTCCACTTCGTAGGCCGTGCGCTTCAAGGCACGGCACAGAAGGTAGAAGCTCCACATCAACGCTATCAAAAAGGCGAAGGCAACGGCAATGAAAATAAAGTATTCATCGTGCCGCATGGGAATGAACTGCAGAAAAGTTAAAACCTGAAAGACGGTCAGCAGCACTAAGGTGACGGCAGGAGATACGGTCTTGCCGGCTTTGGTGCGTTTTTGCGCCTGTTTTGCCTCGTCCGTTTCACTGGCGGGGAAAAAGTACAATTCCACCCCGCCCACAGCAATGGAGTCACCGGCATGGAGGGGTGATGCGGTGTAGGTGTGTTTACCGTTGAGCAAAACGCCGCTGGCCGTGTTTAAGGGGTAGACTGTCCATGCACCGGCGTCGTCACGGCATATGGCGGCGTGGCTGCGGGAAACGGAGGGGAAATTCACGCGGATGTCAGACCGTCTTGCGCGGCCGATCACGTTCTCCCAGTGATACAACTCGTAGCGAGCGCCGTTAGCCATGCTGAGAAAGCCCCAGACTTCCCGTTCGATTTTGCCGCCGAACAGTGAACGGCAGCAGCGGATGATGACCAGTATCGCCAAGAGGCAGGAAACAACGCGTCCCATCAACAGTAACGCGGATGGGAGCTGAGTCATCAGTTGGGCAATAAAATCATTCATAGCAACCTCTGTATATCGCAAATACATATATAATTAGAATACGCTATTATCATACCATGACTGTCAAGAAAGGAAAACAAAAGAAAAATGATTTTTTTGTCACAAAAGCGTTGACAAAGGGGTAGGAGATGTGGTAAAGTAAACGAGCTGTCGCCGAGAGGGCCGCAAGCATCGAAAAAAGTCAAAACATTGAAAA
>SFIY01000027.1 GCA_004555205.1 Clostridiales bacterium
CGGCGTGTGCGGCGACCACCTGTCCCCCATCTCCGATACCACCATCATGGCTTCTGCCGGTGCCCACTGCTTCCACCTGAACCATGTGTCCACCCAGATCCCCTACGGCGTGACCGTGGCTGCCGTTTCCTTCATCAGCTTTATCATCGCCGGTCTGGTGCAGAATGTTGTGATCTGCATGATTATCGCCATTGTCCTGATGATCGCCACTCTGCTGGTCATCAAGGCTGTGGTGTCCAAGAAGCACGCCGGTATCTTCAAGGAAATGGCTGAGGCCAATAAGGAACTGGCAAAGTAAGAATTGACAAAGACAATTGCCTTACATAAAAAGACTCCGGCTCTCGCCGGAGTCTTTTTACCGCATAAAGAGAAATAGGGGAGAGGAAAAACGGATAGGAAAAGGGCATTGCCTCTGCAATGCCCTTTTGCCGTTTTAAAAGTTGTGTTCAACAAATTTATTGAATTTATTAATATCCAAATCGTTCTTGTAACTGTTGCGGAAACGCTTCACCGTCAAGCTGTTATACTGCAGAATTTGGCGATACTTCAGGAAGCCCGCAATCAGAGGAATGCCGCCGCACAGATACCCCATCGGGGCCGTACGGTAACAGGCAACAGCTGCTGCCGCAAACACAGCGATTGAAATAATGACGCCGGCAAGCTGCTTTTTCGGATGCAGCAGCTTGACACACTCTTCACTGATTACGCCTTCCTTAATCATCATATCGGCAAACCGCTTTTGCACGCCGAACAGGGACACTGCATTCAAAATGCAGGGCGCCACCACAAAGAAAGCAAACAGGGCTATCACTACATCGAAGAAAAATACGAGAAAACTTTCCATGGAAAAAACCTCCTATATTCATTATAATTATATTAAGATTCGCGGGGAGATCGCGCATCATCCACCACAATAATGTTCATGTCGTCGCGCGCGGCGGCGTACATCATGGCAGAATAGATAACGGAAAATTCCACAATATCACCCACATGGACCTCCTGCGTGCAGTTTTCAATATCGAGGATGCAGTGATCGGAGGAGCCGCCCAGCACCTCCGCACCTTCCAGACGGGGGATCAGCCGCGCGGCATCTCCCACATCACTGTGGCCGATCCCTACCAGACAGCGCTTACGCATACCGCGGTCTTCGTAGGTCGGTACGCGGCAAAACGCGTCCATGGCGATGGTACCCACAGGATGGGAGGGCTTTGTTTTCACCTCCAGCACCTGGGCGCGGATGGTAAAGGCGTCCATGGCGAGATAATCCATGTCATGAATCCCCCAGTCGATCTGCAGGTCCTTGGCATTCAAAATCCCCTCACCGATGCGCAGATGGTTAATCCCCTTGGGCATGGTGCCCCAATGCACCAATGTATAGGAGCTGGTGGCGCCGCCGGAGATCACTTCCAGTTTGCGGCCGATCCGCTCCTCCACTTGGCGGGCAATGGCGATCAGGTCCTCCATCTTATCCGGCGTCGGCTGAATGGAGCCGTAGCAGCCCAGATTGACGCCAATGCCGGCAAGATGCACATGGGGCAGATCGCGTTCCACATGAGCGCAGACGTCCACCATCTCGTTTTTATCCCAAAAGCCCTCGCGCAGATCGCCCAAATCGGCCATCACGATCACGCGATGGGTTTTGTTGAGCTTCACACAGGCTGCCTCCAGCGCGTCCAGCGTGGCAAGCTCGCTTTGCACGGAGCTGTCGCACCAACGTACGACCTCCTCCAATTCAGACAGCATGGGGATTCGCAGCAGCAGGTACGGGCCGGGCACGCCTGCCTCCCGGCAGCGAATGACCTGTTCCACACGGCTGGTGGCCAGTTCGGAGGCGCCGCCGTCCAAAAATGCACGGGCTACGGCAGGGTGTCCATTGGTGCCTTTCATCACGCCGCACACATGGATTCCCACAGCCTGACAGCGCGATACCACCTCCCGGGTGTTCCGTCGCAGCTTCGGCAGGTTGATCTCCAACTGCGGATATTGACGATTCATAAAAGCCATCCCTCGGTAAATGAAAGATTGTGTATAGTAAGCAATGTACTATCTTATCAAGTATAGCACAGTTTTTACCGCAACGCCATATATTATTTTCCCTTTACGACGTTTTTTAGCAAATATCATCGAACTGTTTTACGAAAGCTGCGTTTTGTGCTATACTGAGAAAAACCAAAAAAGACAGACGAAAGGAAAATATTATGACCAACCGTAAAATACCCCAACGCAGTGAAGTGGCGGCAGAACATACATGGAACTTGCAGGACATTTTTGCAAGCGACGCGGCATGGCTGGCGGAATATGAGGCGCTGCGCGCCTATCCGGAGAAGGTCGCGGCGTTCCAAGGCACGCTGAGCCGCAGCGCGGAGGATCTGCTGGCCTTTTTCCGCCTGCAGGACGAGCTGGAGGTGCGTTTGGGCCGCCTGATGGGCTACGCCAATTGCAAAGGCGATGAGGATACCGCCAACAACTACTATCAGGATCTGCGCAGCAAGGCAATGAGTGTGTATGTGGCCATTGCCGGCGCAGCGGCGTTTGCCACGCCCGAGATTCTGGCCATTGACGAGGATACCCTGCAGCTTTTCTATGCGGCCCAGCCGGAGCTGCTGACATACCGGCGCAGCCTGTACCGTATTCGCCGCCGTAAGGCCCATGTTCTGACGCCGGCGGAAGAGAAGCTGCTGGCTGCGGCAGGAGAGATGGCGGACGCGCCCGACCGGATCGGCAGCACGCTGCGGGATGCGGATATGACCTACCCCGATGTGACCGACAGCGAGGGCAACAAGCATCCCCTGACGGACGGCACCTTTGTGCCGCTGCTGATGTCCGGCGACCGGGTGCTGCGCAAGAACACCTTTGATGCCTTTTACGGGCGGTTGAATAGCTTCAAAAATACCATTGCCGCCACGCTGGACGCCCAGTTCAAGCAGCTCCGCTTTTTTGCCGACAGCCGCCATTACAGCAGCACCTTGGAGGCGTCGCTGGACGCCACGGAGGTGCCGGTGAGCGTGTATCTGCAGCTCATTGAGGCGGTTCACGGAAATCTGGATAAAATGTACCGCTATGTGGCGCTGCGCAGGAAGCTGCTGGGCGTGGAGCAGGTGCATATGTACGATGTGTATACGCCTGTTGTGCCGGATGTGGCGGTGACGATCCCCTATGAGCAGGCCAAGGCGACCGTTTTGGAGGCGCTGAGCGTATTGGGCGAGGATTACACCGATCTGATGAAGGAGGGCTTTGCCAACCGCTGGATCGATGTGTATGAGAATGTGGGCAAGCGCGGCGGCGCGTATTCCTCCGGCAACAGCCGTCCCCACCCCTATGTGCTGCTCAATCATAAGGACGATCTGGACAGTCAGTTCACGCTGGCCCACGAAATGGGCCACGCGCTTCACAGCTATTACAGCACCAAAAATCAGCCGATCAATACCGGCGACTATGTAATCTTTGTGGCGGAGGTGGCCTCCACCTGCAACGAAGTGCTGCTCATGCGCCACCTTTTGGGCAAAACCACCGACAAGAGGGAGCGGGCCTACCTTATCAACCACTTCCTCGACCAGTTCAAGGGCACGGTGTACCGCCAGACCATGTTTGCCGAGTTTGAGCTGGAGATGGGCCGCATGGCCGAGCGCGGCGAAGCGCTGACCGCCGATGCGCTGAGCGAAAAGTATCTGGCGCTGAACAAGCTGTATTTCGGCCCGGAGATGGTGTCCGACGATGCCATTGCGCTGGAATGGGCGCGGATACCCCACTTCTTCTACAACTACTATGTGTTCCAGTATGCCACCGGCTTCTCCGCCGCTGTGGCCATTGCCAACCGCATTCTGCGTGAGGGCGCGAGCGCCGTGGCGGATTACAAGCGATTCCTGTCCGGCGGCGGCAGCACCGACCCGATCAGCCTGCTGAAGATCGCCGGCGTGGATATGAGCACCGGCGCGCCTGTCCATGATGCCCTGCGGCTGTTTGGCGAGCTGCTTGACGAAATGGAAGCACTGTTATAAGCAAAAGAAAATCGGCAGACACTCGTTCGTCTGCCGATTTTTTCATGCTTACAGCGGCTGCGTTGCCTCGTACAGCCAGATGCGTTCCTCTGCCGTCAGGTGGGGGGAAATGGCCTGATATACCGCGGCATGGTAGCGGTTGAGCAGCGTCAACTCCTGCTGGCTCATCTGCGCAGGATCGATGGCCCGGCGGTCAAAGGGCACCATGGTCAGGGTGTCGAAAGCCATAAACTGCCCGTGATCGGTCTTTTCCGCCTTGCGGCAAAGCAGCAGGTTTTCCAGCCGGATGCCGTAACGGTTTTCAAAATATACGCCCGGCTCATCGGAGAGGATCATCCCCTCCTCCAGCACCGCGCCGCCGTTTTGATCGCGCAGGCGGATGCCCTGCGGCCCCTCGTGCACATTGAGCAGATACCCCACACCGTGTCCGGTACCGTGGTTGTAGTCCAGCCCCAGTTCCCACAACGGCGCACGGGCCAGACAGTCCAGATTCACGCCGGTGCAGCCATGCTTGAAATGGGCGGCGGCCAGCGAAAGATGTCCCCGCAGTACGGCGGTATAATGGGTTTTCTGTTCATCGGACAGCGTGCCGATGGCAACGGTGCGTGTCACATCGGTGGTGCCCTGCCAATACTGCGCGCCGGTGTCCATCAAAAGGAAGCTGTTGTTTACAAGAGGCGTATTGCTCGCCTCCGTCGGCTCATAGTGGATGATGGCGCCATGGGCGCCGGCGGCAATGATGGGTGCAAAGCTCTGCCCCAAATAGTCGGGACAGGCGGCGCGCAGACTTTCCAGCTTGTCCGCAATAGCCAATTCCGTCACGGACAGCGGCTGCGTGTGCAGCCAGCAGAGCAATTTTGTCAGCGCCACGCCGTCATATATGTGGGCCAGGCGCATATTTTCCTGCTCGGCAGGTGTTTTTCGTGCCTTACAAAGGGTGGTAGGGTTGATACCCGGCACGCGCTTAACATCCTGCGGCAGCGCGCGGCACAGCGCCACATTCACCGCATTTTCGTCCAACAGCACGCGGCTGCCGTGGGGCAAAGCGGCCAAATCCGTATAAATCTGCCCATAGGGCCGCAAGGTAATGCCGTCTTTGCCCAGGGCGGCGGTCAAATCCGCGCTGAAGGCAGCGGGCGCGGCGTAGAGGACGGTTTCCTGCGGTGTCAGCAGGGCGTAGGCCATGAATACGGGGTTATAGGGCACATCGCCGCCGCGCAGATTGAAAAGCCACGCAATGTCATCCAGCGCCGCCAGCAAATGACAGTCGGCGCCGGCATCCGCCATGGCGCGGCGCAGCTCCGCCAGCTTTTCGCTGCGGCTCTTGCCGGTATAGACGGTGGGCAGCTCCCAAACGGGCGCGGCAGGGAAGGGCGGACGGTCCGTCCACAGTTCGCTGACCAGATCAGCGGTCTCGTCAAAGCGAATGTCCTGCTGCTGCAGGGCATTTTTTAGCTGCGCGGCATAGCCTGCGCGTACCGTTCGGCCGTCATAGCCCAGACACTGGCCGGACGAGAGCAAAGTTTTCAGATAGGCGGGGATGGTCATATCCTCGCCTATTTTTCGCAGGGCAATGCCGCTGCCCTGCAGTTGCTCGGCCGCCTGCAAAAAATAGCGCCCGTCTGTCCACAGTCCGGCCTCCGCCGCCGTGACCACCAGCGTACCGGCGCTGCCGGTAAATCCGGAGAGATAGGCGCGGCTCTTAAAATAATCGCCCACATATTCCGAGGCGTGATAGTCGTCGGTCAGCACCAGATAGGCGTCGATACCGCGTGCGCGCATCAATCGGCGCAGCGCCTCCAGGCGGCGGTGATAGATATTTTCCTGCATAGGTAGCTCCTCATTTATCAAAAATGAAACTGTTCCAACAAAAGCTGCGGCAGTCGGTCGCGGTTTTCCCGGGTCACTTCCGCCACGGTGACATCATCGCGGGCGGCAACGCGCTGCAAAAACGGGCTGTCCGCCTGCTGCAAAACGCCCAGGACGGGTATGTCGCCTTCCAGCGCTGACAGCACGGCGCGCTGAAAGGCAAACGCCTCTGCTTCCGTGGGGCCCAATTCGTCCATCAGCAAAAGCCGCGCATGATCGCTTTGCGCCAGTGCCGTGCAGCCCAGTGCATCAAAGCGCGCGACCGTATCCTCCGACGGCACGCGGCAGATAAAAAGCAGGTTGTCCGCCGTGGGCCGTTCGCCCGGACGGAGCATGTGGACGGAAAAGCGCGGCGGAAAAACAGTATCTGTCCGCACGGTGCGAAAACCGCCCGTCGTACACGGCCGCATGGCGAGCATCTTGTCGATCACGGTGGATTTCCCGATATGTTTACTTCCGGTGAGAAAAAGATGGCGTTTCATGGCGTGTTCCTCGCAAATCAATATAATGACAGTATACCACAGGGCAAAGGGAATGAAAATAGCAGGCATAGAAAATAAACGGCGGGATATACTAAAGCCAGACATTTTATCGGGAGGAATCAGACTATGTTTGAATTGCAGACCTATCAGCCCGCCGACACCTGGATGCGCCGTTTCTGGAGCGATCCGTTCAGCTTTTTCTCCGGCAGCAACGGCATGACGATGTTCAGTACCGATATTGCCGACAACGGGGACAGCTACCTGCTGGAAGCGGATTTGCCCGGCTTCCGCAAGGAGGACATCCATCTGGACCTGCAGGGCGATACGCTGACCATCAGTGCCCGGCGCGATGATGAGCGGGAGGAACGCAAAGATCAGTATATCCGCTGCGAGCGCTGCAGCGGCAGCTATCAGCGCTCGTTCGATATGTCCGGCGTGGATACCGACGGCATTCACGCCAAGTATGAAAACGGCGTCCTGCGTCTGACGCTGCCCAAGAAGGCGGAGAGCAAAACCGAGAGCAAGACGTTACGCATTGAATAAGGAAAAGGAGCAGCACGGCCGTGCTGCTCCTTTATTATGGCAAATCAGCCGCGCTGCTCCAGAGGCACATAGGGCGTAGCCTCCTTGGCGGCACGGTAGGCCGGACGCATAATGCGCTTGGCGCTCATGACTTCTTCGATGCGGTGCGCGCACCAACCGGAGATACGGGACACGGCGAACAGCGGGGTAAACAGCTCGTCGGGGATGCCCAGCATCTGCAGCACGAAGCCGGAATACAGGTCGATGTTAGCGGAAATGGGGCTGGTCATACCCTTGCGCTCCACAATAAGGAGACAGCCGTTGCGCTCGATACTGCGCAGATACGCCAGATCCTCCTCCATGCCCTTGTTCTTCGCCACCTTACCGGCATAGAGCTTGATGATCTCCGCGCGGGGGTCGGACAGGGTATACACCGCGTGGCCCAAACCGTAGATCTTGCCGGAGTGATCGCCCACCGTGCCGTCCAGTATCCGTGAGAGATAATCGCGCATAGCGCCGTCATCCGCAGGGTCGGCCACATGCGCCTTAATGTCGTGGAACATGGCGCGCACCTTGGCATTGGCGCCGCCGTGCAGGGGGCCTTTCAGGGAGTTGACGGCGCCGGAGATAGCGCCGTAGGTGTCCGTGCCGCTGGAGGACAGCGCGCGGCAGACGAAAGCGGAGTTGTTGCCGCCGCCGTGCTCGGCGTGCAGGATCATCAGGATATCCAGCAGATGGGCCTCCTCCTGGGTGTAGCACTGATCGGGGTGCAGCATCAGCAGGAAATTCTCCGCCGCAGACAGATCTTCCCGGGGATAGTGGATGTGCAGGCTTTCGCCGTCAATATAGTGGCGCTTGGCGGCGTAGGTGTTGGCCACAATGGTGGGGAAACGGGCGATCAGCTCGATGGACTGTATGAGCATGTTCTCCAGACTGGTGTTGTCGGGATCCTTGTCATAGGAGTACAGCGTCAGCACGCTGCGGGCCAGCTTGTTCATCACATTGGGGCTGGGGTTCTTGAGGATAATATCCTCGGTAAATCCCTCGGGCAGGGCCCGGGCGCGGGAGAGCATGGCGGCAAACTGCCGGATCTCCGCCTTGTTGGGCAGATAGCCCATCAGCAGCAGAAAGGCGACCTCCTCATAGCCAAAGGTGCTGTTTGCCACATGGGCGTTAACAATATCCTCCACATTGATGCCGCGATAGTACAAACGACCCTGCGCCGGCACGATCTCGCCATCCTCGATATTGTAACCGATCACACGGCCGACCTTTGTCACGCCGGCCATGACGCCGGTGCCGTCGCTGTTGCGCAGACCGCGCTTGACCTTGTCGGTAAAATATTTGGCGGGGATGTCGTACTCCTCGCGGACACGGGCCAGCAAAGCCTCGTCATAATACTTGTTAGAAAGGGGGACTGCCATAGTAAAACGCACTTCCTTGTATCGTAGTTGTAAGGTGATTATACGCGAAGTGCGGACAAAATGCAAGTTTTATTTTCCAAAATTTCAAATTTCCCTAAAAAAACTTAAAATAATAAAAAAATGAAGCGAAAAATGAAATAGATTATTAAAATTATTTCATTATAAGGGATTGCTATTGATATTTTTTGTGTTATACTATACCATGTAAAAATTTTTCCGCAGATGCTGCGGATTGTGAGGTCGATACAAATGATTCAATTACATGCAAATCCCGTTGTCTGGCGCAGCGGTGCGGTAGCGCCTTTGCAGAACGGCGAGCAGGCCAGCCGCGAAAAGACGATTGCCTATCAGATCCTGCGCGCCCACGATAAGGGCGGCGCGGCGGATAAGATGTGCATCCGCTTTGACAGTCTGATCTCCCACGACATTACCTATGTGGGCATCATCCAGACGGCGCGCGCCTCCGGTTTGGAGCGTTTCCCTGTACCCTATGTGCTGACCAACTGCCACAACAGCCTGTGTGCCGTGGGCGGCACCATCAATGAGGACGACCATATTTTCGGCCTGTCCGCCGCCAAGAGATACGGCGGCATCTATGTGCCCGCCAACCAGGCGGTCATCCACCAGTTTGCCCGCGAAATGCTCAGCGGCTGCGGCCGTATGGTGCTGGGCAGCGACAGCCACACCCGCTACGGTGCCCTGGGCACCATGGGCGTGGGTGAGGGCGGCCCCGAGATCGTCAAGCAATTGCTGGAGAATACATACGATGTGGCCGCACCGGAAGTGGTGATGGTCTATCTGACCGGCGCACCCCGTCAGGGTGTGGGTCCCCACGATGTGGCGCTGGCCCTGTGCGGCGCGGTGTATAAAAACGGCTTTGTGAAAAATAAGGTGTTGGAGTTTGTCGGCCCCGGCGTGGCGGCCCTGCCCATGGATTACCGTATCGGCATTGATGTCATGACCACCGAGACCGCCTGCCTCAGCTCCATCTGGGCGACGGACGAGCGGGTGCGCGATTATCTGACCGTCCATGGCCGTGCGGACGCTTATCAGGCGCTGGCACCGGAGGACGGCGCACTGTACGACAGCATGATCGAGATTGATCTGTCCCGGGTGGAGCCCATGGCCGCGCTGCCGTTCCATCCCTCCGAGGCGTATACCATTGCCGAGCTGCAGGCCAATGCCGGCGACATTCTCCGTCAGGTGGAAAAGCGCGCAGAGGAACAGTTCGGCGGCAAGGTGCAGCTTAAGTTGACGGACAAGCTGGTCAACGGACGGCTCCATGTGGATCAGGGCGTCATTGCCGGCTGCGCCGGCGGTATGTACGACAACATTGCCGAGGCTGCCGCGATTCTGAAGGGTCACGATGTGGGCGACGGCTACTTCTCCCTGTCTGTCTATCCGCCTTCCGTGCCCGTGAACCTGCGGCTCATCCGCGACGGGGTGCAGCAGCAGCTTCTGGAGAGCGGCGCGCTGTTCAAGCCCTGCTTCTGCGGCCCCTGCTTCGGTGCAGGCGATGTGCCCGGCAACAACGGTCTGTCCATCCGCCATACCACCCGCAACTTCCCCAACCGTGAAGGCTCCAAGCCCGGCGACGGGCAGTTGTCTGCCGTCGTGCTGATGGATGCACGCAGCATTGCGGCCACCGCGCGCCATCACGGCGAGCTCACCGCCGCCACCGAGGTGGACTACACAGTCCCCACCACCGGCGAATATGCCTTCGATGGCAAAGTCTATGAAAAGCGCTGCTACAGCGGCTTCGGCAAGCCCGACAGCTCCGTAGAACTGCGCTTTGGCCCCAACATTGCCGATTGGCCCAAAATCGGCGCACTGAGCGAGCACCTGGTGATGGAGCTGGCCGCCGTGATCCACGATCCGGTCACCACCACCGACGAGCTGATTCCCTCCGGCGAAACCAGCTCCTACCGTTCCAACCCCATGAAGCTGGCCTCCTTTGCCCTGTCCCGCCGGGAACCGGCCTATGTGAGCCGCACGGAAGCCATCCGCGCCAAGGAAGCCCGGCGTGCCGGCGGCGATCTGAGCGCACTGGCCATGCTGCAAAATGCCGGCATCGACGAGGAAATGCTGAAGAACAGCTCTATTGGCTCCGTGATCTTCGCCAATAAGCCCGGCGACGGCTCTGCCCGTGAGCAGGCCGCCTCCTGCCAGCGTGTGCTGGGCGGCTGCGCCAATATCTGCTACGAGTACGCTACCAAGCGCTACCGCTCCAACTGCATCAACTGGGGCATGCTGCCCTTTGTCATTGACGAGGGGACGCCCTTTGATTTTGACAGCGGTGATATGATCTTCGTGCCCCATGTGCGCGAAAAGATCGTGGCAAAGGAGAGCGTGTTCCCGGCCAAGGTGGTCACCAGGGACGGCAAGACCTGCGAGCTGACCCTGCGCCTGGATGCGCTGACCGATGACGAGCGGTCCATCCTGCTGGAGGGCTGTCTGATGAACTATTACGCCGCACAGCGCAGAAAGTGAGAGAACGCCATGGAAAAGATTAAAATGACGCACCCCATCGTGGAGATGGACGGCGACGAGATGACCCGCGTGCTGTGGGCGATGATTAAGGAGGAACTGCTGCAGCCCTTTGTGGAGCTGAATACCGAGTATTACGATCTGGGCCTGCGCCACCGGGACGAAACGGACGACCGGGTGACCCGGGAGGCCGCCGAGGCCATCAAGCGCCATCATGTAGGCGTCAAGTGCGCCACCATCACGCCCAACAAGCAGCGCGTGGAGGAGTACAGCCTGCATCAGATGTGGAAAAGCCCCAACGGCACCATCCGTTCCATTCTGGACGGCACGGTGTTCCGCGCGCCCATCATGGTCAGCCGCGTGTCTCCTGTGGTGAAGACGTGGAAAAAGCCCATCACCATCGCCCGTCATGCGTACGGCGATGTGTATAAGAATGTGGAGTTCCGCGTCCCCTGCGCCGGTAAGGCCGAGCTGCTCTTTACCGATACCGAGGGCAAGGAGCTGTACCGGGAAACCGTACACGATTTTAAGGGCGCCGGCGTGCTGCAGGGCCTGCACAACCGTGACGAGAGCATTATCTCCTTTGCCCGCTCCTGCTTTGCCTATGGTCTGAGCACCCATCAGGATGTGTGGTTTTCCACCAAGGACACCATTTCCAAGCAGTATGACCAGACCTTTAAGATTCTGATGCAGCAGGTGTTTGACGAGGAGTATGCCGAGCAGTATGCAAAAGCGGGCCTGACCTACTTCTATACGCTGATCGATGACGCGGTGGCCCGTGTGATCCGCAGCGAGGGCGGTTTCGTCTGGGCCTGCAAGAACTACGACGGCGATGTGATGAGCGATATGGTGTCCACCGCCTTCGGCTCTCTGGCCATGATGACCAGCGTCCTGGTGTCCCCCGACGGCAACTACGAGTACGAAGCCGCCCACGGCACGGTCACCCGCCACTGGTACCGCTATCAGGAGAGCGACAGGATGACCAGCACCAATCCCGTGGCCACCATTTTCGCCTGGTCCGGCGCTCTGCGCAAGCGCGGCGAACTGGATGGCAATGATGCCCTGTGCGCCTTTGCCGACCGTCTGGAAAAGGCCACGCTGGATACCATCGAGAGCGGTGTCATGACCAAGGATTTGGCGGCGCTGGCCGAAGGCGACGATGTGGTCAGCGTTGACAGCGCGGCATTTATCCGCGCCATCCGCGAAAAGCTGTAAGAAAAGAGAAAAAGCGAACGGCCCCTTTTTGTGACCTATCCATGGATGGTAAGTCATAAAAGGGGCCATTTTTTGCATAAACCGGTGATAAAAAAGACCGCAAACCCTTTAAAGGGTTTGCGGTTGGTGGAGACTGCTGGACTCGAACCAGTGACCTCCTGCGTGTGAAGATACGATGCGCGCCGGAAAGCGTTGCTCCGCAACGCTTTCCGGCGCTTTTGCGTACTTTCGGCTCGGTGGGCGATCCACTGTGTCCGCCTGTATCCGCCTGCTCTTTTTCGCGTTTGGGTCACGGTTTGGGTCAAGCCCTGCAACGGCGCAGAAATGACCACGCTGTAATTAAAGAATAGGCGTGCCGCCTGTCAACTCCCTTCAAAATAGTCAAATCCTGTGGTCGCGCACCCATTGGAGAAGCGCGTCATAGTCCATTGTGCCGGAGGCGACGGATAATCCGGCCTCCACAACCTCCTCGTTGGTACACTCCATGTGTATCCCGTTCACTTCCAGAAACGTCAGCATAACGTACATGCCGATACGCTTGTTGCCGTCCACAAAAGCGTGGTTGGAGATGAGTGTATAGCCGAGCCGTGCGCCCTTTTCCTCCTTGGTAGGATAGAACTCCTGCCCGCCGAAGCCGGCAAAAGCGTTCTCCAATGCGGAATCCAACAGGGCTTCATCCCGGAGACCGATACTGCCGCCTGTTTCTTGGGCGATGAGCTTGTGGAGGAGCAACACCTTGTCTTTCGAAAACTTGATCATTTGGCTAGCTCCATAAATGCGGGCTTGTACTTTTTCAGGATACGCGCCGCCACGACATCGATTTTTTCATCATCGGTCATATCGATCATAGGGGACACATCCAGATCCACCAGCATATATTTGGGTTTGTTGTTCTTGAAAATCACGGCCTGCCCGTTCTTCTCGGCAATGCGCGTAACACGCGAGAAGTTTTGATTCGCTTCGGTGACCGAAACGATCGTCCTTGTATCAATGGTCATGGTGAACACCTCCTATGCTTATTATACTCGTATATAGGTAAAAATCAACCTATAATTTACACGTTGTTTGGCGTTCGTAACCAACCGCAGGATGTAGGTGAGCCGGTTGCAACGGCGCAGAAATGACCACGCTGTAATTAAAGAATAGGCGTCAGACCTTCGGGAGGTCATCGCAGGACAGCAGCTTTTGTTTTGCCTCGCGGAACCAGCGGTTTTCCGGCTCGATCTGCAGCACATACTGGACTCGTCCCAATAGCTGCTGCCGGTAGCGCTCCGTATCAGGAACGCCGTCTGTGCGAAGCGCTGCGTGGCCGCCCCGCAGGATACTGTCCGCCAGACCAAAGCGCAGGGCGTAATAGACCTCTTGTCGAAGTGATCGCTTATAGCCGGCCGGCACGGATACCTTCTCATTGACGGTCAGACCGGTCACGCTCTGCCGTCCGGCGTTGGTGATAAAATGGGTCTTGGCCTCATTCAGGTCAAAGCCCATCTCCGCCAGCATATTTTTCGCCTTCGAATAGACGGCGAACAGCGGACGATCGGCGGAAAAGGTCAGGTCATCACAGTACCGCGTGTATACAATGCCGCGCCGCTGGCACCAGCGCGCCATGCTCGTATCAAAATTCCGCATGACCAGATTGGAAAGCGCGGGAGAGGTGGGCGCACCCTGCGGCAAGTCACCGTCTTTGCAGCAAAGAGAGGTCAGCAGAAAGCCCACCTGCCGGGAGAAGTACCGGGTGTGAAAGGCGGCGGAGTGGACCTGCTCAAAGCAAATGCTGCCGAAAAAGTCGGAGATATCCAGCTTCAGGAGATACCGCTTGCCCACATGGGGCGCGGCGTTGCCGCTGATAGCGCCGCCCTTCCGATAGGCGGTGGCCTGCGGTGCGACAGGCAGATAGGCGAGGAGATCCCGGCAGATCTTCCGCTGCCAGCGACGCAGCGTGTCGTCCGGCACGGACAGTATGCGCACATCGCCGTTACGCTTGGGGATGGTGACGGGGTGATATGCTGCCGCCGTGTGCCGCGCATAGTAAAGGAGCTTCTGCCTGCTGGTAGAGAGAAACGCCGCCAGCTGCCGGGCGTCGTACAGGAACGGCAGCTGCGGGTGAAAGCAGTGAAAATCCAGTACCATATCCGCCGCGGCCTGCATACCGAATTTGGCCACGAAGTCTGCGTCCGGCATTTCGAAGGTGACCGCATCTTTCTCGATTTTCATAGAGACCCCCCTAACATAGAATCAGCCCCGTGCAGTACAAAGTGACCTGATATAAGCGGAGTCGAATTTCTAATCACGGCGTGATTCGCGATTCGATGGAGCGGTATCAGGCGGTCGCTTCGCTTGCGAAGCGTGCGTCCTCTTGGTAAACAGAGCGGCGACTCGCCACCCTCCTCAAAGTACGAAACTTTAAGCTGTACACTACTGCGCGGGGCTGATCTTCGGTTGTGCTTATATGGTAAAGCGCTTTGACGAGAAAGTCAAGCGGATGGCTGCGCCTCCTGCCCGTACCGGGTCAGCGCGTCCATGATCTTGTGATACACCACTTGGTTAGGGTAATAGCGGTAGTCGGCAAAGACGGAGATGCCGGTGCCGTTGAAATACTCCAAAATCGCGGCGGCGCAGGCGGCGCTGCGGCTCTGCCCGTACTCGCACTGGCAAAGGATATCCAGCCCGCCCGCCCTTGCCTGACAGATAAACGCCGCCAGTGCGTCCGCCTCCGGCATGTAGGTGTCGTAGTCCAGCCCCACATCCGGCAGAGCCGTCAGATCCAGATCGTGAACGACCACGGTGAACACCCGCGCTGCTTTGCCGGCGTAGTCCAGCGGGGGCATCGGGGCAGGCTTGCCGACGGAGGGTGGGTCGCAGAAGGAGATCACCGCCGTGCGGGAGAGCGTGTCGGTACGCAGCAGTTCCTCGGCGGCTTTGCGGGAACAGATGGTCACGTTCATAGATATACCTCCAGTTTTGTATAGTTCGCGGTATGCCCGCAGGGACATGCCGTTGCAGGGAGACTCCTCATCCTCCGTCTGCAGCTCGATGTCATACTCCCAGCCGCAATGCTCACAGATCCAGTACATATCCAGCGTGGGATAGCCGCAGACGGGGCAGGTGACGATGCGGAACATACCGGAGCGGTATTCCGGCGTGTTCTTCAAGTCCTGTTCATTATGCATGAGGTCCCTCCCAACTGATGCAGTTCAGACAGCCGCCCTGTTGGGCGATCTCCCGGATGTTGACGGGCACGATCTCTTTGCTGAAAAGCTGTCGTGCGGAAGTCTCAGCCTCGGCATCCTGCTCGATGCCAAACACCGGCAGGAAAACCACCCGTTCCGTCTCCAAATAGTTCAGGTAGCAGCCAACGGCGCTGACCCCACCGGCCGGGACAAAGGGAAAATCCACCGCGTCCAGGCCGCAGTCCTGCACCGCTCGCTTCACCTGCTGCTCAAAGCCGCAGGATGACAGCGGCCGATTGCACAGTACAGTGCGGTCGTCGAGAAATCGCGCCATGCCGTCGGCGTGGCCGGTCATGTCGCTTTTCAGAGAGGGAATGATCAAAACCTCCGTTTCCAGCAGCTCCGAAAGCTCATGCACCAGCGCGGCAGGCGGATACTCCGGGTTTTCGGAAAAGACGCGGTCGCTGATCAGGACGCGCGCCCCGGACGGCGAGAACACCACGTTCCCGCCATCGAGGTTGATATTGCTGTATGTAACCGGCAGGCCAAGCTGCGGAGCAAGATCCTTACGAAAATCGGTCCTCAGATCAGGATCGTTTTTCAGATAGGACGGCTCATAGCGGAAGGATACCAGCTTTCCGGAGCCTGTCCGCACCGGCATGAAGTCCCGCACCCAAATGTCCCGTGTGCCATCCAGCAGCGCATAGGGGACATCGTGCGCCGTCAGCGCCGTGAACAGCGTCTCTGCGTCGGTTGGATAAAGCACAGGGAGGAGTGCAGAGAAATAGATCATTCAAACAGACCTTTCCAATACTCGCCGACTAATTTACGGCTGATAGCTGCTTTTTGCTCCTCTGTGTTGATTTGGTCGTCCGAATAAACGGCGTCGATATATGCCTTTAATAGTTCCGTTTTTTGCGGCAAGGATTTCTTCTCCCCAGAATCTGTCACAAAACGCTGGTTGATATCCCTCGCAATAGCCAGATCTGCATCCTTGTACGCACTGGACATGATGCCGATGCGTTTCGTGCAAATCATTACCTCTGCGGGATTTTGCTCCTTTACAAGAACGTTCTTGGCGGTTCCCCGCAATTCATGTGGGATCATACTGCTCAGTTGTGCCTGCGATTTGAAGATGCCATTGACCAGTGTGTATTTCAACAGATAGGAAAGATAGTAATTGCCGCACGACAGGCAAATATCTACACCGCTGCGCTGGTCATCCGTTTTGTGGTGAAAATAGAGAGCACCGTACTGATTCTTCTGACATTCGTTACCGTGAACAGCTTCGTCAACAAATCCGGTGTTCGTATCAGAATAGTATGCTTCGACCCATAGCGGCTTGATTGTGATATCACCGATTTTGATCACATACTCCGTCAGCAGTTTTTTACCAATTTCCTGCAGAAAATTCACTTGTGCATCCTTGTCGTGTGTACTTGTCAACTGGTTAATCAAGTTTTCCATCGTTCATTCTCCTTCTCATCATATTCTTTTGCGTGCCATTGCCTGTATGTCCATTATAAGCGCCGTTGTCGAAAAACGCAAGTTCACCAATTTCTTGGAACTTTTTCACCAATTTAGCCTCTGGTTGCGCCAGCGGATGCGCTCCGCCGCGTAGCGGCGATACCATCTTGCAGCCTCCTTGTAATGCTTGTCCGCCTCGTAGATCTGTGCCAGCCGCGACATGGCGGCATCGCTGCCAGCCTCGGCGGCCCGGTGATACCAGCGGATGCCCTCTGCCTGGTCACACGCCACATCCTGCCCGTAATAGTATCGATGCCCCAGATGCAGCATCCCGATGGCGTCGCCGCCCACCGCCGCCTCGTAGTCAGCCATAAAGCTATCCTCCCGCTCCTGTGCGTCCAGCAGCGCGTCCACCGCCGCCGCGTAGGACTCGCACTCGAAGTACAGCCGAAGCCGGGCATTCTCCGCCTCACCCACAGGGTCAAAAGCGCTCATTACATCGGAAGTCACGTTGTTCTCCGCCCGCTTATACCAGCGGATAGCCTGCGGGTAGTTGCGCTTTGTACCGCAGCCGTGCTCACAGCACCATCCGGCGGCGAACTGCGCCTCGGTAAAGTTGTGGGCTCCTGAGCGCTTGAATAGATCGAATGCCTTTGCCATAGCGTCGGGCGTGCCGCTGCGGATATGTGTCAACGCCTGCGAGAACTGTGCGTCCGCCGCCCGTCGCCGTCCGGCGATTTCCCACATTTCCGCGTACACACGGAGGGCGGGTGAAAAAGTAACATCCATGGTCATTTCCTCCTGCAATGTGATTTGCGGTCAGTGTAGCACCTTTTTTAATAAGACCTAAATATTTATATTATTTTCGGCGGTTTGGGGGTAGAAATCGGCCTCCACCGCCCATTTTTTCGTGTGCAGGCAGCAAAAACCGCCGCATTTCATGGGCATAACGCTGCAAATATGGAGATTTTGAATGCAATGAATTATGCATCTATACGAAATTTTGCAGAAAGCCGCCTTTTGACCTATATATGCTTATATAAATTAGGTCTTAATTATATGGGTGCTATACTGGCGGTAAAATTCGAAAAGGAGATTTTACCATGAACGCATTTGACAAGGTCATCGGATACAAGGCCACCAAGCGCGAGCTGCTGCAGCTGTGCGATATGCTCCGTAACCGGGAGATCTATGAGGAGATGGGTGCCCGCCTGCCCCATGGACTGCTGCTGTATGGTGACCCGGGCTTGGGAAAGACGCTTTTGGCGAGGTGCTTTGTGGAGGAGAGTGGGCTGCACGCCATCACGGTACGCCGCGACAAGGGCGGCGACGCCTTTATCGATGGAATTACACAGGCCTTTGCCAGCGCAAAGACAAAAGCACCGTCCATTGTCCTTTTGGACGACATGGACAAATTTGCCAACGAGGATGATACCCACTGCGACGCGCCGGAATATGCCGCTGTGCAAGCGGGGATCGACGATGTGAAGGACACCGGTGTGTTTGTGATCGCCACGGCAAACGATATCCGCAAGCTGCCGAGCTCCCTGCGCCGTTCCGGACGGTTTGACCGAAAAATCGGACTTCAAGCGCCCACGGCGTCCGACGCGGAGGAGATCATCACCTACTATCTTAAATCGAAAAAGGTTTCGGACAGTGTCAACATGGAAGACCTGACGAGGATGATGCGCTATAATTCCTGCGCCGAGCTGGAGACTATTTTGAATGAAGCGGCGGTTCGTGCGGCCTTTGCCCGTAAGACCGGCATCGACATGGAGGACATGGTGAGTGTGGTGCTGAAGCAGCAATATGGCGCACAAGAGGATATGCCTCGCGTTTCGGATGAAGTTATCGAAAAAGTGGCACTTCACGAGGCGGGGCATCTGGTGGTATGCGAAGCGCTGTGCCCCGGCAGCGTCGGCTTTGCCTCCCTGCTTCCCTCCGACGAAAACCGGTGCGGCGGCTTTATCCACTGCTGCAAATACATCTCCGGTTCACAAAGCGCCATCATCGCCCTGGGCGGCAAGGCCGCCGTGGAGCTGCGGTATGCGGGGCAGGTCGCGGAGGGATGCAGCGACGATATCGCCTGTGCGGTCAACTGTATCCGCGAGGCGGCAGCCAAGGAGGGGACGCTGGGATTCTCCCTGCTGAATGTCGAAAGCGATTCCTCCAGCGATATGTCCGAAAGCCTGAATGCCCGCAGCGAGGCGGCGGTACAGGCGGAGCTGGAGCGGTACTACGGCAAGGCAAGGGCGCTCCTTGCTCAAAACGAGGCGTTTCTGAAAGAGATCACAGAGGCGCTGGTCATGAAGAAGACCCTGCTCTATTCCGATATTCAGGCTATCCGCGGCACCGCTGTAAAGAGAAACCCTGCGGTGACCTGCGAGGCGGCTTCAAGGTATGACGCGGCGGAGATCGAGAATTTCCCGCCGGAGGATCCGGAGGAGGCGATGCGCCAGAAGATCATGCGCAAGCTGGAGGAGGCGGAGCGACGGCGATGTTCCTGATGCTTCAGGAGCGCGCCGTGGAGGACAAGCCCGTCGCGCATTGGCGCACAACATGACTAAATATTTCTTTGCCGACAAAACTACGGAGGGTGCGGTTCCACTGAACCGCACCCTCCTTGTATTTACGACTCCTTCAGCCACCGTCCAAATTCCTCCGCGGTGATAGCTCCCTCGTCGCATTTCTTTTTCTGCTCTCTGGCCTGTTCGCTCCACGCATAAAACTCGCTGTCGCTGATGCGCCCGGCCTTGATCCACGCAAAGCGGCGTTTGTACTCCCGGCGGTAGACCTTGAATACAGGGTCGTCCGCCTGCTTCAGCGTCCACTGCTGGAATGCCCCCATCGACCGGCAGCTCGACTGACCATCCAGCGGAGGACGGTCGCAGTACTCTGTGCTGACGCGGCCTGTCTGGGCGAAGTACCGTCCGCAGTTTTTACAGCGACGCACGGTAATATTGCGCTCCACGCAGGTCTGCAAAGAAAAACTGATCATATCCGCTACGGTATTCGCGTACAGCACCGGCGCACAAGTGTCGCCATCCACCGGCTCAAAGCGCGTGGTCAGCAGGCGGAACGGAAACAACTCCGGGTCGCTGGGTTGGTCAGGCTGGTCGAAGTGATAGTACCGCATGACCTGCCGACTGGGCTCGCGCCCGGCCTTGTCTATATCCAGTATCAGCTCGAAGAACCGCTGGATCTGCTTTTGGTACAGCGGCAGATTCTCCGGCAGCGTCCGCAACTCATCCAATGCATCCGATACCACAGCCTCAGTGTTCCCGAAGCCTACGGAATGAAGATAGAACCACTTGGCATACAGCACGCGAAAGAAACTGTGCATCTCCGCCAGCGCTCCCAGCCTGACCATGGCGTTGGTCACACGCTCACGGTCGAGGCTCTCCAAGTCATCGGAGATACACCGCAGCGCGACGGCAACTTTCCCGATGTCCAGTTCTGTGAAGGACAGCAGCGACTCTAAGAAAGGAAAGACCTTTCGCTGCGACGGTGCTCCCTGGGTGCCGAAAGCGTCGCTCTCGATGACCTCGTGCCTTCCGGGGAAATACATTTTACAGTACCACATAACACCCTCCAATTATGGACTAATTGTAAATAATAATCGACAGCATTGACAGATCATGCTGCCTCTGTTATGATAGGCTCAAACTAAATGTCTAACCGATGTTGCAATTAGTCTACGCCGTTTGCGCAGCTATGTCAACAGGAATCGGAGGTATGTATTGAACTTGCAAAACAACAAAACGAAAAACTTCACACCACTGCCCAACGAGATATTCTCTCTGCATTTAAGCACCGGCGAGCTGGCCACCTACGCTGTGTTAATGCGG
>SFIY01000028.1 GCA_004555205.1 Clostridiales bacterium
AACCTTTTACAGTTCTTCTCGGTATTCATCTTTTTGTTTTGCCCTTTTGCAACGCCCATAAGTTAGTATTTTGAAATTACTGCCTTATGTGGCGTGTGCTTTCGGTCGACAGCTTTTCTTTTTATAAAGCGCGTTATAAAGCGCGCATGGATTCGCTGCGCAGGCCGCAGCCCTGTAAGCCCTGCTGCACCTTGGCAAGCAGCGCCTCACGGTCACGGTTGAGGGTGCCCTTCAGCGTCAGGTAATTGCTGGCATGGTTCATGCGGAACACGCTGCCCTCGCTGTCAATATGCTGCAAAAACAGCTCCGTTTCCTGCAGCACCTCCATGGGCCCCAGCACGGTAAAGCTCCCCTCACGCACCCACCTTTCAAGCGGTGTGCCGCGCTCCACCATCAGCGTCAGCAGGCCGATATATTCCGGCTTCATGGCGCTGAGCGCCCGGGCGGTACCGATGGCGTGCTGCGTCATCAGCTCCCGGCTGCCAAGACCGGAAATCGCCGTCACCGACAGCTCCATGCCGCAGCGCCGCGCCTTCTGTCCCGCGGCAACGATCGAGGCCGCGTCATGGCCCTTGTTCATCTTCTCCAGCACCTCGTCACAGCCGGATTCCAAGCCCATGTATACCATCGTCAGGCCGTGCTCACGCAGCAAGCGCAAATCCTCCTCGGACTTGATATGCAGGCTGGTGGGTGAAGCGTAGCAGGTCACGCGCTCGCACTCCGGAAACAGGCCATAGGCCAAGCCGAGAATCTGCAGCAGCTCGTCGGTGCGGCGCATAAGGGCATCGCCATCGGCCAAAAACACCCGCTCCACACGGCGGTAGACCTGCCGCGCCAGCTCGAAATCCTCACGGATCTCCTCCATGGGCCGCATGGCAAAATGCTTGTCATCATACATATCGCAAAAGGCACAGCCGTTGTGGCTGCAGCCGTAAGTCACCTGCACGATCAGGCTGTACGCCTCAGACGGCGGACGATAGACCTTTCCCTTATATCGCATGGTATATCACTCCCTTTTTCTCTATTATGCCATACTTTCCCTCGTTTGAAAAGGGCATATTCTTCTCTCTTGCCTCATATATTGTTGCGACTCAACAAACGAGGAGGATACAAATGGACCATAATTTCAACCGTCTTCGCCTGTGTGGACAGGTGGCGTCATCTCCCGCTGTCTCCCATGTCAACCACGGGATGTCTTTCTATAAATTCCTGCTGTCTGTCGACCGCCTATCGGGGCAGGCGGATGTGTTGACCGTCATTGCCTCTGAAGCGCTGCTGCAGCAGTCACCTATTCGAGTCGGCGACTTTGTCACCATCGAAGGGCAGCTTCGCTCCTTCAACAACAAAAGCGGCGTGGGACACCGATTGATTATCTCCGTCTTTGCCCGCTCGCTGACCTTGGGCGGTCATTTGCCGTTCAATCAGATCCAGCTCTCCGGCATCCTCTGCAAGACGCCCACCCTGCGCCACACGCCGTTAGGCCGGGAGATCTGCGACATTATTCTGGCAGTCAACCGCCGTTACGGGAGAGCCGATTACCTGCCCTGCATTGCCTGGGGCATGGTGGCCCAGCAGGTGGCCAATATGCCGGTGGGCAGCCGCTTGACCGTGGAAGGGCGCATACAGAGCCGTACATATACCAAAAATGTGGCCGGGACGCTGACCGAACACACCGCCTACGAGGTATCCATTATGCGCCCGGCGGACATCGAGGAATTTTTACTATAGGTTGACGGCGCCGCCGCTTTTGCCTTATAATAAGTGCAAAAGAAAAAACGAAAGGCGGAAGCCCCATGAGCGGCAAATGCGAAAACTGCAGCTTCTATAACTATGATGACGAATATGATGAATATGTGTGCGATATGGATTTAGACGAGGATGAGATGGCACGCTTCCTCTCCTCCAACGCCGACGACTGTCCCTATTGGCGGCCGGGTGACGAATATCGCACCGCCAGACGGCAATAAGAAAACGGAGTGAACGATCACCGTTCGCTCCGTTCATATTTTACAGCAAGCCATACTGCGAAAACAGGTACAGCGCACCGCCGGCCACCGCCAGATACAGAAGCGTGGAGCTGATGCAGCCATTCACCGCCAGGCGTTCATCGCTGTCATACATCTTGCTCCAGACCACGGCCGTCAGCGGCGCGGGACTGGCAAAGAGGACAGCCAGCAGCAGCGTGGTGGAGGCGGGCAGGAAGAATTGCAGGACGGCATAGATCACCGGTGGCAAAACCAGCACTTTGGCCAGCGCATACACCATGGCCAGCCGGTCCCTGCGCCAGGAAAGCAGGCCGTGGCGGCAGATCAATGCGCCCAAAAACAGCAGCGCCACAGGCGCTGTGGTATCGCTCAGGCGGGACACGGTCGTCTGCAGGAAGGACGGCAGCGTTACCCGGCAGGCCGCCAAAACCACGCCTGCAACGGCCGCGAGCAGGCAGGGACTGGTAAAAATTTTACGCAGCAGTTCCTTTTTATCCTTCGTACCGGCGCCGAGAAACAGCGGGTGATAGAGCGTCCAGATCAAAATGTCCTGTACGGCACTGTTGATAATGGCGATGAACATACCTTCTGCGCCCAAAAACACGCTGAGCAGCGGAATCGCCACATAAGAGGTATTGCCGATACCGGTCATGATGCACAAAAGCGGTTTGCGGCGGGCCGGCTGCCTGCGGAACATCCACAGCGAGGCAAAAAACAGCACCACCGTTACGCCCAGGGTGGCCAGCGCCACAGGCAGGCCCGTATGCAGCAGAGCGTCCGTATCAATATGGGTAAAGGTATCCAAAATCATGGCCGGATAGCAGATGTTGATCAGCACCGCCGGCAGCACATCCGCCGCCTCCACGGGAAGCAAGCGGGATTTGGCGGCAAAATACCCAATAAAAATCGTCAGAAAAAAGAAGATCAAGCCATTGATTTGTTCCATACATAACCTCTCCGCTTACCGCAGGCCCAACTGCCAGAACGCCACAGCACTGGCAGCCGCCACATTCAGGGAATCCACGCCGTGTGACATAGGGATGCGCACGGTATAGTCGCAATTGGCAATGGTATCCGCCGCCAGGCCGTCGCCCTCCGTGCCCAGCACGATGGCCAGCTTCTCCTCTGCCATCAGCCGAGGATCGTCAATGCTGACAGAATCGTCACGCAGCGCCATGGCGGCGGTTCTAAAGCCCAGTGCTTGCAGGCGCTCCATGCCGGGATGCGGCCACTGCGCCAATTCTTCGCCGATATACGCCCAGGGAATCTGGAACACGGTGCCCATACTCACGCGCACGCTGCGGCGATAGAGTGGGTCCGTGCAGGCCGGTGTCAGCAGCACCCCATCGATCCCCAAGGCCGCCGCCGAACGGAAAACGGCGCCCAGATTGGTGGGATTCATGATATTCTCCAGTACCGCAATTCGCCGCGCCCTTTGGCAGATCTCCTCCACAGCGGGCTGCCGCGGGCGGTACATCGCGCACAGCACGCCGCGGGTCAGCTTAAAGCCGGTCAACTGCGTCAGTACCTCCGGCGTGGAGGTATAGACGGGAATATCCCCGCAGCGCGCAATCACATGACGGGCCTGTCCCTCAATATGCTTGCGCTCAAGCAGCATGGAGACGGGTACGCAGCCGGCATCCAAGGCACGCTCAATGACCTTGGGGCTTTCGGCAATAAACATGGCATTTTGCGGCTGGGCACGGTTGAGAAGCTGCGCCTCCGTCAATCGGGCATATACATCCAATTCACTTGCCTGAAAATCCGTGATCTCCTTCACTTGTGCCATGTATTTCCCCTCCGTTTTCGACAAACACTCGACTACACTGCATTATAATCGCCGCGCGCCAAATATGCAACACATCAAAACGCTGCAGCTCCCTCCTGTGAGCTGCAGCGTCTGACAATTCGTTACGACTCTTCTTCGTGCCTGTTTTCCAAAGCAAACATGTTCTTGATGATCTGGTACATCCCGCTGTGTTCCTTGTACCACGCGCCGTCCTCCGCCTTGACCTTATCCATATCGGCGTGGCGCTCCAACGCCTCACTGGCGCGCAGATAGTTCTTTTCCATCATACGGATCCGGGCGCTCATATGCTGCAGCAGGCTCATGACCTTGGCAGGCTGATCGCGGAAAAACAGCCCGAAGTTTTCCCTGGTAATCACGCCCACCTCCGTCTTCTCAAGCGCTACCACCGTTGTGTGGCGGGGACGGATCTCCAAAAAACTGATGACATTGAGAAAGTCGCCCTCCCCCAATTCCATGGTCTTCTGCTCGTCATGTGTTTTATAATCAAGATATACCGCTACACGACCATAGAGAATATTGAACATATTGGGTTCAAAGCTGTTGGCTTTATACAAGATCTGTCCTTTTTTAAATACCCTTCTCTCCACATCTACCATAATGCTGCGCCTCCTTATGTCTTTCTTCCATTGTATCACACCTGTTTTCCTTTGCGCAACCACAGATTCGCTGTTTTTCAGCGGATGGCAATGGCAGAAATTGTCAGCACCATGAAATAGAAATCCGGTTTCAGAAATACGTCCTGCAGCGATTCCAGATCCTCGCACATCTGCTCATGCTTACGCCGGTATTCCGGATTATCCGGGTCGGAGTCCAGCTGGCGCTTGGTATAATCCGAACGGAATTTGAAGTAGTAGCGGAACAGTACATCCTTCTCCTCCGCGTCAATGCCCACGCTGTCGGCTTCTGCATAGTTCATCTTGATGTCGTCAAAACCAGCTGTGCGAAGCATCGAGTAGAATTTTCGGGCGTGGAAACGGTCGCTCATATTCTTGGTTTCAATGCTCTCCTCTATGACCTTTTCCACCAGGCCGTCATCGCCGTAAGCAATCAGTGCGCCGTCATCCACGCCGCGCAAAATCAGGGCGCCGCCCTTATTCAAATAGCGGCGGATTTTGCGCAGGAAGCGAACCGGCTGCTTGAGATGGTGCAGCGTCAGCGCCATGAAAATCACATCAAAGCCCTCAATGCCAAATTCGTCCAGCAGCTCATCCATCTCGTCTTCAAAATCGGGAGATTCCACATTGATATGACGATAGCGGAATATATCATGGTCGCTCTGGCGGGCGATCATCTTCTCGTTATGATCGACGCCTACCACCAGCTCGAAGCCGTACTCCGAGCGAAAACGGCTTTCCGTCACATAGCCGTCAGCGCAGCCTACATCCAAACCGCAGAGATGTTCCTTATGTCCGATACGCTGCAGGGCATAGAGGAAGGATTCATGGTCGCTCTCCTCGCTGAACCGGGACTGGATCTTCAGTCGGCGCACTTCCGAGGCTTTGTCGGAATGGTAGCTGGACACCGTCTTCTGCTGCAGGTAATCGATGTGCTTTTGCACGGAAGTCTGCTTCGTCCGGTCGTCTGCTTTCCCGGCAAAGGCCGGTACGCTCTGTTCCGTCTCCTCCGCAGCGGTTTTTTGCTCCTGATAGCCGATAAAATCCAGCCAGCTCATCAGACATTCGTAGACAAGACTCGCCTCGCTGCGCGCGCACTGCTGCGCCGAGCCGTTGTGGGTCAGTTGATTGCGCAGTTCCACGATATAATCCAGCGAAATGCTCTTGAGCATGCCCAGCTTGGCGCCGGTATGCCTGGCCCAGACATCCAGCAGGCGGCTCTTGGAAAACACCGCCACCAATTGGCCGAAGCCGAACTCCGTATAGCCCTTGACGCCGCGGCCAATGGCCGTTTCCGCCTCCAGCAGCGCGGTACGGTCTTTCACGGGAAGCTCCGCCACCGCCTTGCGGTAGACCTGTTTCAGTACCTCCTCCAGCACGGCACAGCTTTCCTTGACCACGGAATCGTAATATCCCATTTTCAGAAAATGGCGGATTTTCTCCAACTGGCTCTGCCTGACAAACTCTTCCATCGCTAACCTCGCTATTCGACATTTTTTCTTTAGCATAGCACAATTTAACAGGGGTTGCAAGCAATGCAAACAGTTTTTGACAATTCCTGCCGCGGTTGGTATAATGGGCAGGAGAAAGCGAGGCGAAGGGCATGAACAGCTTGGTAAAAGACGGTTTTTCCTGCGTTGTATTTCCGTTTCAGTTCGATGCGGCACGATTGGTCGGTGAGGCCTTCAACGCTCCCCTTAAAAAGCAGAACGGGAAAGAGGACCGCATCTGGGAGCCGGACAAACTGCGGGCCAACCACATGAAGGAGAACATTTCCTCCATGCTGGGCCTTGGCACCACGCAGGGCAGGATCGGACAGGTCTACTCCCTGCGCGACAGTGTGCGCCGCGAATTGGGCATCCCCGACGGGCGGACGACCCTGCATTTTTCCTGCCGCGGCAGAGAGGACGATATTTCCTGCAAGCTTCCCTATGTGCGTCTGGCTTTGTTCGATACGGGTGTCGGGTTTTTGGAATATACTTTCTCCGATCTGCCGGAGGAACCCGAGGCCGTGGTGGACCTGAACTATTTCCTCTGCGAGATCAAAGGCGGTGGCAATCTGCTGCACTTCACCCGCAAGCTGGGCAAGGAGGAGCAGGAAGAGGTTTCTCTGTCCCTTTCGGAAATGATGCGCAAACTGACGGAACATTTGGGCGAGATCCATGATTTTGACGCGCAGCCGGGACTGCACTATGTGGACAACAAGCCGCTGCTGTTCAGCTATCTGCTGCTGGATCAAACGGATGCGGATTTTGGCAGGCTGCTTTTCAACCTGCGGACGAATTTCAAGTCCTCCTATCAGGTGCCGCAGGAACAGTATGACCTGCAGCAGTCTTCGGGTGTATTCCATCCCTTTGATAATGTGTGGTGGGGTACATCGCTCAATGCCACCGTTTGCTGCGCAGCGCTGACGGAAAACGAAAAAACCAACGAGTTTTTCCGGACCACCTTCCCCTCCAATTTGCGGGAGACCTATCTGCAGCTTTTCCTGCTGCGCCAGCATCAGCGGTACTGCATGCAAAAACTGCAAAGCCTATACGCCGCAGCCGGTTCGGAGCTTTTGGGCGTAAAAAGCGAGGACATTCCCGGCGCCTATCAGCGCATTACCGACCTGCGGGAACGCGGGGTGTCCTTCAAGCTGCGCTGTATGTTCAGCGATCCGGCCACCGTGGAGCATATCAACGAATACGACCGTTTTGTCCGGGACAATCTGCATATCCCTCAGACGATGCGGGACTTTGAGGACAGTGTGGACCAGTTAAGCCGGGTGGCGGCTGCGCTGAAGGAAAAAATGGAGGCTCAGGAGCAGAAAAAGCGTGAGGAGCGACAAAAGCGGCGCGACAATGTGATCCTGGTCTTTACCGCCGTGTGGACGACGATTGTCGGCTTTAGCAGCGCCTGGGACATTTCCGAAACACTGACGGGACAATCTATCTGGTTTGATACGCCGTGGATCATCCTCCCTATCGTTTTGGCTCTTTTGCCTGTCAGCGTGGCCATCTATGACTTGATCCGCAAACAAAAGAAAAAATAATCATTTTCAGCAAAAAACGGTGTGAGCGATGCTCACACCGTTTTTTCGTATGGAATCAATCTTCTTTCTTATTTTTGCGGTTCTTTGCCACGACGACAAATACCACACCCAACGCGCAAACTGCTGCCAAGCCGATCCACAGGCCCATGTTCATGGTATCACCTGTTTCGGGGGTGGGTACAACAGGAGTCGGCACGGGGATCTCCTCGGCCTTGAACTGCCAATCCAGATAGCCAATGCTTTCCTGGAAATCGTCATCCATGGTGATGGGAACATGCAGCGTGACATCCATAGCGGCCTCAGCGCCGGAGGAGAACTCGCCCAGATAGACCCAGTCTGTCAACTGCGCCGTCTGATCGGCAGGTGCATTAAAAATCTCCCTATTGCCGGAAACCGTCAAATTCATCTGGCTGAGAAATTCCTCAGAGCCCTCCTGTGCGCCCAAGGCGCGCATATAGATGCGTACGGTGACCTTTTTGTCCGCCGTGTTCTTGATGACCACCTGCTGGGTGATGCTGTCACCGGGCATGACGCCCTTAAAATCGGTGAACAGATCGGTGGGTGAATACTCACTGCCGGGGGCAAAGACAAATTCCTTTGCGTTGCCTTCGTAGGTGACATTACCCTGGGCAAAGGCGGTGATGCACATGGCGGAAAGCAGCATAACGACCAGCACAAGGGCGGCCATGCATTTTGTGATCTTCTTCATGTCCGCACCTCCTTAGTTACTGCTGGGGACAGCTTCGGTCCAAGTACTTGTGCCGCTGTTATAGCTCATGTTCCATGCGTCCTCTACCGCGGCATCGGGCATGGACTGGATGGCGCTGGCCAAAATGGTGACCTGAATACCGTCTAAGTTGATGCCGGTTTTCAGCAGGTTGTCGGTCTTCTCGCCGGGCTGTACAACGCCCTTGTAGTAATAGAAGCCGTCGCTGCCCTCTGTCCAGTTCGTCGTATTCAGCCAGCCAGCCGGCAGGGTTTTCATGCCGGTGATGTTATCCCCATCCACGGTGTTGGCTACCACCGCTACGCGGATATAGGCGGGAACATTGCCGGTGTTTCTGATAACTGCCTCGGTTTTCACATTGTTGCCTTCAAACTTTTCCTCCACCTGACAGGAAACTTCGCCGGGGGTGAAGGTGTTGACCACGGGGTCGGTATGGGTGACCAGATAGGCCACCGTACCGCCGACGGTGCAGACCAGAATCAGCGCCAGTGCCAACAGGCCCGCAAAATGCTTGGGGCGATTTGTTTTACTCACCCGGGAACCATGATATCTTCTTTTCATTTCTCACAGCTCCTTTCTCAAGCGCCCACAAAGGTGCCCTGCGCCTTGCTACAGCCCACATAGTTGACGGCGTAGCTGTCACCGCTGAGCCAATCGGGGTCGGTACGGTCGTTGTTAATGGTCACTTTGGCATCGTGATTTACTGCGCTCAAAGTGACATCGCCAGTGTTCTGTGCCGTGTAGCGCCAGCTCCAATTGCCGTCCTCAGTGACGGTGTAATCACCCACGGGCAGGCCCACAATCTTTGCAGTGCCGTTTTCCTGAACGGTGACTTGCATGGTCTTCGGGCCGGTTACATCGAAGATGAAGGACTGGTTTGCATCCTTATCGGTATCGCAGCCGGACTTTTTAATCGTCAGCGTACAGGTCTTGACATGGACGGTGTATTTACAGTCGGCCTGAGCTTCGCCGCAGCCGTGCGTGCAGGTGGTGGTAATGGTGGCGGGCATCTCATCGTCACCTTTCATGACCTTGACCGTTACATCAAAATCGCTTGCAGGGACGGTGCCGGAAAATGCGTTGGCGCTGTACGCCAAGGACAGTTCATTTACATCGTAAGGCATGGTGCCGGTTACAGCGGGAATGGCGTTGTGGTTGTGGTTATCTGTCCAAGTGAGGTTAATTGCACCGTTTGCGCCATCACCCAGAGTATAGCTTTCGCCGTAGTAGCGCTCAACATCGTTGACAGTGGCGGTAATGACGGGCTGCAGGACATGGACGGTGAACAGCTTGTCGCCGGTTGTCTTATCAGTCACATTGGTGCTGCCAATCTTGACGGTGACATTCACATTGGTGCAGTCCTCAAATGCGTCTTCGCCCTTATCATAGGAGTAGGTCAGCGCGGGAGCAGTCCCGCTCATATCCACTTCTTTATCAACCGTATTACGATGCTTCCACACGGGGGCACCTGTCTGGTTAATGCTGTAATTGGCAGTGTTGCCGCGATAGATGGTGCTGTCCTTGAAATTCACCTCGGGGGTAAACACATTGACATTGGCGGTGGCAGTTTTTCTAACAGCCTGCTGTTTTACACCTTCGGCACCATCGCCGGTATACTTCGGCGTTACCGTGACGCTCAGATTGATATTTTCAGTATCCACGGTGTTGCTGATTTCCTTATCTGCCTTGATTTGACCGATATTGACATACGCAACCTTCCATGCATCATCACCGGTGGGAACTGCGAAGGTGCCAAGATCAGATGCGGTGGGTGCAGTGCCCAAGAGATAAATATTCTTGTCGCTTGCCGTCAGATCGGGGATCTCCAGCGGCACGTTGACGGTGGGCACATCAAATGTCGCAATCTTCGTACCGTCTGCGGCATAAACACCGGAATCAGTACCGTTGGTGGGAACATTGTTGCCGCCCCAGAAACCGTCCTTGGGCGTTACCGTAAAGGTAATCTCCAGTTTGCGGCCACGGAAATTTCCGCCTTTTGTCGGATCATTTTCATCACGGCCGTTTTCTGCGACAAAGTTATGGTTGAAGTCAAAGCCCGTCACATTTACTGCGCGTGTAGCAGTATCAATGGTTACGGCGTCACTCTGCGTCGTGCCGGTGCTGCTCCAAGTGGGCTCGCCGTTGGAAACTGCGGTACAGTCATAGGACTTTACGCTGACAGCAGCGGTATTGGCCGGCATATTGAAGTAAGGCGACACAATATCCTTTATCTGCACCGTACTGCCCAAATTGATGCTGCTTTCGCTCATCTGCTGGCTGATTTTTTGGAAAATATTGTTGAGTGCATCCGCATCGCCGGCAGACAGATAGTAGCTTTCGCCTTCCTTTAAGTTCGGGTTTTGCTCGTTATCAGTATAATCCGTATCAACAATATATTTATTACCCCAAAAGTCTTCACCGTATATACTTACTGCAGTTGCGTTGGGATAGTTTGAGGAAATACGATGCATCAATGCATTGGCATCCGTCGTGGAATCCGTGATCGGCGGCTGGCCGTTGGCATTTTCGAAAATTCCCACGGTGTATACAGTGGCGTTATATGTGTTCTTCAGGGAATGTGCCTTGTTTACTACATCTGCGCGTGTACTATTGGTATCACCATCCGTGAACAGAACCACCACACGGTTTCTGTCCGTTCCATCGCTGTTTTTCAGAATTTCCTCTGCCATGGTCAGGCCGTCCAAGGTCTGCGTGCCGCCGTGGGCCGTCAGTGCATCGATCGCGGCGGTCACTCCGTCGCGGCCGGGTTTCCCCTTCATGCTCAGCAAGGCGGCAGCATATTGGTCATTCGTAATGCTGCTATATTGAACACCGTTTTTTGCATAACCTGTGGGATAGTAATAAACGCTATTATAGGTATCGACTGGCTCTGTCCCATAATTATCACTACCGGTCGTGATGGAACAACCAGTCAGCAATTCTGTATTATCATAACCGTCAGAGCTGAAGCCGACAACGGCTACACGATGGTCAACATCGTCGGCCGTGCCCGGTTGTTTGTCAGCGCCGGCGCATTTGTCTGCCACAGAGGCGGCAAAGTTGGTCATCGCATTTTTCAGCGCGTCCAATCGGATTACTGTATCAGTGCCAGTCTGCGAATAGAACTGCACATGGCCGGTTTCGTTATCCTCCGAGGATGTTTTCGGTGAATACTGTTCACCTTCAAAATGCCAGATAAAATCAGTGCATCCGTCGGTCCAGGCGCCGCAGTCCGAGCACCAGGTAACTTTCACATAGCTTCCGCCGGACTGCACATAATAAGTTCCGCTATGGTTACTGCCCGGATACGCTTCGGCATAGGTATAGCTGGTCATATCATACGCCATCGAGCCGGACTGGTCGAGGACAAAAATGATGTCTGTAGGCTTTGTGGTATCCACGGAGGTTACCGAGCCGGTGGTATAGGCTTCCAGCTTTATGGTGTAGCTGCTGTCGTTATCATTGACCGTGGCGGTCTTATGCAGCACCAAACCGTCCGGAGATTCACCCGTAATAGGTGTGGGCGCTACAGGGGTATTCGTCGCTCTCGTCGACATCATAAGAGACTTCTTCAGCGCTTTTACCTCAGTGGCGGCAGCTTTTTCAGTCTGTACAAACGGCGCCACATTGGTATAGTTCACTGCAGGGATAGGATACTCTTCCTTTGTCACTTCAGCATCAGCCTGTGTCTGCGCATAGGTCACCAGCGCGGTTTGCTGCGCCTCTGTCAGCGTATTGAACAGGGCCTGCGCATCGGCCTCATTGTCCACGGACTTGAGGGAGGCATACTGCTCCGCCACCGTCAGGGACGCAAAGTCGTTGTCCTCGGCATGAACAGGCAGGGTCATAAGGCTCACGGTCATGACCAACGCCATCAGCAGAGACAGCACTCTTTTCAGTTTCATATGCTATCCCTCCTTTACTCTGCTTCCGGCCAGCCGGCGGCCTCCATGACGGCGGCGCCGTTATGGGCCGTCTGCACCGCGGCGGCGTACACATCAATATACGCTACGCTGTTCTGATACATATTGCCCATGGAGGTATCAAAGGTCACTGCCGTGAACAGCGGCGCCGTGGTGGCACCGGGCTGCAGCACGGTATTATAATAATAGTAACCATCGCTGCCAAGGGTCCAGTCCGTCGTATTCAAATCCATCGTCACAAGGCCCGTGTCCGGTTCACCGGTTACGCCCTGCGCCAAGTCGATGCGCTTATCCACACCAATGCGCACCCATGCGGAATTTGACCCCGTGTTCGTTACAGCCACGATCTTGCTGATCTTCGCACCGGGCATCACACCGGCTACATCCTTGAACACGCTCACCGCGCCCGTTTCGTCCACCGATGTTTCATCCAGCGTTATGCTGATGCTGCCGGTGGTGATGACGTTGGTCGCTGTGCCGTCTGCCGTGAAGTAGGCAGCCGTGCCGTAGCCTACCAGCGCCAGTGCAATGACCAGCAAGGCGGCTACCAGTACCTTTCTCTTCATTCGCATCTCCTCCTTATATGTATCATGATTTCGACTTATCATTTAAGCATCCCAGGCCGGGATACGGTTATTGGCGGGGCATCCCTGCCCTCCGAGGGGAGAACGCCAAAGCGGCGCAGCGGCGGTACAGGGGATGCTCCATACAGCGAATTTTGCGTTGGTCGCAAAACGCGCCGTATCCGGGCGCCCAATCACACTTGGGCGTCCGGATACGGCCTGCCCCCGCAGGGGCAGAACCGTGGGGTGTATGGGATTAGATTAGGCAACCCAGGGGTTGTTTGTGCTGCTGGGGGTACCGAAGGAAGTGTTCAGAGCCGTGTAGGGATCGTTGAAGCCCTCAGCCTGGCAGCCTTCAGCAACAATCAAAATCTTATAGTTGTTCAGGTTGCTGCTCATCTCTGCGGTACGATAGCCGACAACAGGAGCGGTGTAGGTACTACCATCGGTGGTATCAGCGTACTTATCCAGATAAACATTGAACATAGCATCGGTCTTGGTTGTTGCGCCCTTGGTCAGCTTGGTCATGTAGGTAACCACGAACACTCTATACTCAACATTGTCAATGGTGGTGGTGTAGGTGTTGTAGTTGGTGCCGTTGCCGGGATAACCAGGATAATTACCGCCAACACCAGCAGAAGTAGGAGTCCAGTTCCATTCGCCTGCAGCCAAAGAGGCATACCTCTGGTTGAAGTGTACCAGATTGTTGTACTCCTGAACGCCATCGTTTTCACCATAATAGATGGTGTCAGCGGGGAAAGCGATGTGCAGACGGACATACGCGTCCTCTTCGTTATTGGTCACATTGACGACCTTTTCGATATTCTTGCCAGGCAGCAGCTTAGCATCATTCTCACTAAAAGTTTCATTCAGGGTGATGTCAACTTTGCCGGTGGTGAAGGTGTTGGTCTTAGCATCGGTGTCGGTGAAGTAGGCCAGGGTGCCTACGGCGGCAATGGCGATCAGGCAGACGGCCAATGCCAGAGAAACAATTTTTTTCTTCATGGTGATACTTCCTTTCTTGTTTTGTTTATAATGTAATTACGGGGGCTGTCCCCGGAGTTACTGTGGAGAATTAGGTGGTGGGGTTGACAGCAGCCCAAGCGTCAACCGCGGTCATGTTAGCCTTCTGGCAGGCATAAGCGGTGTAAACCAACTGAGCATTGGCTGCGGTATTCATGTTCTCATTGGTAACAGCGGTGCTGTTAATTGTAACGGTGTCGCCATCCAGCAGATGGAAGGACTTGGTGGCATCAGCCTTATTCACTGCACGATACCAAACATTAGAAGGAATGTTGGTGCCATCGCCCCGTGTCCAATCGTTTTCAGCAGTCAGATTAGAGGTGTAGTTCAGATAGGTTGCCGCGTCATTCTTCTCCTCGAACTTAACGAACAGCCAGCAGTCCTCAGAATCATCAGTAACGGTAACAACAGGATCCTTTGTGTAGGTGGTGCCGGGGATCAATTGTGCTTGCCATGCATCTTCCTCGCCGTCGCTATCCGTATCGGTGTTAAAGGTTTCGGTCAGAGTGATGGCCACCTTACCCACGGTAAAGGTGTTGGTAATCGAGTCCGTGGTGTCGGTCAGGTAGGCGATGGTGCCGCCGACGGCTGCGCCAAAGACCAGCACCAGTGCCAGAATCAATGCTAACGTTCTTTTCTTCATTTCGATTCTCCTTACATTTTTTAAAAAATTTGGAAAAACACTTTTATATAAACGCAGCAGAACACTGCGCGTTTATTATGTTCGTCACCGAAATACAACTTCGCGGTGAACAAATGCCCTACAGGTGCAGGGCAAAAAGAGTTCTATCTGTAACCAAAGTATACATTGCAATCATTGATAACGCAAGCGGCAAAGTATACAATGATTACACATGTTTTTGTGCATTATTATTAAAAGAGGTGAACACCATGGAAAAGAAAACAGAGGTCATCACCATACGCATCACGGCCGACACAAAACGGAAGCTGGCAGCTTTGGCCGCAGAGAAAGAATGGAGCATCGCGCAGACCGCCAACAAGATCATCACCAACTATTTAAATGATGATTTACATGATGACACCGACCAAAAAGCACCGTGATCACAACTTTATATTGACAAATCTTGCGGGTTTAGTGTGGGTCAATCAAGACACACGCTTGCCCTTTTTCTTTTTATCGTCGCCAAGCAGGTCGGGCAGGAACGCCAGCAGCACCAGCACCGCGCCAAAAGCAATGGCTACATACAGGCCGGGAGGCTGCTGAACAAAGTTGGCAAAGTAGCCCAGCTTGGGAATCGTAAACACAGGGGTGCCCAACACATTTTTATAATGGACGAGAGAGCCGTCCTCCGCTGCATTGGCGTCACCCTTGGTGCGGAAGCGGATAACGGAAGGGTCCTCCTCATCAGGTACGACCTCCACAATACGGTGGGTGACAATCGTTTCCTCATCCAGCATAAAGGTGATTACATCACCGGGGCGCAACTGGGCGGGATCGACCTTTTTATCATAGAGCAGCGCGCCGACATGATAGGCAGGCTCCATAGAGCCGGAAAGCACGGTATACACCTGCAGGCCAAACAGCCGGACACCCGCCAGCGCTATCGCCAAAAGCACCACCGCAACCACCAACACCGTGGTGACCACATTCCCGATCTTTTTTATCGTTGTTTTCATTGGTATTTATGTACTTCCCTTCCCCAAGCGATTACTCGATAATTCTATGCGCCGCCGCCAGCTTTATGACGGGCCATCCATCGTTTTTTTGTTGTGCTCATCATAACACATATGTTCTGTTTTGGCAAGGTTTATCTTTAGATTTCATGCAAATTTGCTGTTAAATTTCAGACAATCGACACATTTTTAACATTTTTTGGCATTTTTCGACAATATTCGACAGCTTTTGACATTTCGTGCATTTTTCACGATCACTTTATACAATGAGCCGCGCGCCGTTTCTCCTGCAGCGCAGGTCGATCGCACGAAAAAGCACCCTGATCATCGGAGCCGCCCCGGATTGTGCGGTCAGCACGCCGCGCAACTCGCTTTTCAGAACGGCGCTGTATTCTTCCCGTGTGAGCGGCCGCTTTTTGCACATCATTTCTCCGGGTACGGCTCCCCTCCTATTTTATATATATTACGGCTCACTATGCCGATAGTCGGTATTCTGCCACTTGCCGCCTGCGGCGCGGTGCAGCTCCTCCGTGAGATGATCCCACAGCAGCACATCGCCGTTATCGGGATAAAATTCCAGAAAGCGGCCGTCCACAAAGGTGTAGAAACGGCTGATGTCGGTACACATACCATAGGTCGGCAATTGGGCAGGCGCCATATCAAAGCGGAGGGGCGCTCCGTCCAATAGGCCGTCAAAATGCAGCCCCTCATGATTCAGCGTCAGTGTACCCTCTCCGCCGATCACAGACGTGGCATCGCCCTTGAGCGCCTTATACGCCGGCAGTACGCCCACGCGGACATGACCGCTATGGCAGAAATCCGGCTTGCGCACTTCCTCGGCGGCGCGCCGACGCTCCATGATCGTCCAGTCACTCACCAGCTCCGGACAGACGGAATCACCCACTGCGCGGAGATTATATCGCTCGTCCAGCTCCACCGTATTGCCGCAGGCCGTACAGCGCATGGTGTTGCCCCGGCAGGACATTTGATACACCGCATCGCATTTGGGACAGCGATACAGCAGCGTGTCCAGTTTCTTCGCCATTTGGCCCTTGCCGTGAAAGCGTATCTGCCGCTGCTTATTCCAGATATAGTCATCGTGGGCCAGCAGACGGTTCATGGTGTCTTCTATTTCCCCGATGCTCATGTCGCAAAGCTGCTCGGCGGTGAACATACGGTTCACGCTGACCTCAATGCGGCCCTTGCGCTCGTCCAGACAGTGCTTGGTATAGGTCAGATAACCGCCGGAGATCTTGGCATAATACACGGGAAGGCCCAATTTCTTCAGCAGCTTGGCTCCGCCCGGAATGGCCGGCTGTGCCATGCCGGTAATGGAGCTCATGCCCTCGGGCATGATGCAGATATTGCCGCCCTCCTTTGCCACACGCAGCATCTGGCGCAGGGCATAGGAATCGGGCGTGAAGTTCTTCTTGGGAATCACCTGCATGGCAGGCAGCAGCCAATTCGTGGGGAAGCGGAAAAATTCATTATAGCCCACCACAAAGTTCAGCCTTTTGGGCCAGCAGGCCGGTGCGGTGAACTGATAGTCCACCCGGGAGGCGTGGTTGGCGATCATCACAATGGGGCCTTTCTCTTCGGCAGGGTATGCATTATAGGTAAAATGGGTATGGTTCAGGCGATTTAAGACCCTGATCACCTGCATCAGCAGCCAATAAAGCACCTTAGGCGGCGCAGTCACATTCCTGCGGCGCAGTTTTTCGTCAATGGTTAATTTCCGCGGCATAGGCAGCCTCCTATTATTATATTCTCCCCCATATTGTACGAGGAATTTCGACAAAAAACAACCTTAAAAACGAGGGGCGGTGACTTGTATATCTACGGTTTTTTCGGTATAATTGACAAGGCAAAAAATTTTTTATCTTTTTGTGCAATAAAATCCCTTGCTCGTGCGTTAATGTTATGAAAGGAGGTGAAACCGAGATGGCTTACATGACGTCAGTAAATGCTATGCCGGCTGTTTCCGTGGAATTAGACAACTGCCTGTTCCGCCTTGCGCAAGGTGAAACGGCCGCACTGGAGCCGCTGTATCGTGAAACCAGCGCTTCTGTCTACGGTTTCGCCCTCTCCATTTTGAAGAACACCCACGATGCCGAAGACATTCTTCATGACTGCTATCTGCACATCTGCAGTGCAGCGGAAAGCTACCGCTCCACGGGAAAGCCCATGGCATGGATCCTGACCATCGTCCGAAATCTATGCCTGCAAAAAATGCGGCAGGCAAAAAAGCAGTACGATCTCCCGCAAGAGGATTGGGAGCCTTATCTGGAAAGCTCGGAGACCATGACCCTTGAGGAAAAGCTGCTCTTAAAGGAGTGCATGGAAAGGCTGACCGACGAGGAACGAGAGATCGTGATGCTCCACGCGGTAGCCGGATTCAAGCACCGCGAGATCGCACACATGATGGATATGGCATTGGCCACGGTTCTGTCAAAATACCACCGCGCTATGAAGAAACTGCAAAAATACGCATAAGCAAGGAGAACAGAGTATGAATTATGATCGTTTAGAAAGCAAGATCCAACAGGCCGTCACCCATATGACGCCGGACGTCCTGGATTCTGTTCTCGCTGACTGCAAAGAACAGAAAGGAAAAATTGCCATGACTGATACCAAGAAAAGAAACCCCTGGAAGCGCCGCGTTGCCGGCATCGCCGCTGCCCTGGTCCTGCTTGTTACCGGTGTTTTCGGTGCACAGCGCTACACCGCCGGTGCAGTTGCCTCCACCATCTCTCTGGACGTCAATCCCAGCGTTGAAATTCAGGTCAACCAGAAAGAAGACGTTCTGGCCGTTAACCCCCTGAACGACGACGGCAAGATCGTCGTGGGCGACATGGACTTCCGCGGCAGCTCTCTGGATGTGACTGTCAACGCACTGATCGGCTCCATGCTGCGAAACGGCTATCTCAGCGAGCTGAACAACTCCATCCTGGTCAGCGTGGACGGCAAGAACACCTCCGAGCTGCAAGCACGCCTGTCCGAGGAGATCGCCAAGCTGCTGCGCACCTCCGCTTTTGACGGCGCCGTTTTGAGCCAGACCGTTGCCGAGAACAGCGATCTGCAGGCAAAGGCCGATGCCTACGGCATCACCCTGGGCAAGGCACAGTTGATCAGCCGGATCATCGAAAAGAACCCCCTGCACACCTTTGAAGAGTTGGCTCCCTTGACCATCAATCAGCTCAATCTCATGTGCCAGTCCGGCAATCTGGCACTGGAGCAGGTAGACTCCACCGGTTCTGCCAGCGATAAGGCCTACATCGGCAGCGAAAAGGCTAAGTCCATCGCCCTGAAGCACGCCAGTCTGTCCGCTTCCGAAATCGCGCAGTTCGAGTGGGAGATGGATTTTGAGCACGGCGTAATGGTATACGACATCGAGTTTACCTGCGGCGGTTACGAATATGACTACGAAATCAACGCCAGATCCGGCGAAGTCATTCAGGCCGACCGCGAGCGTGACAATGACGACGATGATGACTACGATGACAATGACGATGATGACGCTGTTTCTTCCGGCTCCGGTTCCTTCGTCATTTCCGCAGCGGATGCCAAGGCCGCTGCCCTGAAGCACGCCGGTCTGTCCGCTTCTCAGATCTCTCAGTATGAGTGCCAGAAGGATTACGAAAACGGCAAGGCTGTTTACGAGATCGAGTTCAAGTACAACGGCTATGAGTACAGCTATGACATCGACGCGGCCACCGGTAAGGTTGCAGCATATGACCGCGAACACGACGACGATGCGGTTTCTGCCAACACCGGCACTTCTTCCTCCGCCATCTCCGCAGCGGACGCCAAGGCTGCTGCCCTGAAGCACGCAGGTCTGTCCGCTTCTCAGATCTCCCGCTATGAGTTCTGCAAGGATTACGAAAACGGCAAGACGATCTATGAGATCGAGTTTATGTACAACGGTTATGAGTACAGCTATGACATCGACGCCGCTAACGGTAATATCCTGCACGCGGAACGCGAACTTGACGACTAAACAACACATCATAAAGGGAGCCGCTGCAGAATCACTCATTCTGCAGCGGCTCCCTTTTTCCGTATCTTTTTTATCCCTTAGGGTGATTTTCTGATCCATTTCCGTATCCTCCTAAGTGTCCCTGCGCGAATTATATCACTAAAGTGATATAAAATCAAGTTGTATTTGTGGAGAGATTACTATACATGTGGTTTCAGCGTGGGTGGCGGCTCAAAAGTTGAGCAGCTGTAAGCAAAGAATAATCCGGACACGGATACTTAATTAGGGCTCATCCGCTGTTTCACATTGCTGTATAATTGGAAATTCCTAATCTAAAAATGACCATCCCAATCTAAAAACTGGATTTTCAATAGACAAATTAAAACTGTCGTGTTAGAATTAATTTGCATTAGTGTATACTCTGACACGAGGTGTTACGATGACGATTTGTTATAATAAGCTCTGGAAACTCCTGATTGATAAAGACATGAAAAAGAAAGATCTCCGCATAGCCACCGGCATGTCCACCACTGCCCTTGCCAAGCTGGGCAAGAACCAGCATGTCAGTACGGAAATTCTAACGAAGATTTGTGAGGTTCTGGACTGCGACTTCTGCGATATCATCGAGCTCGTAAAGGAGGAAAATCATGATTGACTTTTCCAAAAACGAGCAATATCGAGAGACCAAGGTGTTGTTATTGCAGAGGGTGAAAATATCAATCGTGTATACAAATTGAAAAGATAACCCATTGCGGTTTCTGCGAAGTCGATTTGCAGGAAAACAGAAACAACAAATTAAGAGAAGTGTGGTAAGCAAACATGGCAATCAAGAAAAATGAGCTGTACAGCTCCCTTTGGGCGAGCTGCGATAAACTGAGGGGCGGCATGGACGCCTCTCAGTATAAAGACTATATCCTGACCCTGCTGTTCGTGAAGTATGTTACGGACA
>SFIY01000053.1 GCA_004555205.1 Clostridiales bacterium
GAATTATCCAGAGAGGAACAGATCCGGCTTGTCCGGGAATACTGTTCCTCTCAATTTGTTTCCAGAGGAATGTGTGTGGATTTTGCCATTCACGACACCAACAGCGGCAACCCCCATTGTCATATCATGCTGACTATGCGACCACTTGACGAGCGCGGAGCATGGGCGGCGAAATCCAAAAAGGAATATGACCTTGATGAAAACGGTGAGCGTATCCGCTTGCCAAGCGGCAGATACAAGACGCACAAAATTGACCTTACAGGCTGGAACGACAAGGACAACACCCTCTTGTGGCGCAAGGCGTGGGCTGACTTTACCAACGACTTTTTGGAGAGAAACGGAAGCCCGGAGCGTATCGACCACCGCAGCAACGCCGAGCGCGGCATAGACGAAATACCCACCGTCCACATGGGCGTGGCGGCTTGCCAGATGGAGAAGAAAGGCATCGCCACCGAGAAAGGCGAACTGAACCGAAATATCCAAAAGGCAAACCGCCTTATCCGGGAAATCCGGGCGCAGATTGGGAAGCTCAAAGAGTGGATTGCCGACCTGTTCAAAGCGCGGGAAACCGCTCCAGAACAGCCGCCGCAATCTCCCAACCTTGCAAATCTGTTGATGAAGTATTTGAGCGTTCAGAGAGAAAAGAGCCGGAAGTATTCGCAGAGTTGGCAACGGCAGCATGCAGCCGATGAACTGAAAACCATAGCGGCGGCGGTCAACTATCTCTCCGAGCATGGTATCTCTAATCTTGATGAACTGGACGCTTCCCTTTCCTCTGTCAGCGATAAAGCCTTTTCCATCCGGGAGGGAATGAAAACCGCCGAGCAGCGCATGAAAGAACTGCAAAAACTCATGGAGTACGGCAGAAATTATCAGACCTACAAGCCCATACAGGACGAGTACCGGCAAATCCGCTGGAAAGGAAAACAGGAGAAGTTTGCAGAAGCCCGCCGCGCCGAGCTTACCCTATGGAACGCGGCAAACCGTTATCTCCATGCCCATTTGCCGGAGGGCGTGAAAACCCTGCCGATCTCCGCGTGGGAGAAAGAATATACCGCCCTCAAAGCACAGCGAGAAGCGGAATATGACACGCTGAAAGAGACCCGCGCCGAGGTTGCCGAGCTTCAAAAAATCCGCAGGTGTGTGGATATTGCACTCCGCGCCGACCAACCGGAGCAGACGCAGAGCCGCGCCAAGCGACACGAACAGGAGCGATAAGGAAAAAAGGACGGGCAAGCCATTTTGCTTGTCCGCCCTAAATGCTTTCTGATAAACTGGAATTTGCCTTTTAGTTATCTGCCATTTTCTTTAATTCCATATGTAATACACAAGCAAATACTACTTCAATAATACATGCAGCAGCAGCAACCGTCGTGCCATTTAATGTGCATCCTAAAATCAAGGAAATAACCGGAATTGAAATTGCAACAACTGTATATCCCTTTGATTTATACAACCATGAATATGGAAACAAATGTGCTCCAAACACCATGGCGTATACCATAATCATCTTTTCCGGAACCGCACTAAACACCCACATAACGATTAATAAATAAATCATTTGATTTAAGGTAAAAATGAAGCCTAACTGTCCTAACGGGTTTTCTTTTGAAAAGATATCCACCTTTATTAGTTTACCAATTATCCAGGACAGCGGTAATAATGGGCATGAACAGCAAAATACCAATAAATTTTTCATATTCATATTGATATCCAAAATTGATACAAGCAATATCAGCAGCCATATAATCACTGATGTCATGATAAACGGTAATCCTTTTTTCTGCTGAATTGCAATTTCTTTTCTTAATTCATTCACAATTTTCTCCTCCACAAATACCGATTTGTCGATTTCATTATACTCAAAACCTATGAACAATTCAACCACAGAAAGCGAGGTATCAACCATGTATTACACCCAAGAACAAATAGACCGCGCCAACCAAGCCGACCTTGTTTCTTTCCTGCAATCACAGGGCGAGCAGCTTACCCGCGCCGGAAATGAATACCGCTGGAAGCGGCACGACAGCCTGACCGTCCGGGGAAACAAATGGTACAGGCACAGCCAGAGTAAGGGCGGCGCACCCATTGATTTTGTCATGGAGTTTTTCGGCAAGAGCTTCACCGAAGCCGTTGAACTGCTGACAGGAGAAAAAGGCGCAGCACCGCCGCCGGACAGACCAAGCCCCGCGCCCATTTCTGACTTCCGACTGCCGCCCCGGAGCAGCGACAACCGCATAGCGAGGAACTACCTCACAGCAGCCCGCCGCATTGATGAAGATGTGACGGGCTTTTTCTTTGCCACCGGGGATATTTACGAGGAAGCCGCCCACCACAACGCCGTATTCGTAGGGCGGGACGAGGACGGAGTACCACGCTACGCCCACCAGCGCGGCACAGCCGGGAGCTTCCGGCTTGATGTGAAAGGCAGCGACAAAGCCTTTAACTTCTGCTACCGGGGCGAGGGCGAAAGGTTGTTTGTCTTTGAAGCCCCGATAGACCTCTTATCTTTCCTCTGCCTGTTCAAAAAGGACTGGCAGAAGCAAAGCTATCTGGCGTTGGGCGGCGTGGGAGAAAAAGCCCTGCTGCGTTTCCTCTCTGACCGTCCGAACATCAAGACCGTTTACCTCTGCCTTGACAGCGACCAAGCCGGAAGCGACGCTTGCAGCCGCCTTGCGGAGTTTGTGCCGGAGGGCTTGACCGTTCACCGCCTTGTGCCGCTTTACAAGGACTGGAACGAGGTATTGCAGCACCGGGCAGAAATCGCGGACGGGAAGTATATCCGGGAAGCGATTTACGGCTTGAAAGAGCCGCCGCAGGAAGAAACCGTTGAGATTATCCGCATGAGCGAGGTTGACACACAGACCGTTGAATGGCTATGGGAGCCGTATATTCCCTTTGGGAAAGTAACCATTGTGCAGGGCAATCCCGGCGAGGGCAAGACCACCTTTGCCCTACGCCTTGCCGCCGCCTGCACCACTGGGGGAACGCTGCCGGGAATGAAGCCCTTGCCGCCATTCCAAGTAATTTACCAGACCGCCGAGGACGGGCTGGGCGATACCGTCAAGCCACGCTTGATAGAAGCCGCCGCAGACCTTGACCGCGTACTTGTGATTGATGAAGCCAAGCGGGAGCTTACCCTGTCCGATGAGCGCATAGAAAAGGCAATCACGCAGAACGGGGCGCGGCTGATTATCCTTGACCCCATACAGGCGTACATGGGCGAAAAGACCGACATGAACCGGGCAAACGAAGTGCGCCCCATGTTCCGCCGCCTTGCCGATGTTGCCGAGCGTACCGGGTGCGCCGTTATCCTTATCGGACATCTCAACAAAGCTGCCGGAGGGCAGAGCGCATACCGGGGCTTAGGTTCTATCGACTTCCGCGCCGCAGCAAGGAGCGTCCTGCTGATCGGGCGCGTGAAGCGAGAACCGAATGTGCGCGTTATCGTCCATGACAAATCTTCCCTTGCGCCGGAGGGTAAGCCCGTTGCCTTTTGCCTTGACCCGGAAACGGGCTTTTCGTGGATAGGCGAATACGACATCACCGCTGACGAGCTGCTGTCCGGCGCGGGCGGCAACAACGCCACCAAGACCGAACAGGCGGAACGGCTGATACTTGACCTGCTTGCAGACGGGAAAGAGCTTGCCAGCGAGGACATTGTAAAAGCCGCAGCCGAAGCCGGAATATCCGAGAGGACGGTACAGAACGCCAAGCGCAACATGGGCGGCATTTTAGGCGCAAGGCGTGTCGGCGGTCAATGGTACAACTTCATCAAGAAGAAGCAGCCACCCGAACCCGCAAGCTGAAAGTGCAAAACGCAGACCCTTTGC
>SFIY01000029.1 GCA_004555205.1 Clostridiales bacterium
TTGCTGCTTCCCACCGTGACGGTGTACTCGCGGGCAACATGGTTGTTCTTCATCACCTTCATGGTGTAGGTGCCGGCGGGAACATCTGCGATGGAGTAGGTGGCGCTGTTGCCCTTGACAACGGCCTCATAGGCCGGCTCGGAGGCGCCGCTTTCGGTGAGCTGAATCATCACTTCATCGGTGTCGCTGTTAAAGCTGGTCGCCGTACCCGAAACCGTCACGCCGGCAGGGGCGGGGGTGCTGACATAGTAGCTGAAATTGTATCTGCTGTCCTCGGTGGTATAAGACTTGAACACCGTCGAGCTGCTGTTGACCGTGACAACCGTTTCCTCACTGATGGGGTAGTTGGTCTGGTTGTTGCTCTGGATTCTCAGATACAGCTCGTAGTCCGTGCCGGCCTTAACGACCGCATCGTTTCCAACGCTGACGCCCGTACCCTTTACCATCCAGAAGAACCGGAAGTCGATTCTGCTCTCGTCCGTTGTCGGCGTCGGGAACGCTTTTCCGACCTCAAGCTCATCCACGGCAAACTCGATTTCGGTGATCGCCAGCGCGCCGGTCTTGGCGTACTGATAGGACGCGATCGGGTAGGAGCCGTTATAGCCGCTCATCACGCGGTTGGCCGCGTCCACGCCGTTGATCTTCGTCTCAAAGACGCCGGGAGCGAAGCGCCCGGTGGCCTCCGGCGAAAGCGCCAGCTCGGTCTGCACCTTATACGCCGTGTTGGGCTTGAAGCTGCCGTCCTCCTCCAGATAGCTGGTCGGGTCATAGCTATCGTCCTCGTTATAGCGTACGATCGCTTCCTCGCCCTCGTCGCACTTGTTGTTGTTGTTCGCGTCCACAAACCAGCTAAGACGTGACACATACATGGGCAGCGGATTGCCGCCGTCATCGACGCAGGAGGTTTCCTCCGCCGTGGTGGGCTGCTCTCCCGCGACAGGCGCTTTCACGCCCAGAATGGTGGCGCCGGTGTAGGCATCGACCGCACCCACGTCAAAGTAGTACTTGGCGCTGATTTTATCCGCGCCCTGCGCTACCGTGCTTGCCACCAGCATACCGTTGACAAAGAGCTTGGCGTCGGGACTGATGTAATACTGGGTGCCGTCCGCCGCTTTATTCATGACCTTGACGTTCAGGTCGTTGAAATACAGACCGCTCCCGTAGAACTGTTCTGTTCCACCATAGAAGTGATAGGACAACGCATTCATATACCACGTGTAATTCTTCGTATCTGTCTCTACCGAGGCGTCGTCATAGGGGATGCCCGAGCCGACCGGCGCGGTCTCATTCATATAGAATACTTCGCTGGTGTAGTCCAGCACCGGGTTGCCGTTTGCGTCCAGAGCGCCCACCATGCTGGAAACCCTGCCGTCTAAGAATTTAATATCATTCAAATCGGTGCCGCCGCCCTGCACCGCAGTCTCATAGGCGGCAGGCTCTTTCAGAATCACGCTGACCACATCGATATAGGTGGCGTTGGGGTCCTGCACCCGGTCGAACTGATAGGTGTAGAGCAGCCATGCCATATCCGTGGTGCCGTCGATCCAGTCGGGCGAATAGGTGCCATCGGTGCGTGTGTCTTCGCCCCAATAGCCGCGGCCGGGGTCGGTGCCCACGCCGGAGGAATCAAAGGTATTGACCGCCACATACTGCAGATCAGGCACCTGCCGATCAGGAAAGCTTTCATTCTCGCCGGCTGTCAGAATGAACTGATTGCCGGGCGTCGGCTTGTAAGCAAATACAAGCTTATAGGTGTTGTTGTAGTCTACCGTATCGGTGGATCCGATGGAAAGTCTGCTGCCGGCATAGTATCCGCTGGTAGGGATTATAGACTCCGCATTCACGGTCAGCCAGCGGTCGGTGTTGGCGGTCTGCCTTTCGCCCTCCCAGGACCACACGGCGGTGATGGTGGGCTTGATGTTTTTGAGCAGCATGCCCCTTGTCAGGGTGGGTTTTTCCACCGTGAAGCCCGCAATGGGAATGGTGACGTTGCAGGTGCGGGTGTAGAGCAGCTTCTGAGTAGGCTGTCCGTTAGAGCCGGTCACGGTGGTATACGCGTCCATTTGGACGGTGCAGGTGCCGGGCTTCAGTGCGGTGAACCTGCCGCTGGTCGCGTCAATGGAGGCAATATCGCTGTTTGACCCCGTAAGGCTCCATTTATAGGTCATTTTAGGTTGGGTGGAGTAGACGGGATCGGCCTGACCCTTGAAGTTGATATACTTGGTCTTGGCGGGCATGGTGTAGCTTGCGCTGTCGCCGCCGTTTGTCACATTGACGCCGTTTACGAGGATATCCGCGCCCTCGGCGGTGTAAGTATAGATAATTGAGAACTCGGCAACAGCGTACTTATAGTCGCGGATAATGCCCTGACTGTCATACACATAGGTGTCCTTATCTATAACGCCTACCCTGAATTTGTAGAGACCGGGCATAACGCGGTCGGGCTCATAATCGAATATTTCGTTGGGGTAGAAGCTTTTACGAAGAGTGCCGCAGTATCCGTCACAAACCGTATAATTCTTGTGCTTAACTCTTGCACCCTCGGGGTAGGAGAGGCATTTTACCGTGATGAGCAGGTTGTTGCTCCAAGCAGGCGTCACATCCGGGTCGAGGCCTTCCAGGCTGAACACCACGCTTATATTTTCCCCATAGAAATCCATTTCCAACTCATTGGGCTCGACTGACAGGGGATATTCGTTAAAATCCACATCGGAGAAGACGGTAGCTTCGGGTGTGGCATAGGTCGTACCGTTCAAGTCATAGCACGCACGGTAAGTGCCGTAAGCACGGGTACCGAGCATGGAGGGCGACACGCTGTTGATGGTGATACCCGACTCTGTGCCGGTGAGCGTTACCCAGTTACCGGTATCTTCATCCAGTTTCTGCCAGTAGTAGTTATTCTCGTCAAGTGTTACATCCGCCGCTGTGTTGGTGCCGAGAATGGTCATACGGGAATAACCCGCGCTCAGATAAACATAGTCTCCTCCGGCGCTTACTACTGTGGGGTCATAGACAAAGCCTTGCGAGTAGTTTGCCAGGGGTCTGTACTTGCCCTGCGCCGTGATGCCGGAATGGACGAGCACGGGCTCCAATACTGTGTGAACGTTTTCGTAAGCCGTTCCGCCCGTTCTGTTCGTGGTGACGGTAACGCGCATATTGTTAAGTCCCGTTCGGGTGCCGGTGAACGTAAATGCTTCGTTTTCGCCGCCGGACGAGGTAAAGCTTGTCATCATCGCGTCGCCGCCGGTGGCGGTGTCATGGTCGAAGGTGTAATACTTTACATAAACCACCCAGTTGTCGATCAGTCTGTCGGCAACCCAGCGGTCGAGCAGCTGACGGACAACGGGATTGAGCTTCACCTCAAATGTCGGGAAAAGCACACCGTCGATATTTGTGTACATCTGAGCGGTGTCGTTTCCGACGCCGTTTTGCGTAATGCTCAGCATATTGTGCAATGCAAGCTGACCATAGTCCGCCGTAGTCGTTTGCAGTGTAAACGAGCCGAGGTCATGGTTGACGGAATAGGTGTCCGTATAATCCTTGGCTCCGCTGCCGCCGTTTACAGCAACCTTGACATGGCAGCCGTCCCAATATTCCTGCACCTTACAGCTTATGAGATAGCTCTTGTAGGTTTCCCAGACAAAGGGGTTTCCGTCTTTGCCAACCGCACCGTTCAGCTCAAACTCCGGACTGATGCTGTAATAATATCCGACATCCTTTCCGCTGAGCGAAATCGTCCATGCATAGACCGCATTTTCCTGCTGGCTGGTCTGGGGCATATAGTCGTTATTCAGAATGCCCTCAGGGAAATAAAGGCCGTTTGTCAGATTCGCCACCAGCTTGCCGCCGGTGCCGGGCTTCCATTTGCCGTAGCTATCGCCGGTGTCAACATCGGAGCTGTTGGTAACGCCTGCGCCCGGACTGATAGTACCGGACTGAATCTCTCCGTTTTCATAGGGCTCCACGCAGATGCGCTTGCTGGTGTCGGCGGTTTCGACATCGCCGGAATCGTCATCGGGGTCATACTCCTCGCTGCCCACCAGGATCCACTGCTTCTGGGGGTCGAGGACGCCGTCGGGGATGCCCACATCGCCGTAAGTGCCATTCTTATAGTATTGATTCATCCAGCCGCCTGAACCGCGCCACCAGACGACCTTATCCACCTTGGCGGTTTCAAAGATACCGGCGCGGATGGTGATGTCACACGTTTCATTCAAACTCAGTACATTGGCACAGCCCAGCCCTTTAAAATAGCCGTCGTTGATGGTGATTTTGGTGTTTGGCCCTGCACTGATAGCATTGAAGGATCCCATTCCTATGCCGCGGCCGCTGATATAGCCGCCGTTGACCGTCAGTTCAGCGCCTTCTTTCAGTGTAATGCCGTTGCCTCTGATCTGACCGCGCGCATATCCGTTAAAGACGACGTCTTTATCGTCATACTCGTATGCGTTAGTGAGCCACTGGCGTTTGGAGCGGCCGCCGCCCATGATGGAGCCGCCGTTGACCGTCAGCTTGCCGTACACCTCGAACACATGGCGTACATCCGTTTTATCAAGTTCCACACCGATGTATCCGTCATAGCGCAGCTCGCCGCCGCCAACGCTGTCCACCAAGGTCAGGTTGCCGGTTTCCAAGATTTCGAACATCGTGTCCGGGTCGCCGTGATCCTTGCGGAACAGGATATTGTGACCGTTCAAATCGAGGTATTTGGTACCGTTGATTGTAACGGTCATATCCTTGTTGTCGTTGCGAAAATCAATGTCGTTTTCCAGCCTGATGGCGTAGGTGCCGCCGCGTTCCAGCATTTCTTTGAGCTGGAAATACGCCGCCTCGTCGGTCATACCGTCGGTTGCCACGTCGATCCAATGGCCGGTGGTAACATTCGGCGGCACGTCCGCATAGCAGTCGTCCCTTGCCGTAAAGACATAGGTAACCTGGTAATAGCCCGTCATGTCGGAACTCGCCTCCACGGTGGCGACGTTGCCATTTACCTTGACGGTTAAGTTGCTGCTAAGGGAGTTGCCCGGCTTGGCGGCAATTAAGAAAGAGAGCGTATATTCTTTAAACTCTTCAAACACGTCGTCTGCATCCAGTGCGCTGCCCGAGCCGGTGGCTCCCTTAAGCCATTGCACTTGGGTATACCTCACCGTTTTGGAGCTGGTTTCCAAAGTGAAGTCGGGTTTTTCTCTGCCGATAGGCTCTGTCACCGTGAAATTCACGCTGATTACTTCGAGCGCAAACGCCGTCATGCTCATGGCCGGCAGCAGGCCCAGCACCATCACCAGCGCAAGAAACAGGCTGAGTAGCCGTTTCGGTTTTGCTTCTTTTGTGTTGCTCATAAAAGTACCTCCTTCAGTAAAGTGGTATATACCATACTTGGTGTCCGCCTTTCCTCCGGCGTATGGCCTCCGGGGGAGTAAGGCATACTGTCTTTTTGAAACACGAGCGGAATGTTCATCCTATCAACCAAAACCACCGCCCCTCTTACAGACTGTCCATGACCGCAGCCATGTACTGTTCGGTCACGGTTCCAAACAGGAAGGCGTCGATCAAACCGTCCCGTTTGGCGGCCTTGACCTTTTCCGCCAGCTCGTTGTCTGCCTGATCGTCAACTAAAATGACGATTTTACAGTCGGGGTCAATTTTCTTGACCTTGTCCCGGATGGCGAGCCGCTCTTCCAGCATCCAGGGGGTGTAACCGGTGGCTTCCATTAACAAGGCATAGGGCTTGAAGGTTTTGCAGTGCTGCACGGTCTTGTCCGGATGCTCAGAGATAATGACCTGATAGTCGTCCAGCTCCTGCGACAGCGTCCGCTGTATCGCCTTTGCGAAAAGCCTGCTCTGCATATCCAATAAGATTTTGCGCATAGTCACATTCATTCCTTCCTTGTTGGTTTATCTGCCCATGAACGCCGGGCACGGCGCTTATATAGACTGCCCAAAGGGCGTTTGTACCGTTTACCCGGTATGATCTGCAAAAAGCAGCTATGTTCTGACTTGCTGAAACCGGAGGGTTTTCCGGCTGATACATAAAAAATCATTTTGTCAACTACTTGTCCACTACATTTTAGAGTTTTTTTCCGAGCCTGTCACTCCGAAAACGGAGGTTTTTGAAAAGGGCAAAAAAATACCCGGCTCACCGTCAGTCCGATGAACCGGGAATATGTCTTTTATATTATTCGTCTTTCAGGGCAGTGACGATCAGCTTGCTTTCTATCGCTGCCGCCATCAACTCCTCCTTGCTGTCAAATCCGCACCGGCTGACCATATCGCGGATATGCCACCGGGCGGCATCGCCGGTGATGCCCAGCTTCCGCCCGATCTCCCCGAAGCTCATGCCCCGGATATACAGGCGCAGGATTTCAAGCTGTATGGGCTTAATGTCGCTGGAAAGAATATCCTCCAGCTCCACGGGCGGTGTTTCGTCGGGGAAGCTGCGCTCTCCGCTGAGAACGCGCTCAATGACCGCCATCACTTCGTCGTCCCCGTGGTCCTTATAGCACAACCCGTCGGCACACCCCGTCTTTGCCTTGGAAAGCACCTCCGGGTCTACCAGCGAGGTCATAATCACCACCTTGATATGGGGCCATTTTTCCTTGATCCGCTTTCCGGCGGCAAGCCCCGAATGGCGGTGGAGCGTCTGCACATCCATCAGCACAAGGTCAATCTCCTTGCTGCAAAGATTTTCCGCTTCAAAGGCGTCCCGGACGGCACCCACCAGATGAAAGCGCTCGTCGGCCGTAAACAGCTTGACAAAGTGCTCCTGTATGTATTTATCGTCCTCAACGATGATGATATTGGTCATAGATTGTCCTCCTTCCTCGGAAGATACAGGGTAAGGGCAAAGGCAGGGCGGTGAGAAATCTTCATGTCACCGCCGGAAGCCTCTACACTCCTGCGCAGGGAGGAAAGACCGCTGCCCTCCGTGATTTGTCCCTTCGGCACCTGGCCGTTGTTGGTAATCTGCACCCGCAGGATGCCGATTTTCTCGGTGATTTTGACATGGACCCTGTCTCCCTTGGCGTGACGGATACAGTTGGTGACACATTCCCGCACGGCGGCGGTAATGAGCTGTTCCGCCATGGTGTCCGGCGGAATATAGCCGTCCAACGTCACCTTGACACCGAGCTGTTTGGCTTTCTGCTGGGCTTCTTCGAAAGTGCCCTTTGCCGTGGAGCGGCTTGCCGAAAGCATACCCACAGCCTCCTTCAGATCCTTCAGCTTTTGCTTTGTCTCCGTGGAGGAGCTGTGCTTTATATCCTGGATGGTCAAAAGACTGCTGCCCATGGTGTCGTGAAGCCAGACCTTCAGGTGCAGGCTCTCCTTTTCCCGCACCTCGTCCTCCATGCGCGCATACATCTTTTGCAGCCGGAGGTTTACCTGTTTCAGTTCCTCGTTATTCTCCCGCAGGCGGATATTGCCCTCATAGATTTCGGTCTCGTCATGGGCATCAAGCTGGACATAGCCGGAAAGTCCCTCGCCGTCAAGCTCGCTGCGGCAGAAGCGGTAAATCCTGCCGTCCCTGAAACGGTAGCAATCCGCCACATCCGTCATGGCCTCCGCTTGGCTTTCCGGCGGAGGTGAGGCAAGGGCGTCCGTCATGTCGCTGAGTGTCCGGGGAAGTCTATCTATCAGCAAGTGGGACAGCTCAGCCATCTTCCGGTTAATCAGAATGATATGTCCGTCCGCGTCCGCGAACAAAAGGCCCACCGGGAGATCGTCAATGGCTTCCTTGACCGACCATTCGTTGATCTCCCGTTTGCTGCGCCGCATTTCCCGGCATAGACTAATCCCGGAATAGGCAAAGGCGGCGGCAAGAAACCCAATCAGAGCCGGCACGGGCAAATGAAAATCACTTTGGGGAACATGCCGGTTATACCGGACAAGGAAGCAGAGCAGCACCAATAATCCGTAAAGCAGGACCCCGTCCAGTATGGTATGTATCACCGACCGTCGGTGGAAAAACCGGTACACGGGCAGAACGAGCTGCGCCAGCACGCCAAGCCATGTAAGGATTATCAGCGCCATCTGGGCCAAATGAGATAGCTCGCAAAAGCAGGTCATCGTCCGGCACCTCCCCTCAGAGGCAGGATCAGTTCCCACTCGTCCTCGTCCGACACCGCAACCGAAGCGTCCGGCCACTCTTTTCCGAGCGGACTCAGATCCTCCCTGCAGCCGACGGTTACACGGATACGAAGCACGCCGTCCACCACGCTCACCGACACCGCACAGGAGGTGATGCTGCCAAGCGCCTCTTCCACCGCATCCTCGAAAAAGTCATAGGCGGCGGACGCAATCTCGCCGGGCAGAAAGTCCCGCTGCGTATCCACAAACACCACGCAGCGCGCTCCCATGGCTTTCAGGTAGCGCACAGATTCCTCAATGGCGTTCTTTAACTCTCCCTCGGGAATATCAAAGCCGTTCTGAACGGAAAGCGTCAGGTGCTTTTTGCGTTTGACATAGCCGCCGAGCACGGCGATCTTGGACAAAATGGCGTTTCCTTTTTCCGCGTCTCCCTCCGCCAGCTCGTATTCCTTCATCAGCCGCGCAATGCGGTCGATCTGTTTCTGCGTGGAGGCAGTCAGCAGGTCATACAGCCTGTTCTGCTCTGCGGTGACCTTGCGGTCCTTTTCCAGCACATACTCATGCCTCAGCATAGCGGTGCGTTCTTCCAGCTCTTCCTTGGTCTCGGTCAGCTCACGGCGCAGATTGGTCAGTTCGGAGATGTCCTCCGTCCAGACCATATAGCCGCCGCCGATGGGAGCCGTATGCAGCAGTTTTCCTTCGGACAAGGCTACGGGAGCATTAAGCGCCTTTTTGATCTGCTCCACCGGCAGCGGCTCGGCAGAGGCGGAAGCATACCGAACATCAAAGTTTTCGTCCACGATCTGTGCGCTGCTGCCGACGGAGGCCACAAACATTTCGTCATACCGCGTGTTGGTGGGGAGCAGTCCGCAATAGATACAGCATTCAAATACAGCGGCAAACAGCAGCGAACACGCAGAGGACAGGTCTCCTGCAAGAAATTTCGTAACAGGATTCTCAACCATATAGGTAATAATATAGCAAATCGTCAGAACCAAGGTTGCAATCAACGGTGCGTAGGCACGGGGCTTGCGCTTTATCTTGCCGCCGGAATACATCACATAAAACGAAGCAAATGTACATAGCGCAAACCAGCCGAACACCAGGAAATATCCGATACCATGTTGATAGTTGTCCGGTGAGAAATCATGCTGCGGAAAGGAAAAGGCAAACTCATGAAGGTCATTCGTCATAATCATCAGGAAAAGCAGAACCGCCGGTATATACAGCAGCTTAACCTGCCACTTCAGCTTGTAATCCTCCGTTTTGCCGATAAACAGGGAGGCAAACAGCATATACAGAGGGATTCCGATCAGCGGCAGATAATACAGATACCAGAGATACCGGCTGATGTTTATATCCGTGCAAATGTAATACTTCACAACCTTAAAGTTCAGCCAAAGGGTCATCAGGGCGACAATGCCGCACAGATAATGCCTCGCCTGTTTCTGAACCACTCTCCGGTACAGGGAAAAGCCCCATGCCGTAATCAGCCCGATATGGAGCAGAGAGCGGATAAAGTCCGTGAACAGCACATCGTCAGAGGTGTTTTGATTGTTGACAAGCCGGATCACGGCGGCTGTCACAACGACGGCAGCCACAACAAGCCAAACCGCCTTATTGTTCTTGGCTTTCACTTTCCTCCGCTCCCTTCCGGAAAAATTGTGCTGACAAGGGGATCGTCCTTTGCTTTTTCTGTTATAACCGCAGCTAATGTCTATGGGCAAAACTACGCATGTTACATGATAGCACATAATTTTAAATTTTTCTACCCCGCTTTTTAGTGCATGAACTGTAGGTGTGGCAGTGATGTGTAATAAGAGGGGAAAAAATATGGGCGTCCTGCTTTAAGGCAGAGTTGCTGAGACAATGAGAAAGGCGCTTTAAGTATTTTCAGTTCCGGGAAATCAGTTTAACGCGGCAAACGCCGTTGCTCACTTCTCTCGCCGGTACAATGTCGGGAATTTCGCTGAGCCATTTTTGCCGAAATCGGCGTTTCCGTCATAGTAATCAAAGTTGGCAGCGGGAAGTACCACCCAATCGGTATCGTCATGCTTGTTTGCTTCACAGTACTCTAACAGAGGGAGTCTTTTTTGCTCATCGGCAGCAGCCTTTTTTGAACCGCTCGCCCAGCCAGTGGTTTTCGATACACAAAAACAGCGCCCTGCTCTCAGGCAGGGCGCTGTTCCTTCAGGATTTATTCATCCTCGGTTACCATTTCATCTTCTGCTGCCGCAGCTTCGGCGGCTTCCGTCTCAGGCACCAGCTTTTCGGCAAACTGGCGATAGGCGCTCAGACCGGCGCCGGCGGGAATCAGCTTACCGATCAGGACATTCTCCTTCAAGCCGACCAGGTGGTCGACCTTGCCCTTGATGGCGGCTTCGGTCAGGACCTTGGTGGTTTCCTGGAAGGAAGCGGCGGACAGGAAGGAGTCGGTGGCCAGAGCGGCCTTGGTAATGCCCATCAGCAACTGCGTGTAGGTGGCCTCCTGCAGCGGTTCGCCGTCTTCGCGGGTCTCACCGGCAGCGCTGCGTGCACGGATTCGCTCATTGGCAAGCTCCACATCCAGCACATTGGCCATGGAGCCGTCCAGCATACCGGTATCACCGGCTTCTTCCACGCGCACCTTGCGCATCATCTGGCGGACGATCACTTCGATATGCTTATCGTTGATGTCAACGCCCTGCTGACGGTAAACCTTCAAAACCTCCTGGATCAGGTAGTTGTGAACGGCAGAGGCACCGCGAATACGCAGCACATCATGGGGATTCAGCGCGCCGTCCTGGAGCTGCTTACCCTTTTCGATCACGTCGCCGTCAGCCACCTGCAGACCGGTGTGCGGCACGGAATAGGTGCGGGTATCACCGTCGTCGGCGGTGACGATGATGTTCAGCAGGCTGCCCTTGGCCGCCTCCTCAAAGCGGACTTTGCCGCCGATCTCGGACAGCGTGGCCATCTTCTTGGGCTTGCGGGCCTCGAACAGCTCCTCAACACGGGGAAGACCCTGGGTAATATCGCCGCCGGCAACGCCGCCGGTGTGGAACGTACGCATGGTCAGCTGCGTGCCCGGCTCACCGATGGACTGTGCGGCAATGATGCCGACCGCCTCGCCGGGTCCGACAGGCTTGGAGGTGGCCAGGTTCATGCCGTAGCACTTGGCGCAGATACCGCTGTGAGCGCGGCAGGTCAGCACGGTGCGGATTTCCACGGCGTGAATGTCGAACTTCTCCAGCAGCGCGGCGTCGCTGTCGTTCATCATGTGATCCTTGGAGACCAGCACCTCGCCGCTCTTGGGATCTACGATGTCCTTCACGGGGAAGCGACCGCGGATACGCTCGGCAAACTTTTCGATCACCTGGCCGCCCTCGCTGATCTCGGACACCATGATGCCCTTTTCCGCGCCGCAGTCATCCTCGCGGATAATCACATCCTGGCAGACATCCACCATGCGGCGGGTCAGATAACCGGAGTCTGCGGTACGCAGAGCGGTATCGGCCAGGCCCTTACGGGCGCCGCGGGAGGAGGTGAAGTAGTCCAGCACGGACATGCCTTCACGGAAATTGGCCTTGATGGGGATTTCGATGGTCTTACCGGCGGTGTTGGCCATCAGGCCGCGCATACCGGTCAACTGGCGGATCTGCTTCATGCTGCCGCGGGCGCCGGAGTCTGCCATCATGAAGATGGGGTTATACTTGTCAAGGCTCTTGGTCAGGGCATCGGTTACATCGTTGGTGGTCTTTTCCCACTCACGGACGACCAGCTTGTAACGCTCCTCGTCGGTGATGAAGCCCATGTTGTACTGATCTTCGATGTCCACCACGCGCTGCTCGGTCTCGGCAATCAGCTCGTACTTCTTGGCGGGCACGGTCATATCCGCGATGGAGATGGTGATGGAGCCGCGGGTAGAGTACTTGTAGCCGGTGGCCTTGATGTTATCCAGCACCTCGGCCGCCACGGTAAAGCCGTACTGCTTGATGGTCTTGTCAACGATCTTGCCCAACTGCTTCTTACCGCAGGTCTCGGTAATCTCGTAATCGAAGAACTTCTCGTTGGGCGTACCGTCCTCGTTGTAACGGTTCACAAAGCCCAGATCCTGAGGAATGTTGCGGTTGAAGATAATGCGGCCGGGGGTGGCACGGACCACATGGCTGAGCGTCTCACCGTTGTATTCCTTCTTCACACGCACCCAAATGGGCTGATGGATGCCGATGATGTGCTCTTCGTAAGCCATCAACGCCTCATCCTCGTCGCGATAGATGTGCAGCGGATTGTCGGCCTTCTCCTGATCGGTCAGCTCGTCATAGCTCTTGCCGGCCAGGGCGAAGTCAATATTTTCGGGCCAGGATTCGTCATTGGCCATCTGGCAGAAGCCGTTTTCAAAGCGCTCGAAGGTCAGGTAGTAGGAGCCCAGCACCATATCCTGCGTAGGAACGGTAACGGGTCCGCCGTCCTGAGGACGCAGCAGGTTGTTGGCCGAGAGCATCAGCAAACGGGCCTCAGCCTGCGCCTCGGCGGACAGAGGCACATGGATGGCCATCTGGTCGCCGTCGAAGTCGGCGTTAAATGCGGTACAGGTCAGGGGGTGCAGCTTCAGGGCGCGGCCTTCCACCAGCACCGGCTCAAAGGCCTGAATACCCAGACGGTGCAGCGTAGGCGCACGGTTGAGCATGACGGGATGGTCCTTGATGATCTCATCCAGGGCGTCCCACACCTCGGTGCGTCCCTTATCCACCATCTTTTTGGCGGACTTGATGTTGTTGGCGCTGCCGTCCTCCACCAGCTTCTTCATAATGAAGGGGCGGAACAGCTCCACGGCCATTTCCTTCGGCACGCCGCACTGATAGACCTTCAGCTCGGGGCCGACAACGATCACGCTTCGGCCGGAGTAGTCAACACGCTTACCCAGCAGGTTCTGACGGAACCGGCCCTGCTTGCCCTTGAGCATATCGCTCAAAGACTTGAGCGCACGGTTGTTGGCGCCGGTAACGGGACGGCCGCGGCGGCCGTTGTCGATCAGGGCGTCCACCGCCTCCTGCAGCATACGCTTCTCATTGCGCACGATGATGTCGGGCGCATTGAGCTCCATCAGACGCTTCAGGCGGTTGTTGCGGTTAATCACGCGGCGGTACAGGTCGTTCAGGTCGGAGGTAGCGAAACGGCCGCCGTCCAACTGCACCATGGGGCGCAGCTCGGGCGGAATCACCGGCAGTATATCGATAATCATCCACTCGGGCTTGTTACCGCTCAGGCGGAATGCGTCCACCACTTCCAGACGCTTGACAACACGGGCCTTCTTCTGACCGGAAGCGGCCTTCAGCTCCGCGTGAAGCTGCTCGCTCAGTTCGTCCAGATCGATCTGCTGCAGCAGCTTTTTTACTGCCTCGGCGCCCATGCCTGCATCAAAATCGTCCTCGTACTTTTCGCGGAAATCACGGTATTCCTTTTCCGACAAAATCTGATTGCGCAGCAGGGGCGTTTCGCCGGGATCGGTCACGATATAGGCGGCGAAATACAGCACCTTCTCCAGAATACGGGGCGAAATATCCAGCAGCAGACCCATACGGGAGGGGATACCCTTGAAATACCAGATGTGGGAAACGGGGGTCGCCAGCTCAATGTGTCCCATGCGCTCACGGCGCACCTTGGCGCGGGTCACTTCCACGCCGCAGCGGTCGCAGATCTTGCCCTTATAGCGGATCTTCTTGTACTTACCGCAGTGACATTCCCAGTCCTTGGTGGGCCCGAAGATCTTTTCGCAGAACAAGCCGTCCCGCTCGGGCTTCAGGGTTCTGTAGTTGATGGTTTCCGGCTTTTTCACCTCGCCGAAAGACCACTCGCGGATCATCTCCGGAGAAGCAATACCAATTTTAATGGCGTCAAATGTTGCGTAACTCATCTTTTCAGCTCCTCCTTTTCCTTAAAATTCCTCGTCGTCAAAGGAGGCGTTTACTTCCTCCTCATCGACATAGTCGAAACCGGCGTCAGCCAGTTCCTCTTCATCGGCATAGCGGTTCTGACGCTCGTTTTCGGCATCCATACGCGCCAGATTGAAGGTATCCATGGCGTCCTCGTCTTCCTTCAGCTCGATCAGGTTGCCGTCCTCATCCAATACCTGAATATCCAGGCACAAAGACTGCAGCTCCTTGACCAGCACCTTGAAGGACTCGGGCACACCGGGCGTAGGCACATTGTGACCCTTGACGATGGCTTCGTAGGTGCGTACACGGCCGGTCACGTCATCGGACTTGACCGTCAGGATCTCCTGCAGGGTGTAGGAGGCGCCGTAAGCCTCCAGCGCCCAAACTTCCATTTCACCGAAACGCTGGCCGCCGAACTGGGCTTTGCCGCCCAGCGGCTGCTGGGTCACCAGGGAGTACGGACCGGTGGAGCGGGCGTGGATCTTATCGTCCACCAGATGGTGCAGCTTCAGGAAGTACACATAGCCGACGGTGACCTTGTTATCGAAGCGCTCGCCGGTACGGCCGTCGTACAGCCAGCTCTTGCCTTCGGGGTCAAGGCCCGCCATGTCCAGCGCCTCGGCGATGTCCTTATCGGTGGCGCCGTCGAAGATGGGGGTCGCCACCTTCCAGCCCAGGGTCTTGGCCGCATAGCCCAGATGGACCTCCAGCACCTGACCGATGTTCATACGGGAGGGAACGCCCAGGGGGTTGAGCACAATATCCAGCGGCGTACCGTCGGGCAGGAAGGGCATATCCTCCTGAGGCAGCACGCGGGACACAACGCCCTTGTTGCCGTGACGGCCGGCCATCTTATCGCCCACCTGGATCTTACGGCGCTGGGCAATGTAGATACGGACGACCTGATTGACGCCCGGTCCCAGCTCATCGCCGTTCTCCCGGGTAAAGACCTTGGCATCGACGATGATGCCGCTCTCGCCGTGAGGCACCTTCAGGGAGGTGTCGCGCACTTCGCGGGCCTTTTCACCGAAGATAGCGCGCAGCAGGCGCTCCTCCGCCGTCAGATCGGTCTCGCCCTTGGGCGTGACCTTGCCGACCAGAATATCGCCGGCATGGACCTCGGCACCCACGCGGATAATACCGCGCTCATCCAGATCCTTCAGCGCCTCCTCGCCCACATTGGGAATATCGCGGGTGATCTCCTCAGGTCCGAGCTTCGTATCACGCGCATCGATTTCGTATTCTTCAATGTGGATGGAGGTGTAAACATCCTCCTTGATCAGACGCTCGTTGAGCAAAACGGCGTCCTCGTAGTTGTAGCCTTCCCAGGTCATAAAGCCCACCAGGATATTGCGGCCCAGCGCGATTTCGCCCTGATCGGTAGCAGGACCGTCGGCCAGCACGGTGGGATCGTCGCCGCCGTGGACGCGATCGCCCACGTTGACAATGGGCTTCTGGTTGATGCAGGTACCGTGGTTGGAACGCAGGAACTTGACCAGCTTGTAGTCCTTGGTCTCGCCGCTGTCGTACTTCACGGACACGCCGGCAGCATCCACCTTGGTCACCACGCCGTCGCCCTCGGCCAGCACCACCACCTCGGAATCCAGGCAGATCTTGTGCTCCATACCGGTACCCACAATGGGCGCCTCCGGTTTCAGCAGCGGCACGGCCTGACGCTGCATGTTGGCGCCCATCAGCGCACGGTTGGCGTCGTCGTTAGGCAGGAAGGGAATCATCGCCGTAGCAATGGAGACCATCATACGCGGGGAAATATCGATGAAATCCACATGCTCGGGAGAGACCTGCACGATCTCATCACGGTGACGGCAGGTAATACGCTGGTTGGTCAGGAAGCCGTTCTCATCGGTAGGCTCGGCAGCCTGGCCCACCACATACTGATCCTCCACGTCTGCGGTCATATAGACCACTTCGTCCGTCACATGGCCATTGTTCACCTTGCGGAAAGGCGCCTCGATAAAGCCGTACTCATTGATACGGGCATAGGTGGCCAGATAGGAGATCAGGCCGATGTTGGGGCCTTCCGGCGTCTCAATGGGGCACATGCGGCCATAGTGGGAGTAGTGGACGTCACGCACCTCCATGTTGGCGCGCTCACGGCTCAGACCGCCGGGGCCCAGTGCGGACAGACGGCGCTTATGGGTCAGCTCCGCCAGCGGGTTGGTCTGATCCATGAACTGGCTCAGGGGGCTGGAGCCGAAGAACTCCTTGATGGCGGCGGTCACAGGGCGGATATTGATCAGGCTCTGGGGTGTGACGATGTCCAGATCCTGAATGGTCATACGCTCGCGGATCACGCGCTCCATGCGGCTAAAGCCGATGCGGAACTGGTTTTGCAGCAGCTCACCCACGCAGCGCAGGCGGCGGTTGCCCAGATGGTCGATATCGTCCTTGGACACAAGGCCGTTGGCCAGCGCGTTCATATAGTTGATGGAGGCGAAGATATCATCAATGATGATGTGCTTGGGCACCAGCTCGTCGGCGCGGAGCCTGCACTGCTCGATCAGCTCCTCGCCCTCATACTGTGCGATCAGCTCCTGCAGCACGTCAAAGCGCACCCTCTCCTTGATCCCACAGGCTTCCTTGGGGTCGAAGTCCACATAGCGGGACATATCGCACATGTGGTTGGTGGTAATCTTAATCACGCTGCCGTTATCCAGCGCCACGCTGACCTCGCCCACACCGATGGCATCCAGCTCGCGGCACTCCTCACCGGTCAGCACATGACCGGCGTCAAAGAGGATCTCACCGGTGGCAGGATCCGCCACAGGCAGGGCCAGCTTCTGCCCCCTGGCGCGCTGCCACAGGGTCAGCTTCTTGTTGAACTTGTAACGGCCCACGATACTCAGATCGTAGCGGCGCGAATCGAAGAACAGGTTCTGGATCAGCGTTTCGGCGGTATCCACCGTGGGAGGCTCGCCGGGGCGCTGCTTGCGGTAGATCTCCAGCAGAGCCTCTTCATAGGTCTTGCAGGTATCCTTCTCCAGTGTCACCGCAATGCGGGGGTCATCACCGAAGTGCTCAAGGATCTCGGCGTCGGTTTTCAGACCCAGCGCACGGATCAGGCAGGTAATGGGGATCTTGCGGTTCTTGTCGATACGGACCCAGAACACCTCAGAGGTATCGGTTTCATACTCCAGCCACGCACCGCGGTAAGGAATCACGGTGCAGGTCAGCAGAGGCAGGTCGGTCTTGAGATCGATCTCCTTGCCGTAGTAGATACCGGGGGAACGGACGATCTGAGACACGACCACGCGCTCAGCGCCGTTGATGACGAATGTACCGGACTGGGTCATCAGGGGGAAATCACCCATGAAGATTTCCTGCTCCTTGATTTCGCCGGTCTCCTTGTTGTACAGACGCACGCCCACCTTCATGGGAGCGGCATACGTGGCGTCACGGGCCTTGCACTCCTCCACGTCGTACTTGGGCTTTTCGTCCATGCTGTAATCGATGAAGCTCAGCTCCAGATTACCGGCATAGTCGCCAATGGCAGCGGTGTCGGCAAACACCTCACGCAGACCGGTCTCCAGAAACCAACGGTAGGACTTCTTCTGGATCTCCAGCAGGTTCGGCATTGCCATGACCTCTTCATGTCTGGCAAAATTCTTTCGCAGGGTTTTGCCGTAGTACTTGTCCTTGGCCATCTTCAATACTCACGCCTTTCTTTTAGCTTTTCGTCACACAGAGAAAATCGCTTTCCCCTTTCGACACGCACGGCTTTGTTGCTTCTTTCGCAGCCCTACCGCTTGTATTTTGCGGGGAAAGATGTTATCATGATTTTACGGTTAGATGGGGATATGTACCCATTATCCGAACATAATCGATTTATTTTACCAAATGCAAGTCCGTTTGTCAATACGTTTTTTGCCGTCCGATGATATTCGGGCGATTTTTTTATAAAAAAAGCGAGTCGGAATTTTTCGACTCGCTTTTTATGTATCATATGTTCAATTGTGCTTGCGGGCTGCCGTATACCGGCGGCTTGTCAGCAACTGCGTCACCGGCAATGCCACATCTCCCACGGCCTCCTCCACCATGGCGAAGCCCATCACCAGCATGGCCGCGTTGGGGAACGGGCAGAACATCCCCGGATTGGTCATGGATACCATCAGCATACCCAGATAGCTCAGCAGCATGGCCGAAGTAAACGGCGTTCTCTCCTTACGCAGCAGGGCGAACTGATCCAGCGCAAGGCGGCCGTAGGCCACGATGCCCAAAAGGCCCATGCTGCCGATGATCTGTGCCACGGCGTTGTGATAGAATGTCATGCTGCCCGGGACGCCGGAAAACACATCGGCATGGGCGCTGCTGCCCAGACCGATGCCGAACAGCGGATGGCGCAGAAAATCGCTCACGCTGCAAGCCAGCAGCTTCAGGCGCGTCTGGTCGCCGCGGTTGAAATAACCGCTGGCGGCAAAGCGTTTGTCATAGAACTGCACCATATAGTCGGCGCCGAACAGCACCATGGCCGCCGCGACAACCACGCCGATAGCCAGCATGACACGCCACGACACCACGCCGTAGCGCACCAGATAGATGCAGCAAAACACGGTCAGCACCGCGCCGAACAGCAGGGCACTGCGGCTTCCCGTCAGCACCAGCGCCGCTTCAAACAGGAGGCATACCGCCAAATGGATACGCTTCTTGCGCGCGAAGTAAAACGGCATAGGCAGCGTGGTCAGCAGAACGGTGGCGCAGAAATTGCGGTACTTGAAGCTCAGCACGCCGCGGCATTCCAGAAATTCTTCAAAATGGTGCACATAATGGACCAGCACCAGCAAGATTGCCATCACGCCAATGGCGTAAAAGATCGCCAGAAACCGCTCACACAGGTCGTAGCTTCTCCTGCGTGCCAGGTGGGAGCGAAACAGCACATACAGCACCAACAGTCCCACGCCCAGCCCCACCGTGTAATACAGGGACAGCGGCCGGAAATAATCCTGGGCGCTGATCACGCCGCTGCCGCCGAAAATCGTGGCCAGGCTCACCAGCACCAGGCCGTAGCCGCTGCTGCCCACGCGGATGGTCTGGGGCCAAAGTGCCAGGTGCAGCAGTGCTGCCAGCAGCAGCGGCAGCGCCAACGGCGCACAGGGCAGGAACACCGACAGGTCCCTGTATTCCGGTCCTGCCAGCAAAAACAGTATCATAAACGGGCACAGGGCAGCCAGCGCATCGGGGCACAGGGCCAAAAACCATGTGGTGATCACCACCAGTACGGCCACGCCCATAACCTGCTGGTCCAACAGCAAAAACACGGTGGCCAAGGTCAGCAGGAACGGGAAATACCAGCGGCTCAGCCAAAACTGCTCCGTCAGCTCACACATTCGGTTAAAATATCGGTAGCTCTCGCTTCGCCAATATGTCCAGCGGCTCTTGGCGAAGTCGCGCGCCTCCATCGGATTCCACATACTTTTATTGCGCTCCTTTATGTCGCAGAAAAACAGATTTTCAGACAGATGTTTCCTAAAATCGCCTTTAACTCTTTCAAAATGTTAATAATTTATTCATATTTAAGGAGTTTTTTAAACTTTTGTATTACTTTTTTAACAAGTACAATGTAATTTACCATGACTTGTTTACTTTGTCAACCCCGGAAAGCGCCATTTTTTCTCCGCCGCCCGCCGCCAAATTTGTGCAATTTTGTCTGTCATATTGTCAGCAAATGAAGCGGCGCCGTTTTGGCGCCGCTTCTCGGGTATATTTTTATTCTCTTTTCAGCAGTACCACCGTCTCCACAGATGCCCCGCATTCATCAAATTGCGTGAGCACCTTTTGTTCAATGGGAAACTTGTACGCAATCGCCTTTACAAAGCGTTTCTGTGTCTCTATCATAGATTGCGTCAAAAGACGAGAGGATTCCTATCATAGATTGCACAGACATCTGATTGCTTTCCAGAGTTGCCTTTTTCATCATGCTTTCTTGCAGCAGATCCTCCGCCTTATAAATCTGGTCATAGAGGTCATTCAGGCGGCGGGTCATGTCTGCGCGGCGGCGCTCTGCATACTTATCATCCGGAGCAATGCGGTCAATATCCCGCTCCAAGCTGTCGCGGCTGCGCTGTAAAGCGGATAGCTGGTTTTTGTAGGCGGTAATGTCATTCTCGACCTCGGTCATGTCCACGGCGGTCATTACCTTTTCCTGCAAATCTTTGATAAACTGCGGATTGCGAACAATCTTCCGGGTGTACTCCATCACCTCGTCCTCAACCTGACTGGCTACCACGCCATTCCTGCGGCATACCGAAGTCCCCCGGTGTTTTGTCGCATAGGAGCAGACATAAGATTCTGTACGGCGCTCTGTACCGTCTTGATTTGTCCACTTGGTCATGCCGATGTACATGGGTGCGCCGCATTGCGGACATTTTACGATACCAGACAACAGATGTGCGTTATACTGACCGATGTTG
>SFIY01000030.1 GCA_004555205.1 Clostridiales bacterium
ATCAATTTCTTCAACGAACAGCGCCCGGCGTACTCGCTGAACTATCTGACACCGGTACAATACCGCGAGTCAAATTTGATAGCATGTGCTGACCGATAGGCGCTGTCCGTTGGTACATTATTTTGAAAACTGTGTCCAATTTTTGTTGACTACTGCATTCTTATTTCGTAAAACCTGTTTTATGAACAGTTACCAGATGGGTGGTTTTTTTATGTTGGCGCATGCGCCACATTATTTTAATATTTTGGGAGGGGCATACCCTCCCCTCCCAAACCCTCCCCATGCAGAAGAGGTATTTTGCTGTTCGGGATGGACACCCATGGCCGTGACAGGTCAGTTAAGCTTACTGCTGTCCGCGATACTTGGCAGGCCGACAGCACTGGAAAACAAGTGCTGTTTGCGTGATTGGCGGCGCAATGTGAGGTGGGATGCCGACATGCGAAGAAATAATGCGGTTTGCTTTAAAAACTCCCACACCTATAGAACGGTGTGGGAGTTTTTCGGTTTTGTTAATGGCCTTCGGCAATTTTACGCTCGGTATCCTCGCGGATCATAGCGCGCAGGGAAGTGAGGTAGGAAGAAAAGGCCACATTTTCATCGGCGTAGGTGAGATTCAATTCATATTCCAACGGCAGCCAGGTATCCAGCGGCGATTCATTATGCTGGATAACGGCCTCCAGCTTATCAAGCGCCTTGTAGAGCTTGGCCTCCCCGGTTTCCAGCGCATTCATTTCCTTGTAAAGCGCGGTCATGTCGGTGCGATACGGCTCAGGCAGCGTAGACACCCAGTTGAAAAGCGTTTTATCCTCGTTTAGGGAATCGGCAGCCGTCTTTTTAAAGGAGGGAATATCGCCTGTGAAAGCCTCACCCAAATCGTGGATCAGACACATATAAAGCACCTTATCCATATCCAACTGCGGAAATTCGTCACGCAGCAGCCAGGCAAACAGGCACAACCGCCAGCTATGCTCCGCGACACTTTCATGACGGCCGCCGGAGGTATAGCAATGGCGGGTGGTATCCTTCAAGTGCTCGGCAATATGTAAAATGTCCAATAATGTTTTCTCATCCATAGAACGCAAATCCTTTATATGTTGATGAAATCATAACAAGCGGCTGCCATACAGGCAGCCGCTTGCTGCGGATTAAATGTACTGCTGACTGTTCACATCGAATACGCCGCGGGTGGTAATACGCAGCGCGGGAATGACAGGCAGTGCGGTGAAGCTCAAAGTCATGAACGGGTCAATGCCCTTGCTGACGCCGGCTTCATAGGCCTTGGCCTTGGCATATTCCAGCTTTTCGTTGACCGTAGTCAGCGGTTCATCGCTCATGATACCGGCAACGGCCAGAGGCACTTCGGCAGTGGGTACGCCGTCCTTGAGCACCACGATGCCGCCGTTCAGTTCGACCACACGGTTGACGGCAGCCGCCATATCGGCCTCGTTGGTGCCCACAACGATGATGTTGTGGCTGTCATGGGTGATCGAAGTGGCCACAGCGCCGCTCTTCAGGCCGTAGCCCTTGATGTAGCCCAAACCGATATGGCCGGTGTTCTTATGGCGCTCGATCACGGCAATCTTCAAAATGTCCTTTGCCACATCAATCTTGTCAGAATAGCCGGCATCGGTGGTAATGATCTCGCCGGAGACCATGCCCAGAACACCGCGGGGACGGACATCGATGAAATCGTCAGCAGACAGCTCCTTGACATGGAAGGTGTTATGGGCGCGGTTCACCAAGTAGGCGTCGATTTCAGGTGTGTCGAAATCAGCAACAACGCCGTGGTCACACATCAGCTCACCGCGCTTGAAGACCAACTCAATGTTGAAGTCGTCAAAGTTATCAATCACAACGAAGTCGCCCAGATAGCCGGGGGCAATGGCGCCGCGGTTATTCAGCAGGAAGTAGCGGGCGGCATTGTGGCAGGCGGCCTTGATGGCGGTGATGGGCTCGGCACCCAAGGAGATGGCCTTCTTGACGATATAGTCGATGTGGCCCTTTTCCAGCAGATCACTGGGGTGCTTATCATCGGTGCAGAACATACAGCGCTCCACATACTTGTCACACAGCAGAGGCACCAGAGCCTCCAGGTTACGGGCGGCAGTGCCTTCGCGGATCATAATGAACTGGCCGCGCTGCAGCTTGGCAATCGCGTCGTCCAAATCCGAGCACTCATGGTCGGAATACACGCCGGCGGCAACATAGGCATTCAGGTCATTGCCCACCAAGCCGGGCGCGTGACCGTCGATCTTCTTATGATGCGCCTGAGATGCCACGATCTTGGACACCACCTCGGCATCGCTGTGGATGACGCCGTAAGAGTTCATCACCTCAGCCAGGCCCTGCACACGGGGATGATCGTAGAAGCTGTCGATGGCACGATAGTCCAGATTGGCGCCGGACTCGTCCAAGGGCGTGGCAGGTACGCAGGAGGGGAGCATGAAACGCACATCTACCGGCAGATCCTCGGTGGCCTGCAGCATGTACTCAATGCCGTCCGTGCCCATGACATTGGTGATCTCGTGGGGGTCAGTGATCACGGTGGTGGTGCCGTGAGCCAGAACAGCCTTGGCAAACTCCTTCGGGTTGACCAGGGAGCTCTCCAGATGGATATGGGCATCCAGAAAGCCGGGCAGCACGATCTTGCCGGTTACATCCACTTCCTCTATGCCGCTGTATTCGCCCATACCCACGATCAGACCTTCGGCAACAGCAATGTCACCATGGCACAGCTCGTTGGAAAATACATTCACATAGGTGGCATTTTTCAGCACCAGATCGGCTTTCTCGCGGCCGGAAGCAACCTCAATGACGTGCAGCTTTTTATTCAGCTTGCGGTTGATTTTACCGGCATAACTCTCTTTCACAGACATAGACAGGCCCTCCTTCGGTATTTGTTATATTGATACCTCATATTATCACAGCTTATGAAAAAAGTCCATACTTATTTTTGCCGAAAAATGCATTTTTTGATGATAAGAAAAAACCGGAATTGCCAAGTGGCAATCCCGGTTCGGTCAATTTACTTGATAGAGCCGTCTGCATGAAACACGGGCAGCTTTTCCAGATACATGATGTCCTTACGGTCTGCCGCAGCGCCCTCGGCCAATACGGCGATCTTGGCAACCACTTCGCCGCCGGCCTTGGCGACCAAAGATTCCATGGCCTTCAGACTGCCGCCGGTGGAGATCACATCATCCATCAGCACGATCTTCTTGCCGCGGATCAGTGCGGCATCGTCGCTGCCCAGAAACAGCATCTGCTGGGCCAGGGTGGTGATGGACTGGTCAGCCACGGAAATGGGATCGGGCATATAGACCTTGGGGCCTTTGCGGGCGATAAAATACTTCTTGGCGCCGGATTGGCGTGCCATTTCATGGATCAGGGGAATGCTCTTAGCCTCGGCGGTGAAGAGGTAATCATAATCAATGCCCTCCAGCTTCTTCAGCATACCGCCGGCAGCGGCCTCGGTAATCTCGGCGTCGCCGAAACAGATAAACGCCGCAATATACAGCTCGTCATTGACCTTGCAAATGGGCAGTTCGCGCTTCAGGCCGGCAATGGTTATGGAATAGGTCATAATAAAATACTCCTTCTGCGGTCAGACGCCACAGGGCAAATGACACGCGACTGTTAACAATATGGAGCCAGGAATATCCGGCAGAATATCCCTGACACTCCTATTATAAATGGTATTTGGCAAAAGTCAATAACCCAATAGGGTATTTTATAGTTTCGCAAGAGAAAGAAAGAATGCTTTATCAGTAAAAAAGCAGACAAAAAACGAAAAAAATTGCGGGCTTCTTATACAATTAAATTCCAATGCTGCAAAAGGAAAAAATCAACAAATTGCACAAAAACAGCAACAGAAATTTTACGGGAATACGGCGGGGATTTGTCCAATATCCCCTTGTGAAATTGTGGAAATGGTGTTATTATCTTTAATGATGGAACAAAAAGAGTCCGTCACACAAATATTCCAATTTTGGAACACTATTTGAGGAGGCAATTATTATGAATGCTTATCTGGCTAGCGTGCTGGAAAATGTTAAGACCAAGCACGGCAACGAGCCCGAGTTTGTGCAGACCGTTGAAGAGGTTCTGACTTCTCTGGAGCCCGTTATTGAGAAGCATCCCGAGTACGAAAAGGTCGATCTGCTCAATCGCATGACCGAGCCTGAGCGCATGTTTACTTTCCGCGTCGTGTGGTGCGATGACAACGGTCAGTGGCACACCAACCGTGGCTGGCGCTGCCAGTTCAACGGCGCTATCGGCCCCTACAAGGGCGGCCTGCGTTTCCAGAAGAATGTGTATGAAGGCATCATCAAGTTCCTGGGCTTCGAGCAGACCTTCAAGAACAGCCTGACCGGCCTGCCCATCGGCGGCGCCAAGGGCGGCTCCGACTTCGATCCCGCCGGCAAGTCCGACGCCGAAGTTATGCGTTTCTGCCAGGCCTTCATGACCGCTCTGTATCGTTACATCGGACCGGACATCGACGTTCCCGCCGGTGACATGGGCGTTGGCGGCCGTGAGATCGGCTACCTGTATGGCCAGTATCGTCGCCTGAAGGGCGTTTGGGAGAACGGCGTTCTGACCGGTAAGGGTCTGAGCTACGGTGGTTCCCTGATCCGTCCCGAAGCGACCGGTTACGGTGCTATGTACTATCTGCAGGAAGTCCTGAAGCATGAGAACGACACCATCGAGGGCAAGCGCATCGCCATCTCCGGCTACGGCAACGTGGGCTGGGGCATCATGAAGAAGGCTGCTCAGCTGGGCGCCAAGGTCACTTACTTTGCCGGTCCCGACGGTTACGTTCACGATCCCGACGGTGTTATCACCGACGAGAAGCTGAACTTCATCCTGGAGATGCGCGCCAAGGATCCTATGCACTGCAAGCCCTATGCTGACAAGTTCGGCTGCGAATTCGTCGCCGGTGAGAAGTGCTGGGGCGTCAAGGATGTTGACGTTTACATGCCCGCTGCTATGCAGAACGACGTCCGTATGGCTGAGGCCGAGAAGATCGCTGCTTCCGGCGTGAAGTACTACATCGAAGTCGCTAACATGCCTACCACCAACGATGCACTGAACTTCCTGCGTCAGCAGAAGCACATCATTGTTGCCCCCTCCAAGGCTGTTAACGCCGGCGGCGTGGGCGTTTCCGCTCTGGAAATGGCTCAGAACTCCGAGCGTCTGGTTTGGACCGCTGAGGAAGTCGATGCACAGCTGCACAAGATGATGGAGAACATCCACAAGGTGTCCGCTGAGGCTGCTGAGGAGTACGGTCTGGGTTACGATCTGGTGGCCGGCGCTAACATCGCAGGCTTTAAGAAGGTCGCCGAGGCTATGATGGAGCAGGGCTGCTTCTAAGCCGAGAGGTTTGGACATCAGCGCTTGATCCGATCAAGACATAATGAAACACCCGATGCGAGAGCATCGGGTGTTTTTTTGCGGCCCTTGCCATAGAAAATATGGCGGGAAAATATTTATTTCTTCTTAATTGCCGGACAGGTATTCTTCCAGACATACACCTTTTTCATAAATATCTTTGGCGTATTCCTCGCCAACATAGCGATAATGCCACGGCTCATAGATAATTCCGGTCAATTCCGTTTTGTCATTGGGATAACGGAGAATAAATCCGTACCGCCAACTGTTTTCCGCCAGCCACAGTTGTGTAGGGGTATGCTTCTGCGCTTCATCGAGCTGCTGATAGTCTATATCGACAATGTCTACCGCCAGACCCAATTGATGTTCACTGGTTCCCGGAATGGCTATCTGGGTGGCAGCTAATTTTTCTGACTCGCCGGTACTATAACCTTGGGCCAAAAAGGCGCTGACCTGGTTGGAAAACAGATTCTCTTGTGTTTCCTGCGAGCGGTAAGCCGAACATATCAAAGGGTTGGCTCCGGAACTGCGGCAGTCATCCAACATAGTCACTAAGCTATCATAACAACGACTGTCAATTTCCCAACCGTCGTCCAGCGGTACCAGATTCGGCTGCCAATCCTCAGGCAGTGCATGCCATCGATTGACCAAAACCAAATGCCAATCGTCTGCATTTATGCTGCCGTTGGAATTGCCGGGGACATTGGGCTCGACGACAGGGCGATCAACAGTATGCTGCCCCGGCGTGTTGTCCGGATCATCGGATGTGGGAGACTTCATGCAAAGATTGAGAATTACCAGTGCAGCCGCGGCAAAAAACACCAGCAGACAAACCAACCCTTTATCGTTGCGCCTGCGCCGATGGTGACAGCGTTTCTGTTTGTTTATATCCATTTTTCTATATTAAACTCCTTTATTCGACGAATAAGATGATATTCTTTCTCTACATTATAGAGGAGAACATCTCCAATGGCAATGGTAAAAGAAAACTGAATTGACAGAAGAAAGAAAAGTGCTATAATGGTTGCATCGAGGAAATATGGGGAATTATATGATATAATGTTCAATATTAGATGGAGGGTTGAAAATGGAACGCCAGTTTACATTGAGTTGCTGCTCGACCGTAGATTTGCCCTATTCCTACATGGCAGACCGTGACATTCCTGTCTTGTTCTACACCTATGTGGTGGACGGCCGGGAATATGTGGACGATATGGGCCGTGATCCGGAGGCACTTCCTCGTTTCTACCGCTTTTTGGAGGAGGGCAAGCTGCCCCAGACCTCTCAGATCAATGTGGGCACCTATCTGTCATTCTTTGAAAAGCTGCTGCAAAAGGGCGACCTGCTGCATATTGCCTTCACCTCCGGCCAGTCCGGGTCGGTGCACAACGCCATGTTGGCGGCAAAGGAGCTGCAGGAGAAGTATCCCGAGCGCAAGCTGATCGTGATCGACTCGCTGTGTTCCTCCAGCGGCTACGGTATGCTGGTGGATACGGTGGCCGATCTGCGCGATGAAGGTAAGAGCATCGAGGAGGCGGCGCAGTGGGTGAGGGAAAACCGCAATACGGTGCACCATCAGTTCTTTTCCTCCAATATGACCCAATTCCGCAGAACGGGCCGTGTGTCCGGCGCGGCAGCCATGGTGGCCACGATCATGAGTATCTGCCCCATTATGCGCCTTGATGACGCCGGCGCCATCAAGGCATACGGCAAGGTGCGCGGCAAGAAAAAGGCGGTGGAGACCACCATCGAGGCCATGGCGAAACATGCACAGGGCGGCGAAAACTATGATAAGCGCTGCTATGTGTGCCATTCCCAATGCCCTGAGGATGCACAGATGCTGATTGACGGCCTGGAGGCGCGGTTTCCCCGCATAAAAGGCAAGATCCGGCTGTGCGACATCGGCACCATTATCGGCAGCCACAGCGGACCCGGTACGGTTGCCGTATTCTTCTACGGCGATGAGCGGCCGAAGATGGATTAGCACCTGCGCGGCTGCAGTTAAAGAACGAAACAACAACGCAGCGCGAAAATAAAAAACCGAGACAGGCACAAATACTATGCCCCACTTGTCAGACAGTATGCCATACTGCCCGGCAAGTGGGGCGCTGTGTTATAATAAGCCTACGTTTACGGGAAGAGGGGCCATCGTGCCGCAGACAGGTTTATGCCTGCTTTTTATGGAGGAACTCACAGTAAAGACTATACAATACGGCGCAGACCGGCACACAAAGCAGCATGCCCAGTACGCCGAAGGCGCCGCCTCCGATGGTGACGGCCATCAACACGAGGATGCCGGGCAAACCCACGGATTTGCCTACCACCTTGGGATAAATCAGATTTCCCTCAAGCTGCTGCAAAACCACAATAAACACAATAAACCAGAGCGCTTTGACAGGCTCGGTCAGTAAGATCAGAAAAGCGCCGAAACCGCCGCCAAGCCAGGCGCCGAAAACCGGAACCAGTGCCGTGGCGCCCACAATAACAGAGACAACGCCGGCATACGGCATTTTGAAGATCAGCATGCCGATAAAGCAGAGAACACCGATAATGACGGCCTCGATCGTCTGTCCGCTGATAAAGTTGGTGAAGGTCTGGTTGCTTAATTTCGCGATGTACAGTACCCGCTGCGCTTTTTGGCGCGGCAAAACAGTCGTGACCAGCCTTTTCAGATGCGTGCATACCGCCTCCTTCTGCGCCAGCAGGTACATCGCAAAAACGAAAGCCAGCAGCACATTGACAACACCGGACAGGAGGGATGTAGTGGCGCCCCAGGTGACGGTGATAATGCCGCTGCCCCTGTCGTTAATCAGGGAGGCGATTTTCTCCACCAGCGCCTCTGTGTCAACGGCATACTCCGGCAGAACGATGTTATATCTTTCGGCAAATTGGACGATATTGCCCCACCATCTGCCGACCTCTTCCACATACATGGGTATGTTGCCGATAAATCCTTCGATGGATTGGCGCAGGCCCGGGATCATCATAAAAACCACGGCAAACAGGATACCGAGCGTAAAAAGCGTGCTGAGAACCAGGCATACCGGCCGTGTCAGTTTCAGCGGCAGTGTTGATTTTGTGTTGCGCCAGAGCTTTTTCCAATAGTGCTCCATAGGACGCATGACCACATTGATCAAAAAAGCAATCCCGCCGCCAATCAGGAACGGGGCAAGCAGTGATGTGATCTTTCCCAAAAAATGCAGTACGCTTTTCAGGTTCACCAGCGCCCAGCCAAACAGCACCAAAAGAAACAACGCAAGGATGATACGGCGCAGCATCCCCTTGTCAATCTTTCCCGTTTTCGACAGAGAATGGGCGTCCTTGCTTTCCGTAGTTTGGTTTGATTCTTTTCTCATGATGATACCCTCCGTATGATTAGCTCATATTCCCAATAACCTGTATCAAATTGCGCTGCGTCGCCTATGGGCGCTGCGGCCAACGGCCCTTGGCGGTCAAAGTCCCTGCATGGCAGAACAGACGAGCCTGCGCGATTGTCAGGGGATAAGGAAACGCCACAATGGTTACAAAAAATCGGAGCAAGCGCTACAATGCTTGCTCCGACCTGGTGCGCGAGGCGGGACTTGAACCCGCACGTCCGTAGTGGACACTAGAACCTGAATCTAGCGAGTCTGCCAATTCCACCACTCGCGCGTAACAACAGGCATATTATAACGGCGCAGCACGATTTTGTCAACCCCTATTTTACTTTTTTCTGCCGTAAAGCCCACTTTGCGCAAACACGGTTTTTTTACGCAAACACGGTTTGCACCATCACCATATAGACGGCCGTGCCCAGTGCAATGGACAGCAGACTGTTGCGTTTCCACAGGTGCGCAAGTGCCGTTACGGCAATGCCGATCAGGTAGGGCAGGCAGGTGCCCGGCGCAGTAAAGCGGATGTCCCTGATGCAATAGATGACCAGCGTTGCCATAATGGCCATGGGCAGGACCGTGCCCAGATAGCGGACGACAGGGGGCACTTCGCGGCCGCGAAACACCACAAACGGCAGTGCACGCTCCAAAAAAGTACAGGCCGTACAGATGGCAATAATAATAAGAGAACGAGTGACATCAATCTCCATTATGCACACTCCTTTCCCGGTGCAATGGTGCGGCGCAACACCGTCAAGGCGGCTACCGTGATAATCAGTGAGGGGAGAATAAAGTTGTCGGGGCCGAAGACCAGCAGGCAAACAACCGAGGAAACCACGGCAAGGGCTGCCGGCAGGCGGCTGGCCGCCTCCTTCATCTGATCGAGCAGGATCGTGACAAACAGCGCCGTCAGGGCAAAGTCAATGCCTGTCATATCAAAGGAGATCAGGGAGCCGATCAGGCCGCCCAGCACGCAGGGAATCAGCCAATACAGCCAAACCAGCGTGGCTGTAAATACATAGGTCCACCTTTCGTCCATGTCCTCATCAACTTTTGCAGAGCAATGCAGGGAATAGTTTTCGTCGCACAGCGTATAAATCAGATAATACTTCCATGCACCGAAGCGGCGGAATGTTTCAATAAAGGAAATACCGTAGAAAATATGGCGGCTGTTGACCAGCAGCGCCATGACCGCCACCGTTACAAGAGAAACGGAGCCGGTGAAAAAGGAGATCATCAAAAACTGCAGAGAGCCGGAAAAAGGAAAAAGGCAGACGGCCCCTGTCCAAAGTGCGTTGTAGCCGGCATTTTGCATCAGCACACCGTAAGCCAGACCCAAGGGGATGAATCCGGCAAAGATGGGCAGGCTGTGCCGCAGGGCATAGGCAAAGGATTTTTTCAGCTTCATGGCGATACCCTCTCTTGTTTGTTATTTCCATGATACGAAAAAGTTTTCTGTTTTGCAAGGCAAAAATGCGCTGCATACTGGAAATGGAGGCAAGAAAGTAGTACAATACATAAGAATATACTACGATAAGAGGTGCGCACGATGGAGGAAACACGCAGTTTTGGTTATATATGTCCCCAATGCGGCAAGGCGGTAGTGGCGCGGCGCAGTAAATTTGCCCTGTCCGCCGCTGCGGCACATATGGAATGCGCGTGCGAGAAAAGCGCCTTGCGGGCGGAAACCGACGGCGTGAAGTTCCGCCTGTGGGTGCCCTGCGGCCTGTGCGGTGAAACCCATCAGGCAGAGTGCCGTGCAGAAAGCATCCTGGAGGGGCGCGGCATTGGGCTGGCCTGCCCCAAGACGCACCAGCTTTGCTGCTACATCGGCGAGGAACAGCAGGTGCTGCGTCAGATGGAGCAGTTGGCCATTCTCGCCCAGAAGGAAAAAAAGGAGGAACCGGAGGCCTTTACCGATCATGTCATCATGTATGAGGTGCTTTCGGAATTGAAGGACATTGCCGCGCGCGGCGGGATCGGCTGCTCCTGCGGCAGCAGGGACTACGCCATTCAGGTGCGCCGTGCGGCGGTGGATCTGGTGTGCAAAACATGCGGCGGTAAGCTGCGTCTGCCTGCCGCTACGGACGAAGACCTGGACCGCCTGTGCTGCCAGATGTCTCTGACCATCAAAGGGCAGTAAGTGCCGCTGTGGGGGATTATCCCGTCTCCGATGCGGTGGCCTGTGCGGTATGCTTGCAGCTACTGCCTTATGCTCTGACAAAACATAATGCTATTCCCGGCGTGAAGAAAGGAACGATATGCTATGATTACTCTGCTCTCTCGTTGGTTTATCCGCGATCGAGATCATGTGACAGACCCGGCGGTGCGCCGCGCTTACGGTCAGCTCTGCGGCCTGGCAGGTATCGGTCTGAATGTGCTGCTGTTTATCGGCAAATTCCTGGCCGGTACCATCAGCGGCTCGATTGCCATCACCGCTGATGCCTTCAACAACCTGAGCGACGCCGGCTCTTCGGTCATAACGCTGCTGGGCTTCCGACTGGCAGGCCGCAAGCCCGATCCCGAGCATCCCTTCGGACACGGACGTATTGAGTATATCTCCGGTCTGATCGTGTCGGGCTTGATTTTGCTGATGGGTGCGGAACTGGCCAAGACTTCGTTTGATAAGATCCTGCATCCGGCAGCGGTGGATTTCAGTGTGATCGCCATGGTGATCCTGGCGGTGTCAATCCTTGTGAAGCTGTACATGAGCCTGTATAATCGCCGGATCGGCAAAAAGATCAACTCCGCAGCCATGGCGGCCACGGCGGCCGACAGCATCAGCGACGCCATTTCCACCTCTGCGGTGCTGGCGGCCATGCTGGTGGCAAAGTTCAGCGGTCTCATGATCGACGGCTATGTGGGTATGATTGTGGCGGTGCTGATCCTGATCTCCGGCGTCAAGGCGGCGAAGGAAACGATTGCCCCGCTGCTGGGTCAGGCTCCTGAGACGGAATTTGTGCAGCAGATCGAGAGGATTGTCATGTCCCACCCGCCGATCTGCGGCATCCACGACCTGGTGGTCCACGATTACGGACCCGGCCGCGTGATGATCTCGCTGCACGCCGAGGTGCCTGCCGGCGGCGATATGCTGGAGCTGCATGATGTGATAGATAACGCGGAAATCGCACTTCGCAGGGAATTGAATTGTGAGGCGGTGATCCATATGGATCCCATTGTTACCGATGACGGCATTACCTCCGAGCTGCGCGCTAAGGTGTCTAAGCTGGTGAAAACCATTGATGAGCGCATCACCATCCACGATTTCCGCATAGTGCCGGGCAACACCCACACCAATCTGATTTTTGACGCGGTGGTACCCTTCGACATCGGCATAAGCGCACAGGAGGTTTCCGAGCGCATCAGCCGGTTGGTTAGTGAGATGGACAGCAACTATTTTGCCGTGGTGCTGGTGGAACATTCCTATGTAAAATAAAACGCCCTCTCCAAAACGGAGAGAGCGCGGCGGGTCATTCCCATTGTTCCCACACATCGGGGCAGTAGCCTACGGTGGCCTGCTTGCCGTTGCGCACGATAGGGGCATTGAACAGCTCGGGATATGCCAGCAGCTTTTCCTCTGCCGCCTGCGGCGTGATATAGGCCATATACAGCTCCTCGTAGGCGCGGCAGTTTTTGTTTACCAGCGCGTCATATCCCACGGCGGCTTTGACGCTGCGGTATTCCCCGGGTGATAAGCCCTTGCTTTTCAGGTCGATGTACTGGTACTTGATGCGCCGCTCCTTGAACCAACGCTCCGCTTTCTTGCTGTCAAAGGATTTGCTGGAACCGAAAATTTGAATGTTCATGTGAATACTCCTTATGAAAAGAGGTAATATAATGGACGAAAAGATTATTAAATTGCGCGAAATGGTGGCATCCTCCGAGAATATTGTGTTCTTCGGCGGCGCCGGTGTGTCCACGGAAAGCGGGATCCCAGACTTCCGCAGCGTGGACGGCCTGTACCATCAGCAATTTGCCTATCCGCCGGAAACCATCCTCAGCCACACATTTTATATGCGCCATAAGGCGGAGTTTTTCGACTTCTACCGGCAGAAGATGCTGGCTCCCGATGCAAAGCCCAATGCGGCGCATTTGAAATTGGCACAGTGGGAGCGAGAGGGAAAGCTGAAGGCGGTCATCACACAAAATATTGACGGCCTGCACCAAAAGGCAGGCAGCCGTGAGGTGCTGGAGCTGCACGGCAGCGTGCTGCGCAACTACTGTGAGCGCTGCCGCAAGTTCTATGACATGGACTATGTGATGCACAGTGAAGGCGTACCCCACTGCACCTGCGGCGGCGATGTGAAGCCGGATGTGGTGCTGTATGAGGAGGGCCTGGACGAGCGCACCATGGACAAAGCGCTGCACTATATCAGCCATGCGGATCTGCTGATCATCGGCGGTACATCGCTGGTGGTCTATCCGGCAGCCGGTTTGGTACGCTATTACCGCGGCAATAAGCTGGTGGTCATCAATAAGGGGGAACTGGGCGCCGATGTGGGGGCTGATCTGACCATCAACGGTGCGATCGGTGAAGTGCTGAGTCAATTGTAACACAGCGGGCAGAAAAAGACAACGGGCCGCATAAAAACGAAAAAATGCCGTTTTAACCCTTGACAAATGGCGGTGGCGTGGTATAATAATCAAGCATTCATTGAGGGACTCATTTGCGAGTGTGCTGGAATCGGCAGACAGGCAAGCTTGAGGTGCTTGTGTTCGACTGGACGTGTGGGTTCAAGTCCCATCACTCGCACCAATTCCCTTACAAGTGAATACCATGCGCGAGTGGTGGAATTGGCAGACTCGCTAGATTCAGGTTCTAGTGTCCACTACGGACGTGCGGGTTCAAGTCCCGCCTCGCGCACCAAACCAAAATAATCCGAACCGGATCTTTCCTGTGGGAGATGGGTTCGGATTATTTGTTTATTTCGAGTAGTTTGAAGATACGCACTTCCGAGGCGGCGTCATCAAGCGGCCAACCTCCAAACCAGGAGGCCCGGGAAAGAAAAAAAGCTGATTTGAAATAGGAGGATATAGTCATGAAAAAGTCCGTCAGTTGTGCGTTTTATGGATACTGGGTGCGTGGAGCTAAGGTACGCAGACGGGAGCATGTACTCCATAGATTGCACTGCGGCGGAGAACGAGGTGGCCCGGAATATGTACGAATGTGCTGAGCCGGACTATTTGATGAACAATGATCCTGTTGGATATGCGCAATTGGTGTTCAACGGAGATCCGGAATCGTATCCCGGGAATGTAACAGAATACAAACCATTGGATCACTGAGCACGCGACAAAAGGGACGGCAAACGCCGTCCCTTTCTGCGTATTTCGGCAGCGGCTGCCGTTAATAGCCCCGCGCCGTCATCCATATACTTCACATTCACGGATGCCCGGCGACTGCGTTTTCGCTGCCCTTTCCATTCTGCAAATTCCCTTTGGCCCTCTTCGCTTTCGTAAAAAAGCGAGAACGTCCGGGAGGATGCAGCGTGCAATGGAGGCAATGGGGTGCTGCGGGATGGTGGAATTGTTGATGAGCTTTTGCGTCTACCCAAGATAGTCCTCCTTCGTGCGCTTGTGGTTGATTCCGAAGGTGTCTTAGGTGTGTTAATCAGTAATTTCATGATAAACGGCCTTTCAAGTCTGTAAGCTGCCACTAAGCCTGATGCGCTTTGCACTCAACAAACGATGATGATAGTAGAATTGGGTAAATGACGATTCGTTGTCCCGACAGTCATTTGCCACATATCCAAGCAGTTGACGCAACAAAGGCGCGTACTCCGTGTGTCGGTATTGAGAGCATAAATTGCCGACCGGCTCTCTCGGCAAGTCAGCTATAACAGAAAATACACAGGAGTAATTCGTCATAAATTAAGATTATCCATTACAAAATTGCGTCAGATGGGCTATGCTATATTCAGCATACTATTGCTGCACAGCAGGGAGAAACCCTTGCAGCGCCGGCAGCTCAGAAGCCGGCAGCTCATTCCGGGCTTGTAACCATGAGGAACGGAAAGAAGCCGACATGCACATCCGCAACAGGCAAGCACTGCAGCACAGCAGTTAAGAAAGGAAGCGGGGACTACTGCAAAGTACGCGGATTCGCGGTAATCGACGGACAGAAGTATCACTCTGATTACGCACTTAAGGCAATCAGAACAGTTCAATAAAGGCAATATCAGAAAGGGAAGGTTTTCTCTCCTTTCCGGACACGGCAGAATTTCAACATTTTTGACGGAAGAAGGACAGTACTGTGACAGGAGATGAAAAACTGTATCAGCAGTATCTTGCCGGGGATGAGGCGGCGGCGGATGAACTGGTCGCACGGTATGGTGATACGCTTGCATTATACATACACGGATTTCTTGGCGACCTTCATGAGGCAGAAGACCTGATGATCGAGGCGTTTGCCCTGATGTTCGCCAAGCCCCGGCCGGTCAGTGAGCAGGGCAGCTTCAGAGGATATCTGTTCAGGATTGGGAGAAATCTTGCCGGACGGCACCGGCAGAAGCACCGGCTGTGGCTTCTCAGTCTGGAGGAGCTGACCTTCGAGCCGAAGAGCGAAGTGCTGGCGGAAACGCCGTTTTACGGAGAGGAACGGAAACGGCAGCTCTATGAAGCCATGGAAAAGCTGAAGGATGATTATCGGGAAGCACTGTATCTGGTATACTTTGAGGATATGAGCTACCGACAGGCAGCTTCCGTTATGGGGAAATCGGAAAGCCAGATTACCAAACTGGTTTACCGAGGAAAGCAAAGCCTGAAAATCATATTGGAAAAAGAAGGATTTGATTATGCGGACAAATGAGGAACGCGCGGCACTGGTCCGGCAGCGTGCAAAAGAAATAAAAGAAGAACAGCGGAGAAAAAAACACAAAATTCAGATGACTGTTCTAAGCGGCGTGAGCCTGGCAGCGTGTCTGTGCATCCTGGTGGTCATCGGCAGCGTAATGCCCCGGCTTACCGCCGGGTTTGGCGAAGCACCGGTATCCCACACTTCGGGCGTAGCCAGTCTGCTGGCCGGAAGCGAGGCACTGGGCTATGTGATGATGGCCATCCTTGCCTTTTTACTGGGGATCTGCGTGACGCTGCTCCTTCATGTAATCCACCGCAGGAAGCAGCGACAGATGCACGAGTCTGATGCGAAAGCGTCTGATCCGAAGGAGTCAGGCGAGAATGGATAACTTTGAAATTTTTGATAATGTTTTTCAGACCATGTCGCTGATGGTCATGATGATCGTTTCGGGTGCTGCCGGGCTGAAGTATTCCAGCCGCAAGCTGGTGGTGCTGGCCTGTGCTTATGGCGGTATCATGCTGGGGACGCTTTTTTATATGCTCCATCTTACGATCATCGGAGACATCCCGCGGATCTTTTATGTATCTGAAATTTCCTGGATGGCCGGATATCTGTTTTTCCTTCTCCTTGTCATACTGCGGCAGGAACGAAAAAATGTGCACTTTCAGCCGGTTCCGGCAATGCTGGTGCTGTTTACCCTGATAGCCTCGGTGCACAGCGATGTCATGGGAAACTCCGTTCTCATGTCCCTGGTATTCGGCGCGATCACAGGCACCATCGTATATATTTCCTCCCTCAGAATCCTCCGTGCCCGTCGGTCTCATATTCCTCCGGCAGCTTTCGATTGGATGATGGTTGCCGTGGTGATTCTGCAGATTCTGGTGTATTTTGTCTCGGAATATATTTCGGACTTCAGCACCTTTAACCTGTACTTCGCCGTGGATATCCTCTTTACTCTGAGCCTCTGCAGCCTGTTCTGGCTGATTAGAAAGGAGGTGCGGCAGAGTTGACCTATATTGAAAATGTGTTTATCTGCATTTCCGTACCGCTGCTGCTTTCTCTGCTTTTTGTGAAAGGGACCCTGAGGAGGTATACCCTGTTTCTCTGCATCGGAATGGGCATCTGTATGGTATCGGCCTATGTGAACAGCTTTTTTATGGAACTGTATCAGGTGGACGGTGTCACTGCGGCCATTGAAATATCTCCGGTCTGCGAGGAAATCCTGAAGCTGGTGCCGCTGCTGTTTTTTATCCTTATCTTTGAGCCGAAACCGAAGGAAATCACACCGGCCGCCATATCCATTGCCGTCGGCTTTGCCACCTTTGAAAATGTGTGCTACCTGTCGGAAAACGGAGCCGGGAATTTCACGTTCCTTCTGATCCGCGGCCTGTCAGCGGGTGCCATTCATATTTTGTGCGGTATTGCCGTCGGCTACGGCATCGCATACGTGTTCCGCCGGCGCTGGATTGCCGTCACCGGAACCGTCGGGATCCTGGGTGCCTGTATCGTCTTTCACGCCATATATAATCTGCTGGTTACGGCAGAAGGTGTCTGGCAGACGATCGGATACCTGTTTCCGTCCGTGCTGATTCTCTGCCTCTTCGGCTTGCGGATTCTGCTGCCGAAAGTACAGATTCGGCTGAAATAGCCGGACCGTTATAAACCGAAAAACCGATCATTCGACATTTTATCAAAAAAACTTCCACCCGGGGTGGAAGTTTTTTTCTTTTTTTGTCTTTATTATTTTAAAGGAATAACAGGGAACGGAAGGAGGTCTGTGAATTGAGGGACCGCAGCAGGAGAATGGAAGAAATACGCAGGCAGATTTCACGCTACCGCAGCAGATATGAGAAAAGAATGATGGTCAGCCTGGCTGCCGTGTGCATCGCGTTGAGCGGCGGAATTGGGATTTTGCTCGGCATGAAACAGCAGCCGGGAATGCTCACCATACAGACGGAGTATGGTACGGTGCTTTTACATAACGGAGGCGAAGCCTATATTGTGATCGGTGTCTTTGCCTTCCTTGCAGGAGCGGCACTCACCGTGCTCTGCATGAAGCTGAAGGCGGCGAAAGCCGCGAGCTGTCGGAAGGAGGGAGAACGGCTGAAATGATAAAAGCAAAACATCTGGAAAAGGGGAATACCATTGGCGTGGTATCTCCGGCAAGCCCATCGGAGAACCGCAGCGAAATTGTTCGGGCGAAGGAATATCTGGAAAACCTGGGCTACAAGGTGGTCATCGGCAGAAATGTGAATAAGACCAAAGGCTTCACCGCGGCCAGTGAGCAGGACCGGGCGGATGATATCAATGAAATGTTTGAAAGGGACGATATTGATGCCGTCTTTGTAACACAGGGAGGATACGGTTCTGCCCAGATCATCGATAAGCTTGATTACGAACTGATCCGCAGAAAGCCGAAGATCTTCACCGGCTTCAGCGACATCACATCCCTGCATCTGGCCATGCAGAAATTCAGCGGTCTGGTAACCTTCTACAGCCCGGGCATGGCACGGTTCAACGAGGAAGAGCTGAGTGAATATACGAAAGAGAGCTTTTTCCGGACGCTGAGCGTTCCTGAACCGGCCGGAGAAATCAAAAAAACAAGTCCGAAGAAGTGGCTCACATCCATTCACGGAGGTGTCTGCGAAGCGCCTGTCGTGGGGGGCTGCCTGACGCTGATCTGCGCCAGCCTGGGTACCCCTTACGAAATCGACTGTAAGGATAAAATCCTCTTTTTTGAGGATGTGGATGCAGAGCCATGGATCATGGACAACGCACTGAGCCATCTGCGGAATGCAGGCAAGCTGAACGATGCGGTGGGCTTCATGATCGGCCATTGTGAAAACTGTGTGCCTTACGACTATAAACCGGGATTTGTATGTGACACCACGCTGGAGGATGTGCTCACCTACTATCTGAAGCCGCTGAAAAAACCCGCACTGTACGGACTGCCCATGGGGCACGGCGATGACCTGGCCACACTGCCGCTGGGTGTCATGTGCCGGCTGGATGCAGACAAGAAAACATTCACGGTGTTAGAAGCCGGAGTGATATAAAAACAAGGAGGAAACGAAGATGAAGAAAGCCGGAAAGAAAATACTTGCAAGCCTGCTTGCACTGCTCCTGATTTTCTCACTGGCAGCCTGCGGAGGCAATCCATCCAAAAATGGGGACGGAGAAGTGATTTTTAACGTGGCAATCTCGGGTGGCTACGATACCCTGAACTTCTTCACAACCGACAGCATGATGGTCTATGACTGGCTGAACGTAGCATACGATTCTCTGATTACCTATGACGAGGATTACAATGCCATTCCGAGAGTGGCAAAGGACTGGAAGGAAGAAAACAATGTGTGGACCTTCCATTTAAGGGACGATGTTTACTTCAGTGACGGCGAGCAGCTGACTTCTGCGGACGTAAAGTGGACCTACGAACATGCCGTCGACAGCTACATGTATTCTCTCCATGCATCCGGTTTTGTGTCTATTGAATGTCCGGATGATTTCACCGTGGTATTCAATTGCGAAAACGCCAAGCCGGACATGCTGTATCAGATTATTCCGATTCTGCCGGAACACATCTGGAGCGGCATGGAAGACGTACTCAGCTATGAACCGACCGAACTGGTAGGTTCCGGTCCGTTTATCTACAGCCCGGAGAGAAGCGGCAGCGGCAGCACCGCCTTCGTGAAGAATGCGGAATACTGAGGCGACGTTCCGGTGATCGATGTACTGGTATTTACCGAATACGACAACACCGATGCCATTGCCCAGGCACTGAAGCTGGGTGAAGTGGATGCGGCATATACTCTGGAAAAGACTCAGTTGGATACGCTGAATGCGGTGTCCGGCATCGAAGCCGGTGCATATGCTTCCTTTGGCTTCGAGTATCTGGGATACAACCTGCTGGATGGACTGTGTGCAGATAAAACCATCCGCCATGCCATTGACTACTGCGTAGACAGGGAAACCGTTGTTGAAATGAGTTACGGCGGACTGGCAGATATCGCTTACGGTGCGGTAAATAATGACGGTTTCGTCTATACGCCTGCAGAAAAGAGAGAGCTGAACATTTGTCTTTTGCTCCTTTGGAGAAAGGGCTGTTCCGGCTGAACAGCCCTTTCAAAGCAGCGAAAAAGGCGGCGACGGCGCATTTGCCGTCGCCGCCTCCGGCTTGGTGTCAATCACACATTATTTGGCAGAAGACTTTCTCTTTCTGCTGTAAATGGCCGTTACGCCGGCGCCGGAAACAACG
>SFIY01000031.1 GCA_004555205.1 Clostridiales bacterium
ATATGCAGAAAACCTTGATTTTAAGCCATTTTCGCGAGGTTTTATAAACACTTGCGCGGGCTTATAAGAAGATTTCCGTCTATCAAATCAATAAAAAAAGACAAACCTGCTTCATTTTTGCCTTTGAAACAGGTTTGTCTATGATGGTACGGGTAGTGGGACTCGAACCCACACGCCTCGCAGCACTGGAACCTAAATCCAGCGCGTCTGCCAATTCCGCCATACCCGCATGCAATAATTTATTTTACCACAACAAGGCGCCGTTCACAAGATGTAAATTGCGCCTTGTTTCCTTCTTTTTATCGCGAATCTTTCTTTTTATCACGAATCCTTCTTGTCGAACAGGCGTACTTGTGATATACTATATCATTAAGATAAAATCGCTTAGTGCAAGGGGGCGTGGGACACGATGGGTGTACATGACGGACACAGACAGCGCAAAAAGGACCGCTTTCGTGATTACGGTCTGCGCGGTTTTGCTGACCACGAGGTGTTGGAGCTGCTGCTGTATTATGCCATTCCCCGCAAGGACACGAATGTGACCGCCCACCTGCTGCTCGAGCGGTTTGGCTCTCTTGATGAAGTGATGCACGCGCCGGTGGACGAGCTGAAAAAGGTCAAGGGGATGGGCGAGAATGCGGCGCTGTTTTTAAGACTGATCCCTGCGGTCTGCCAATATGCCGAGCAAAACGGGAAGAAGGATGAAATTCTCAATTCCGTGGAAAAATCGGGTCAGTATTTTATGAAGCTATTGCGCGATGAGCGCCGTGAGGTCATCTATATGGCGTGCCTGGACCAAAAGGGCAAGGTGCTCAGATGCTGCCGTTTGGTGGAAGGCGATGTCAATATGGCGCCGCTTTCCGTCCGTCAGGCGGTGGAACAGGCATTGGTCGCCAATGCGGCGATGGTGCAGTTGGCCCATAACCATCCCAGCGGCATTGCCCTGCCGTCGGAGGAGGATATTTATGTGACGCGCATGATTAAGGAAGTTCTCTCTCCGCTGAACATCCGCCTGATCGACCATATTGTTGTGGCGGACGGCGACTTCGTTTCCATGCGCGACAGCGGTATGCTGGAATAGGCCGGAACAAGAAAGGAGCGCACTATGGGCGCATTTAAAGTGGTTTCCGAATACGAGCCGAGCGGCGACCAGCCGCAGGCCATTGACATGCTGGCCGAGGGCATTGAAAACGGCTTGCGCTCACAGGTGCTGCTGGGCGTGACCGGCTCGGGCAAGACCTATACCATGGCGAAGGTCATCGAAAAGATACAGCGCCCCACGCTGGTGCTGGCGCACAATAAGACGCTGGCGGCCCAGCTATGCGAGGAGTTCCGCGAGTTTTTCCCCGATAATGCGGTGGAATATTTCGTATCCTATTACGACTATTATCAGCCCGAGGCCTATATCCCCCATACGGACACCTATATTGAGAAAGACGCCTCCACCAATGAGGAGATCGACCGTCTGCGTTTAAGCGCCACCTGCTCGCTGCTGGAGCGCCGGGATGTGATCGTGGTGGCGTCGGTGAGCTGTATTTACGGTCTGGGTGAGCCGGAGGACTTTGCCAAAATGATGATCTCACTGCGCACCGGTATGACGCTTGACCGCAACGAGCTGCTGCGCCGACTGGTGGAGAGCCGTTACGAGCGCAACGACATTGCCTTTGGCCGCAATATGTTCCGTGTCCGCGGGGACACGGTGGAGCTGTATCCGGCGTATTATAAAGACCGCGCCATTCGCGTGGAGTTTTTCGGTGACGAGATCGACCGCATCACCGAGTTTCATCCTGTCACCGCCCGGGCGATACGCACCTTGCAGCATGTGGCGATCTACCCTGCCAGCCACTATGTCACCCCCAAGGACAAGATGGAGCGCGCCATCGGTGACATCCGCGAAGAACTGGAACAGCAGGTGCGCTATTTTCAGGACCATGATAAGCTGATCGAGGCCCAGCGGATCCGCCAGCGCACGGAGTACGACATGGAAATGATGATGGAGCTGGGCTTCTGCTCCGGCATCGAGAACTATTCCCGCATCATCGGCAACCGTCCTGCCGGCTCGCCGCCCATGACGCTGCTGGACTTTTTCCCCGACGATTTCGTGCTGTTTGTGGACGAGAGCCATGTCACGCTGCCGCAGGTGCGCGCCATGTATAACGGCGACCATGCCCGCAAGAAGAGCCTGGTGGAGTACGGCTTCCGCCTGCCCTGCGCGTATGACAACCGCCCGCTGACCTTTACGGAATTTGAAGAACATATTCATCAAGCCATCTATGTGTCTGCCACACCCGGCGAATACGAGCGGCATAACGCCGATCAGATCGCCGAGCAGGTGATCCGCCCCACGGGCTTGCTGGACCCCCGGGTGGAGGTACGGCCTGTGGTGGGACAGATCGACGACCTGGCGGAGGAGATCCGTAAGCGCTGCGAGAAGAACGAGCGCGTATTGGTGACCACGCTGACCAAGCGCATGGCGGAGGACTTGACCAACCACTTCAAGGGCATCGGCATCCGCGTGCGCTATATGCACTCGGATGTGGCGGCGCTGGAGCGCATGGAGATCATCCGCGACCTGCGCTTGGGCGAGTTTGACGTGCTGGTGGGCATCAACCTGCTGCGCGAGGGGCTGGACTTGCCGGAAGTGAGCCTTGTGGCGATTCTGGATGCCGATAAGGAGGGCTTTTTGCGCAGCGAAACCAGCCTGATTCAAACCATCGGCCGCGCCGCGCGCAATGCAGAGGGCCTGGTGATCCTGTACGCCGATACGGTCACGCCCGGCATGAAGGCGGCCATGGCGGAAACGGAGCGCCGCCGCGCGAAGCAGGACGCCTATAATAAGGCCCACGGCATCGTGCCCAAGACCATCCGCAAGGGTGTGCGCGAGATGGTGGAGATCAGCCGCAGCGCCGAGGAGGCCTCCGTGCTGAGCCGGAAGAAGCTGTCCAAGGCAGAGCGCGAGGCCACCATTGCCCGACTGGAGAAAGAGATGAAGCAGGCCGGCAAGATGCTGGAATTTGAGCTGGCCGCCATGCTGCGCGATCAGATCATTGCGCTGAGAAAAGAAGAGTAAAGAAGCATACAGAGAAAAACCATGAAGAAATATATATCCTACTTCTATGTAGTGACGGGTGCGGCCTGTTGGGGCTTTATCGGCGTGTTCAACCGCATGCTGGCGCAGGCCGGCGTGACCGTGGGCAGCCGCGTGCTGATCCGCAATATGGGCGCGCTGCTGGTGATGACGCTGTTTTTCGCCCTGTTTCGCCGTGAGGTATTTCATATCAAGTGGAAGCATTTCCCTATTTTTCTTGTCAGCGGTTCGGTGAGTGTGGTAGGGCTGGCGTGGACCTATTTTTCCTGCCAAATGCTCTGTTCACTGGCGGTGGCAGGCATATTGCTGTATCTGGCGCCCTCCTTTGTGGTGATCGCCGCCGCGATTTTGTGGAAAGCGCCTCTGACAAGGCGCAAGATCCTGTCGTTGGCATTGGCACTGTTGGGCTGCGCCTTGGTCAGCGGCATTGCCGGCGGTGATTTGACCATCTCCCTGAAAGGACTCCTGCTGGGCATCGGCGCGGGCCTGTGCTATGCCAGCTATACCGTCATGGCCCACTACGGCCTTGCCCATTATGACAGTCTGACCATGATCTACTGGACCTTTTTCGTGGCCGGACTGGTGTCGCTGCTCTGGCTGGATGTGCCTGCCCTTGTGCAGACGCTGGGCCAGCCGTCAGGCGTCATCGGCGCGCTGGGTTTGGTGGTGATAGCCACCGTGCTGCCGTATTTCTTCTACACCAAAGGCTTGGAGGGCGTGGAAAGCGGCCTTGCCGCCGTGATTGCCAATGTGGAGCCGGTGGTGGCCGCCCTGACGGGCATGATTGTGTACCACGAGACGCCTTCCGTCTGGACGGCGGTGGGCATCGTTCTTATACTGGCGGCCGCCGTTATTTTAGCAAGAGGTGAGAACCGTGGCAAAGCGTAAAGAGGAAAAGACCAATGTGATGCGCCTATTGGAGCAGAAAAACATCCCCTATACCGCCCACACTTACCCTGCCGACGGCGCTATTGACGGCGTGTCGGTGGCAGCCCGACTGGGTCAGGATGTACGGGCCGTATTCAAAACGCTGGTAACCAGGGGTGCATCGGGCAGCTACTATGTATTTGATATTCCCGTGGCGGAGAATCTGGACTTGAAAAAAGCCGCCAGGGCGGTGGGCGAGAAGTCTGTCGCCATGCTGCCCCAGAAGGAGCTGCTGCCGCTGACCGGCTATGTCCACGGCGGCTGCAGCCCGGTGGGCATGAAGAAACCGTTTACTACCGTATTTCACGAAACCGCCGCCGCGCTGGACACGATCATGGTGTCGGCCGGCAGGATCGGCTGTCAGGTGCAGTGCAGGCCTGCCGACCTGCTGGCACTGCTGGGCGCAGGGACGGCGGATATTATCGCAGATGAAAGGTAAGACCATGCAGAAAGAAATTTTCATCAAAGGCGCGCGCGAAAATAATCTGAAAAATATTGATGTGACCATTCCCCGCGACAAGCTGGTGGTGCTCACCGGCCTGTCCGGCAGCGGCAAGTCCTCCTTGGCGTTCGATACGATCTATGCCGAGGGTCAGCGCCGCTATGTGGAGAGCTTGAGCTCCTATGCCCGTATGTTTTTGGGCCAGATGGACAAGCCGGATGTAGATTATATTGACGGCCTCTCCCCGGCCATCTCCATCGATCAGAAGACCACCAGCAAGAACCCCCGCTCCACCGTGGGTACGGTGACGGAGATCTACGACTATCTGCGCCTTTTGTGGGCGCGTGTCGGTACGCCGCATTGCCCTAAATGCGGCAAGGAGATTCGTCAGCAGACCGTGGACCAGATCATCGATCAGATTCTGGCCCTGCCGGAGGGCACGCGGATTCAGGTCATGGCGCCGGTGGTGCGCGGCCGCAAGGGCGAGCATACGAAGATTTTTGACGATGCCCGCCGCAGCGGTTATGTCCGCGTGCGTGTGGACGGCAATCTCTATGAGCTGAGCGAGGAGATCGCGCTGGAAAAGAACAAAAAGCACCAAATCGACATCGTGGTGGACCGCCTGATCGTCCGCAGCGATATTGCTCAGCGCCTGACGGACAGCGTGGAGACCGCGTCCTCGCTGAGCGGCGGTATCGTCACGGTGAACCTGCTGCGGGAGGAGCGGGACATCAGCTTTTCCCAGAACTATGCCTGCGACGATTGCGGCATCTCCATTGAGGAGCTCTCGCCGCGTATGTTCTCGTTCAATAACCCCTACGGGGCCTGCCCCGCCTGCACGGGTCTGGGCGTGCAGCTAAAGGCGGACCCCGCGCTGATCGTCCCCGATGAAAGCCTGTCCATTTTAGACGGCGCCATCACGGCGCCCGGTTGGCAGTCGATCCGCTCGGACGGCATTTCGCGGATGTATTTTGAGGCTCTCAGCAAGAAATACCAGTTTTCCCTTCGTACGCCTTACGGGGAGCTGCCCGATAAGGTCAAGCACATCATCCTCTACGGTACAAACGGGGAAACGCTGGAGCTGGCATACGACCAGCCCCGGGGCAAGGGCGTTTTGTACCAGCCGTTTGAGGGCATCGTGAACAATCTGGAGCGCCGCTTTGAAGAAACCCAGAGCGAGGCGTCCAAAAAGGAAATCGAAGAATATATGGGCGAATGTCCCTGCCCTGTCTGCCACGGTCAGCGCTTGCGCAGCGAAGCGCTGGCGGTGACGGTGGGGGGTAAGTCCATCTATCAGGCAACGGAGCTGCCGGTGGACAAGGCGTTGGCGTTTTTTGAAGGGCTGACGCTGACGGAAACGCAGCAGATGATCGCCGCGCAGATTCTGAAGGAGATCCGCTCCCGACTGGGCTTTTTGCAGAGCGTGGGCCTGTCATATCTGACGCTGTCCCGTTCCTCCGGTACGCTCTCCGGCGGTGAAAGCCAGCGTATCCGCTTGGCCACGCAGATTGGCTCGAGCCTGATGGGCGTGCTGTATATTCTGGACGAGCCGTCTATCGGCCTGCACCAGCGCGATAACGACAAGCTGCTTGCCACGCTGTGCCGCCTGCGCGATCTGGGCAATACCCTGATCGTGGTGGAACATGACGAGGACACCATGCGCGCCGCCGATTACCTGATTGACATCGGGCCGGGCGCCGGCAGTCACGGCGGTCATGTGGTGGCGGCCGGTACGCCCGAGGAGGTCATGGCCCATCCCGATTCGCTGACGGGCCAGTATCTCAGCGGCAAAAAGAAGATTGAAATACCTGCCCGCCGCCGTGAGGGCAGCGGCAAATGGCTGACCGTCCGCGGCGCAAGGGAGAATAACCTGAAAAACATCGATGTGTCCGTTCCTCTGGGCACCTTTACCTGCGTCACCGGCGTGTCCGGCAGCGGCAAATCCAGTCTGGTCAACGAGATTCTCTATAAAAAGCTGGGCGTGGAGCTCAACCGCATGAAGGCGCATCCCGGCAAGCATGACCGGATCGACGGCATGGAATATCTGGACAAGGTCATCGCCATTGACCAAAGTCCCATCGGACGCACACCGCGCTCCAATCCGGCCACCTATACGAATCTCTTCAACGACATCCGCAATTTGTTTGCCGCCACCCAGGAGGCCAAGGCACGGGGCTACGGGCCGGGCCGGTTTTCGTTCAACACCCGGGGCGGCCGCTGCGAGGCCTGCGCCGGTGACGGTATGCTGAAGATCGAAATGCACTTTCTGGCGGATGTCTATGTCCCCTGCGAGGTGTGCCGCGGCAAGCGCTATAACCGCGAAACGCTGGAGGTGCGCTATAAGGGCAAAAATATTGCCGATGTACTGGACATGACCGCAGAGGAAGCGCTGGGCTTCTTCCGTGCCGTGCCTAAGATTGCGGATAAGCTGCAGACCCTGTGCGACGTAGGCTTGGGCTATGTCAAGCTGGGCCAGTCCTCCACCACGCTTTCCGGCGGCGAGGCGCAGCGGGTGAAGCTGGCAACGGAACTGAGCCGCCGGTCCACAGGCCGCACGATCTATATTTTGGACGAGCCCACCACGGGATTGCACGCGGACGATGTAAAAAAGCTCCTGGAGGTGCTGCAGCGTCTGGTGGAGTCCGGCAACACCGTACTGGTCATTGAGCATAATCTGGATGTAATCAAGTGTGCCGATTACCTCATCGACTTAGGCCCCGAAGGCGGCGCAGGCGGCGGTGAAGTGGTGGCTGTAGGCACACCCGAACAGGTGGCGAAGGAGCCGCGCTCCTACACCGGCCACTACCTAAAGCGGATTTTGGGATAACGAAATGTCATCTCGCTGCATAGGATAGAGCGAGGTGATACCATGACGCTGCTGCAAGATGGCGTGATCGCGCTGCTGGCCGCCGTGGGACTGACGGCCATATTATGGCTGCTGGCGGACATGATCCTGCGCCGCAGGGAGGAAGTGCCGGTGGTACTGCTGCTGCCGTTAAAGGACGCGGCGGAGGAGATGGAATATCAGGTGTACTGCCTGATGGAAGTGCGCGCACGGACCGGACGCTATACGCCGATCATATTGGTGGACTGCGGCCTGCAGGAAGCGGCACGCAGTCGCGCAGAAGAACTGACGCAGACATATACCTGTGTCATCATGATGAGGGCGGAGGAATTACCCCGCTATTTACAGTAAAGGAAACGAAAGCTATGGGCGAACGCTGCACGGTGGAGGGTGCCGTACAAAACATCATCTTTCAAAATGAAGAAAACGGCTATACGGTGCTCTGCCTTGTAACGGATGAGGGCGAGGTGGTCACTGTCGTGGGCTGCATCCCCTACGCTGCCGCAGGCGAGCGCATGACCGTCACCGGCGCGTGGGTGAACCATCCCAGCTACGGCACGCAGCTCACCGCCGAATCGGTGGAGCGCCGCATGCCCGAGGGCGAGGACGAGATCGCCGCCTATTTGGCCTCCGGCATCATCAGGGGGGTCGGCCCTGCCACGGCCGCGCGTCTGGTGGAGCGTTTCGGCGAGGATACCTTGCGGGTGATCGAGGATGAACCGGAGCGGATGCGTACGGTTAAGGGCATCACCGCCAAGAAAGCCATGGAGATCTCGCAGGCATTCCGCGCCCTGACGGGTCTGCGCCGTGTGATGGAGTTTCTGGCGCGCTACGACCTGCCGGTGCACCTTGCCATGCAGCTTTACCGCGTCTATGGCGCCGATGCCCTGCCGACAGTGAAGGACAACCCCTATCTCCTGTCCGGTGAGCGCTACGGCGTGGCGTTTTCCACCATGGATGCCATTGCCATCAGCATGGGCTTTGACGGCGACGACCCCTGCCGCACAGAGGCTGCCATTGAGTACGAGCTAAGCTATAACATGAATAACGGCCATGTGTTTTTGCCGAGGGAAAAGCTGTTGGCGGCCACGAGCCAGCTCATCGGCACCGATGCGGAAACGGTGGAGATCACGCTGGACAACCTGTTGGCGCGCGGCGCGGTGGTGCAGCAGCGCATTGCCAATGTGGACGGCTGCTACCTGCGCAGGATGTACGAGGCGGAGTGCTATGTGGCGGAAAAGCTCCGCGCCCTGCGTGACGCAGATCACGAGGTGCTCCGGCATGCCGACAAGGTAATTGACGAGATCGAACAAGTCCGGCAGATCACCTATGCGCCGCAGCAGCGGCAGGCGGTGAAGCTGGCGGCCGAACAGGGCGTGCTGCTGCTCACCGGCGGTCCCGGTACCGGCAAAACCACCTCCGTGCGCGGCATTGTGACGCTGTTTGAGCGTATGGGGCTGGAGGTGCTGCTGCTGGCGCCTACCGGCCGCGCCGCCAAGCGTATGAGCGAGCTGTGCTCGCGCGAGGCGCAGACTATCCACCGTTGTCTGGGCATGCATTATAACGAGCTGACCTGTGAGGTGACCTTCCGCAAGAATGCCTCCGAGCCGTTGGAGGCGGACGCCGTTATTGTGGACGAGATGAGCATGGTGGACCTGCCGCTGATGCAGGCGCTGCTGTGTGCGCTGCGTCCGGGCTGCCGCCTTGTGATGGTGGGCGACCCCGATCAGCTGCCGTCCGTGGGGGCGGGCAATGTCTTTTCCGACATGATCCGCAGCGGTGTGATCCCCACCGTGGCCCTGACGGAGATCTTCCGCCAGGCGCAGCAGTCGGCGATCATCCGCAATGCCCATGCGGTCAACTGCGGCATGGCGCCTGATCTGACCAATAAGCAGAGCGACTTTTTCTTCCTCTGCCGCCGCGCACCGGACCGTTTGGTGCAGACGGTGGTGGAGCTGTGCCGTGACCGACTGCCGCAAAATATGGGCATTCCTGCCTCGGACATACAGGTGCTCTCCGCCACGCGCAAGGGGGAAACCGGTACGGTGAATCTGAACCGTGCGCTGCAGTCGGCGCTGAATCCGCCTGCCCGCGGCAAGCACCAGAAAATATGGGGCGACCTGATATTCCGCGAGGGCGATCGGGTCATGCAGACGAAAAACAACTACGATGTTGTCTGGGAAAAGGATGACGGCACCGTGGGCACCGGCATTTTCAACGGCGATGTGGGTATTATTGAGGAGATCGACCCCTCCGGCGAGCTGATTACCATTCGCTTTGACGACCGCACGGCCACCTATACGGCCGACCTGCTGGGCCAACTGGATATGGCCTATGCCGTTACGGTACATAAGGCGCAGGGCAGCGAATACCGCGCCGTGGTGCTGGTGTCGGCCAATGCCGCACCGGGCCTGCTGGTGCGCGGCGTGCTCTATACCGCCATTACCCGCGCCCGGGAGCTGCTGGTACTGGTAGGTGACGACGTGATTCCCGGCCGGATGGCGGAAAACGATAAAAAAGCACGGCGCTACAGCGGTCTGCGCCGTCGGCTGAAAGATATGGGGTGAGGACATGAAACTGAACGATGAGCTGAACAAGTTATCACGCGGCATATTGGACTTTTTCTTTCCGCGCCGCTGCCCGTTTTGCGGCGCCGTCGCAGGCAAAGAGCTGCTGTGCAACAAGTGCCTCCGGTCGCTGCCCTTCACCGGCGAGCACGCGGTAAGGGAGGGCACATTCGGCCGCTGTGCCGCCCCGCTTTATTATGAGGACCGCGTTCGCGAGGCCATTTTGCAGTTCAAATTCAAGGCTAAGCTGGGCGGCTTGAGCTGCTTTGGCATGCTGATGGCGGAATGTGCCGCGGAGCATTACAGCGGCGCATTTGATGCCATCACCTGGGTGCCGGTCAGCAAGAAACGGCTGAAAAAGCGCGGCTTTGACCAGACGCGTTATCTGACGGGCTCTATGTGCGTGGATTGGCATGTAGCGCCGATCGAAACGCTGCGAAAGGTGACGGATAACCCGCCGCAGTCCACGCTGGAGACCGAGGAACAGCGCCGTGCCAATGTGCTGGGCGTGTACGAGGCGGTCAATGCCGAGCAGTTTCGCGGCAAGCGTTTGCTGCTGGTGGATGACATTCTCACCACCGGCGCCACGCTGAGCGAATGTGTGCGTGTGCTGAAGGAAGCCGGCGCCGGGGAGGTCATGTGCCTGACATTGGCCATGAGCAGGGAAAAGAAATAAGACAGGCAGGTATATTTTTCCCTCCTGCGGTGAAAACTGAAGTATCTATGCGGAAATGTTTATGTCAACCCGCGTGAAAAAGTGACAAAAGCGTGAACAATCCGTGACAAATTGGAAAAAGCGGGAAAAGGCTATTGCAAATTCTCCGAAGCATTAGTATAATAAACTCTCAGGAACGATTAGGCGTGGCTGTGCCTGCAGCATCATACTATGTAGATAAAAATGAGGTGCAATTTATGTGTTCATTGGCAAAAGATATTGGTATTGACCTGGGTACCGCATCGGTACTGGTTTATGTAAAAGGCAAGGGTGTGGTATTGAACGAGCCGTCCGTGGTGGCGATCGATAAGAACAGCGGCAAGCTGCTGAAGGTGGGCGCCGAGGCGCAGGCGATGCTGGGCCGTACCCCCGGCAACATCGTGGCCATTCGTCCTCTGCGTGAAGGCGTCATCTCCGACTACGATATGACCGAGCGCATGCTCAAGGAGTTTATCCACAAGGTGTCCGGCGGCTTCCAACTGTTCAAGCCCCGTGTCATCATCTGCGTCCCCTCCGGCATTACCGAGGTGGAAGAGCGTGCCGTGGTGGATGCCGGTATTCAGGCCGGAGCACGCCGCGTGTATCTGATTGAGGAGCCTGTGGCGGCCGCCATCGGCGCCGGTATTGATATTTCCAAGCCCGACGGACATATGGTGGTGGACATCGGCGGCGGTACGTCCGATATTGCTGTCATTTCCCTCAGCGGCGTGGTGGAGTCCGCTTCCATCAAGGTCGCAGGTGACCAGTTCAATGAGGCCATTGTCAAGTATATGCGCCGCAAGCATAACATCCTCATCGGTGAGCGTACTGCCGAGCTGATGAAGATGGAGATCGGCTGCGCTTATCCCAAGGAAGAGGAAACTGCCATCGAGATCAAGGGCCGCTGCCTGATGACCGGCCTGCCCAAGACGCTGACTGTCAGCTCCACGGAGATGCTGGAGGCCTTTGAAGAGCCGGTGGAGCGGATTCTGGAGGCCATTCACGGCGTGCTGGAGCGCACGCCTCCCGAGCTGGTGGCAGATATTTCCAACAACGGCATTGTCATGACCGGCGGCGGCAGTCTGGTGGACGGCTTTGACAAGCTGATCGAGGCCCGCACGGGAATCCATACCATCGTGGCAGAGGATGCCATATCCTGTGTGGCGGAGGGCACCGGCAAGAGTCTGGACTCCCTCAACGATATGCAGGACGGCACGGTGAATCTGAGCCGCCGCAAGCAAATGAATTAAATGATAAAAGCGGACAGTGTCTTGCATACTGCCCGCTTTTTATCATACACACTGGATTTTTGATGCTTGGAAGAGAAGAGGAGGAAAAAACCATGAAATTCTCAAGCAAGGTTGAAAAATGCGGTCTGTCCCCCATGCGCAAGTTCCATCCCTTTGCCGTGGCGGCGGAGCAGAAGGGCAAGAAGATCTACCATCTGAATATCGGCCAGCCGGATATAGAAACGCCCAAGGCTTTCTTTGAGGCAGTGAAGCACTTTGATCTGCCCGTTTTGGAGTACGCACCCTCGCCCGGTATGCCGGTGCTGATCGATGCCATTCAGAAATATTATGATAAGCTGAACATACACTTTGAAAAGGACGAAATTCTGATTACGGTGGGCGGCAGCGAGGCACTGCAGATCGTGCTGCAGTGCATTTTGGACGACGGCGACGAGATTTTGATTCCCGAGCCGTTCTATCCCAACTACAATACCATGGTGAACACCTGCGGTGCCAAAATCCACCCTGTGCCCACCACGCCCGAGGAGGGCTATCACTATGCCGACCGCGCCAAGATCGAGGCCGAGATCAACGAGCACACCCGCGCCATCATGTGCACCAATCCCGGCAATCCCACCGGTTGTGTGCTGACGCCGGAGGAGATGCGTCTGATGGTGGACATTGCCAAGGAGCACGAGCTGTATATTATCGGTGACGAGGCCTACCGTGAGTTTGTCTATGCCGGCGAGCCGCTGCAGTCCTTGGGCGAATTTACCGACGCGGCGGACAATGTGATCGTCATTGATACCGTGTCCAAGCGTTTTTCCGCCTGCGGCGCGCGTATCGGCTGCATTTTGACCCGCAACCACGCGCTGCTGGCCCAGGCGATGAAGTATTGTCAGGCGCGCCTGTCCGTTGCCACGCTGGACCAGGTAGCCTCTGCCGCGCTGTACGATGTGGGCCCTGCGTATTTTGCCGCTGTCCGTGAGGAGTATAAGCGCCGCCGTGACACGGTCATGCGCAAGCTGGAGGCCATCCCCGGCGTGATCTGCAAGTGCCCCAAGGGCGCGTTCTATCTGATGGCCGCCCTGCCGGTGGACGATGCCGACCGCTTCCAGCAGTGGCTGTTGGAGGAGTTTGACGACAACGGCGATACCGTCATGTTTGCCCCCGGTGAGCCGTTCTACGGCACACCCGGTAAGGGCAAAAACGAGATCCGCATCGCTTACGTCCTCAAGCAGGAGGATCTGGAACGTGCCATGGATCTGCTGGCGCTGGGCATTGAGGCCTATAACAAACGCTGAATGGTGTATGCTGTAGGGGGGAAAGCGGTCGCAAGACCGCTTTCCTCTTGCAAAGACCCGGTGAAACGGGTAGAATAAGAGCATAGAGTATTCCATGCGAAGGAGACATACCATGTTTGAAGGTTATACACAGGAAACGGTGGATTTCATGTGGGGAATCCGCTTCAATAACGAGCGCAGCTGGTTTTTGCCCCGCAAGGAGATCTATCAGCGCGCCCTGCTGCAGCCCACCAAGGACTTGGCGGAGCAGGTCTATGCCGCGGTGCATGAGATGCTGCCCGATGAGCCGTTGATGGTGAAGGTGTCGCGCATTTACCGTGACGCGCGCCGTCTGCATGGCAACGGCCCATATAAGGATCACCTGTGGTTCTGTATTCGCACCGGCGATCAGGACTGGACGGGCCGCCCCACCTTTTGGTTTGAGATCGCGCCGGACTACTATAGCTACGGTTTGGGTTTCTGGAGTCCCAAGGCGTCGCTGATGGCCCATTACCGCAAGCGGATGGATGCCCACCCCGAGGAAATGGAGAAGCTGGTGCGCGAGTTTGCCAAGCAGGAGGTGTTCACGCTGGACGGCCCCGTCTATGCCCGGTCCAAGGGGCAGGTGAGCGAGCTGCTGCAGCCGTGGTATAACAGAAAATCCATTACTTTGCGCCATGACTGTTCGCCATTGGATGAACGGATTTTCTCGCCGGAGCTGGCCGATGATGTGATAAAGGGATTTGGCCTGTTGACGCCGTTTTACCGCTACTTTGCCGAGCTATGCCGCTCATTGGCGGAGTAAAATTCCCCTTGACAAAAGCCGCTGTATAGGCTATAAAATAATTACCTGTATTGAGGGAGTAATTCCGCGCCGTCAGACCTGACGGCGTGAAGCATACCCGTCAAAACGGCGCTTGCGCCCGGGATGCTTTGAAAGAATGAGACTCATACATAGACTTCCGATGAAGTCTGTGTATGAGTTTTTGTTAATATTGGAAACTATAAATAATGAAATATAAAGGAGTAATAAGGAATGGACAGAGAGTACCGACACTCCGCCCAGGAGGTCATGGCCGAGTGGGAGACCTCTCCTGCGGGCCTGAGTACCGCCGAGGCGGAAAAGCGCCGTGAAAAATACGGCGCCAACAAGCTGAAGGAAGCGGAAAAGCCGACGATTCTTCAGCGCTTTTTGAAGCAGTTGAAGGACCCCATGCTGCTCATTCTGATCGCTGCGGCAGCCGTGTCTGCCGTCACCAATTACCTTTCCCAGGAGAGCTTTACCGAGGTGTTTATCATCCTGCTGGTGGTGCTGCTCAATGCCGTGCTGGGCGTTGTGCAGGAGAGCAAGGCCGAAGCGGCCATTGAAGCGCTGCAAACCATGACCGCCGCCACCTGCAAGGTCATGCGCGACGGCAAGCAGGTGACGCTCCACAGTGACGAGCTGGTACCCGGCGACATCGTGATTTTAGAGGCCGGCGACGCCGTGCCGGCCGATGGCCGCATTTTGGAAAGCGCCTCCATGAAAATTGAGGAAGCGGCGCTGACCGGTGAAAGCGTGCCTGTGAATAAGGCCATCGAAGTGCTGGGTCTGGGCGAGGACAAGGAGGTCCCGCTGGGCGACCGCAAGAATATGTGCTATATGGGCTCCACCGTGGTCTACGGCCGCGGCCGCGCCGTCATCACCCGCACCGGTATGGACACGGAGATGGGCAAGATTGCCGGCGTGCTGGCCAATACCGCCGAGGAAGAAACCCCTCTGCAGAAGCGTCTGACCGAGCTGGGCGCCACCTTGAGCAAGCTGGTGCTTGCTATCTGCGTGTTCATCTTTGTCTTCGATCTGGTCGTTGCACGGGATTTCTCACTGACGGGGATCCTTGAGACCTTCATGGTGGCGGTTTCTCTGGCGGTTGCCGCCATTCCCGAGGGCCTTGCCACCGTTGTGACAGTGGTGCTTTCCATCGGTGTGACCAAGATGAGCCATCATAACGCCGTGATCCGCCGCCTGACCGCCGTGGAGACGCTGGGCTGTACGCAGGTCATCTGTTCGGATAAGACCGGCACGCTGACGCAGAATAAGATGACCGTGGTGGAGCACATGGGCGACACCCAACTGCTGGCCACCGCTATGACACTTTGCAACGACGCCAATTTGAACGAGGCCGGTACAGCCGAGGGTGAGCCTACGGAGGCCGCGCTGGTGAACTTCGGTGCTGCCTGTGAGCTGCCCAAATACCGTCTGGAAGAATGGCAGCCCCGCGTGGCGGAAGCGCCGTTTGATTCCTCCCGCAAGATGATGTCCACCATCCATCAGATGGATACCGGCTTCATTCAGTATACCAAGGGCGCCCCTGACGAGGTGCTGAAGCGCTGCACCTGTTATGAGGAAAAGGGCGCCATCCTCCCCATGACCGAGGAAAAGCGCAGCCAGATCCTTGCCGCCAATAAGGCCATGGCCGATAAGGCCCTGCGTGTGCTGGCCGCCGCCCAAAGACTGTGGGGCGACCGTCTGCCCGAGAAGATCGAGCCGGAGGTGCTGGAGCAGGAGCTGTGCTTCATCGGTCTGACCGGCATGATCGACCCGGTGCGTCCGGAAGTCAAGCCCGCTATTATGGAGTGCCGCAATGCCGGCGTCCGCCCTGTGATGATCACCGGCGACCATAAGGATACCGCCGTTGCTATTGCCAAGGAGCTGGGTATTATCGAGGACGCCTCCCAAGCCGTCACCGGCAGCGCGCTGGATGATCTCAGCGACGAGGAATTGGACGAAGCCGTGGAGAACTTCGGCGTCTATGCCCGTGTGCAGCCGGAGCATAAGGTGCGCATTGTCAACGCCTGGCGCCGCAAGGGTGCCATCACCGCCATGACCGGCGACGGCGTCAACGACGCACCCTCCATCAAGTCCGCCGACATCGGCGTGGGCATGGGTATCACCGGCACGGATGTCACCAAGAATGTGGCGGATATGGTGCTGGCCGACGACAACTTTGCCACCATCGTCAACGCCGTGGGTGAGGGCCGCCGGATCTACGACAATATCCGCAAGGCCATCCAGTTCCTGCTGGCCTCCAACATGAGTGAGGTGCTGGGCGTGTTCTTTGCCACGCTGCTGGGCTTTGTCCTGCTCAATCCCGTGCACCTGCTGTTCATCAACCTGATTACCGACTGCTTCCCCGCCCTGGCACTGGGTCTTGAAAAGGGCGAGCCGGACATTATGAATCGTCCGCCCCGTAACAGCAAGGACGGCATTTTTGCCGGCGGTCTGGCCTGGGACATTGCCTATCAGGGCTTGCTGATCACCGTTATCACGATGACCTCCTATATCATCGGCCACTGCATCGAGGTGGGGTATTTTGAAATGCCCAAGGGCGTTTCGCCTGACGGCATGACCATGGCGTTCCTGACCATGAATATGTGCGAGATTTTCCACAGCTTCAATATGCGCTCTCAGCGCAAGAGCGTGTTTTCTCTGCCCAGCCATAATAAGGTACTCTGGCTTGCTATGCTTGGCTCGCTGGTACTGGCCACCGTGGTGCTGGAGGTGCCGTTTATTGCCAATGCCTTCGGTTTCACCCCCGTCAGCTTCAAGGAATACATCATTGCCCTGGCGCTGGCTGTGTTGGTGATCCCCATAGTGGAGCTTGTCAAGGCCTGTCAGCGTGCCGCGGCCAAACGCAAAGCCGCCAAAGGATAAATATGATAGAAAAAGTCTGCCTCAGGGCAGGCTTTTTCTCTGTAAAACGGCGGATTTATCGGCAAAACAGGCAAAAAGGCGCAGGAAAATTTGTGAATATTGCGCCGGAACAATCCGACAGGTTTTCTTGCCGCAAAGGGATAAATGGTATATAATGAGGAAAAAGTCCTCCCTGTGTCCGAATCGCCTGAAGGGCGAAGGGCGGGGACTTATGATCTTCTGAGGCGGGGTTCAACTCCCGCCCGCAGCGCCAAAGTGACAACTGTGAAGTGAGGTATTTTCATGAACCGTATCAGCAAGGAAAATTATTATCTGGATATCGCGCAGACCGTGTTGGAGCGCGCGACCTGTTTGCGCCGCGTATACGGCGCTATTATAGTCAAGAACGATGAAATCATCTCCACCGGCTATAACGGAGCCCCCCGCGGCCGCAAGAACTGTGTGGATATGGGCTTTTGTACCCGTGAAGCCATGCAGATTCCCCGCGGCGAGCGCTACGAGCTTTGCCGCAGCGTCCATGCCGAGGCCAATGCCATCATCTCTGCCGCGCGCCGCGATATGGTAGGCGGCACGCTGTATCTGGTGGGCCGCAACGCGCAGACGGGCGAGCTGCTGCATGATGCCACCTCCTGTTCCATGTGCCGCCGTCTGGTCATCAATGCCGGCCTTTCCAAGGTGGTCATCCGCAAGACGGAGGATACATTTGAAACCGTGGATGTTCGGGAATGGGTGGACGGCGACGATCTGGCGGTTGCCAAGGTGTAAGGGTATGTCCGGCGCATGGCGCCTGATATAAATTTAAAAATCAAGGAGAATGTAACGATGTTGAACGAAAAGAAAATGGCGGCCTATCTCGCCATTCTGGATGAAGAACTCATCCTGGCCACCGGGTGTACAGAGCCCATCGCTGTCGCGTACTGTGCTGCAAAGCTGCGTGAGGTGCTGGGCGTTAAACCGGAAAAAGTGCTGGCTGAGGTCAGCGGCAATATCCTGAAAAACGTGAAATCCGTTGTGGTGCCCAATACCGGTGGGCGCCGAGGCATTGATGCAGCGGTCGCCGTGGGTATCGTGGCGGGCGATGCGAGTGCCGAGCTGCAGGTCATTGCCAATGTAACAGAAGAGGACGAGGCTGCGATCCAGGCCTATCTGGACAGCACCGAGATCAAGATCACTTGCCCCGAAACCCCTTGCATGCTGGACATTCGTCTGACGGGCTGGGCCGGTGAGCATCAGGCCATGGTCCGCGTGGCCAATAACCATACCAACATCATTACCATCGAAAAGGACGGCGTCAAGCTGCTGGACAAGCCCCATTCCGCCTCCGCGGAGGACAGCCTGCAGGACAAGAGCGTCCTGAATGTAGAGGACATCATTACATTCATTGAAACGGTCCCCATAGAAAAGATTCGGCCGCTGATCGGCCGCCAGATCGAAAAAAACACGGCCATTGCCGCCGAAGGTCTGAAGAATAGCTGGGGCGCCAATATCGGCTCCAATCTGCTGCTGACCGGCGGCGGTATGGAAACGGAATGTCGCGCCTGGGCGGCGGCCGGCTCCGATGCCCGCATGAACGGCTGTGAGATGCCGGTGGTCATCTGCTCCGGCTCCGGCAATCAGGGCATTACCGCCTCCGTTCCCGTTTGGCGCTATGGCGTGCTCAACGGCATGGAGGAGGAGAAGATCCTGCGTGCGGTTTGCCTGAGCGACCTGATTACTATTCACCAGAAGACAGGCATCGGCCGCCTGAGCGCTTACTGCGGCGCGGTCAGTGCCGGTGTAGGCGCAGGCTGCGGTATTGCATGGCTGCGCGGCGCGGATTATGACGGCATCAGCCACACCATCATGAACGCGGTGGCCATGATTTCCGGCTGTATCTGCGACGGCGCCAAAGCAAGCTGTGCCAGCAAGATCGCCATGGGCGTGGAAACCGGCATCCTGGGCTACAATATGTACCTCAAGGGCGATAATTTCCGTCCCGGCGACGGCATTGTGGGTGACGGCGTGGAGGATACCATTAAGAATGTGGGCGTCCTTGCTTCCCAGGGCATGCGCGAAACGGACCGTGTGATTTTGAAGATCATGACCGAATAAATACAGGAAAAAGCTCGCCGTAAGGCGAGCTTTTTTTCAGTCTGTCAAAGAACCCCTATTTTCAAGAAGCGAGGACAAGGTCTTGGCTGCAATATGGGAAGAACACAGCATAAAGAGCGGAAAGCGGGAGAGTATTCCACTTCCAAACGGCTATCTTTTTGAGATTCATGGCAGCATACTTGAGCCTCACCCAAGTGGAAACCCGGGCCAGACCTCGGTGGTTTGTATATCGCATGGCGTGCTTTTCTTTTGCGTCAGCAAAGACACGCTCAATGGTTTCTTTTCTCATGGCATAAATTTCCTTGCCACGCTCGGTTTTACGCAACTGTTCCACCAAATCAAGATATTCCTGCCAGATATGTGTGGTAAGCATCCGTTGTCCGTTTTCGTTTGCTCCGCAAACTGTTCTGCATGGACAGTCTTTACAGATTTTAGTGGAACTGCGGTAAGTTCGCTTGCCCTCTTTGCTGGTGGTCGTGTGCTTCAATTCGTGGCCTCTGGGACAGATAAATCTGTCATTTACTAAGTCATAGGTGAAATCCCGGGGACGGAATCTGTCGTTCTTTCCTTTGTAGCGTGTATAGGGCAGAATAGGGATTCGGCTGTCTTCCAGAACTTTTTTGGCGATCCACGGCGTGAACGCCGCCGAAGTACATACACAGATCCTGCACCCTCAGCACCACACCCTCCGGGAGCGTCAGTTTTCCCGTCGGTGAAGTCTGCGCTGGCATCCTCTGCTCGGCGGATCTTCTCCATTTGTGCACCGGCCAGCTTCTCCGCTCTGGAGGTCATGCCCGAGATCGAGGACGACAATGAGATCGAGATCCGCCCCGAGGAGGTGGAAATGCAGGTCTTCCGCTCCAGCGGCGCCGGCGGCCAGCACATCAACAAGACCTCCTCCGCCGTGTGGCTCATCCATATCCCCACGGGGTGGTGGTGTCCTGCCAGACGGAGCGCAGCCAGTTCCGGAACCGGGACAACTGCATGAAGATGCTCCGCGCCCGCCTGGCGGAAATGAAGGCCCAGCAGCACGCGGAGAAGATCTCCGACATCAAGGGCGTGCAGATAAAGATCGAGTGGGGCAGTCAGATCCGCTCCTATGTGTTCATGCCCTACACCCTGGTGAAGGACACCCGCACGGGCTTTGAGACCGGCAACATCCAGAATGTCATGGACGGCGATATCGACGGCTTCATCAACGCCTATCTCACCGCCTCCGCCAACGGAACGCTGAAAAAGTAAATCTCTTAAAAAAATGAGGACGGCATAAGCCGTCCTCATTTTTTTACGTCTCCTCGGTTTTCGTCAGCATCCGCACGGCGTATTTGAGAAACATTTTCACCGCCGGTGAGGCATCCGTTTTGGAATGCAGCGCCACGCCCATGGTGAT
>SFIY01000010.1 GCA_004555205.1 Clostridiales bacterium
ATTAGAGCGAGTTGCGATATAGCCCAACGGATCTTTCTTCCTCTGCCCGTCTGTTCTGAAAGGTTCATTTAATCTGTTCTTGAATGCGTTGTAATACTGACGGAAGAATCTTTCTTGCGTGGAGTAATCGTCTGTAAGATAACTGAGCAAAGCTTTTACGGCAAGACTCAGAAAGAAGTCAAAGACAAAGCCAAAGCGTACCAGAGCGCCAAGGCCGAGGGCATCGAGATGGATGTGGTCTATACCTTCGAGGAATGGGCCGATATGTGGTTTGAAAGCCACAAAGACAACATCATGCCCACCACGCAAGAAAACTACAAATACACGCTGCGTACACTCAAATCTTTTTTCGGTCGCCGGAAGATTCGGGACATCAAACCCTTCGACATCGAAATGATGCTGAAGAAGCTTCGCCATGACGGACGCTCTCTTCACTATCTGGCTCAGTGCCGAGGAATGATGTATCAGATCATGCACAAGGCCGAAGCCAACGATCTCATCCGAAAGAACCCCGTTCGTTTCGCAGAGAAGATGCGCAACCGGGAACCCATCAAACGGAAGGATGCCTTTACCACGGAACAGGTAGCAATCCTCATGGAAAAGCTGCCGGAAGACCGCATGGGGCTCAGCATCCGCCTAATGCTAGGAACCGGAATGCGCACTCAGGAGATTTTGGCCTTGGAACCCCGGCATATCGAACCGGATGGCTCGGTCATCCGCATTGAGCAGGCTATCAACATGTACAAGGGCACCGGTGTTGTAGGTACGCCCAAGTCCCGCGACAGTTACCGGAGTATCCCTGTACCGGAAAGCCTGCGCTACTGCGCGATAGCTCTGCGGAACACGGACAAGAAGTTTATCTGGGAAGTACGAAAGAAAGACTGTCCCTGTAATCCGACTCATTTCCGTGACCAGTTCAAAAAAACTCTGCAGGCCATTCCCGAAGTGCCTCTCCTGACTCCGCACAGCTGCAGACATACCTAACCACTTCGCCTGTGTCAGCTATATCATCGATACTGCTGCTGCCCGCATCTCCCAGTCCTACATCCGCAAGCTGCACACCATGCTCAGCTACGGCACCATGGCGGAGCGTAAACTCCAGTTTCATCCGGGCGAGTACCGCAGGGATACCTGTACCCTTGGCAAAGCCAAGACAACGCCGCCAAAGAATATAAACTCCCAAATGAACGCCCTGATTGCGGAATACGAGAGCCTTGACAAGGTGGAGCTGGCACAGATCCTGGGCTTCCATGTGCGCTTCGAACGCATCCGGCCCTTCGCAGATGGCAACGGCCGCATCGGCCGGCTGCTCATGTTCAAAGAGTGCCTGCGCCATGAGATCACGCCGTTCATCCTCGATGACAAGCGGCGCACGGAATATCTCAAAGGCATCCGCGAATGGGATATGGACAAGACCACCCTGTTCACGCCCTGCCTGGAAGCCCAGACCCGCTTCCAGGCCCAGATCGACCTGCAGAAGCTGCAGAAGTATGCTCAGCGCTATAAGCCTGTAGGCGATAAGGAGGGTTGACTTATGAAACATATTACATATATTAAGACCGGCGATTACTATATTCACGATTTGAAGCTGCCCGAAGAGCATCGTCCCATTGGCCGCTGGGGTCGTATGCACCGAGATTATCTGAAAGAATACCGTCCGGTGGTTTTCAATCAACTCGTGCTTTCCGGCAACCTCTGGACATATCTTGCCGATATCAACGAACAGGCGCAGCGGCGGATGGAAATATTGATCTCTCAGGTGAAAACTTCACGCAATGTGACAGAACATCTCGAGTCAAGTAGCCAGACAAGATGGACGCAAGAGATGGAGAACATTCTATCGAACTCCGAAGAAATTATAAAGGCAGAGATAATTCTCAACCAACAACGCAAGATGGCACGAACCGGTATGCGGCCCACGCCATCTTTTCACAAAAACATTTTGAAACAACAATTTCAAGCGCGCGGCCGACGAAGCAAAAAACAAAGAAAAACTTTTCGCTTGCAACAGAGGCGAAAATATGTTATACTGTATTCCGAAGTGAGGTGAGCAAATATGTCAATACTTTCTGGTTTCAAGCCGTTCAATTTTAACGAAGGTGTCCCCTATGTTTCGGTAACGACAAACGGAGTGACATTCAACAAATCCGTCGTCATGAAGTTGGACTATCCTGAGCACGTCGTGCTCTTGATTGACGAGGAAGGTAAACGCATCGCTATCCAGGCATGTGGTGAGAATACCGAAAATGCCGCTCAGTTCTATAAGCCCAAAAAGAATGACGTCATTTCCGTCCGTTGGAACGGCAGGGATCTCTTGAACACGCTTCAGGCTATAACGGGCTGGAATTTGAATGAAAAAGCTTTCCGTGTAGAAGGCACTCTGCTCAAAAGCGAGCGCGCAATGCTTTTTGATCTTTCGGAAGCAACTGAACTCAAGTAGTTGTCTCGCGACCATTGTCGCATGACATAAAAGAACCTCTCCCGAGCGCCAACTCAGAAGAGGTTCGAGTTTGAGAAAAGTAAATACGGTCAAACCGCCTATACTATTCCCTCCAACAAAAATAGTATAAAGGCTGTGTTTACCTTTTTCAAGCGTTTCTGGAATTCGTTCCGGAAAAATCTCGCTTGAAGGGGGTGTTGCGTCAATGAGAAATTCTCACGATGATGCTGTGGAGTACATCTTCACTGCGTACATTACGCTTAAGAACGGCAAGCGCATTTACGCGAAGCAGCGTGGGCTCAAGGCATTTCGCATCCCTGTGAAACGTCGAAAGTAACACAAACCCAAGAAGGATGTTGGCGGTTTCATCCTTTCTTTTTTAAGAAAGGAGTTTTTATGACAAAAGGAAAAAATCAGCATGTCACCCCTCACCCTGCGGGAGGTTGGCAAGTAAAAGGCGCAGGGAACACCCGAGCAACAGTTCGTACTGCGACACAAAAGGAAGCAGCAGCAATCGCCCGAACGATTGCCCAAAATCAGCATAGCGAACGAATTATCCACGGAGAAAATGGACGAATCCGTGCAAAGGATTCATACGGAAACGATCCATTTCCTCCCAAAGGGTAATATGAATGAACAGAAGGTGTGCACTTTACGCGTGCACACCTTCTTACTTTATCTCTTGTTCCAAATCATCAAATAGCTCGCTATCAAAAAACTCTCTGATGCTGATCTCCAAGCCATCACAAAGCTTCTTCAACGAAACTACACCCGGATTTTTACTCTTTTCATTCAGCATACTATAGATTGTTGAAGGAGAAACTCCGGACACAGTTGCCAGGGCATTAACAGCCATATTCCGTTCTTCACACAGTTCAAGAATGCGCTTTGCTACAGCTTCTTTTGTATTCAATTCGCATCCCCTCCTTGCGATATATCGCGATTTTAGTTTAACCAAATCTGCGATAAATCGTGTGGGACATATCGCAAATTTATGCAAGACGCGGTATAATTGCGATATATCCCACAAAGGAGATGTTTATATGTCAGCCTGCACTTTCTTCGGGCATCACGATTGCCTGAGTTCAATTAAGCCAAAGCTGCGTGAAGTTCTGATCGATCTGATTGAGAACCACGCTGTAGATATGCTTTACGTTGGTCAACAAGGAGCGTACGATGGGATCGTGCGCTCGGTTCTAAAGGAACTGGTATCGGTATACCCCCATATCAATTACGCTGTCGTTTTGGAGCGCATACCCCAGAAGCGAGGCGAGTTCGATACCCGTGATTATTCGGATACCATGCTTCCGGAGGGCATCGAAACCGTTTACCCACGCTTCGCTATCTCCTGGCGAAACAAGTGGATGATCCGGCAGTCCGACTATGTCGTAGCATACATCACCCACTCCTGGGGCAGCGCAGCGCAGTTTGCAGAGATAGCCGAGCGGCAGAAAAAGACGGTCATAAACCTTGCTGTGCAAATATCGTAAGCGAGAAACGGTCTATATTTGTCATACGACAAATATAGACCGTTTCTTTCCCTTGACATATGACAAGTGGTGAGATAGAATTACTGTTGAAGAGGTGATTGCGCGATGAACAGAATTATTCGGGACAAGCAGGACATGACGCATTTGTCCTGGTCGAAAATACGCAATTCTTCTGGTACAGCCGGTTCCTTTCTGAAGGCATACTCCATGCTTGGCGGAAAGAAAACATACTACAAGCTCTCGAATTTTGATAAAACCAGGGGCGTCGTCGGGCACGAATGTGTCAACGAAATCATCGTGGATCGTCTGCTGGATATTCTGGGTATTCCGCATCTGCATTACCAGCTGATTCACGCTGATGTGATGATCGACGGGAAACCGCAGGAGGTCTATCTCTGTGCCTCCGAAGACTTTAAGCAGAAGGGCGAGAGCAAGCTTGCGCTGGATGCTTATTGGGAAATTGAACGTGCAGAAAGCGAATCCGCCCTTGACTTCTGCATCCGAAACGGTTGGGAAGAATATGTGTATCAGATGATGGTAGTGGATTTCCTGATTCTGAATCGTGACCGGCATGGAGCAAATATCGAGGTGCTGCGCAACAGCCGCAAGAAAACCATCCATCTGGCACCGCTCTTCGATCACGGCCTTTCCCTGCTTTTCAGCTGCACGGATGATTCTGCTGTGGCTGAATACGATGTGATGGCCGATAAGCGTGTCAACAATTTCATCGGCTCCGGTTCCACGTGGGATAATGTAAACTCAATTCCGAAGAAAAAACTCCCTCAGCTCCATGCACTGAAGGAAACGGACAGGGATGTTTTGATGAACGGTCTGGATGGAATTATTTCTCAGACTTTGCAGGACAAGATCTGGGAGATGATTTGGAAAAGGTGGTGCGCGTATGAAGATCTTTGCCATTCGAGATGAATCTGCCGATAATCAAATCGATCTTGCATATTTGCTCTATTATGAAATGGAAAAGCGCTTTTATATCGAACTGCCCGAAAACGCCGATCCCTGGGAGACCCCGCTGCTTCTTTCATCTTTCGTGAAGAAGGGCGAAACTTCCGTAAATTCCTATTGGAGCAAAATGTGGGTGCAGCAGCGTATTGTTCCCACTGACCGTCAAAACCTTGGGCAAGTGCTGAAAGACAACAATCTGAAGGAGTATGACGAGTTTGGCTTGCTGATGCTGACCATGGGCCGATGCGCGCAGGATGATTACTACCTTGTGCCAATCGAGGAAGCACAGCTTCCTGCGCAGATTCAAAAACGCTTTGCCAAATTGATCGAAGATGTTGTTCCGCTCGACAACTTTGAACTTCTGGTCTTTTTCCGGGATGGGAATGTGAAGAAATGCAGCATAAAAGATCGCTTTGCAAACGCGCCGTCTTTTCAAGTGCTGTTTCGAAACGAGTCGTTCTTTTATGATGTAAATCTCCAAACTGGAGGACATGGCGTTGAATGGGATGTTAATTTGAGCGTCAGCGCTGCCATGCTGTATCGCATCGGCAAAAAGGTTCCTCTGTCCGTTTCGGACTTTCAAAGCTTCGTCGTGCATCGGGTCGTAAACGTAGCGGAAGCGGCAGAAATTTTGAATTGCAGCCGGCAGAACATCGATTATCTCACAAGAACAGGAAAGCTTCATCCAATCAAGTCTTCCGGAAAGAATACCTTGTATCTGAAAAGCGAGATTCTAAAACGAAACTGGCAATGATGGGAATATGAGCAAAGGCTCCGCGGCGCATAACGCCGCGGAGCCTTTGCTCACTTTTGTCGATAGTCGCTGCAATCTGGTAGCCATGTTGGGGCCTTATCAAATCAGTATAGATACTCGCCGTATTTTGCTGAATACGCCGGCCGGGATGGTGCCATCAGACCGGAGTAAAGGTGCGCACAGAACGGGCAAATGGTGCAGGTTCACCGCATGAATGGTGCATGGGTACGCGGCCTCTGTATAATGAATTCAGCATCGGAAGATGCAATTCATTTTAAGGAGGCCTGGAAATGGTCAATCACAAAGAGATCCTTCGGCTAAAAAGCCTGGAACTCGCACACCAGGAGATCGCTGCAAGCTGCGGCTGTGGCCGCAACACAGTTACACGCACGCTTGCACGCGCACGCGAACAGAACTTGTCATGGGATATGGCCAAAGGAATGTCGCCACAGCAAGTCACAGCAACCCTTTTTCCGTCAGAAAAAGCAACACCAGTTTACAAGATGCCGGATTATGAGTGGGTGCATCGTGAGATGCAAAAGAGCGGCGTTACGCTGAGCCTGCTCTGGGTAGAGTACTGTGAGCAGTGCAGGCAAAATGGAGAGCTGCCGTACAAGTCTACGCAGTTCAACAAGTATTACGCAGACTATGTTCATAAAACGAAAGCAACCATGCATTTGGAGCATCGTCCCGGAGAAACCATGCAGGTAGACTGGGCTGGACAAACGGCCGGTATCCTGGATACAGACACAGGAGCGCGTCTGGACGCATACCTGTTCGTTGCAGTCCTCCCGTATAGCGGATACGCGTATACAGAAGCATTCCTGGATATGAAGCAGGAATCCTGGATCGAAGCGCATGTTCATGCGTATCGCTTCTTTGGCGGCGTCACCAGGATACTCACTCCGGATAATCTCAAGACTGGCGTCATCAAAAATACACGAGGTGAGACAATTCTCAACAAGACATATCAGGAGATGGCGGAACATTACGGGACAGCAATCATCCCAGCCCGGCCCAGGAGCCCCAAAGATAAGGCTTTTGTGGAAGGCTCTGTGGGCGTTGTCTCCACATGGATCCTGGCGGCGCTGCGCAATCAATAGTTCCTTTCTCTGGCTGAGATGAATGCCGCTATTTCAGAGAAACTGGATGCGTTTAATCGAAAGCCGTTCCAGAAACGGGAAGGCAGCCGTGCAGGATCCTTTGCGGAAGAAAAGCTGTTCCTTTTGCCGCTGCCGGTATCGCCCTTTGAATTGGCAGTCTGGAAAGTGGCCACCGTCCAGTATAACTACCATATCAGTGTTGAGCGTATGAACTACTCTGTTCCATACGAATACATCAAACACCAGGTGGATGTGCGGCTAACACGTTTCACCGTAGAAGTTTTCTTCTCAGGTACCAGAATCGCTTCCCATCCGCGGCTGCACGGCCGCCCAAACCAGTACAGCACACAGGAAGCCCATATGCCGCCGGACCACCAGAAATATCTTCAGTGGAATGGTGAGCGTTTTATCCAGTGGGCAGAAAAGATCGGCGAAAACACCGTTGCAGTGGTTCGCCTGTTCCTCACCTCACGCCAAGTAGAGCAGCAAGGCTACAAATCCTGTATGGCGTTGCTGAAATCAGCAGACCAATATTCCCCCACACGTTTGGAGGCAGCTTGTAAAAAGGCGTTGTCCTTTTCCCCACTGCCAAGCCTCAAAAGCGTGCAGTCCATTCTCAAGTCCGGGCAGGACAAGCTGCCGCCAGAAGAAACTGTCCAGTCAAAGAATGAGACAAGGCAGCACCGCTTTACACGCGGCGCTGAGTATTACAAGAGGGGGAAATAACGCATGCTAACGAATGAAACGACAAGAAAACTGCAGGAAATGCATCTCGGAGTCATGGCCGAAGCCTTTACCACGCAACTTTCGGACACCCAGGCCAGCGCACTTTCTTTTGAAGACCGCTTTGCCTTGCTGGTGGATGCAGAATGGGCTGCCAGGAAAAGCAACCATCTCAAGCGGCTCATAAAGAAGGCCGATTTCGCGGATCCCGGAGCATGCATTGAGAATATAGAGTATCTGCCGGAACGGAGGTTGGACAGAACGCAGATCCTTCGCTTAGCCACCTGTTCGTACATCCAAGAGGCTCATAATGTCATCTTACTCGGCGCAACCGGCGCCGGGAAAACTTACATCGCTTGCGCACTGGGTATGGCCGCCAGCCGAAATCTTTACACAGTTCGTTATATCCGCTTGCCGGATCTGCTTGTGGAGATCGCTATGACCAGAGGTGACGGCACCTATCGTGAGTACATGAAGAAACTCAAAAAGGTGAAGCTCCTCATCCTGGATGAATGGCTCCTCTATCCTCTCAAAGAAAGTGAAGCGCGGGATGTCTTGGAATTGGTTGAGGCCCGGAGCAAAACGGCCTCCACAATCTTCTGTTCTCAGTACGACACCTCTGAATGGCGCGAAAACCTCTATGATTCAAATTTGGCTGACGCCATCTGCGACCGGATTATTTATGATGCGTATACCATTCAAATTGAAGGCGAGTCCATGAGAAAGCGCAAGGGCATTATTGAGTAAAGCTTCCACATGGTGGCCGTGCATCGGCCCTCACGGCCACCATGCACCATCTTAGCGGTGGCGGCGCACCATTTCGCCGTCGGCCATGCACCATGGGGTGCGGTCAGTGTGCACTTTCAAGCCGACGTACGCATTTTGCCCCTGTCTATCTTGTGTTTAGCGCGATTATATTCGGCTAAAGTAGAGATCCAGTTTCTGCTCACATAAGGGTGGGCCTTTTGCGTCAAGAACCCCATTCACTTTGGACAGCGGCGCCCGGCCTGTCTGCGGATTCTCTGTTGCCTGCCGCCCTGTATCTGTGGTATACTGTTTTTATCCTATAAAACAGCAGGTGGCGAAAGATGAAAACACTGATCGAACTGTATGATGAGCGGCCCATCGAAAATATTCTGGCCACGGAAGTATTCCGTCCGGAGCGCACGGTCTTTCTCTGTCCGGCCGAGGCTGCCCACGACAAGGTCATGCAGGAGAAGCTGCGCCTGTATGTTCGTCATCGCCGGCTTGATACGGAGCTGATCTTTCTCGAATCCAGCCTGTATCACAGCGGCAAAATCGAGAAACAGCTCCGCTCCGTGGCCGACACCTATCCCGACTGTGTGCTGGACATTACCGGCGGCACGGATGCCGCGCTGTTTGCCGCCGGACAGTTTGGCGCCAAATCGGATATTCCCGTGTTCACCTTCAGCCGCCGCCGCAACCGCTTTTTTGACATTCACAACGCCCCCTTTGCCGACGAGCTGCCGTGCACGATCCGGCACAATGTAGAGGACTGCTTCATGATGGCAGGCGGCGCCTTGCGGAGCGGCCGTGTGGATAATGCTGTTTTGGGCCGGTATATGGATGTCATTGAGCCGTTTTTCCGCCTGTACCTGCACCATCGCAGGGATTGGACGCGTATTGTCGGCTACATCCAGCGCGCCTCGTATACGGATCGGGAATTGCCGCCCACGCTCCATGTGGATGCGCCCTATACCGTCAAGGGCGAGCACGGCAGCCGGCTGAATGCGCCGGAAAAAGCGCTGCTGGATCTGGAGAGGCTCGGCTTTATCCGTCATGTGGAAATCTCCGTAGATGGCGTCACTTTTGATTTTAAGGACTTCCAGATCCGCACCTGGCTGCGTGACATTGGCAGCGTGTTGGAGCTGTATGTCTACAAGTGCTGTCTGGACGCCGGTATCTTCAACGATGTGCGCACCAGCGCCGTAGTGGACTGGGAGGACGGCCGGCCGCAGGACAGTGTGACCAACGAGATTGATGTCATGGCCATGCAGGGCATTGTCCCCGCCTTTATCAGCTGCAAAACCTGCGATATCAGCACCGAGGCGCTCAACGAGCTGGCCATTTTGCGCGACCGCTTTGGCGGGCAGGCGGCGAAAGCCGCCATCGTCACCTCCCAGCGCTGCCGCAGCATTACCCGCCACCGCGCCGCAAAACTGCATATCGATGTGATCGAATTGGACGACCTGTTGGAAAACCGCACCGTGGCGCATATCCTGTCCATGATGCAAAAGAACAGCGGTGCATAACCCTATGAAATCAAAAGGAGGCTGAAAGGATGTCCAAGACATTAGTCGCTTATTTTTCCGCCGGCGGCCGGACGGCAAAGGTGGCCGCCAAGGTGGCCGCTGCCGCCAAAGCCGATCTGTACGAGATCAAACCCGCGGTCCCCTACACCAAGGCCGATCTGGACTGGACGGATCCCCATTCCCGCAGCTCCGTCGAGATGGCTGACAAGAGCTTCCGCCCCGCTATGGCAGACCACGCGGCGGAGATTGCCGCCTACGACACCGTTTTTATCGGGTTTCCCATCTGGTGGTATGTGGCCCCCACGATCATCAATACTTTTCTGGAATCCTATGACTTTTCCGGCAAGAAAATCATCCTGTTTGCCACCTCCGGCGGCAGCGGATTCGGCCATACGGTGGAGGAGCTGAAGCCGTCCGTGTCGGCGGACACGGACATCGTGGAGGGCAAGCTCCTCAACGGCCATCCCGACGATCGCGCCGTGGCGGCGTGGGTGGAGACCGTGCTGTAAAACACGCATAAAAACGCCTTGACATCTTTCAAAGATGGCAAGGCGTTTATTTCTTTTATTCCGTCAGCGGGAAAGGCTTTTCCCTTCACGGCCGTATTTCACGGCCAGCATCTCCGCCACAATGGCGACCGCCAGTTCCTCCGGCGTTTCGCCGCCCAGATCAAGACCGATGGGCGCGTAGATCTGCTGCAGAGACTCTTTCGCGATGCCCTCTTTCTCCAGTTGTGAGAAGATGGCGTGCACCTTTTTCTCGCTGCCCAGCATGCCGATGTAGGCCGCATCACCGCGGGAGAGTACCCCCTTGAGCGCCATGCCGTCCACCTGATGGCCGTAAGTAGACACCACATAATACGGGTTCTTCGGCAGGTCTGCCGTCGCCACATCGCCAAAGCTGTCCATGCGGATAAAGCGGTCTGCCAAGCGGATGGCGCTGCCGATCTCCGTCTCGCCCCGTGTATCCGCCAGCGTTACGGCAAAGCCGACGGCTTTCGCCGCGCGCATGACGGCGTGGCCCACATGACCGCCGCCTACCACCACCAACTGCGTCTGTCGGTTGGCGCAGTATTCGATAAACACGCGCAGCGTACCTTGGCAGCGGATTCCCGCCTTTGACAGTTCATCGCCAAAATCGTAGGTTTTTACGTCGTTCTTTTGTTCCTTTATGCATACCAGCGCATCCCGGATCGCCGCCTGTTCCCACATACCGCCGCCCACGGTACCGCTGATCGTTCCGTCGGGGTATACCAGCATCTTACCGCTGGTGCGTGCCAAGCCGTTGGCTTCCACCGTGGTCACCACGGCAAAGTCCCGTCCGTTTTGAAGGCCGGACGCCTGCTCCAAAAGCAATTCCTGCAGTTCCAATGTTGTCCCTCCTCTATGCGTGCACCATAACGAATCTGCCTTGGTGTTCCAAAACGCAAATCTCGCCGTAAATCCACGAGAGTGCTGAGGCTACTTCCTCACGCGACGCATCTTTCAGTGTCAGCTCCCGTCCGATGGTGCCGTTTTTCATCAGCAGCAGTCGATCACAGTACGCCATGGCAAAGTTGGGATCGTGGAGCGAAATCAGCCCGGCACGGCCCTGCGATTGCAGCACATTTCGCACCTTATCCAGCACCATGGTGCGGTTGACAAAGTCCAGCGCGCTGTCCGGCTCGTCCATCAGCATCACCGGCGCATCCTGCACTAATGTGCGCGCCAAAATGACCAGTTGCTTTTGCCCCTCACTCAGCGTGGCATAGTCACGCCGGGCAAGGCCGTGCAATCCCAAGCGGTCTAAAGCCTCCGCCGCCTGCAAACGGCACAGCTCGCCGGGTGACTCCAGCAGGTGCAGTCGGGCATTGTAGCCCATCAGCACCACATCCAGCACAGACTTGCCGAAAAGCGGACTGCTGCGCTGGGGAATATAGGACATTCGCAGGGCATGCTGCCGTTCATTCAAATCGGTGCAGTCCTCTCCGTCGACAAAGCAGCGTCCCTGTTCAATGGGCAGCAAACCGCAGATGGATTTGATCAATGTGGTCTTGCCGCAGCCGTTCAGGCCGAGCAACGCGCAAAATTCGCCCTTTTCCACTGACAAACTCACATCGTGCACGATCTCCTGCCGCCCATAACCGCAGGACAGATGCTCCACAGACAATAAAGCACTCATACGCGGCGCTCCTTTCTCACGCACATGAACCACACCAGCACCGGCACGCCGATGACGGTGGTCAAAATGCTGATCGGTATTTCCGCCGCGTAGAGGGTACGGGCCAACATGTCAGCAATCAAAAGGATCGCACCGCCCACCATGCCGCTGAGGATCATCGTCTTGGTGTTTTGGCGCTTAATCATAAAGGCGGCGATGTGGGGCGCGATCAAGCCGGCAAAGGAGATCAAGCCTGTGACACAGATCACCGACGCCACCAGCAGCGTGGACAGGGCCAATATCGTCAGCCGAACAGGCCGCAGCCGCACACCTAACGCGCGGCATTCTTCCTCGTTCAGCGACATCAGTTCCACCTGACGGCGCAGGAGCAGAAGCCCTGCAAAGCCGATCAGCCAAAACGGCAAAACGGACAACACCTTTCCGGCGGTAACAGACGCCAGCGAGCCCATGGTCCAATATTCAATAGCCGCCAGTTGGGACTCGGAATCGGCATAGTATTTCAGCAGCATGATAAACGCTTTGGCCACGGCGGCAATAATAATCCCCGCCAAAACATAGGTAGAGGTGGAGGTAGAGCGCGTAGCGCGCACCAAAAGCACCACCATCAGCACAGCCAGCAAACCGCCGATAAAAGCGCCGCTTGCCACACCGATCATGGAGCCGCCCACTGTGACGATTGCAACGGCGGCACCCAGATTGGCGCCGGAGGAAATACCGATAATATCCGGCGATGCCAAAGGGTTTTTGAAAATGATCTGATACACCGCACCGGCCAAGCCCAAACCTGCACCGCTGAGAATCGCCATACAGGTACGGGGCACACGCAGGGTATAAAACACCTTGCGTGTCATATCCGCCACTTCGCCGCCGCAAATCAGTTTTTTGATCTCAAGCAGCGAAATAGGGTACTTACCCACGCAAAACGAGCAGAGCATCGTCACGATCAATATAGCGCCCACAAGGGCATAAGAGCATACGGCGCGTTTGTCCATTTCGTTTCGTTTCATGATGTTTCCCATTTCTCTATCTGTACCTGCCCCATTATAGGGGAAACAGGGCATCGCTGTCAAGCAATGCCCTGTCGTTGTTTTATCATGGACGATTAGCCTGCCAGCGCCTTCGCATCGGGAGTGAAGCCGTAGAAGGTCTGATAGAAGTCCTGCACATCGGCCACAAACTGATCGTTGCTGTACAGCTCGGGATGCAGCGTCTTCAGCATCCACAGGGTACCCAGAATACCGGAGGGGGCGGGAGAATCCCACGCCTCAAAGCCGGTGGTCATCTGATACACGGTGCCGTTCTTCACAGCGGTCACTTCCGCCAACTGTGCGTCGTTCATCACATCCTCCGCGGTGTAGTCGGGAGCGGAGGTAGCGAAGTTGTTGGTGGGGATCACAATAACGTCGGGATTCATGGTCAGGAGCTGCTCATAGCTGATCTCGGTCCAGGAATTGCCCTCGATGTCCTTGCCGGCATTGATGCCGCCTGCAGCAGCGATCAGGGAAGCCTGATACATTTCGGCGGGAGCGGTGGTCAGATAGCTGCCGGTACCGCCCATGAATACCACAGGCTTGTCTGCATCGGTCAGCTTAGCGACCAGGCCCTCCACCTCAGCCAGCTTGTTGTTGTAATAGGTAATGAGCGCATCGGCCTTTGCCACGGAGTTGGTCGCCTTGCCGATCAGGGTAAACATCTCGATGATCTGCTTGTGGCTCTCGGGCAGCACCAGCAGCGTGGGAATCCCCAGTTCTTCCAAAGCGGCAGCGGTATCCTTCTGCTTCATGGGCAGGATCACCAGATCCGGCTCAGCAGCCAGGCAGGTTTCCAGATCGAATGCCTTGGCAGAACCCACATTGGGCAGATCGATCAACTGGGGAGCGGCCATTTTGTAGATGGGACGCTTGTCGGACTTATCCTCCACAGCCACGATGCGGTCGGTCAGACCCAGAGCGATGCAGGCGGAAGAGGAAATGTAGTAACCGCTGACGATTTTCTGAGGCTCGGCATTCAGCGTCACTTCGCGGCCGGCCATATCGGTCACGGACAGAGGATAGCTTACCTCAACGGAGCCGTCCTGCTGTGCAGGGCCATTGTCATCCTTGCCGCCGGCGCCGCAAGCGACCAGAGAGAACACCGTCAAAACAGCCAGCAATGCAGCTAAAAACTTCTTCATATCGTATCTCCTTTGCTAAAATCTGTCCGTTATTTTAGCATGCAGATAACGAATTGTCAACCTGCAATTCCACACGGCACAGCAATTCTGTTGCCTTCGGCAAAACAGCTTCAGAAACCTTATATTTCCTACTGCAAAACAAACCGTTGAAGCTTGTTAGCTTCAACGGTTTGTTTGCATATTGACTTTTTCATATACATCTCATGTTGCTTACATGGGGATAAAAGAACCGTTCTTGTCAGTCCTGTTTTATCAGTTCTGCATTACAGGCTCGTCCTTTTATTGCTCAACAATCCCGATCGTTGTCAGCTTATCCATAAATTCACGCACGTCTTTTGCGGCGGTTTCGGCATCCACCTCGTACTCCTCCAGCAGTAACTGCACGAGCCGGTTTTCATCCTCCGCCTGTGGTATGTGCTCCCAAAGAAAGGCACCAATATCGTTGAGAATAATCAATCCATTCATATCGATTGCGTCTTTTCCAACCGGCACCAAGATATGATCGCCCGCAATTGTTCGCAAAATAAATTTACGCTTGATTTCCATATTGCTTCTCCTTCATTTCACCGGCCATTTTCTTTAAATGCCGCAAATAGGCATCTGTCATACTGCAAAGATAGCTCGGTGCTTTATCAAACCGCCCCGTTTCAGCCAGAATTGCTGCCGGACATACATGGCAAACCGTTCTGGCACTGCATTGCACACATTTGGCCGGCAAAAAAATCTGCTCAGCTTGCATCCGTATATCTTGCCATGCTTTCTCAAATCCACAGGCACGCAAGTCCACTTGAGGTCGTGTCATCATCCCGCAGGGTGCCATGCGCCCATTCCAAGTTATCCAGAAAGAGCTGCGGCCTGCGCGGCAGCTGATTCGTTCTGCCGGCTGGTCCAAACACTCATCTGTCATATCGGGCATCATCTTACCCGACTCGATCTCTTCGACGCGGTGCAGGAACTGCATCTCTGTATAACGCAGTCTATCACATTGCATTTGTGCATATCCTGCCTGCTCAGGATCAAAACGATCGCCTTCTTCAAATTGACGATTTCTGCGAATCCCGGGGAACATATATGGTGCTGCCTGCACATTTGCACCGCATTCATCGGCAATTTGAAACACGTCTGCCATATCATCGGCATTGCTGGGCGTTGCGGAAAAATTGATCTTAACATTGATTCCTCGATCGCTCAGTGTCCGAATTGCCCGGATGGCCTTTTCATACGCATCCCCATGTCCGCAAAGCTTCTCATAGGTATGCCGACTACTGCCGTACAGGGTGATATTTATGCGGGTAGGCGCATCAGCGCAAAAAAACTCCACCATATCATTATCAATCAATGTGCCGTTGGTGTTAAGGGAAATCATCAAGCCCATTTTTTTCAGACCCGTATAGATTTCCTTAAACTGCGGGTGGGTCAGCGGCTCTCCACCGGTAAGGAGCAAGAAGAGCATACCTTTTTCCGCTGCCTGCTGTCCCCATTCCAACCATTGCTGCGCGTTCGTCAATCCGCCTTGCGCCTGCACCTGCGCATAATCCTGACGCACATAGCACATTCGGCATTGCAGATTACAGCAAGGTGTTAATTCAAAGTTACCCGATAGCGGGACCCCATGTACACGCGCCCGATTATGCAAATACCTGTTAAGCGCAGGCTCGCTGTAATTAGCAAGTTTAACTGCCATAGCTTATCCTTTCAACGCATTTTCTAACACAACCACCGACTGCTCATCTGCCGCCGCGTCCAGTTGAAAAACAGGCACCGCACCAATAAGCTCGGCAATGATGGACGAGGCAAGCTCAATATCCTGCGGTTTGTCTATGTCATAGGCGCACTGTGGCAAAATGGCCTTAAACGCAGCCAGGCCGCCAATCCGTTGCAGCTTGTTGTCGCCCCGTTTCAGAACGACCACTGCCTGCAGAGGGGCGGTCACATTTTTGCAGATGCCCGAGCTGCCGCAATAAAATATGCCGTTGGCTGTAAAGCCATTGACCGTCCGCTGTAACAGTGCGCGATCACCGTTGATGATTTCCGCTCCGCGGTATTTTTCCCATAGCGCAGCCTGAGTAGATTTCCCCACCTGGCTTGGCGCCGTGAACAGGATCGCTTTGCCGTTATAGATAATATACGATGCGTGCAGCACAATCGCACTTCGTTCCAGCAACAATGAGCGCAGATTCATATCCCGCAGCAGCCACGTCACCATTGACTGCCTGTTCTCACATGCCGGAACCGGGATCGTCACCTGCGGCTTCTCCTCCCGGCAGGTAAAAAGCGCCAGCTCCTTCGGCATCTCCAGCGGGGCAGAGGAATCAAGGCGAAATACAAAATTGCCTAATTTATACTGATTATGGTACATAGTCAATAAACATAAGCCTGCTGCCCTCCGGCAGGTAGTGAGAAGCATAGCTGTTATCACATTCGCCGGCAGGCAATCCGTTATGCAGTGTCACACGATAGGTGATACCGCCCACCAAATTCTCACCGTCCCAGTTCTTGTAGTACACGCTGATAGGGCCTGTAACATCCGTATCGGAAATGTTCTGCAGGGAAATGCTGTTGGCGGCAGTATCCAGTGAAAAAACATCCTCACACAGGCTGGGTTCTTCCTCGAACCAGATCAAATATTCCGCAAAACTCTGCCAATCACCGTCTGCCGTGCAGCTTTGGTGCGCCTGCTCCTGTACAACAACCACCTCATTAACCGGGAGGGAGCTAAGCGCAAACACATACTCTTTACCGGAACAGACAAGATGCAGCAGCGCATATTGCAGAGTCTTCTCACCGTTATTGCGCACACGCAGGGTAAAGACGGCGCCAAGCTCTTCGTTGCTTCCGTCCTCCACAAAGGGGCCTGCCGTATTTCCTGCCTCAAGGATCTCCAATGCATCGATCCGCACACCCTGCAGCGCTGTAATGGACTGGTTTTTTCTATGTGCCTGCCGGCCAAGGATAACAACTGCCACAACCGCAAGCACACACACGATGATGATAATAATTGCCGTTTTCTTTTTCATCTCTACCTCATTACAAAGGATGAAGCCCTGCCCTTAACGGGTAGGGCTTCATTTTATTCGTCAGGACCCGAAGAGTTTTTCTGCAAGTGCCCCGTGATAGCAAAGAAAATCCAATGTCGAATCCTGTGTGCTGAAATCACAGCCATCTGAAAACACTGTTCCAATGCCATCAAAGCTGAAGGAACAGTTAGCGGGGTCCCCTGAATTTGCTTTCCCATCCATGAATTGATCGCAGGTTGCAATATTAGCGGACAGTTGGAAGCTTTCAAAGTACAGCTCCGGTTTTGTATAAGCTTTTTTCATATTGAAATTCTCCTTTCTGTCCGTATTTAGCGAGCAAGCCAGCCAAACAGCTTTTTAATCGCATTGCTGATCTTGTCAACAATCGAGGCACGCACATTTTCTCTGACGGTAAGTGTTTCGACGATTGCTTCACTGGCTGTTCCGTTGCTGTCATACGCCACAACATTGACTTCGCTCTCACCTGCCTGGGTTGCCTTGAAGCTGTACGTCCAGGTGAGATTACCGGTCTTGCGATCTGTCCTGCAGGTCATGACCTGTTCGCCATTCACGGTAACGCTCTCCACATCGTTAGAGGTGGTAACGGTGACCGTTACCTTATCGCCCACCTTGACACTGCTCTTTTTGAGTTTGACCGAGAAGGTGTCAGGCGTAAAGATCTCAGGCTCCGTGGGTTCTTCCACAACAGGGGCGGCCACGAACAGGCGGGTCATAGATGCCTTGGCAAAGGTGACCGTATCATTGTTCACCACCGGAGCCAAGCTGTAGGCTCCTGCTGTATTGCCTGTGGCAGCCGTGGTGGTCTTGAAGTTGGTCAGGGACAGCAGATTGTCGCCGGTATTGGAAATCACGAATGTATATACACCGCCATTGGTCAGATCCACCAGCTTGGACAGATCGTAGTACAGGTCGGTGGCGGTATTGACCTCAAACTCTGCCGTCTTCACCTCCGAATCGCCGACTTTGAGCTGAACATTCAGCTTGGCGCCCGCACCGGCAGGAGCCTTCGCACCCAATTGCAGGGATGCAACCGTGTTCGCTCCAATCGTCGTACTAAAGGCAATGGCCTGACCGTTAGCCAGATAACATTCGTTATTCGGGCCAATGTTAGCATAGGATGCAATATCTGTTTCTTGCTCCTTTGTTTCCACAAAGCAGATACCGGTCGTATTTTCTCCTGTAGAACCCAATGACTTTGCCTCAACCAACATATTGCGAACCGTCTTATACACAGGCTTATATTCCTTATCGGCAATATAGGCATTCTTGACGGTCACATCTGTCGGATCATTACCTGCCGGGTCGTAGATACGGATCGCATCCAGAATGAACGTGGTGGAGTTATGTTTTTCAGGATCAGCGAAACTGTTGTAAGCCACCCTGATCTCGACCTTGTGCTGTCCGTAGGGCAGGCCTTCCACCTTCATCACCGGGATCTGATACAGGCTGCTGATGTCACCCGTCTTCGCAAAGTAGTTGTTGACAATAAGATTCTTTTCCGCATTGCCGTCCTTATCAGTCACCTTGACGGTAATAAAGCCGGAGGTATTATCCGTCAGAGAGATGACATCAAAGCCGGTGCCGGTGAAGCTGAACTCCGCCGTGACGGGATTACCTGCCGTAACAGTTGCCTTGTGGGCACTGCCGAGGCTGTAAGTGGTGTAGTTTTTATAGGCGCCGTCCATACCGTAGACATTGTTGGCGTCAATGGTGGTCACGCTGGTGGTACCGGGACGATCCTCACTTTGGGCAGCCGTGGTGTCCGTCGTACCTTCCGCAGTCCAATTTCCTTTAAATGTTACAAAGCTGTCCTCGTAGTAGATGGTAGTCGCCGGGATCACAGTCACCTGACCGTAGTAGTAACCCTTATCGCCCTCCTGCGTGGACGCGTTGCCCTGGTAGTTGACAGCGTACGAGAAGGTATCCGAAGCTGTCATGTTCATGTCCTTGACCTGATAGCGGACATAGCTGCCGTTGACTGTCGCCGTACCATACATGGCTGTATAGCTTCCGCCAAAGCCGGTTGCCAAAGCAGACTCATGCGCCGTACCGTTACGCTGCGGGCCAACCGCAGCCAGCGCACCACTCTCATAGAACATATCGTTGCTCAGCACAGAGATATCCACGGGCAGACCGTAGTCGATGACCACAGCGTCCTTGATGGCGCCCACGGTGTACTTCACAGCAAACCAGACAGTGGTCGCCGTGTAGGTGTGGCTGGAATTGCTGTCGTTCGCTGCATTGGAATATACGTCGCCGGCTGCATAACCTGTAACATAGGTGGTCCTCGTTGTGTCGCCGGTGATCGCCCAACTACCCGCCTGCGTGCCGGAGTTCACGGTGACCGTGTAGGTGGTATTTTCAGGTGCATAGAGGGTGTATTCCTGCGGAATAACGCTCGCCATAACACTTGCTGTTACTGTTCCCTGATTGTTGAACAGCACCTTGTCACCCTCACTGGGGTTAACCACAATCACTCTGTCGCTAAAGCCGGTCACCTGGCCCTTGGCGTCGATGGGTTGTCCCTGCTCATTAACCAGATAGGCCGCGTAATAAACAACAGCAGCCTTCCATGCCAACTCGGGGATCGGTGCATTCTGCGAAACCGTTGCACCGGCATAGTTTACATAATTCAGCGTGGCGTGATCATTGGTAGGATAGGTACCCGCATCACGTTTGCCTTCCATGGAACGGGTCAGATACACATAGTAGCGCAGGGCGTATTCGGTCTCCTTGACGGTACCCAGATTCCAATAGAACCGTTCGGGGCCCACAGTGATCTGTTTGCCGTTGAAGGTAACCGTCTTGGAGGTGGCGGTGTTGGTGTTATAGACGAAGTTCTTCGCCACGATCAACCCGTCGCTGTTGAGAATGTTGCTCGTTCCGTTACCGATCAGCGAAGAGTAAGCCGCCTTTCCGTCAGGACTAAAGGTAATCTTCTCCACCACAGTGGGTGTGCTGCTCTTACGGGAGCCTACCTTGTCAATGGGAATCGTTCCGGCCTCATAATCGCTGCGCTTATAGATGTCGTAGGTCACGACCTCGATGGTGGGGCTGTAGTTCTTCGGGCCGAAGTTTGCCATCTGCAGATCGTATTCAGCGCCCATCTGGTCGTCGTATACGGCGTTGCTGGCCGCCTCGAAAACGTCGCCCTTAATGCGCTTAAATGCAGCATCAAGTTGATTGGCAGAGGTAGCAAGGAACCAGTAGTCGTCCGAGGTAGCCATCTGCTTCACAACACGTTCCGCGTGGGCAGCTTCGGTCTTCTGATCATCGTCAAGCGCAAAGCCGATGGAATACACCGTAGCGCCCAGACCGGGAACCGTGGTCATATACTGGTTGGGACCGGCAGCGGTGTTGGCCAGCTTATCAATCACTTCGTAATTCTGCGCGGGGTCACCCTTGATCGCTTCGTTCCAGCGGTGCTTCTGTGCATAGGCGCCGATACCGCCGAAGTAATACTGGTGGTCCGTTGCCTGCGTATTGGTCACACCGTTTGTCGTCAAAGTGCCGCTCTCAGAATCGAAAACATGCGTCAATGCCTGCAGGTAATCTCCCTCATTATAGCTTGTTGCGGAGCCATCGGAGGTACCGTCCAGCCAGTAGCCCCATGTAGAGCTTCTGCCATTGGAATGGTAGCCGTTGTACTGCATGGGCGCACCGTCGGTCATAAACACGACCACCAAGTCTCTATCCTGGTTGTTTGCCGCATTATAGCTCTTAATAGCGGCACCCAACTGATAGGTGGCCCAGAAAGCATAGTCGTAGTTGGTACCGGGCTTATAGGTTGCCTTAGTCGTAAGTTTAGTGTACAGCGCGTCGCTGTTCACCGTATCAACGTCCACAAAGGCCGAGGCGTTCAGGTTGGCAGCCGTGCCCACTGCGCCGGCATTGGTGCCGGTATACAGTTCACCGCTGTCTTCGGCAGAGTAGTAGACACCGTCTGCCATAGTATCTGCATAATTTCTATGGGTATCATCAACTCTGCTACCTATATCGCGATCGTAAGATGTACTCGGCGAGCCGGCATTAGTTGCACTGCTTTCATAAGAATTAAACCCGTTAAAGTCGGCAATAGCCACCTTAATATCGCCGTCAGCGGCTTGCAGGTCATCGATCAGTGCCTTGAAAGCCGGTGCAAAGACCGTATAACGGGAAGCACCCAGGGTGTTCGACGTTCTCCACATCGAGCTGGAGGTATCCAGCATGATGATAACATCCACGCCTCTTTCATAGGGGATGCCTCTGGCGGACAGCTCCACCTGGGCCACACCGGTGTTCTGGAAATCGATACCGGTGGCGGTCTTGTTCAGGGTCACAGAGCCTTCGTTAGGGCTCTTGGGGAAGGGATCCAGGTGGGGATTGACTGCAACATGCAGCGTATAGTCAGTAATGGTCTGGTTGCCGTAGGGAATGGTCAGCCCACTGTAGGTACCTACCTTCTTGCTGTCGTAATTTCCGTTGACCATGGCAAGGGTCACGGGAACTTCTTCCGTTGTATTGTCATCAAAGGTAACCGTAATGACAGAGCCGGTGGCCGTTCCTGAGGTCGCGCCCACATATACGGTGCCCTCCATGGGTGAAGCTGTAACGCTTTCAATGGTCTTGCTGACAAAAGAGACGTTAATGGGCCAGCTCTTGGTGCCGTAAGTGATCGTCAAGGTACCGCTGTTCGCAACAGTGGGATTCACACTGCCGGAGATGGTATAGTTGACCGCTGTCTGATTGGTACCGTTTGCATCATCTGCCTTGTAGACAGTGATCTCACTTCTCAGATAACTTTCCAGCTCAGTCTGATTGGCAAATCGACTGGTGGAGAAGCTGAAGCTGTCGCCGCCGGTCTTGGCCAGGAAGTAGTGTTCGCCGCCGATTGTTTCCGTACCGGTGTACTTATACAGGCGGACGGAATAGGTGTTGTCTGTACTGCTGATCTTAGGGGTATCTTTGTCGTTTGTGACAGTAAACGTATTTGTAGCACGCTCATAAGTTCCGTCAATATAGAACAATGCACGGTGAGTACCGTCATTGTCGTAGAGTCGGTAGTAACCTTTACCCAAATTGACAAACGCATCCAGATTGGCAGTCTTTTTATATCCGGTATGGATAAGCCAGTTCTCCTGGTACAAGGTATTGGTACCATCGCGGGTAATCAGACCGCCGGTAGAACCGGTGAAGTAATACTCGTAATTGCGAGTGTCAAGGGTAATTGTCGTTCCGTCGGAGGAAATCTTACCACTAATACTAACTGCACTGCCCGCATCTAACAGATAGGCATCATTGCGGGCTACAATAATGTACTTATTCTTATTGTCGGAGCCTGCATCAATACCGTTAGTATCCAACTCATACTTGTAAGATGTACTGCCGGAAACGTTCACTTCTTCCCACACAAGGGCCGCAGGATCCACCTTGGCCAGCATGTACGGGCTGAAATGATCGGTAACAAAAGTCGCCTTTCCGTCACTGACAGTAGCGCTCATATTCACCAGCGTACCGTTGTCCACATAGTACACGCGGGTCAGCGCCGCATCATAATCGTTGGGCACGGGAATGGACACCGTGGCCTTGCTGCCTGCTGTAAAGCCGGTGACGGAAATGTCATACAGCTCGTACTTTTCAATGCCCGGATAGGTCGCCGTATTGGACAGCTTGCTCACCGTCATACCCGTGCCGGTTTTCGTCGTCACGCTGATACCGGTGCTCTCATCCGTGAAGGTCTGGGCCGACGCCGCATGGGACAGCGTAATGGTCTGGGGAGAGGCGTAGACCGCGGTGTTAATGGGCAGACCGATCCGGGATGCAGCAGGACCGCTGCCATAATAGCCGTCACGGCCTGCAGACTTCATCTTATAAAGTCCATCCTTGTTGTAGCGTTCCACCGTCACCTCATCACCGGTGATGGCAAAAACGGTCATGGTCAGCTTGTCGGCGCTGCGTTCATTGATGCTATAGCCGGACTCGTTGTAATAGCCCACATAACCGGCGTTCATATAGGTAAAATTCAGGGAATAACCGGTCCACGCCGTCTGGCTGCCTACATTGGCGATGTTGATCGTATCACCCTTGGCCAGATAGATCGCTTCGCCGCCGAGAGGGTTGTCGCAGCCATAAGCATGGTTATGGCCATGAAGGTAGAAAATATTCTGTCCCTCTGCACCGGCTTCATTCAGCACATCAAACAGATACTTGGCATATTTACCGTCACCGTTCGTATAGCTGCGAGTGCTGTAAGCCAGAGGCAGGTGAGAGATAACGAAGATGGGGACCGAAGAGTTCTCGCGCTCTTTCAGCCAGTTCTTCATGTTGTTGGCCACAGTCTGAATCGCAGAGCCGGAACCGCCGCCACCGGGATAATCATCTTCGTTGATGACATAGACGCTATACCCATCAAAATCCTGACCGCCGGTGGAATCAAAGCCGGTTCCTGCGGGGTCATGGTTGCCCTGTACCAACACAGAATTGTTGGAATTGAGGTTGGTATAGGTTTCCCGCACAGTTTTCATCAAGGTACTCATACCGTCAATGATATCCTGACGATTTTTACCGTGGGTATCACCATCGTAGTCACCCGTGAACAGAAAACCGTCCATGGTGGAATAGTTCTCCTTGATTTTTTCTAAAATATCCCTCACATTCTGGGCACTGGCTTCGTGCTGGGTAGTAGTGCCGTCGCCGTTGGCATCGTAGTCGCCTTCCTGGAAGTCGCCGCCGGCCAGAACATAGGTCGTCTTTTCAGCGCTGCTGCCCGTGGCAAGTACACTTGTCGGCAGCAGTGACAGCATCATGACCAGCGCCAGTAATAAGGCACCGATGCGCGATACCGTTCTCTTGCGTACACTCATGTGATTCTCCTCCTTGTATCTATTGCAAAATTTTCATTTGTTTTTTCGCTTTTTTACCGTTTTTAAACGAAGGATGCGTTATATTGTGTCAACTGCGCACAATAACACACGGTAATTATTCATAGTGTATTATACCACTTCCTCAAAATAAAGCAATACCTTCCATGGTGAAATCAGGCAATTATTTTCTGTTTTTTGTTTATTCTCCATCTCTTTATCGCCATCTTTACAAAGCATGGGCCTCCTGCTGCACAAACAGCGACCCGTCGGGATTCCATCCTCCCGACGGGTCGCTGTTGATGATATTTCAAGACGGCCCCACCTGCCCTGTCAGCGGATCTATAAAGACGGCCAACCGGGGCGGACGGTAGGTCCAAAGTACGAACAGCACCCCTGCCGCCAGCAGGAGCAGACCGCCCAGCCATTGCCACGGCTTACCGCTCCATTTCCGCTTATCCTGGATATGCCAACTCACCCAAAAAGCCAGCAGCACCGCCGCCTGAAAGATGATGATATTCACCGGTGGAATGTTCCTGCCCACAATACCCTGATAGGTGTAAAACAGCATGGGAATGGCCAGCAATCCCACCAGCAGTCCTGCTCCGCGCGCCGCCAGCACAGGGTTTTTACTCCGCCGCAGCGCCGGCAATTCGATGAGTGACCAGACGATCCACGGCACGGCCAGCAGCTTCATGTGTTCCCAGGTGGATTCATTGGTGGCCGCAAAGGCCGCCACCACGTCGTTTTTCCCGCTCCAGTCATACACGAAATGCAGCAGATTGCCCAATGCAATCGTAAACAGTAATCCGACAAGCTCCCATGTGCGCCATTTTCGGTCTGACACCCTACCTCCTCCCCTCGCAAACAGGTTACCTCATTTTACGCGGATCGGACGGGTTTTATACCTTAAAAAGCGCCGTCAAACACGCAGATGACTCCCTCCGTCTCCGCAGGCGTCTCCGCGGTGATCTCCAGCTCTCTCCCGGGGCATCTCCGCACGCACCGGGCAGGAAACAGACCGGTGAATGTCTCCACCGTGTCCAGCTCCGTAAAGCCGTATTTCCCATGGCGGTAGTGCATTGGGATCACCACCCGGGGGCGCACCTGCTCCACCACCGTTTTGGCCTCCCGGGCGTCAATGGTGTAGGTGCCGCCTACCGGGATCATCAGCACATCACAGCCATAAATGCGCTGCGCCTGCGCCTCGGTCAACAGGTGGCCCAAATCGCCCAGATGCACCGCCGTCACACCCTCGGCGCGGAGAATATGCACCGTGTTCCTGCCGCGCTTGGCGCCGCCCTGCCCGTCATGGCAGGTGTCCATGGTCTCGATGGCAAACGGGCACGGCTGCTCGATCAGCGGCATGGCAATATGCTCGCGGGCATTGTGATCAAAATGCTCATGGCTGCACAGCGTTTTATGGGCCGCCACGCGCAGCTCCTCATGTCCGCGCACCCTTGTATACGGATCCAGCAGCACGCGGTAACCCCCGGATTCCACCCCGAAGCAGGCATGACCGAACCAAGTGATCTTCATATCGTTCCCCTCCTGTCGTTTTCTCTATCATACCCAAAAGAGCGCAAAAAAGCAAGGGTACCGCCAAAAGCGGTACCCTTGCGCAGCAACGGTTTACAGAAGGGAGAAATTCACCACCAGGCCGGCGAACACAATGGACACCATGCTCAGCAGCTTGATGAGAATGTTGATGGCGGGACCGGCCGTATCCTTGAACGGATCGCCCACGGTATCGCCCACCACACCGGCCTTATGGGACTCGCTGCCCTTGCCGCCGAAGTTGCCTGCCTCGATGTACTTCTTGGCGTTATCCCATGCGCCGCCGGAGTTCGCCATGAAAATGGCCATCAAAAATCCGGTGACGGTAGCGCCGGCCAACAGACCCACAACGCCCTTGAAGCCGAGAATCAAACCCACAACGATGGGCGTTACCACGGCAATGACGGTGGGAAGCACCATCTCACGCAGGCTGGCCTTGGTGCACAAGTCTACGCAGCGTGCGTAGTCGGGATCCGCCTTGCCGTCCATCAGTCCGGTAATTTCCTTGAACTGACGGCGCACCTCGATCACCACGCTCTGTGCGGCACGGCCCACGGAGTTCATGGTCAGTGCGGCAAATACGAAGGGCAAACAGGCACCGATGAACAGACCCACCAGCACCACGGGATTCATCAGGGAGAAATCGTTGAAGGTCACGCTTGTGCCGCCGACTTCCTTGACCTTTTCAATGTAGGAGGCCATCAGTGCCAGCGCCGTCAGCGCAGCAGAGCCGATGGCAAAGCCCTTACCGGTAGCGGCCGTGGTGTTGCCCAGAGAGTCCAGCGCGTCGGTACGCACGCGAACTTCGGGGTCCATTCCGGCCATCTCGGCAATACCGCCGGCGTTATCCGCCACAGGGCCGTATGCGTCGGTAGCCAGAGTGATGCCCAGGGTGGACAGCATGCCCACAGCCGCCAGCGCAATGCCGTACAGGCCCATACCGGGGTTGGCAGCGCCGCCGGAGAGGAAATAGGCCAGCAGAATGCAGATGGCAACGATAACGATGGGCAGCGCGGTGGACAGCATGCCCAGACCCAGGCCGCCGATGATGATGGTGGCCGAGCCTGTCACGGACTTGCCGGACAGCTCCTGCGTCGGCTTGTAGGTATCAGAGGTGTAATACTCCGTGGCTTTACCGATCAGCACGCCGGCAAGCAAACCGGCCAGAATAGCCACATACAGTCCCCAGTGCTCCAGACCCAGCAAGGCCCAGACCATGAAGAAGGAAATCACGGCGATCAGCACGGCAGACAGGTTGGTACCGCGGCTCAATGCCTTCAGCAAGGTGCGCTGGTCGGCATTTTCCTCCGTGCGGACGAAAAACGTACCGATGACGGAGCAGATAATGCCCACGGCCGCCATGGCCATGGGAATAGCCATGGCCTTGAACGCCTGGTCGGCAAACGCAGCAACGCCCAGCGCCGAAGCGGAAATAATGGAACCGACATAGGACTCATACAGGTCCGCGCCCATACCGGCCACGTCGCCCACATTGTCGCCCACATTATCCGCGATAACAGCAGGGTTACGGGGGTCATCCTCGGGGATGCCGGCTTCCACCTTGCCCACCAGGTCGGCGCCCACATCGGCCGCCTTGGTGAATACGCCGCCGCCCACACGGGCAAACAGCGCCATGGAGGAGGCGCCCATACCGAAGGTCAGCATGGCGCTGGTAATATCGGCCGCTTCCAGATGGAACACGAAGCGCAGCAGCGCAAACCAGACAGAAATATCAAACAGGCCCAGACCCACTACCGTGAAGCCCATGACGCTGCCGGCAGAGAAGGCCACACGCAGGCCGCGATTCAATCCCTCCTGGCAGGCGTTGGCCGTGCGGCAGTTGGAGGCCGTGGCGATCTTCATGCCCACAAAGCCGCTCAAGCCGGAGAAAAAGCCGCCGGTCAAAAAGGCGAACGGCACAAACCAGGTCAGCAGCTTGCAGGCTGCCATCACGCACAGCACCACAATCATACAGGCGAAAAACACACCCACCACGGTGTACTGGCGCTTCAAATAGGCGTTGGCACCCTGGCGAATGGACCGGGAGATTTTTTGCATCAAGGGGGTTCCTTCAGAGAACTTCAGCACACGCTTGGCGGTGATCACGACGAATGCCAACGCAATGATCGAACCGATAAACGTGGCCAATACCAAATAGACTTCCATACGGTTTCCTCACTCTTCTTTTTTCAAAGTATCTCATTTTTTACTGAGTAATGGCATTTACTCTCTGTGTTATTATAAAAAACCGTCATTTTTCCGTCAAATTTTCACATCTTTTTTCTGGCAGTCAAAAAATTTTTAATTTTGTTTTCGTCAATTTAACGGCAACATTTTTCGTGTAAATCGACGATTTATTGTTCTGTTTTACCTCCTTTTTCCGTTCAAATTGTTGCTCTTATTTTTGATTCTGCCATGAATAATATTAGGCAAAAATATTTTAAAAAATTTTTTTCAGAACTTTTTCGAAAAAAACTTTTGGATTTTTGCCAATTTGTTCTTCCATTTTTCACCTCATTTTCTATAATATTTTTTGCCCTTTTTACACTTTTGCTTATCAGTTTGTTCGTCAATATGCACAACAAAAAACACCGGTTGCAATATCGGAGGCGCTGCGATACAATGAACAAAACATCTCAAAAAGGAGAATTGTCATGGACTACCAGGAGGTTTTGCAAAATGCACGCTCGCGCGTAGGCCCTTACTGCAAGGTCTGCCCCGTCTGCAACGGCTCGGGCTGCAAAAATACCATCCCCGGGCCGGGCGCCAAGGGGCTGGGTACCGGTTTTATCCGCAATTACCAAAAATGGCAGGAATTGTGCGTCAACATGGACACCATCTGCGAGAACAAGCCGGTGGATACCGCCTTTTCCTTCTTCGGCAAGACACTTGCAGCGCCCATTATGGCAGCGCCTGTGGGCGCCATGAAACTGCACTACGGCGAGCTGTACGACGACTTGGCTTACAACGACATTCTGGTATCCGCCTGTCAAAGTGCCGGCATTGCCGCCTTTACCGGCGACGGCACCGATCCCGCCGTGATGCAGGGCGCGCTGGCCGCCATCGAAAAAGCGGGCGGCTGCGGTGTGCCCACCGTCAAGCCCTGGGACCGGGATACCGTTTTCGCCAAGCTGGACGCCGTCAAGGCGGCGCATCCGCTGGCTATTGCCATGGACATCGATGCCGCAGGTCTGCCCTTCCTGAAAAACCTGACCCCGCCCGCCGGCAGCAAAACGGTGGAGGAGCTGCGGGAAATCATCGACTACGCACAGATGCCCTTTATCGTCAAGGGCATTATGACGGTGGCCGGTGCGCGCAAAGCACTGCAGGCCGGCGCAAGCGCCATCGTGGTGTCGAATCACGGCGGCCGCGTATTGGACGGCTGCCCTGCCACGGCGGAGGTCCTGCCCCAAATTGCAGAGGCTGTCGGCGGACAGATGATGATTCTTGTTGACGGCGGCATCCGCAGCGGCCTGGATGTCTTCAAGGCGCTGGCATCGGGCGCCGACGGTGTGCTGATCGGCCGACCCTTCGTCACCATGGTCTACGGCGGCGGCAGTCAGGGCGTGGCGGTCTATGTGAAAAAGCTGACCGAGGAGCTGCGCGATGTGATGGCCATGTGCGGCGCCCACTCTCTGTCCGAGATCACCCGCGATATGGTTTGCCGCCCCTGATTTTCTTCATACGCAAAAAGACACGGACTCTCGTCCGTGTCTTTTGTTATTTAGAGTGAGAGAGTATATTATACCTCAACGGCGGTATGCTTCTTATTGCTCACATACTGGTAGATCACGACCGCCGCCACAGCGACAAAGCCGATGATATCGGTCAGCGTTTCGGGTACCATCATACACAGACCGCCTGCCATCAAAGCCAGACGCAGCACCACGGGAACCTTACGGAACAGGTGGCCGTTCAAGGCCGCAGCCACGCCGAACAGGCCCAGCAGCGCGCTCAAGGCAATCTGCACCACCTGATACCATCCGGTGACACCCTCTAAGAGCATGGCGGGGTTGTATGCGAAGATATACGGCACAATAAAGGCCGCTATCGCCAGCTTTGTGGCGGTGATACCTGTCTTCATTGGGTTAGACTTGGCAATGGCGGAGCCGGCATAAGCCGCCAGAGCCACGGGCGGTGTAATATCAGCCACGATGCCGAAGTAGAACACAAAGAAATGTGCCGCTACTGCAGGGAAGCCCAACTGAGTCAGAATGGGCGCGCAGGTAGAAGCCATGATGCAGTAGTTGGCGGTAGTGGGCACGCCCATACCGAGAACAATGCAGCAGAGCATGGTCAGCACCAGGCCGATAATGGTAGCATTACCTGCCACGGAGACAATACCGTTGATCAGGATAGATGCCAAACCGGTCACGGTGATGCAGCCGGCGATGATACCGGCCATGGCGCAGGCGCAGGCCACAGTGATGGCGCCGCGGGCGCCGGCCTCCAGCGCCTCCAGGATTTTCTTTAGGGTGATGCGATTTTTCGGATTCAGTGCACCCACTACGATGGTGGCCACAATGGACAGGGCCGCCGCCGTCTGGATGGTGCGGGTGTTGGAGGACACCAGCCACACCAGCAGCACCAGCGGGATCAGCAGATAGATCTGGCTGATCAGATCCTTCAGCTTGGGAAGCTGCTCCTTGGGGATGCCCTTCAAGCCCAGCTTCTTGGCCTCCAGATGGACGGCGATGAAAATGCCGGCGAAGTACAGAAGGGCGGGCAGAATGGCCTTGACGGCCACCTCCGCGTAGGGGATGTCAATATACTCCGCCATCAGGAAGGCGGCTGCACCCATGATAGGGGGCATGATCTGGCCGCCGGTAGAGGCGGCCGCCTCCACGGCTGCGGCAAACTCCGGCTTGTAGCCGGTCTTCTTCATCATGGGGATGGTCACGGAGCCGGAGCCCACGGTGTTGGCCACGGACGAGCCGGAGCACATACCCTCCAGCGCGCTGGCCACCACGGCCACCTTGGCCGGGCCGCCGGAGAAGCGTCCCACCACGGCATTGGCCAACTGCACGAAGTAGTCACCGATGCCGGTGCGCTCCAGAAATGCGCCGAAAATGATGAACAGGACGATAAATTTATAGCACACATTTATCGGCGTGCCGATGACGCCGGAGGTGGTGTAGAACAGCTTAAAGACCACATTTTTCAGCGCCTGATAAAAGTCAGGGTTATAGCTGAGCTGATTATAGAAGGTGTAGACCAGCAGCGCACCTACCACACACAGAATGGGGATACCCACGCAGCGGCGGCACAGCTCCGCCAAAATCAGGATGCCGATCACACCGATGACCACATGGATCGGTTCAATACGGGTCGCCAGCTTGATAATAGGCAGTGCGTTGATGGCAAAATAGAAGAAACAGGACGAACCTGCCACCATCAGCACAATGTCATACCAGGGCATGGAATTGACCTTCATACTGCCCTTCTTGGCAGGGTAGGCCAGGTAGCCCAGGACAACAATGCAGCCCAAAAACAGCGTCAGCCGCACTTCGGGCAGCGCGGTGGAAAACAGCGTCATGCCTATGCAGTACAAAGAGAAAATGGCCATGATCGCCGTGACGATGATCTTGGGCACACCATCCCAAATGCGCGTGGCAGATTCGCGGTCATACTTGCGCATCACTTCGTCGATATCGGCGGCAATATCGTCACCGGCCACGGCGGCGGCAGTATCAACAGCCGGCGCCTGCTCGACTTTCTTCTTGAACAAGCTCAAGGGGAAGCCCTCCTTTTCCTAAAATTCGTTAAAGACAGCGAGGACTACGGCGGAAAAGCTCCGCCGTAGTCTTGCTGATAGCTATTTCTGTTAAGAAACCGCTTGGATTTTACTTGCCGGCAACGGTCATGTTGTGCTCGGCAAAGTACTTCACAGCACCGGCATGGTAAGGCACGGAGGTGATGGAAGCGGCATACTCCAGGCTCAGCTCGCCGTACTTGGCGTGGCTGCTGACCAGGTCGGCAGCGTTGTCAAAGATGTCGGCACACAGGGCATAGATGGCGTCCTCGGACACATCGTCGCGGGCCAGAATCACGGCGCCCACACCAACCGTGGTGGTATCAGCGTCCAGACCGTACACATCGGCGGGAATGGTGCACTTGGTATAATAGGGGGAGGAGGCCAGCAGCTTGTCAATGTGCTCATCGTCCAGAGAAACCAGAGACACAGCCTTGGTGGTGGCCAGGTCGGTAATGGCATTGGTGGGAGCGCCGGCAACGATGAACGCGGCGTCGATCTTGCCGTCCTTCAGCGCATCAGCGCTGTCGCCGAAAGACTGATAGGTGGGGTTGATGTCCTTTTCCACATCCAGGCCGTATGCGCCCAGAATGTCGACGGCGTTGAAGAACACGCCGGAGCCGGCAGCGCCGATGGACACATTCTTGCCCTTCAGATCAGCAACGGTCTTGATGCTGGGATCCACGGTAACGATCTGCACCTGCTCGGTATACAGCGCAGCCACGGTGGAGAAGCAATCGACCTTAGCGTCGAAAATGTTGGTGCCTTCATAAGCATAAGCCATAACGTCGGACTGGCAGAAAGCCAAGTCAGCATTACCGGCCTGCAGCTCTTCGATGTTCGCCTGAGAGCCGTTGCCCACCAGACCCACAACATTGATGCCGGCATTGTTGGTGGCATGCTGTGCAATCACGCTGCCGAATGCATAATAAGTGCCGGACTCACCGCCGGTGACAAAACGCAGCTTAGCAGAGCTGCCGCCGCCACAGGCGACCAGGCTCAGGGACATGACCAGAGCCAGAATCAGTGCAAGAACTTTTTTCATAAGTACTCTCCCTTATTTTTTATTTGTTCCGACTACGCGGACTTAGATATGTTGCTATTGTATCGTATCTTCTCATATTTTGCAAGTTAAAAATATAACTTTTTTCATTTTTAATCATTCCTTAATTTCAATATTTTCTCATTTTTTCGCATTTTGCTGCAATTTATATTTCATTATTTTGTGAAATGCCGTTTTTTTCGTCCGTTTTGCAGCACATCCTTCTTAAATTGCGGCTTTTGTTTTTGCTATTTTCCCTGCATTTTTTGCAACATTTCAAAAAAATCTTGCAAAATAAGCAGTATCAGGTTGTCTTTTTACGGGAAACAGCCCTTTCATGCCTCGCTGCACGAAAAAGCACCCGCGCCTTTAGGGCGCGGGTGCTGCGCGTATATTTCGCTTTACTTCTTGGCCTTGCTGTCCACGACCTCGTGCAGCATGGCGGTAAAGTCCGCCATGGACATGGCGCCCAGATCGCCGTCGGCACGGTGGCGGGGAGAGACGGTGCCGTTCTCCATATCGCGGTCGCCTACGACCACCATGTAAGGCACCTTTTCCATCTGCGCATCGCGGATCTTCTTGCCGATCTTTTCGTTGCGGTAGTCCACCTCCACGCGGAAGCCCTGCGCTTCCAGCGCCTTGGCGGCCTCGGCGCAGTAGTCGGCGGCGCGATCGGTGACAGGCAGGAAACGCACCTGCTCGGGAGCCATCCAGGTGGGCAGTGCGCCGGCATACTCCTCGATCAAATAGGCCAAGGTACGCTCATAGCAGCCCAGGGAGGTGCGGTGAATGATGTAGGGCAGCGCCTTTTCACCGTTTTCATCGATATAGTACATACCGAAACGCTGTGCCAGCAGCATGTCGATCTGGATGGTGACCAGCGTATCCTCCTTGCCGTACACATTGTGGTACTGGATGTCCAGCTTGGGGCCGTAGAAAGCGGCCTCGTCAATGCCGATCTCATACTTCACATCCAGATCATCCAGAATCTGGCCCATGACGCGCTGGGCCTCCTCCCACTGCTCAGCCGTACCCTCATACTTGTTGTTGGGGTTGGCGGGATCCCACTGGGAGAAGCGGAAGGTGCACTTATCCAGCATACCCACGGTGCCCAGGAAGTACTTGGCCAGCTCCAGGCAGCCCTTGAACTCCTCCTCCAACTGATCGGGACGCAGCACCAGATGGCCCTCGGAAATGGTGAACTGGCGGACGCGGATCAGGCCGTGCATCTCGCCGGAATCCTCGTTGCGGAACAGGGTGGAGGTCTCGCCCAAACGCATGGGCAGGTCGCGGTAGGAACGCTGCCGGTTCAGGTAGACCTGATACTGGAACGGGCAGGTCATGGGACGCATGGCAAAACATTCCTTGGTTTCATCATACGGATCGCCCAGAATGAACATGCCGTCCAGATAGTGGTCCCAGTGGCCGGAGATTTTATACAGGTCGCGCTTGGCCATCAGGGGCGTCTTGGTCAGCAGATAGCCGGCCTTCTGCTCCACATCTTCCACCCAACGCTGCAGCAGCTGCACTACGCGAGCACCCTTGGGCAGCAGGATGGGCAGGCCCTGACCGATGGAATCCACGGTGGTGAAATACTCCAGATCGCGGCCCAGCTTGTTATGGTCGCGCTTCAGCGCTTCCTCACGCTGCTTGAGATACTCGTCCAGCTCGTCCTTCTTGGGGAAGGCCACGGCGTAGATACGCTGCAGCATCTTACGGTTGCTGTCGCCGCGCCAGTAGGCGCCGCAGCACTGGGTCAGCTTGATGCCGTTGCCCTTGATGCGGCCGGTAGAATCCAGATGGGGACCGGCGCACAGATCCACAAATTCGCCCTGACGGTAGAAGCTGATCACAGCGTCGGCGGGCAAATCATTGATCAGCTCCACCTTGTAAGGCTCGTCCAGCTCCTCCATGAACTTAATAGCCTCCTCGCGGGGCAGCTCGAAGCGCTCCAGCTTCAGCTTCTCCTTGCAGATCTTGCGCATTTCCGCTTCCAGCGCGGCGATGTGCTCCTGCGTGAAGTTGAAGGGCGCGTCAAAGTCATAGTAGAAGCCGCTGTCGATACTGGGGCCGATGGCCAGCTTCACTTCCGGGTACAGACGCTTGACAGCCTGCGCCAGCACATGGGAACAGGTATGCCAATAGGTCTTGCGGTAGTCCTTGTTTTCAAAGGTGTACAGGTTTTCTTCAGACATATGCAAATCCTCCTTTAATATGGGGGTGGGTATAAAAAATCCTCACCCCTGATCGGTTTCAGGGGTGAGGTAAAATCACTTTACTCCACGGTTCCACCCTGCTTACGGCCTGCGCCGTCGCTCGTGTTCTCTGTAACGGGAGAAGTCCGTCCCAGTCTACTTGTGTTACCGTTCGGTGGGCAGCTCGGAGGTGGTGGCACTTGTCCGCTTCGTCATCAGCACCCTTGCAGCAAAATGGGCGCCTCTCTGTGATGCTCCGCAGACGGCTTCCTCGTCAACGCATTTCAAATTACCAATTAGTATAAACCGCTTTTTCGCCCTTGTCAATGGGTTTTACCGCACTTTTTCCCGCAGCTCGGCAACACTGTCCACGATCGTCACCGCGCCGCTTTGCACCAGATGCGCACGGCTGCGAAAGCCCCAACTGACGGCGATCAGCTCCAGTCCTGCGTTCTTCGCTGTGGCCACATCCACCTCGCTGTCGCCTATATAAGCGGCATTTGCCCTGTCCGCGCCCAACACATCCAGCGCGTGGTACACCATATCCGGGGCCGGTTTGCGCGGCAATCCCGCTTCACCGAAGGCCGGAATCCCCGGAAAGAAACGTGCCGCCAGCTCCTTTACCGCGCCGTCGGGCTTATTGGAAACGATGGCCACCTTACAGCCGTTCCCCTGCAGCTCCTGCAGCAGGGCCGTGATACCCTCATACGGTGCGGTTTTGATGCAGGAATGGGCAGCGTAATAGGATTTATATGCCGAAAAAATCGCTTCAAAATCCGGCGTCGCCTCCCCTTGCGGCAGGCAGCGGGCGATCAGATCTCTTGCGCCGTTGCCGGTGGCGTCCCTGACACGCTGCGTATCGCAGGCAGGGCAGCCGTACAGGGCCAGCGTATGATTGACCGCATCGCGCAAATCGGCAATGGTATCCAAAACCGTACCGTCCATATCGAATAAACAGGTCTTATATGTCATAGGTACATCCTCCCTTTTTACTTTCGATCGATGATACCACAGGCTGCGGCAAAATGCAAACATGACAAGACCGGCCTGCGCGCATTGCGCAGGCCGGTCCGTTATGACAGGGTCAGGAAGCGTGTGTTACGCTTTCTTGCCGCCTTTGAAGAACGCGCCGATGATCTCGATCACCACGAACACGATCAGGTAATAGACCACATTCATCTTGTGGGAGTAGATGGCGGCAAAGACCATGAACAAAGAGCACAGGATGGCCAGCACGGGCATGACGCCGCGGCGGAAGCCGGACAGATCCTTGCGCTTCATCAGGGCGATGTAAATGGGGATATACAGCGCATACAGGGTGATGATGGGCAGCTCGGAGGAGTCGAACTTGAAGGGGCCGAAGCCCTCCATGATGGCGCCGCCGTAGAAGTACAGCAGCCACAGGGAACTGACAAGCAGGCCGAACACGGCGGAGTTGGTTGCCATGTTGGTGGCGGGGTCAACATTCTTGAACAGGGCCAGCTTGGGGCTGTCGCTCTCATTGGCCAGATCGAACATGCCGCGGGTAACGGCCATGGTCAGACCGTTGCAGGTGCCCCAGCAGGAGATCACGACGAACACAAAGATCAGCGCGCCGCCGACCTGACCGAAGATGTTCTGGAAGGCCATCTTGGCACCGGCCTCGCCGCCGGCCATCATGACCTCGGACTCCACAGCGCCGGCCAGACCGATGTAGTAGATCACATACACGATGGCCACGATGATCGTACCGATCAGCAGGGCGCGGGGCAGATTCTTCTTGGAATCCTTCAGCTCAGTGCCGATGGAAGTGGCGCAGATCCAGCCTTCAAAGGCAAAGGCCAGGGACACAATGGCGCCGAACAGGCCCTCGGTAAAGGGCATCTCCGTGACAACATTGGAGAAGTTGAAGCTGGTCATGCCGTTGGTCAGGCCGACGATGGTGCCGACAATGGCCATCAGCAGCAGGGGGATCAGCTTGATGATGGTGGTGGAGACCGCGAACTTACCGGCCAGCTTGGGTGCCAGAGCGTTCATGGCGTAGGTAACGACCATAAACACACCGGCCAGCATCATGGTACGGCCGCCGACCACGGCGTCCTCCCAGCCCATCAGTACGCCAAAGTAGCGGGCGGGCAGCCAGCTCAGCACAGCCACCAGAGAGGGATAGTAGATCACGGACATGAACCAGCCCACATAGTAGCTGTAGGTCTTGCCGCAGGAGGCCTTGGCAAAGCCCACCAGGCCCTCCACGCCCTCATGGCTCTGGGCCACGATACCGAATGTGCAGGCGCTGATGATCATGACAACGCCCATGATGATGAATGCCAGGATACCGACACTGAGATTGCCGCCCGTCTTGGTCAGGACAGCCTCTGCCTTGAAGAAAATGCCGGAACCGATGACTGTGCCTACCACCAGTGCAATGGCGACAGGCAGGTTATACCGTTTTTCCATAGTTCTTTCCTTTCTTGCTTTCCTAAATCATGGATGGTTTGTTTTTCTTTTAACAATCTACATCCGCAAGTATACTATGCCTTTTGAGTAGTTTCAAGCCCTAATTTCACTCGGAAAGTAGAAATTCACCGAATGGTTTTGTGTATTTTGAATAAATTGTTCTTCTCGTCCGTCCCCGTCATTCTTCTCCGCGTTTGTTATTTTTTCAATTCAGCAGCGATCGCTTTCCTTAAAAGATGCAAGAGAACGCCCCTTATGAAGGGCGTTCTCCATCTCATATTGCACGCACTCCCGTACGCTCTGCCTATTTGCCGGCACCGCGCAGATCACGATACCGACCGCACCGCTCCTTACACATTGAAGCGGAAGTAAATCATGTCGCCGTCCTTGACCACATATTCCTTGCCCTCGCTGCGCAGCAAGCCCTTTTCCTTGGCGGCATTGACGCTGCCGCAGGCGATCATTTCGGCAAAGTTGATGGTTTCGGCGCGGATGAAGCCGCGCTCAATATCGCTGTGGATCTTACCGGCGGCCTGCGGCGCCTTGGTGCCCTTGCGGATCGTCCAGGCACGGCACTCATCCTTACCGTAGGTCAGGAAGGAAATCAGGCCCAGCAGGTCATAGGAGCACCGGATCAGGCGGTCCAGACCGGACTTCTCAATACCCAGCTCCTCAAGGAACATGGCGCGGTCTTCCTCGTCAAGCTCAGCAATATCCTGCTCCAGCTTGGCGCAGATGGGCAGCACCTGTGCGCCCTCTTTTTCGGCCCGCTCTGCCACCAGCTTAAAGTAGCGGTTGCCGCTCTGGTCGGCAAAGCCGTCCTCATCCATATTGGCGGCATAGATGACGGGCTTGAGGCTCAGCAGATCGGCGGAGGCAATCAGCGCCATATCCTCGTCGCTGCAGGCAAAGGTACGGGCGGATTGGCCGGCATTGAGATGCTCGGCCAGCGCCTTGAACACCTCGACCTCGCGCAGGAACTTCTTGTCGCCCTTGGCGGCCTTGGCGGCCTTTTCCACACGGCGATTCACCATTTCAAGGTCTGCCATCACCAGCTCCAGATCAATACATTCTATATCACCCAGCGGATCCACAGGCACATTGGTGCCGGCATCGGCCACCACATGCATGATGTTCTCGTCGTCAAAGCAGCGCACCACATGGACAATGGCATCGGTGCGGCGGATATTCTCCAAAAACTTGTTGCCCAGACCCGCACCCTGCGAGGCGCCCTTCACCAAGCCGGCAATGTCCACAAACTCGATGACGGCGGGGGTCTTCTTGTCCGGCTCATACATCTCTGCCAGCTTGTCCAGCCGCTCGTCCGGTACGGCCACCACGCCCACATTGGGCTCGATGGTGCAAAACGGATAGTTGGCGCTCTCTGCGCCGGCATTGGTAATGGCGTTGAACAAAGTAGACTTGCCCACATTGGGCAGGCCGACGATACCTAATTTCATAAAGGAAGTCCTCCCTGTTGTATTCTAAATCGGTATTTTACCATTTTCGTACGAAAAGTGCAAGATGACAGGTAAAGAAATGTGCCGCTGCGGCGCAGCGGTTGCCACGGAGAGAGAAATGTGCTATGATAGCATATCATTTGTCGAATGGAGGCGCACCTATGGACGAGAACAAGGAATATCAGGAACCGCAGGATGTGGTGTTTCTGTCACCCGATATGCTCAAATGGGCCGACCGGCGTCGCCGCCGCAACGAGGAACACCTGGCAGAATGTGAACGCGCCGCCGCAGAGGGCAATGCCGACGCGCAGGTACAGATGGGTCTGCGCTATCTTTACGGTACCGACGGCGTCGAGCGCGATAAGGAATCTGCCTTCTACTGGTTCAGCCGGACTGCGCCGGACGACCCTGTGGGCCGTTACTGGCTGGCGGTCTGTTACGATGGCGGTATCGGCGTGGAACGCGACCCGATCCGCGCCTCACAACTGTTCCATGAGTCCGCCGAGATGGACTATCCGCCGGCGCTGTGTGATCTGGGCGTATGCTACGAAAACGGGCAGGGTGTGGAAAAGGACATGGACAAAGCCATCGTCCTTTACCGCCGCGCCGCAGACGCCGGTTACGCCATGGGTCAGTGCAATTTGGGGGCGCTGCTCTATTTCGGCATCGGCATCGAGCGCGATGCGGCGCAGGCAGCGCACTTGTTCGCCCTGGCCGCCGAACAGCGCTTGCCCCGCGCGCAATACATGCTGGGTCTGTGCTATGAGTTCGGCAACGGCGTAGAGCAGGATGTAAACAAAGCTGTCTTACTCTACGAGGAGGCCGCTAAGACGTCGTATCCCGAAGCCGTCTGCGCATTGGGTGTGCTGTATCACGCCGGCAAAGGCGTCAGGCAGGATGAGGAAAAGGCGGTTTCTCTTTTCCGGCAGGCAGCAGAGGCCGGATTACCCCGTGCGTGGTACTTCTTAGGCCGCTGCTACGATAACGGCTACGGTGTGGCAGAATCCACCGAGGAGGCCGTAAAATGCTTCCTGACCGCCGCTGAGGGCGGCGTCACTGACGCCCAGTTTCAGATGGGGCTTTGCCATATGTACGGCCACGGCGTTGAAAAGGACGAGGCCAAGGCCGCCGCGTACTATCAGCAGGCGGCAGAGGCCGGACACAGCCGCGCCATGAGCTGTCTGGGTCTGTGCTATGAAAGCGGCTGCGGTGTGGAAGAAAACTTAGAGAAGGCGGTCGAGCTTTATCGCCGCAGCGCCGAGCTGGGCAACGCCGAGGGGCAGTGCAATCTGGGCGTCCTCTACCGCAGCGGCTGCGGCGTGGCGCAGGATGCCGCCAAAGCGGTGGCGCTGTTCCGTCAGGCGGCGGAACAGGGTTTCCCCCGGGCGCAGTATTTCTTAGGGCTGTGCTGCCAATGGGGCCACGGCATGGAAAAAGACCTTCCCCGCGCCATACAGCTTTACACCATGGCGGCCGATGGCGGTTATCTGCCGGCCAACCGCGAGCTGGGTCTGTGCTACGAAAACGGCGTAGGCGTAGAGCAGGATATGGACAAGGCACGCAGCCTGTACGAAATCGGCGCCGAACAAGGCGATACGCAGGCGCAGTACTACCTTGCCAACCTCTACTATGCCGGCCGGGGTGTGGCGCAGGACTACAGCAAGGCCTATGCGCTGTATGGCAAGGCCGCAGAGGAAGGTCATGTGGATGCACAGGTGCAGGCCGGTTTCTGCTGCGAGCGAGGCTTAGGCACCGCGCAGGATTACGACAGGGCCTTTGCCTTTTATGAGCGGGCCGCGGAGAACGGTGATGCTACCGCCTACAACAATTTGGGCTATCTCTATGAAAAGGGGTTCGGCTGCACACGCAATTTGAAAAAAGCCGTCCGGCTTTACGAAAAGGCCGCCAATGAGGGCATGGCACTGGCGTGTGTCAATCTGGGTATTCTTTACGAAAACGGGACCGGCGTAAAGAAAAATCTTCGCACCGCCAGACAATGGTACGAGAAGGCGGCGCAGAGCGGCAGCGAAAAGGGCCGCGAGGCACTGAATCGGCTGAACAGTCAGGGCAAGGCAGCGCGCGTCATCTGTTATGGACTGGGCTGCTTTATGGCGGTTTGTACCATACTGATGGGTATGCTGTACTTCGACTCGGAGGGCGGCGGCGATCCCTCCGATCTTCGCGTGCTGATCGTGGGCGCCGTCATGTCCATAGGCGCTTTCTACGCAGCACACCGTCAAGGCAAACGCACTTTCAGCGACAGGCAGCGCTCCGTTCGCCGCAGGCTGCGCCTGCTGTGCATTTTCTTTCTGATTTTGCTTACGGCGCTGTTTCTCCTGTGTTACCTTGACCCTGCGGACGGTCACAACGGCAGCTATCTGTGGCTGGCGCTGTGCAGCGGCGCCGAGTGTGTCTGGTGCTTCGTGCGCCGTCATCAACTGCAATAAAATACCATAAAAAGGTGTGGCTTGCGCCACACCTTTTTATTTTAGCTGCTGTATTTTAGTTGCCGCGATTGCCAAAGAAGTAATTGTAGAAATCCTGCCAGCCCTCCGGCATTTGGCCGTAAGGATACCGGCCGTCTTGCGGCGTCTGCTGCTGATCCTCCTCCGTACCGGTGGTCTCCGGCTGCTCGTCAAAGGTCAGCTCCGTGGTGATATACTCACCGTCGCGGAACACGGTCAGCGTTACGGTATCGCCCGCCTTGTGTCCCTTTTTCGCCGCGGACAAATCCTCCATGGAGGTCACCGCCTTGTCGTCCACCTTGGTGATCACATCGCCCAGCCGCAGTCCGGCCTTATCGCCTGCGCCGCCCTCGATGGCGGAATAGACAAATACGCCCTCTTTAATGTCGATCTGATACTGCGCCGCCATCTCCTCGGTCATGGTGCCGGCTCTGATCGCCAGATAGGCCTTGTTGGTCACCTGACCGTTCTCCATAATGTCGGTGATGATCGCCTGCACATCACTGATGGGAATGGCAAAGCCCAACCCCTCCACCATGGTGTTGGAATAGCTGGAATATTTGGCGGACACAATGCCCACCACCTCGCCGTAGAGGTTCATCAGCGGACCGCCGGAGTTGCCCGGATTGATGGAGGCGTCCACCTGGATCATATTGAACGGTGTGCCGTCCACATTGATGGCACGGTCACAGCAGGAGACAATGCCCTGGCTCATGGAGAAGGTCAATTCGCCCAAGGGATTGCCGATGGCCAGCACGGTATCGCCTACGTTGACATCGGCGCTGTTGCCCATGGTCACCGGCGTCAGACTGTTGGCATTGACCTTCAGCACGGCCACATCGTAATCGCTGTCGCCGCCCACCAGCGTGGCAGGATAGGTGTCGCCGTTATACAGCGTCACGGAAATGGACGATGCACCGGACACCACATGCTGATTGGTGACAATGTAGCCGTCGGCGGTAATGACAAAGCCGCTGCCGGAGCTGGCCGACTCCACCTTCTGGCCAAAGATGTTGGTGGAGGTGGCGGAACAGTTGATGGACGCCACGCTGTTGGCGGTGGCGGCATAGACCTCCGCCGGCGTCATGAGCGTCTGGCCGTCCACTTTTTTGATGGATACGGTGGTGGCAGGGCGTGTGCTCTCCTGTATGGTGCTGTGGCCGCGGCCTGCGTTCTTTGCCAGCATGGCTCCGCCAAAGCCGCACAGGCCGCCCAAAAGTGCGCAGGCAAGAATCACCGCGGTGATCTGCGTGCTCTTCTTCCGCCAAAAGCCGCTCTTGCGCTTCTTGGGCGGCTCATACTCCGGCCGGCAGCCGGTGTCGTAAACCGGCGGCGCCGGACGGTAGTCATCCTGCGGCTTAGGCTCCTCGCGGTAGTTGTAATGATACATATTGTTTTCGTTGTTGTACTCGTGATCCATGAAAACGGCCTCCTGTCTGAAATCTCTGCACTTAGCGCTTGTGAACAATCGCAAATTGTGATATGATGGGCAAAATGTTTTTACTTTCTTTCTATCATTATATGATAAGCAGAAATCTTAATTCAAACTTTAAATTTTCCATGTAAATTTTAACTTTTTGAAAACGAGGTGATTTTTTTGCTGCGAGTGGACGGATTGAAGCTGCGCCCCGGCGACGACGAGGCACTGCTCCGGCAAAAAGCCGCCGAAATTTTGCGTGTGAGCGCCGGGCAGATCCTTGCGCTTCGCATTTTGCGCCGATCCGTTGACGCACGCGAGGAGCTGCATCTGGTCTATGCCGTGGCTGTCACCCTGTCGCAGGAGGACAGCGTATACAAACGCTGTCGGGACAAGCGGGTCTCCCGTTATGCGCCAGAGCGCTATTCCCTGCCCAAGCCCGTTGTCCCGCCGTCCACGCCGCCTATCGTGGTGGGCGCAGGCCCTGCCGGATTATTTGCCGCCCTGGTGCTGGCCCGCTGCGGCGCTCGGCCCATCCTGCTCGAGCGCGGCCGATGCGTAGAGCAGCGCCGACAGGATGTGGAGCGGTTCTGGAGCGGCGGAGTGCTGAATCTTGAGTCCAATGTGCAGTTCGGCGAAGGCGGCGCCGGTGCGTTTTCCGACGGCAAGCTGAACACCGGCACAAAGAATCTGCGCCATCGCTTTATTTTAGAGGAGCTGGTGCGCTGCGGCGCGCCGGACACCATCCTCTACGACGCCAAGCCCCATGTGGGCACGGATATGCTGCACATCGCGCTGAAAAATCTGCGCGCCGAGCTGTTGGCGCTGGGCACTGACATCCGCTTCGGCCACCGCCTGACGGCTATCGGCGTGCAGGACGGGGCGCTGCGGCAGATCACCGTGCGCACGGATGAGGGCCTATATGAATTACCCGCCCGTCAACTGGTCATTGCGCCGGGTCACAGCGCCCGCGATACCTTTGCCATGCTCTATCAGGCAGGCGTCACCATGGAGCAGAAGCCCTTCGCCGTGGGCGTGCGCATTGAGCACCGACAGTGTGATATGGATGCCGCCCAATATAAGCAGTACGCCTCCCATCCGGGATTGCCTGCCGCCACCTATAAGCTCTCCTGTCATCTGCCCAACGGACGCAGCGCTTTTTCCTTCTGCGTCTGCCCCGGCGGTCAGGTGGTGGCCGCTGCCTCGGAGGCAGGCCGCGTAGTCACCAACGGCATGAGCGAATACGCCCGCGACCGGGAAAACATCAACGGCGCGCTGCTGGTCAATGTCACGCCCGAGGATTTCGGCAGCGACCACCCCCTGGCAGGTATCGCCTTTCAGCGCGCTCTGGAGGAACGCGCCTACGCACTGGGCGGCAGCACCTATGCCGCGCCCTGTCAGCGGGCAGAGGACTTTTTGGCCCACCGTCCGTCTGTATCATGCGGCAAGGTGCAGCCCAGCTATCGGCCCCGTGTGGTCTATACCGACCTGCACGCATGTCTGCCGTCCTTCGTGGCGGAAACCATAGAACTGGCCCTGCCGCTGCTGGATCGGAAAATCCACGGCTATGCCCACGGCGATGCGCTGCTGACGGCCGTGGAGTCCCGCTCCTCTTCCCCGGTACGCATCCTGCGCGGTGCGGACGGTCAGTGCAATGTTGCCGGACTTTACCCCTGCGGCGAGGGCGCCGGCTACGCAGGCGGTATCCTGTCTGCCGCGGCAGACGGTATGCGCTGCGCCGAACAGCTTTTAGAAAAATTCAGATAAATGAGGTGTGAAATTATGCGTAAAATTGCTGCCATGGAGGACTTTTTCTCCGACGAGCACCGCCGTCAGATCGAAGAAACGGCAAAAAAAGTCGGCTTCACCGTGGACTTTTATCCCCGCGACACCCTGACCCCCGGCCGTGAAACGGAGTACGAGGTCTTTTACGGCTTCCCGCCTATGGATTTGCTGAAAAAGGCGGAAAACCTGAAATGGTACTGCTGCAGCTTTGCCGGTGTGGACAGGTTCCTGTCCGACGACATTTATCCCCACCCCGATGTGATGCTGACCAATTCCTCCGGCGCTTACGGCATCACCATCTCCGAGCATATCATCATGGTCACCCTGATGCTGCTGCGCGGCATGCCGGAATTTACCGAGAGTGTCCGCCACCGCCGGTGGCATGACCCTATCCCCATGCGTTCCATCTGCGGCAGCACGATTACCGTGCTGGGCGCCGGTGACATCGGCACCCACTTTGCCCGCCGCGCCAAAGCCATGGGCGCCAAGCTGATCCGCGGTGTGCGGCGCACGGCCAAGGCCGGTGATCCCTGCTACGACGAGATGTATACCTTCGACCGCCTGGACGAAATCCTGCCCAAGACGGAGATTCTGGTCATGGCGCTGCCCTCTACGCCCGACACCGTCGGTATTCTCAGCCGTGAGCGCATTGCCCTGCTGCCCAAGGAGGCCATTGTGGTCAATGTGGGACGCGGTACAGCCATCGATCAGGAGGCGCTGATCGAGGCGCTGAACAACGAGCGCATTGCCGGCGCCGCGCTGGATGTGATGGTGCCTGAACCGCTGCCCGAGGATCACCCCCTGTGGGATGCCAAAAACCTCCTTATCACGCCGCACATCTCCGGCAATATGTCCCTGGGCATTACGCGGGATCTGGATGTGGCCATGTTCTGCGAGGATTTGGAGAACTACGCCGCCGGCCGACCCCTGAAGCGCCTTGTCAACCGCAAGATCGGCTATTGAGCAGTAAAAAAATGCTCCCCGTTTCGCCGGGTGTCCGTAAAACAGTTAAACCGATCTGTGAATGTTCACAGGTCGGTTTTTTATATGTTGCACTGGTGCGGCAGCACCCAAGGCTCCCTTGTGTAAAGGGAGCTGTCAGCGAAGCTGACTGAGGGATTGCTTTACCACGGAATCGATATACTCACAAACGCCGCAAAAATTTCTGCTGACTTCATTGTTTGGGATACGAATAACCGTAAGACCATAAGCCTCCAGAAAAGCAGTACGCTCCCCATCTTTTTTCATATTCCCATCCTCGTAGTGCTGGGAACCATCCAGCTCAATGACCAGTTTTGCGTCCGCACTGTAAAAATCTGCAATGTATTTCCCCAGCACTTTCTGCCTGGAAAAGCGAACAGGATAGGAACGCAAAAAGTCATACCAAAGATGCCGTTCTTCTTTTGTCATTTCTTTTCGCAGTTGCTTTGCCAATGGTACCAACTGCTTATTGTGTTTTGGCTGCATGACAATCCCTCCGTCACGGCCTACGCCGTGCCACCTCCCTTTACACAAGGGAGGCTTTGGTGCGTCGCAAAATTTTACACCGCACAATACATCCAGCCGGGATGTATAGAAGTGCGCCCTTTCATTCCGAAAGGATTTTGTAGCATCCCTACAAATGGGAATTTATCTCTGCGTGTCTTTGATTTTAGCATTATACTTTTTTTCAACTACTATTGTGAAAATAAGCGATGGCAACATACAAAAGCACATCAATACAAACATACTCCTTGTATTGTAGCCTGCCTCATATAGTCTTGAAAAAATAAGACATGGGATTCCAAGCATCAACCATGATATACCAAGACATCTAATATACTTCTTTGTCCAATCGTATCCCTTGTATTTATTGTTTATGCGTTGCCACCCTAATAATCCAGCAAGGCCATAGAGCGTCCAAAATATACCTAAATATAGCAAGACGTTCATGTATCTGCTCTCCCTCCAAATTCCGATTTATCTCACTCTTTTGTAGATAAAGTATATCAGTAAAATATGAAGAAGTCTACCATCCGCACAGAGAAACGCCCAAAGAAGTTTAGACTTCTTCGGGCGTACTCAATACTGTTTTACGGACACCCGCCCGTTTTGGGGAGCATTTTTTCTTATGCCAAAAAGCCCTTGAGGATGGTCTCCTCCGCTTCTTCGTGGGTCAGGCCCAGTGTTTCCAGCTTCAAAAGCTGGTCGCCGGCGATCTTGCCGATGGCGGCCTCATGAATCAACTGTGCATCGGGGCACAGCGCCTCAATGGCGGGAATGGACTTGATGCGCGCCTCGCCCATGATAATGGAGTCGCACTGCACATGGCCGAAGCACTCGGCGTTGCCCACCATGCGGGGATAGAACACCTGCTCGGACGCATCCTGCGCCACGGAGCGGGAAATCACCCGACCCCTGGCGTCCTTACCGTTCAGCCGGATCTCCATATCGCTCTCGGCGATCTGCTTGCCATGGGTCAGCAGGCGCTCGGTGACCACCACCTCGCTGCCTGCTTCGCAGACGAACTTGGTAAAGCGCTTGGTGGAGTCAATGCCGCGGATCTGCACCGTATCCATCTGCATGGTGCTGCCCTCGCCCAGATACACGATGGTCTGGGGATTCATCACATTCTTGCCGGTCTCGCCGTCGGTTACCTCGCCGTAATGCTTTTCGGCGTAGTGCACGCGGGAGTTTTTGCCGATATAGAACGTATGCACGCCGTCATGGCGGCTCTCATCACAGCCGGAGTTGTGGATGCCGCAGCCGGCAATGATCTCCACATCGCAGTTATCGCCTACAAAAAAGTCGTTGTAGACCATTTCGGAAAGGCCGCTCTTGCTGATGATGACGGGAATGTGGCAAACCTCGTCTTTGGTGCCGTCCTTGATGCGGATGTCAATACCGGGTTTGTCGGTCTTGGGCGTGATCTCGATATGCTCCGTGGACTGCCGTGCTTCGCAGCCGCTGTCCTTACGAATATTAAATGCGCCCACCGGCTTGCCGGTCAAATCAGCGATCTTTTCCAACAGCTTGGCGTCAATGTCGGTAATCATCACTCGGCCTCCTTCCTGTCAATGATGGGGCAGCCGCCCAGCGTGTCGGCCAGAATCAGGGGGAAAATCTCCTCCGTGGTGCCACGGTGCGCCAGCGTGCCGTTGGCCACCACCACGATCTCATCGGCGAGCTGGATGATGCGCTCCTGGTGGGAAATGATAATCATGGTGGACTGCTGCTCCCGGTGGAGCTGCTCAAAGGTTTCGGTCAGGCGGGCAAAGCTCCACAGGTCAATACCGGCTTCCGGTTCGTCAAAAATCATCAAATCGCTGTGGCGTGCCAGAATGGAGGCAATCTCAATGCGCTTGACCTCGCCGCCGGAAAGGCTCGCGTCCACCTCGCGCTCCAGATAGTCGTTGGCGCACAGGCCCACCTTGGTCAGGTACTGGCAGCAGCGGTCCTTGCTCAGCTTCTCCTTGCCTGCGGCAAGCAGGAGCAGGTCATGGACGGTGATGCCCTTGAAGCGGGGCGGCTGCTGAAAACCGTAGCTGATACCCAGCTTGGCCCGCTCGGTGATGCCCAACTCGGTAATATCCTGTCCGTTATAGATGATCTGACCGCCTGTGGGCTGCACCAGACCCATAATGACCTTTGCCAGCGTGGTCTTGCCGCCGCCGTTGGGGCCGGTAAACACCACCAGCTTGTGGTCGGGAATCGTCACATTGATGTCCTTTAAAATGTCCAGCTCTCCGTCCAGGGTGGACACGCGATAGCTGATATGCTTTAGCTCCAGCATGAAAGCATCCTCCTTCTGAGGTGGTTTATCCGCAGTAAATAAGCGAATTTCTTGCAGATTATCATATTTTAGCAGATAACCGCACAAAAAGCAATGGACAGTGACCATTTTTTCCTTTACACATAGTATGGCATAAAAGGAGGCGTTCCATAATGGACAGCAACGAAAATGTGACCTATGATTACCGGCTCTATGACCGGGTATGGCAGCGGGTTGCCCCGGAGTTGAACCCCTATCCCGAAGTGCGCAGTGCGGAGACGGCCCCGTCCTCTCCCCTGCCGGAACGATGCACACAGTCCGCGCTTCAGGCGCAGACTCTGCGCAATCTGGCCGACGAGGAGCTGGAGGGCCGCCGCGTCTATCTGGCCTATGTCCGCTGCGCGCCGAACAACAATGCCCGGCGCCTGATGCGGCAGTTGGCCGAGGAGGAGGGGCGGCACGCACGGCGGCTTGTGTCGCTGTACTATCTTATGACGGGCGAGTGCTATAAGCCGGTCCTTTCCACCAACTGTATTGCCGTGCCGGCCTGGTGCGAGGCGCTGCGGCAGCGCTACCATGAGGAAATCTATGACGCCACGCGCTATGAGCGGTTGGCCCGGGACAGCAATGACGCCGGTATTGCGCAAATCATGACAGCCCTCGCCGGCAGTGAAATGCGCCATGCCCGACAGCTATTGTGCCTGTTGGAGCAGAATTTGCTTGCATAACGCCCTTCAACCTGCTACAATAGCTGCAAATCAACAAAGGAGGACACCCCTATGAAGGAATCTATTTCGCGTGAACAGGCGCTGTGCGCACTGAAAGCATATAACAAAGAGCCTTTTCACCTTCAGCACGCACTGACGGTGGAGGGTGTCATGCGTTGGTATGCCAACGAGCTGGGCTACGGCGATGAGGCCGATTTCTGGGCTACGGTGGGCCTGCTGCACGACATCGATTTCGAGATGTGGCCGGAGGAGCACTGTGTCAAGGCACCGGAGCTGCTGGAAAAGGCCGGTGCTTCCGACGAGCTGATCCACGCCGTCTGCTCCCATGGCTACGGCCTGTGCTGCGATGTGGAGCCTGTACATGAAATGGAGAAGGTGCTCTTTGCCGCCGATGAACTGACCGGTCTGATCGGCGCCGCGGCCAGAATGCGCCCCAGCAAGAGCTGTAAGGACATGGAGCTTTCCAGCCTGAAGAAGAAATTCAAGGACAAAAAATTTGCCGCAGGCTGTTCCCGCGATGTGATCAAGACCGGCGCCGAGCGTCTGGGTTGGGACCTTGACAAGCTGCTCACCATGACCATCGAGGCCATGCGCTCCTGCGAGGACAGCATCAACGAAGCGATGGCCAACCTGTAAAAGTGATAAAATCACCCTCTGTCGTCGGTTTTCGACAACAGAGGGTGATTTTTATGTCGTTTTATACAAATTGTAGTCATTTTATCGGCTCATCAGGCCGCCTTTATGGTCGCGCAGGTCAAAAAGCAGCTCCATCAGGCTGGGACGGTAGGGCACAAAATCGCCCTGCGCAAGCAGCGCCAAAATCTCCCGGCGGTCCGCCCAGCGGGCCGTTTTCACTTCTTCCGCCTGTAATTCCAGCGTCTCGGCCTCCAGCTCGCGCTCCACGATATACATATCGTCAAAGCCGCCGGGGAACGACAGGGTCAAATCGGGGGCTGCGGCGCTCAAATCCACCAAAAGGCCCAGCTCCTCCCGCACCTCACGCATGGCCGCCTGCTGGCTGCTTTCACCCTGTATGGCGCAGCCGCCCACGGAGATGTCCCAATACTCCGGCCAGCTCCTCTTGCACGACTGGCGCTGCTGAATGAGCATCTGTCCGGCGCGGTTGAAAAAGATCACATGCACCACCAAATGGTAATCGCCCGCCTGCACCGCTTCGCCGCGCAGCATGGTGCGGCCGGTGGGACGGCGCCGCACATCGTAAATATCCCAGGTTTCCATTGTGATTTCTCCTATGTAACAGCCCGCCGCTGACCACGCGGCGGGCTGTGTGTTATTCGATGGAAATAATATAATAGTACACGGGTTGACCGCCGGGCAGCATCGTCACCTCAGCGCCGGGGCAAGCGGAAGTGAACAGTTCCTCCGTAGCGGCGGTCTCCTCATCGGACACGCCCTCGCCGGTAAAGACGGTGATAAACTCGCCGTCCTTTTCCGCTGCCAGATTGGCCAGCTTCGTCAAAAGCACGCCGATCTCACGGTCGGTGCCGAACAGCTTGCCGTCCACCAGCGCCAGATAGTCGCCCTCATTGATGGCAAAGCCGTCAAAGTCGGAATCCCGGGCCGCATAGGTGATCTGGGCGGTGGTGACCTGAGAGGCCGCCTCGATCATGGTCTGTGCCATCACCTGCGGGTCCTGCTCGTCCAAATCCACATGCATCATGGCGGTGATACCCTGGGGCACGGTGGCCGTAGGCACCACGACGACCTCTTTCTCCGTCAAACCAACACACTGCTGGGCAGCCATGGTGATATTCTTATTGTTGGGCAGCACGAACACCACTTCGCTGGGCGTGCGGTTAATCTCCTGCAAAATCGCCTCGGTGGAGGGATTCATGGTCTGGCCGCCGCTGACAATGCGGTCCACACCCAGATCATGGAAGGTGGCAGCCAGGCCGTCACCGGCACACACAGCCAGAAAACCGTAACGCTTCTCCGGTGCAGCCACGGTTTCCCCGCTCTCCAGCTCCTCCTCCACGGCGTCCAGATCATCCGCGCTCTGCGCTTTCCTGCCGGCAGCCACTTCCTCGTGCTGCGTGCGCATATTCTCGATCTTCGCCAGCTCCAGCGTGCCGTATTTCTGCGATTCGGTAATGGCATCGCCCGGCGTATCCGTATGGACATGAACCTTAAAGGCATCGTCATCCTCACCGATGACAAGGCAGTCACCGATGCTGCTCAGATAAGCGCGCAGCGGCTCAAGGGACAGCTCCGATGTCTTGCGGACGATAAAGACGGTGTCATAGGTGAAGGTGATCTCCTCATCAGAGATCATGCCAAAATCGGCCTTCTCCTGTTCGGGCGTATCCTCCACTTCCGGCACGGCCTCACCCTGCAAAGCGCGCAGCATACCCTCCAGCACGATCAGGTAGCCCTTACCGCCGGCATCCACCACGCCGGCCTTTTTCAGCACCGGATTCATCTCAATGGTTTCCTCCAGCGTCACATAGCCCGCCTTAATGGCCTCGGCCAGCACATACTCGGCGTTGTTGTTTTCGCCTGCGGCCTCCACGGCCCGGGCAGCCGCCAGACGGCTGACCGTCAGCACCGTGCCCTCGGCAGGCTTCATCACCGCACTGTAGGCGGTGGTGACGCCGTCCGTCATGGCGGCAGCCAACTGCGCGCCGTCCATCTCGTTCATATTCTTGCAGGACTTGGACATACCGCGGAACAGCAGCGACAATATCACACCGGAGTTGCCGCGCGCACCGCGCAGCAGCGCAGAAGCCGTGATTTTGGCGGCCTCACCCACAGAAGCCGGCTCGCTCTTGCGCAGTTCGGCAGCGGCGGTCTGGATCGTCAAGCTCATGTTTGTGCCGGTATCACCGTCAGGTACAGGAAACACATTCAGATCGTTAATTACCTGTTTTTGCGCTGTAATGCAAGCGGCACCGAACAGCACCATCTGCTTAAAGGCGCCGCCGTTAATTCTCTCTGTCATTTTTACATTTCTCCTTTGATTGGCGTAGCTTACACCGTAATGGAATCCACACAGACGTTGACCTCGCGGACTTCCACGCCGGTGTTCTGGTTCACCATGTATTTGACCTCGCTCATGATGGAGCGACAAACCGTGGTGATATTCACGCCGTTTTCCACCACAATATGCAGTTCGATGGAAACCGTGTTGTCGTCATTATAGGTGACCTTCACGCCCTTGCTCATGCTCTCCGGGCGCAGCAGGTGCACGATGCCGTCAGTCATGCTGCGGTAGGCCATGCCCTTCACGCCGAAGCAATTGGTGGCGGCGGCACCGGTGATGGTCGTAAACACAGCGTTGCTGATGCTGATCTCGCCTTGGTCGGTACGGACTTTTATCATAGTTCATTTCCTTTCTTAAAGAAGATGATTGCCACAAGCTTACAATTAGTTATTTATTATATACTATTTTTCTCAGGATAACAAGTACAAAAATAAGGGATCGAATTTTCATCCGATCCCCTATTCGTTATCAGGCAATTTTTACTTCAGGCAGATGGCCTCGATCTCCACCAGAGCACCCTTGGGCAGTTTCGCCACCTCCACAGCACTGCGGGCAGGATAGTTGCCCTCCGTGAAAAACTCGGCATACACAGCGTTCATGGCAGCAAAGTCGCCCATGTCCTGCAGGAATACGGTGGTCTTGACCACATGGTCCATGGTCAATCCGGCAGCCTCCAGGATCGCCTTCACATTCGTCAGGGACTGACGGGTCTGCTCGGCAATGCCGCCGGGGACAAATTCGCCGGTAGCGGGGTCAAAAGGCACCTGGCCGGAAGTAATCAGGAATGCACCGCAATCCACTGCCTGAGAGTAAGGGCCGATGGCACTGGGCGCATTGGTGGTGGCAATAATCTTCTTCATATCCTATTCCTCCTGAAAATTGTTTTAACGATTCCATAGCGGAATCCGTGTTTCTATATGTGTTATACCATATTTTTCTTAGGTTGGCAAGGACATACCCGGCCGAATTTTGTTATCTGAATAATTTATGATTTATTTTCTTGATTTTTTACGGTTATATTTTATTCTTTTTCTTTCTTTTCACCAATTTATTGGCCTATTCGGCGTTGCCTGAGCATAATAAAAATACAATTAGTGTAATAATTATTTTTCTTCTCATGGTTTGTTATCTATTTAACTTATATCCAGTCATTTGAATACAAAACTACCACTCTTGGGCAAAAATGTGCTACATTTGAAACAGCAAAGTGTATTTTGCGCGAAAATACAAAACATATATGCAAGGAGGAACTCACAATGATGAACAATAATTGCGGTTTCGGCACCAAATCCATCCACGCCGGTAATGTCAAGGATGTACAGTACGGCGCACTGACCACTCCCATCTACCAGACCTCCACTTTCGTTTTTGATAGCTGCGAGCAGGGCGGTCGTCGTTTTGCCGGTGAAGAGGGCGGCTACATCTACACCCGTCTGGGTAACCCCACCGTTTCCGTTCTGGAAGCGAAAATTGCCGCTCTGGAATGCGGCGAAGCCTGCGTAGCTGCCGCTTCCGGTATGGGCGCTATCTCCTCCGCCCTGTGGACCATCGCCGGCGCCGGCAAGCACATTATTGCCGACGGCACGCTGTATGGCTGCACCTTCGCTCTGCTCAATCACGGCATGACCCGCTATGGCGTGGAAGTTGACTTTATCGATACTTCCGATCTGGAGGCCGTGAAGGCACACCTGAAGGAGAACACCGTTGCTGTGTATCTGGAAACTCCCGCCAATCCCAACCTGAAGATCACCGACATCGCTGCCGTGGCCGAGATCGCTCACGCTTACAATCCCGAGATCAAGGTCGTTTGCGATAATACCTTCGCCTCCCCCGCGCTGCAGACGCCCCTGACCCTGGGCGCCGATGTGGTGGTGCACTCCGCTACCAAGTATCTGAACGGTCACGGCGATGTGATCGCGGGCTTCGTGGTCGGCTCTGCTGAGTTCTGCATGCAGGTTCGTATGTTCGGTTTGAAGGATATGACCGGCGCCGTGATGGATCCGTTTGCCGCCTTCCTGATCCTGCGCGGTCTGAAGACGCTGGAGCTGCGTATGGCACGCCACTGCGAGAACGGCCGCAAGGTCGCTGCCTTCCTGGACGCTCATCCCGCTGTGGAGAAGGTCTATTATCCGGGCCTTAAGAACCATGTGGGTCACGACATTGCTGCCAAGCAGATGAAGGACTTCGGCGGCATGGTTTCCTTCGAGGTCAAGGGCGGCCGCGCTGCCGGCGTGAAGCTGGTTAACGCACTGCATCTGATTACCGTGGCCGTGTCCCTGGGCGATGCGGAAACCCTGATCGAGCATCCCGCTTCCATGACCCACTCCACCTACACCGAGGAAGAGCTGGCAGCCTCCGGCATCGCCGCCGGTCTGATCCGTCTGTCCGTCGGTCTGGAGAATGCCGAGGACATCATCGCCGATCTGGAGCAGGCTCTGAACCAACTGTAAGCCTACATAACACACATACAAAAAAGCGGGAGCTTCGGCTCCCGCTTTTTTCATGTTCAATATTGACGGATGACCGCCGTGACCTTGCCCAAAATCCGGGCCTCACGGCCATCAATGGGGCTGTACGCTTCGTTTTCCGGCAGCAGCCATACTTCACCGCCGCGGCGGGACAGGCGCTTCACCGTCGCTTCATCGTCCAGCAGCGCCACCACGATCTCGCCGTTATTGGCTGTCTGCTGCTGATGCACCACCACCAGATCGTCCGGCAGGATGCCCGCGTTGAGCATAGACTCGCCGCGCACACGCAGCGCAAAATATTCGCCGCTGCGATGGCCGGTGTCGTAGGTCAGATAGTCCTCAATACACTCCTGCGCCAGAATCGGCGTACCGGCTGCCACGGTGCCCACAATAGGAATCCTGTTGGCAGGCGGTTCCTCCGCCGCTATACCCGCTTCCTGTCGAGGCAGGTCCCGCACTTTGGCCGGCTGCGTCAGTGTCAAGGCGCGGCCCTTGCCGGCCCCCTTGCTGATGACGCCGGCCTCCTCCATGTGTTTCAAATGGAAATGCACGGTGGAGGGCGATTTCAAGCCCACCGCGTCACCGATCTCGCGCACGGAAGGCGGATAGCCCTGGTCCTGAATGGTTCGGGCGATATAATCATAGATCTGCTGCTGCATCTTTGTCAGTTTTGCCATGGTGTCCTCCTTTTTCATGTGAGACATATCCAAGTCACACCTATTGTACCATGTTTTTTTGCGAATTACAACATTTGTTCTATGGTTTTTTAAACTTTTCTACGGCGAATTTATGAAAAAAATCATGTAATTGCACTTGAAATCCCTTATATGCTGTGGTAAAATGGACAGGTATCTGAATATATGCGTTTTTGCATGACTATAGAGGGAGGAAATCCGTTATGATGATTTTTGTTACGATTCTGCAGCTATTGGCCGCTTTGATTTTGATTACTGTCGTTCTGTTCCAGTCCGGTAAGAGCCGGGGGCTCTCCGGTGCCATCGGCGGCATTGCCGATTCCTATATGGCCAAGGGCAAGGCCAGATCTATCGACGCCAAGCTGGCAAAGGCCACCAAGTGGATCGCCGCCGCCTTTGTGGTGTTGACGCTGATCCTCAACTGCATGGCAGCCGCCGGTGTGTAAGTAAATTGAAATGTAAAGGCACGCAGTGCATACCCATTTGCACTGCGTGCCTTTTATTTTGCCATGCGGTACAGCTTGCCGCAGGCAGGCACCACGCCTTTACACGCAAACAGCTCCCGCACGGTGACAAACTTTACCCCCTGCGCCTGCAGATGGTCAATCGCCTGCAGCGCTGCCTCCACCGTAGATGAATACTGATCGTGCATGAGGATAATGGCGCCGTCGGCATAGTCGCGGTAGACAATGTCCAGAATTTTCCCCACATTTTTTGTTTTCCAGTCCAACGTGTCTACTGACCAGGAGATCAGAGGCGTGGATACGGCGCAGCAGATTTCCTCGCCGATAAAGCCGTAGGGCGGCCGCACCCAATAGTCGTCCTCCCCCAGGATTTGGCGCAGCGCTTCATCGCCGCGGGCAATGTCTGCCAATGCCGTGGCGCAGGTCATCTCCGTCAACTTGGCATGGTCATAGGAGTGATTGCCGATCTGGTGTCCCTCCGCCTTCATGCGCCGCACCAGCTCCTCATTTTCCTCCGTCAGACTGCCGATCAGGAAAAACGTAGCATGCACGCCGCGCTCCTTTAATCCGTCCAATAACGGCGGCGTGTATTTGGCTGAGGGCCCGTCATCAAATGTCAGCGCCACATAGCAGGGACTTTCTATTTTTTCTTCTGCTGTCACCTGCTGCGGCGGTTCACTGTGCGCCGTACAGCCACACAGCAGCAGCAGCAGCAGCGACAGCAGCACAATTACCATCCGTTTCATTTCATCACCGATAGCATTGTATGAAGCGCCATAAAGAAAAAGCACGGGAACACCCGTGCTTTTTTGTCATTCGCCCACTCGCTCCCTGTAAATCAATCTTAAACGCATTTGTTCGCGTGATTCAGCAAGGAGTATCTACATTATTCGTATTATCGGCAAATCATATGCTATCTGATTTCTCGTTGCCATTTCGTGGTCACGAAAACAAGGGTGTTATATAGCTATATGATTCGCAAAATAAGCGTTTTGTGAACGCTTTTTTCTTTTAAGCTCCGTATTCCCGCCTGCTTACTTCATCTCCGCTCCGCCCCACTCAACAACGGTGAAGCCGGTACGATCGGGAGCAGACAGTTCCTGGTTTTCGAGCACAACCGGAGTATCAGATGCCTGCCAAGCCATAAATACGCGGATCAGCGTATCAGGGGCAGGATTGACCGCCAGCTTCGCCGCGTTGGTGTAGATACCGGTCTGGAACGAAATGATGTTGTAGGGATTATCCTGCATTTGCGGCAGCCAATAAACGATAAATTCGTTTGCTTCTCTCCGCGTCAGTCCGAGCTTTTCAAGCGCGTCTTCAAGGAATACAGCGGTATCTTCCCCTTTTACACAGAAGCCTTTGGAGAGATCATACCGGGCATAGGTTTCCCCTTCCCAGTAGAGATAGTTATAGGTCCGGCCTTTTGCATCGGTCAGCGTTCCATCAGGTGACGCTGTTACTGTCCAGCCATCGTTATAAGCAGGATAGGTGCAGGTCAGTCTGCCATCCAGAATAAGATTGACTGATATATCGGTTTCTTCCTCGGGATAGAGATAGATAACCGGCTTATAACACTCACCGGGTTCCATTTCAAAAGTGCTTTCTCTGATGGTCAGCATGTCAGCTTCTACACGATTATTTTCCTCGTCGTAGTAAGTGTTTTCGTATGTGCAGATTACCTGATCCCCTACGCACCACTCGTCAGAGAGTGTACCGTTCAGCTTGATTTCATAAGGACCAGGAATGACGGGTTCGGCAAAGAAGCAGTTTGCATAGATCCTTGTGATAATAATATCGCTAAAAATATCATTTTCATACGTTGCTGCCGTAGCCTTATCAAGCCATTGTTCTGTGAATTCGAGATGACGCAGATTGTCGGACAGCTTCCAGCTTACGGCCTTGATCTGTGCGGGATAGGACTCCATCATGCCGCCGGCATAAGTGACTTCCACCACGCTGCCAACCTTAGCTTCAATGTCATCAAGCCCCTTGAGGCCAAAGGATATTTTGTCGCTGCTGCGCCGTTCGTCTTCATCCTCCAAGGGTTCAACCAAAGCGGTGGTGTCGCTCAATTCGAGAATCGTAGCATTGAATTGATATTCCACCTCATCCTCTTCATATGTCCAAAGCTCGTTAATAGATTTAAAGTTATTGGGGAAAAAGTAGATTTTTGTTTTATCATATTTACCGTCAGAGGTCAGTTTATTCCAATCCACAATCTTATAAGTCAATGCGGCATATTCCCTTGTGCCGCCGTCTTTGTAGGTTCCGGAAGGAATCGGAACAAAGAGGACGGCGAGCAGGACAACTGCTGCAATGATCGGGAGCCATATTTTCTTTTTCATATAAGACCTCCTTAACCATAGAAACATATTGTAAACTTAAATGAAAGTTGAAGGCCCGGCCAGCCCGTAGGATACCATGGGTTTACCACAAACACAAAGTACTCCCGAAATAAGACGAGTCTTCATGGCAAACTTATGCCAAATCAACTACCCGAAAGTAAACAATTAAACCGATTTTTATCGCTTCGGAAAAGATAAATATGGGCATCAGAAATACCAGGACCAAAGGTGCCGTCATCCATAGGCGCCGGAAACATCGCCCAGGAAACGCAAGCCGAATGGTCTCACCTGTCCGCTCTGCGGAAAAGCTGCTTTTTGCACCATGGCAGAGAGCATTACAGCAACTACCGCTGCTGCGGCAACAAATATGATCATTCCCACTCGCTCCCTGTAAATCAATCTTAAACGCATTTGTTTATGAGCTTTAGCAGAGATTATCTACATTATTTGTATTATCGGTAACGCACACGCTATCCGATTTTTTGTTGCCAAATCGTTGCCACGCTGACAAAAATATTGTACACACCTATCATCGTTTTTTTCAAGGGATTTTATAAAAGAAATAACTGCATATTATGAAATAACATCTTTAAACTCCGATTTCAGAATATCCCTAATTACACCTTTGTCTATAACAAATTCGGGTGTTCCCATTGAGCCGGGTCCAACCTCGTATTTGTCAAAGATAATTACTAAATCACCGTTTTCATTCCAATAGAAATTATGGTCTGCACTGACCGTTGCAAATTCTTCGCCTATCCCACTAGTATTTATCCAATATGAGATATTTTCATCGTTTGCCATTTGCTCTTGCATTTGCTTTTTGATTTCTGCCACAAGACTATCGGAAAATTTATCGGTATTGAACAGGTCGCCAAGCTCGACTATCTTTCCTTGATTTTTATCAATGTGATAAAATTTAAAATAAGTGTTGCTGCTTGCGGCGGTTTGGCAAACGGTTAGCTTTAATGTGAACCAGGAATCTGTATTGGTCACGACTTCGTAATCTACATTAAGCGAGCCGTAACCCTTGTTTCCGTTAATTTCAAGATCTTCATAAAATCGATTTATAAGAGCAGTTGTAAGCTCACTGACATTTTTATTTATATAATCCACAGATTTGCTATCTTCACTCTCTATTTGCGGTATGTTAATATCCATTTTCCAATGATTGTCGTCATAATAATAGTTGCGAATCGTAACAACTCTTACAAGGTCACCGATTACGGGAAGTTGCTCCAGAGCCTGTGCGTATGTTACGCTCACATTAGGCAATAAGAAAAGTATTATAAAAACAAAGCAGGCTGCAGACGCTGCAATACGGGGTAATATACGAATTTGTTTTTTAACGGGTTTCTTTTCAGGCAAGTCTACAAGTGTTTGTTCTATACGGTTTTTCACAGAATCAGGAATGTCCGTCTGTTCTTTCGCCACTTCGCTTTTTATATATTTATCAAAATCATTCATCCGTTAAAATCCTCCTTCAAAATTTCTCGCAGCATCTTTCGGGCACGGGAAAGTTGCTTTTTTACAGTACCTATATTTGTGCTTGTAATTTGTGCGATTTTTGATACCGAAAGATTTTCATAATAAAATAGTACAACAACTGTACGATAAGGCTGTTTAAGGCAATTCACAGCCTCACAAACTGTAAGTCTTGCAGTTATGTCGTTTTCGGAACTATCATCGGGAATATCCGGTGTTTCTCCCATAGGTATAATTTTTGAATTTTTGCGGATCGTTTCAACCGCTGTATTGTGAACAATACGCAATATCCACGGCTTAAAAGATTTTTCGTTTTTTAGTGTATCTAAATTCTTATAGGCCCGGTATATGGATTCGCTGATGATTTCGCCTGCATCTGAATCGTTCCTGACAATAGAAAAAGCCAAAGAATACATTGCGTTTTCACAAAGCCGTATATGTTCGCAAAATGCGTCTTTGTCGGTCAAAATCATCTCTCCCCGATCAGTGAAGCCGTTTGTCTTATGATCCATTTACCCCACTCACTGTAATATTTAGCGTAAAGATGCGTACTGTCCTCCGATTTGTCGGAAGATAGTGCGCCTGTTTTATCATCGAACAGAATATTGGCATCAAGATAAAATTTGCTTTTTCCGTCAGCGAGTTTTGCTAATTCTGCATTTAGCACGTTAATAGCAGTATTGTTTACCACCTTATCGCTATCTGAACGGCTTTTCGTAACGTGCAGATTGGCCTGTATAAAAATAATCGCATCGGATTGTT
>SFIY01000054.1 GCA_004555205.1 Clostridiales bacterium
ATAAAGTCAATGTCGGTGAGGTTGAGCAACACCGTCACCTTTCCGTTGATGGAGATTTCCTGTACTCCGGTATCATGTCTAAGTTCAAGCATTGCTTAACCTCCTGTTCTCAGGTCGCCGGGGTGAACTCGACAGCGCCGCCAGAACCCTTAGTAGCCGTGCCTATGGTGCGCTTGCCGCCGTAAGTAACAGTGATCGGCATACCGACGCTGCCGCCACCCTCACCGCCGAGACCAGTAACCTCGACCATGCAAGCCTCGTAGCGCTCGGCAAATCCAGCGTAGGTGTGGACGATAAGCATATCCATCGCCGCAAGCGCCATAGCGTCCTGCTTCACAACGGCAAGATCCCAAATCTTCTGCTGCGCCGCGTCGCCGCTGTCAAGCTCGCACGGCTCGAAAGACTGCGTAATGACAGGCTTCTTCATCGTGCCGTAGGTGTCGCCAAGAATGTCTTTCTTGCTCTCGGTAGACCAGTCGTATTCCTCGGAGCTGTCCTCCACGCGCTTGCCGATCACCGACCAAACAGGTGCAGAACTCGTGCCGGTATTCAGATAAGCGAGAAGCAGCTCACGCGCTACGGTCTGACCAGCAGTCGTAGTCCAAGTGTATTCAGCCAATTTTAAATCACCTCGTAAATTAAAGTTAAGAGGATCTGATGATCCTCTACGTCGCCCTCATATCTGGCAAAGAGAGCTGCCGCCGTGTCGCGTTTTACCTTGCGCACACGGATACCGTCATCGATAGTCAAACTATCGGCATTTGCCTCCGCCCACGCGCCGTATGCATCAAGCACCTCGTCAGCGCTCATTCTCTCGTCGGCGTTCTTCGCCGGGACGCGATAAATGATTTTGAACTGGTACTGCGCTTGATACGATCCGTCGATAAACTGCTTGGTTTTGTACGCCGCCTGAATGGTGGAAATGCATAAACCGCTTTTCTCGCCCAACCATTCAAAGTCGAGCTTGGAAATCGGTTTTTCCGGGTACGTATTCAGCCATTGCCGCACGGCGCGGCTAACGTCTGCGTTTTCCTCTGCAGATACTAAGGTTTTAGGTTTCTTTTCATCCAATGGACGAGATCACCGCCTTTTCTGCGACACGCGCCCACTTGTCGCCGTTTTTCTTGTAAGATGCGTCCATCCAATGGGATTGAGCTTGCGGGTGCATGTCCGTCGTAAAAACAAGGTCTTTCGCCGTCGGGGTGAGCGTTGCGCCCTTGTGCCAGCGCAGCCCTACATCAGGAATGTTCATCGGGCCCTTACCAGTGGCGGCGTCAACCATGACCTTTCCCTCGTACAGATAGCGGGCTTGGTCGCCGGTATAGACGATCTCGTTTCCATCCGTCCGCGCCATGTTGGAGAAAACGCCCGTCAGCGCAGGGACGAATGGAATCGTGTCTTTCAGCGCTTGCGTTGCAACAACGATCTCCGCCGCTTTACAGGCGGATTTGAAGTCTTCCCCGCTCACGGTCTTGATCTTTAGCGTGATCCTCATTTGCCACCGACCTGCCAATGCATCATATCGCCGCCAAAATCACGGACATCAACCGTGCTCACGTCAAACGCATAATCGTATTTCTCTTGCAGCTGCGCAAGGCTCATCATTTCGGAAATCTCGCCTTTGACAAAGTAGGTGGACGTGGAATTGCTATGTCCGCCGCTATCCAGCGTCCACAAGCCCTGTTGATTCTCTGCCGCATAGAACGCTTTCGGCTCGACATACGTTTTCTTGTCGCCGGTCGTACTGACAGCATCAACGGTAAAGGGGATATAGAGCGTGGCGGCGTCAGCGTCGGCAAGACCCGTCTTCGCAACATTTGTTCCCTTGGACACGTCCAACAGCACACCGCGCAGGATGGTAATGCTGTTGTGCATCTTTAGGTCGTCGTCCTCATAGGAGTTAAAGACAGTCACAGTATGTGGAAACACAGCGCTGCCCTCCCCTGTACAAAAGCCCAGTCCATGCCAGATAGTCCATAGCGATATCTTCCAGCGTTTTCCGGGCGGCTTCCGCCGTCTCAGTTCCACTCGCGTATGTCTTGCTCCACGCGCCTACGGTCTGGCTCTTGACCTCGCCTCCGCTCATGCTCTGCGCTTTGGCGTTCTCAATAATTTGATACTGTTCCGCCAGCGCACAGCAGCACATCGCAAGCGCGTTGTCATCGTCCGGGTAATCCTTAGCCTTGCCTATCGTGTAATAGTCGATAAAGGAGCTTGCCCGCTTGGATGCACGGGCAAACTCCTGTTCCGTCAGGGCGCTGCCGAGATAAGTATCGGTGTAGAAAGTGTATGTCGCGTACATCTGCGCCCCTCCGGTTTATCAGCCCACGGTAACGGCAGCCGTGCCGTACTTCGTGCCGTCCTGCTTGGAAGTCGCGGTAACGGTCAGCGCAGTATTCGTCTCGGTGGAGGCGATGGTCAGCGTGCCGTTCTCGTCGATCTTCGTTCCGGCCTTAACAGCAGCCGTGCCGGAAACGCTCCACAGCACGCCGTTAGACACCGCACCATCGCCTGTCACAGCGGCGGCAAACGCTTTGCTCGCGCCCTTAGCAACGGTAGCGGTGGCCGGGGTTACGGTAACGGTGTTGACCGTACCGGCAGGAGCATACACCGCGAACGGGCAATACTTCGACAGGGTATCGTTGTACGCCGTCTTCGGGTTCGGGATTTCCCAGCCGAGACGCATCACCGCACGGAGAGCGATCATGTCGTTCTGCATGAGGTTGTAAGCGATGCTGTTGTCGGAAGGATCCTGCACGACGCCCTGATCGAAAATCTTGAACGTGATGTCCTGGCGAATAGAGTAAACCAGCTCCGACCAGTCACCAGCGATCATGAGCGCCTTGGAAGCGTCAAAAGCGCCGTTTCTCGGGAAGTACATGGGGGAGCCGTCAAGCGCGTAAGGCGTCGCGCCCTGCATATCGGTTTTGAAGATGGGGCTTCCTCCCTTGTCTTTCAGACCGCGCAGCTTCGCGCGCATCTGGATAGCGGACATAATGCCGTTGACGAGATAGCCGCTCTCTTCGACCTTGGCGACAACACCGCCCTCGGAGAGGATGTCATCATAGATGTACGGCGTCGCAGCCACGACGGAACCAGCCTTCGTGCAAGTCTCAAGGACGCTATCGCGCCAAGAGGTGGGCTTGTTCGTGCCGAACAGGATCGCACCGTCAATGACCTTGCCGAACGCCTCGACAAGGCGCGGGCGGACTTCACCCCAGATGTCGTAGTCGGCGTCATCAAGAACCGCCTCGGGAATGGGGACGATGACGGCAATCTCTTCAGCAACGATCTTCTTTTTATCCCACTTCATCTTGGTGGTCTGCTTAGTTCCGGTGTCGCCGTTCACGAAGTAAGCGGTCGGGAGCATGTCCAGAACGTTCATAGTCTGGGTCTTGCTCGTCATGTTGGGGAGGCGGCGTCCCATGTTAAGGACAGCGCTTCCCTCGGTCACGCCCTGAATGATCTCACGGGTGACAGGTTCGGGGATAAGACCGGAAAGGTCAGTTCTTGCAGTAATGTTCGTAGCCATGTTTTACCTCACAATTTCATTTGAATTTGCCCCGGATAAGGGCATTCATAGCGTCATTCGTCGGCTGCCTTTTCAAAGCTCACCGTGTCCGTCACTTTCTGCCCGATCTTAAAGCAGTAAAATTCAAGCTCATCAGCCGAAACGCCCTTTGCGGTAAGATACTTTTCCCGCTCAAACTGCGTTACCTTCGCTTCGGCGGCAAGCCTCGCCGCCTTTTCGGTGTCGCGCTCTTTCTCGATGTCCTTGATCCTGTCCGCTTCACTCTGCTGATTCGCTTTCCAAGCCTTGTAAGCGTTCATTTCTTCCTCGCTGGGCATTCCTTTGGTTGCCCGAGCAAGACGCTTTGCAACGATGGTATCTACTTCGGCTTGTGTAAAAGTAGCTTCGTTCCCGCCCTCGGCGGTGTTGGGATTGGTATTCGGTTCTGCCATGATGATTCCTCCGTTTTCCGCCCGTCGGCGTATTCCGTTTATGCCCGTCGGCAAACAAAAAAGGAGCCCGTCACGGATGGGACAAACTCCTTGAATGTTTTATTAAAAATTGCGGCTCGTGCGGGCGTTCCCTCCCGCGTCAACCGCGCCGAGCTATTGCCCGGTGCCACAGCGGCGAACCAACTGTGCGCTACTGCACGATTTAATGACGCCTTAGTTGGCAGCGCGAGCTGGGGTTGAACCAACATCGACAGGATCAAAGCCTGTTGTGTTACCGTTGCACCATCGCGCTA
>SFIY01000055.1 GCA_004555205.1 Clostridiales bacterium
GCGCATAAAGCCCCGCCAGAATGCCGGCGATCTTGCCGAGGATCTTAAACAGTTTACGCATTCTTTCTTCCTCCCTGTTACCAGCTCATGGAATCGTCGTACTCAAGCAGCGACGGATCGAGCGGCTCTTCGTGCATGACGGTGGTCATGTAGTCGTTGATGATGCGGCGGATCTCCGCACGGGAAACGGTGCGGCAGTCCGGCAGAGCGTGAGGAATCCAGAAAGCATGAATGTTGCGCTTGCGGAATTCGTCCTCAAATACGCCGTGCATTCCCTGTGCGCCCTTGCACTGGAGCTGATCGTACATAGCGACCATATCGCAGTTGAACTGTTCCATATACTTCCACAGCTCAAAGAAGTGGTGCATTCCGCCAACCGCCATACGGCGCATCGGCGCCCACATGTGGTACTGCGCCATGTCCTCCAGCGTATTCTCATAGCTGTCGGTACGGATGGTCATATCAAACATAAGAGAGTCCATGTTGATAACAACGTTCAGACCCCAGCAGTTGTATGCCCAGGTGCACCAGTTGGAGAAGTACAGCGGAGCGCAGGACCAGGCGATCACACGGTGGCGTGTTTCGGGGAACGACACCGTCTTGTTCTTCACGCAGCGCTCCATGATTTTGCGGACGCGGGCGTCAACCTCATGCCAGATGAAGTTTTCGCCGTACTGGGACTGATAGATGCGGTAGAGAGCCTGCGCAACGCCGTTGATGGGATAGTAATCGGTGTTGGCGGCAACGTCCCACTTTTCCCACTCGAAGCGCTGCAGTTCGTTCTGTGCTTCCAGATTCTTGACGAGCTGATCCCAGTTGAACGGCACGCCGGTCATTTCCTCAACAAATTTCCAGGCGCCTTCGATCTCCTTGGCGCAATGCTTCTTGACGAGCGGATCGTCAAACTGCATCGGCTGAGGCATGGCATACAGAGGCTTGTCAAAGAACCAGTCCTGCAGAGCGGTGCTCGCGACATCCTGAACAAAAATGCCGGCTTCCGCCTGACACATCGGGCACGGATCGCCCGGCAGACCGATGGACTGCACAGCGTCGATATAGTTGAGTACGGTGTGGCTGTTCACATGGCAGGTGACAAAATACGGGATCATTTCCAGCGGGACATGCTTGAATTTGTCAGCCCATGGATAAAACACGCCGCCCCATACCGTTTCCTTGTGGGCGATGGTGTGGTTGTAGTAGTCGTTCTGCTTTCCGCCGTGAAGTCTCGTATCGGCGGCGAACATGCGCTGGAATTGCTGGATCGTTACGCTGACCATGCCGCGGTAATGCCACGCGGAGGCGCGCAGCGCCTCGCCGCGAAGCCCCTGCAGGCCGCGGTCGAACCAGTGCAGAACCGGAAGATAGGTCTGGCCGACCCAACGGTAGCGCCAAACGCCCTTGAAGAAGGCAAGAGGCTCTTCGCTCTTGAGGATGTCCGCCACCATCATACCGTAGTTATACAGCCAGATGTTGTTGAAATAGTACATCGTGTCCTTTACGCCGCGCCACTCACGGTGCTTGTAAAGGCCGGTTTTATCCTCCAGAAGGTCGCCGAGACGGCGCTCGCCATGGGGCTTGCCGTACCAGAAATCCTTCAGGGCTTTCTTCATTTTCGCCTTATCCATTCTTCGCGGCCTCCTTCTCCTGGATCTTCTTGATCTCCAGACTCTCTACAAACGCCTGGAAGCGCGTGCGGAGCTGACCGGAGGCGGAGTTGATGTATTCTTTCTCGATCGAGCAAACCGGCAGGCCAAAGTCACGCGGAAGGATCAGCGTATCCGCCACGCGCTCGTAGCTCCAGTACTCGCAGAATTTGTTCGACTCCACGATCACGCCGTCCGCTTTGTATTCTTTGGCAACGTCGGCTATGTACTTTTTTCGCTGGCGCATGGCGCTCTGCTCCATGGAACGCGGGCAGACGCTTGTTTCAAGATAATGACGGGCAACCGCGTGGAGCGCCGTCTCCCCTTCTCGGATCTCGATTTTTTCGCGTCCGGGCAGCGAGCCGTAGCAGTAGCGGTCGGCAACGACAAGAGCGCCGCAGCTCTCGATGAGCTTGGTGAAATCGGGGTCGTCGTTTTCCGAGCCGGCGACAACGACCTTTACGCGGTAATTGGGCTTGGGATCCGGCTCACGAAGCTTCAGATCCTCAAGCGTCTCACGCAGATACGGAAGGATCAGGTACTTCGGGCAGACCATCGAAACGAGATTGATGATGTGGAACTCCGTGCCGGTGATCGTGGGGTTGTCCAGCTTGCGGAAGCTGCCGATCTGCGTGATGACGTCGCAGACCTCGTTGTGCGCCTCGATCGCGGTGCGCAGAGCTTCGTCGGACGTATCGATGCCGAAATGCTCGTGCAGCTCGTCGAGGACGTGCTTCTGCAGTGTAGCCATGAAGTGCTCGACGCTGTTCTCGTTCCTCTTGAACGGGACATCCGTGAAGGAGACGAAGAACTTTTCGTTCTGAATGAGATCGGGCAGCTCCGCAAGATGCTCCTGGAAGCGGCAGGTGCCGGTGCAGGTCTCCGTGCCGAGCTGGGCGTCGATGAAGTTGTAGCCGCCCTCGAGCGCACGCTCCAAAAGGCTGCGGGCGTAGTGACAGACACGGCTGGACATGTAATAGGTGGCCATATCGGGGGAGGTGCAGCGCGGTGCGCGGAGACGGACGCTGAAGCAGCCGGGCAGGTCGAGAAGGACCTCCGGCATGAAATAGCAGGTGTAGCCGAGAGCAAACTTTCCTTCTTCCTTCGCCTGCCGGACAAGGGGGTTATAAGCCTCCTGCAGCAGATCGTCGAAGAAGAATACGTTTTTCAAATCACGCATGGGGCTTCCTCCGTTGATGCTTTCTTATTTTTCCGACGGAGACTGCTTCCCCGCCTGCTGGAAATGAAGCTCGCGCATACCCTCAACTTCATCGCAGATCTCGCGCAGTCCGCACGAGTCGCAGTCGGTGGGTATGCCGTCCAGGATGGTGCTGAGCGAACGGGTAATGTCCGAGACTTTGCGCGCATTTGCGCGGAGCGCGGCATAATCCGCTTCCGGCGCAGTTACGAAGATCACGCGCACGCTGCGAACGTTTTCCTTTTCACGGAATCTGCGGATATAGTCAAAACCGACGTTCCGGAAGGAGATGCCGTCGCGGATGGCAGCGCGGCTGACACGCACCTGCTCGCGGTTATCCTCCGAGAGGGCGCGGATCATGTACCCCTTCGGGAATACATGGTATTTGACAAATTCAATGTCCTGCAGCGCGCGGTATGCTTCGTCCTCTTCTCCCACGTCCTGAATGGAGAACAGAACGATGCGCGCAAATGCGCAGTCGCCGCGGATTTCCGAGAGATCGGGCCCATACAGCCAGACCTCGTCCGGACCGACCAGACGCTCGTTGGTTGTGAAGCAGCTGAATGCCACGGCGCTTTTGGCGCTGCCGCCAAGCTCATACGCCGCCTCGCGGAGCATGATAAGCTCATTCCGGGACGTCTCAGGCCAGCAGGCGGTCGGGTCATACGCCCATTTTTTCGCGGAGGAACTGCGAAGCAGCTCCTCCGTTTCATAAATACATCCGTTAAATAGCTCCATCAGAACTTAATATCCGTTTTCTTGCGGTCAAAGATCCGGTTGACCTGCGTATACGCCCAGGAGAGGAGCTTCTGGTCGAGGTTCCAGAAATAGACCACAAACAATATACCGATGACCGCGGTCAGAATACCGGCGATCTTACCGAACACTTTCCAGAATTTTTTCATAAGAAATTATACTCCTTTCGAAAGTCCCTTCTGGCGGGCGTATTCCGCCGCGCCGAGAGCGCCCATGAGCTGCGGGTCGGTCTTGAGGTCGATGACCTTGAGCTTGAGAACATGCTCAATGGCCTGCTTCAGACCGGCGTTCTTCGCGCAGCCGCCCGTCAGGGTGATGCTGTCGGTCGCGCCCGCTTTCTTCGCCATAACGAAGCAGCGCTTGGCGACGGCCATCTGGATGCCGGCGGCGATCTCGTCCATGGGCTTGCCCTCGCCGACGAGCGTAATAACTTCGGACTCGGCGAACACGGTGCACTGGGCGGTGATGGGGATGACGTTCTTCGCGCCGAGAGAGAGGTTGGAGAACTCCGGCAGCGTCATCTCAAACGAACGCGCCATCGCCTCGTAGAAACGGCCGGTGCCGGCGGCGCACTTGTCGTTCATGGCGAAGTTCTTAACGGTGCCGTCCGTATCGATGCTGATGCCCTTAACGTCCTGGCCGCCGATATCGATGATGGCCTTGACAGTCGGGTCGGTGACATGGACGCCCATGGCGTGGCAGCTGATCTCGGAGACGTTCTCGTCGGCAAAGGGGACCTTATTGC